>NZ_AKKE01000079.1 GCF_000281975.1 Novosphingobium sp. AP12 | reverse complement strand
AACCAACTGAGCTACACCCGCGTTCTTGCGGTTGCGTCCGCTTGGGAGCGCCGCCACTAGGCCAGCCATCCGGGGCTGTCAACCGCCTTCCCGGAGCCTTGTGGATTTTTTGCGCCGACCTTCTTGGAGAGGCCGACGAGGCTGCAAAGGGGCCCTCCAGCCCCTGCCGCGCATCAGCAGCTCTCGTACTTCCAGTGGCGCTTCTTGCCCTCTGCCAGCCACTCCACCGACTGCGCCATGCGCTTGTCCCGCGTGGTCTGTGTCTTCGCCTCGGTGATCCACTCGAGGTAGTCGCGGCGGTGGGAGGGTGCGAAGGCATCGAAGGTCCCGCGCGCAGTCGGCGCGGCATCGAGCAGTGCCGCGAAATCGTCCGGCATCGGTATCTCGGGCTTGGGCTTGCGGGCGCCGCCGGTCTTCTGCGCCGTGCCCTTCGTCTCGACCCGGTCGCGCGCGGCGCGCAGCTTATCGGCGAGTTCCGGGTCGCCGGGGAGGTCCGTTATCGCGGTGATGCGGCCGAACTGGCCCATCGCGTCGCCCTGTCGCCCGTCGCCGTGGATCACGAAGGTGCAGTGCGCCTTGAACGCGGCCATCCCCGCGACGTTCTTGCCGTTCACGAGGAAGTGCGGCATCCCCCACTTGATCGCCTCCTCGGCGCCGGGGAGCGCGTTGTGGGCGAGGTCTCGCAGGTGCTCGAGGATCGGGCGGGCGAAATCCGCCGCGTTAGCGATATACTCGTCGATGCGCGCATCTCGGCTCATGGCTTGGTCCCCGCGATTCAGTCGCGGGCATCATGCAACATCGCGGTCAGTTCCGCATCGGGCGGCATCTTGTCGAACGCGGCGATCTTGACGTAGCGGCTCGTCGCCGGATCGCCGTGGATGCCGAGCGAGCAGTGCGCCTTGAAGCCGGCGAGCCCGGCAATGTTGCAGCCATCGACGGTGTAGTGCGGGACTTTCCACTTTATCGTCTCGCATCCTTCCGGGAGCGCCCGGTGGACAGCCTCGCGCAGATGTTCGAGCAGGGCACGGACCGGGGGCGCCATGGCGGCGATGTAATCATCCACGCGCGGGTCCCGGTCCACGTTCTACCTCCTTAGCCCGCGAGGATGAGCGCCGGCGCCTCGATCAGCTTCTTGAGGTCCTGCGCGAAGCTCGCGGCATCCCAGCCATCGACCACGCGGTGGTCGCAGCTCATCGAGATGTTCATGATTTTGCGCTTCTCGATGCGCTCGGCGCCAGTGGCGTCCTTCACGAACATCGGCCGCTCGACGATGCGGTTGGGGCCGATGATGGCGACTTCGGGGCGGTTGATGACCGGCGTCGTCGCAACGCCGCCCATCGGCCCGAGCGAGGTTACGGTGATCGTCGAGCCCGACAGTTCGGACGACTTCGCCGCCCCGTCGCGCGCAGCCTGCGCAAGGCGCGTGATCTCGGCGGCGAGCTGCCAGAGGTTGCGGCCCTGGGCGTCGCGGATCACCGGCACCATGAGCCCGGCGGGGGTCTGCGCCGCGATGCCCAAGTGCACCGAGCCATAACGCGTCACCACGCCGGCCTCATCGTCGTAGTGGGCGTTGAGCATAGGATACTTGGGCAGCAGCTTGCAGATCGCGGTGATGAGGAACGGCAGCATCGTCAGCTTGGGCCGGTCTCCCCTGCCCTCGTTGAGCTGCGCGCGGGTTTCCTCGAGCGCCGTGACGTCGAATTCCTCGACATAGGCGAAGTGCGGGATGTTGCGCTTGGAGGCCGCCATGTTCTCGGCGATGCGGCGCCTGAGGCCGATGACGCGCACCTGCTCGTCCGCGCGCTTGCCGCCCGCAGGCTGGAAACCGCCCCCGGCGTTGTAGGCGAGGAACGCGTCGAGGTCGGCATGGCGCAGGCGGCCGTCCTCGGCGGAACGCACTTCGACAAGGTCGATGCCGAGGTCCTTGGCCCGCTTGCGGACCGCCGGGCTGGCGAGGACCTTGGCGGAAGCAGAAGGCGCTTCGCGGACTTCGACAGGCTCGGGCCTGATCTGAGGCTCAGGCTCGCGTGCCGGTGCCGGGCGGGTCGCAGCCTCGACCCGTTCCACGTCGCCGGCATCAGGCGTCTCGACCTCGATCCGCTCCTCGACCACCGCTGCCTTGGGAGCGGGCGCGGCGGTTTCATTGCCCGCGCCCTCGACCTCGATCACCACCAGAGCGGAGCCGATGGCGATCACGTCGCCCGCCTCGCCCGCCACTTCGACGACGACGCCCGAAACCGGGCTTTCCATCTCGACCGTCGCCTTGTCGGTCATCATGTCGGCCAGACGGCCGTCTTCTTCCACCGTGTCGCCGACCTTGACGTGCCAGGCGACGATCTCGGCCTCGGCGATGCCTTCACCGATGTCGGGGAGCGTAAATGTGTAGCGACCCATCGGATCAATCCTTCATCAGACGATCGACCGCCTCGCCGATGCGGACGGGACCGGGGAAATAGGCCCACTCGAGGCTGTGCGGATAAGGCGTGTCGAAGCCGGTCACGCGCTCCACCGGCGCTTCGAGGTGGTAGAAGCAACGCTCCTGCACCAGCGCGGAGAGTTCGGCGCCGAAGCCGGAGGTGCGGGTCGCCTCGTGTATCACCAGACATTTGCCCGTCTTCTCCACGGACTTTTCCACAGTCTCTATGTCGAGCGGCACGAGCGTGCGCAGGTCGATGATTTCGGCGTCGATGCCCTTTTCGGCCAGCACCGCCTCGGCGACGTGGATCATCGTGCCGTAGGACAGCACGGTCAGCGCCGCGCCTTCCCGCACGATCCGCGCCTTGCCGAGCGGGATCTTGTAGTAGCCCTCGGGCACGTCGCCGCCGGGTTGCCCCTTCCAGGTCCGCGAGGGCCTGTCGTAGTAGCCGTCGAACGGACCGTTGTAGATGCGCTTGGGCTCGAAGAAGATGACCGGGTCGTTGTCCTCGATCGAGGCGATCAGCAGGCCCTTGGCGTCGCGCGGCGTGCACGGAATAACCGTCTTCAGGCCGGCGACGTGGGTGAACAGCGCCTCCGGGCTCTGGCTGTGGGTCTGCCCGCCGAAGATGCCGCCGCCGAACGGCGAGCGCACCGTGATCGGCGCGGTGAACTCACCCGCCGAGCGGTAGCGCATGCGCGCCGCTTCGCTGATGAGCTGGTCGAGGCCGGGGTAGATGTAGTCGGCGAACTGGATCTCCGGCACCGGCCGCAGGCCATAGGCGGCCATGCCCACCGCCGCGCCGATGATGCCGCATTCGTTGATCGGCGAATCGAACACGCGGTTGCGCCCGAACTTCTTCTGGAGCCCCGCCGTGGCGCGGAAGACGCCGCCGAAATAGCCCACGTCCTCGCCCAGGATCACGATGTCCGGATCGCGCGCCATCATGATGTCGAGGGCGTCGTTGATCGCCTCGATCATGTTCATCTGCTTGGTCGGAGCTTCGCTCACGTCATCGGCGAGGCTCACCGAATTGTCCTCAGGCATCGCCCCGCTCCTTCCATTCCGGCCATTTGGTCTCGCGCTCGCGGATGGCCTGGTCGGCCTGCTCCTCGAGATGCCAGGGCAGTTCCTCGAAGACGTCCTCGAACATGGTGTGGAACGGGTGGTGCATGCCGTGGCCCAGCACGCCGTTCTTCTCGGCTTCCTTGGTGGCGACCTTGACCTGCTCCACCAGTTCGCGGTCCATCGCCTCCTGCTGTTCCTCGGACCATTCGCCAAGAGCGATCAGGTGCTTCTTGAGGCGCATGATCGGATCGCCGAGCGGCCATTCCTCGCGCTCCTGCGCGGAGCGGTACGCGGAAGGGTCGTCCGAGGTGGAGTGCCCCTCGGCGCGGTAGGTGAAGTGTTCGATCAGCGTCGGGCCCTGGTTGGCGCGGGCGCGGTTGGCGGCCCACTCCATCGCCGCGTAGACGGCGAGTGCGTCGTTGCCGTCCACCCGGAGGCCCGCGATACCGTATCCGGTCGCGCGGGCGGCGAATGTCGTGCGCTCGGCGCCCGCGAAACCGGAAAAGCTGGAGATCGCCCACTGGTTGTTGACGACGTGCAGAACGACGGGCGCGTTGTAGACGGCCGCGAAAGTCATCGCCGCGTGGAAGTCGCCCTCGGCGCTCGATCCTTCGCCGATGAAGGCGGTGGCGATGCGGGTGTCGCCTTTGATCGCGCTCGCCATCGCCCAGCCTACCGCCTGCGGAAACTGCGTGGCGAGGTTGCCGGAAATGGAGAAGAACCCGTAGTCCTTGGCCGAATACATGATCGGCAACTGGCGGCCCTTCAGGGGATCGGCCCGGTTCGAGTAGATCTGGTTGACCATGTCGACGAGCGGATAGCCGCGCGAGATCAGGATGCCCTGCTGGCGATAGCTCGGAAACACCATGTCGTCGTCGGCAAGCGCCTGCGCGCAGGCGGCCGCGATCGCCTCCTCGCCGGTGGACTTCATGTAGAAGCTGGTCTTGCCCTGACGCTGGCTGCGGTACAGCCGGTCGTCGAAGGCGCGGGTGAGCGCCATCGTGCGCAGCATGCGGCGCAGGCTTTCGGGATCGAGGCCGGGATTCCATGCGCCGACCGCATGGTCGTCCTCGTCCAGAACGCGAATCATGTCGAGGGTCAGCGGCCAGGTGTCGGCCGCGGCGCAGGCCTCGTCCGGGCGGGGCAGCTTGCCCGCCGGCGGCACCGGCAGATGCGAGTAATCGACGACGTCTCCGGGCCGGTATCTCGGCTCGGGCACATAGAGTTCCAGCGGCGGCAGATTGCCCCGCGGCTTGCCAGTTCTTGCCGACTCTTCGGCCATTTCACGCTCTCCCGCCAGTGTGCGGCCGCGAGAACCTTGAGTATCAAAATTCTACGGTAGGGTCATAATATTTCAACTCTCGGTAATGTCAAATCAGACTGCAACCGGCGCGGCGATATGCGCCTGAGGGGCATATCCGGTCACGTCGAAGTCCTCGATCCGATAATCGAACATCGATTCGGGACGCCGCAGGATCGTCATCCGGGCTTCTCCGGAAGGGTCGCGCGACAGCTGTTCTTCGACCAGCGCCGCATGGTTGAGGTAGAGGTGGACATCACCGCCTGTCCAAACGGCCTCACCCGGCTCGAGGTTGCATTGCTGCGCCAGCATCCGCGTCAGCAGCGCCAGTGACCACATGTTGAACGCGAAGCCAAGGCCGAGGTCGCAGCTGCGCTGGTACAGCAGGCATGACAGCCGTCCCCCCGATACATGGAACTGATAGGTCTTGTGGCAGGGCGGCAACGCCATCGAATCGAGCTCGGCGACGTTCCAGCCCTCGATGATGTGACGGCGGCTGCCGGGGTTGGCCTTGAGGCTCTCGACCACCTGCGCGACCTGGTTGATGCCGGGGCCGTTCCTGAACAGGCCTTCGCCCGCCGGCTCGTAGGTCGGCCAATCCACCCACTGCTTGCCGTAGACCGGACCAAGGTCCCCCCATTCGAGCGCGAAGGCCTCATCGGCGACGATCCTTGCGGAGAAGTCCTTGCGCTCGATCGCCTCGCCGGTCTCGCGGCGGTAGCGGTCGAGCGGCCAGTCGGTCCAGATTTCCACGCCCTGCGCACAGAGCTTGCGGATATTGGTGTCGCCCGTGAGGAACCACAGCATCTCGCGCGTTGCGGTCTTCCAGTAGACGCGCTTGGTGGTGAGCAGCGGCATCGCCCCGCCCGACAGGTCGAACCGGATCGTCTCTCCGAACAGGGCGCGGGTGCCGACGCCGGTACGGTCGACCCGCTCGTCGCCCTGCGTCCATATCCGGCGCATGAGATCGAGGTATTGGTGCTCCCAGTGCGGTGTCACGGCGGCGGGGGCGGGATCGGGGCGAAGAGTGGTGGTCGTCATGCGCAAAACCTACCTATGCGAGCCCGGCATGGGAAGCGGGCACCCCCATTTCCGCGCATTCTTCACCCCTCTCAATTAATTCCACAAAGCCCCCTTGCCACCCCCGGAGTCGCCCTATATAGGCGCGCTCCTGCCCCGGGCGGTCTTCGGATCGCCCTCCGGTCGGGGAATAGCTCAGCCTGGTAGAGCACTGTCTTCGGGAGGCAGGGGCCGGAGGTTCGAATCCTCTTTCCCCGACCATTTATTCGCAAAGGGCGCGTCTTTCGGGACGCGCCCTTTGTCGTTTCAGCGCTTACCATCGGTGGAATAACGCGAGCGGATTTCCGCCACCCGCGCCCGGGCATCGGCGACCGCTCGCTCCTCCAGCGCCATCAGCACATGGTTGATCGAGCCTTGCAGGTGCATCCGCACCGCCGCCCTGGCGCGCTCGGCGTCGTGGGCCCTCAGCGCCGCCAGTATCTCGACGTGCTGCTCCAGGCTGTAGCGGTAATTGTAGTTGCGCGCTTCCTCCAGCATCCGGCGGCATTCGGGCGAGCGCGAGCGCATGTCCCACAGGTCGCGCACCCCGCGCTCCACCGCGACGTTGCGCGTGGCCTTGGCCATGGTGAGGTGGAACAGCGTCAGTGCCGCCTGCCAGTCCTCAAACGTCCCGTCCTCGCGATTCATGTCGGCGACGGCCTGGTCCATCAGCGCGAGTTCCTCCTCGGCGATGTTCACCGCCGCCAGGGAGGCGGCTTCGCCCTCGAAGATCAGGCGGGCCTGCGCCAGTTCGATCGGCGTGACCTCTGAGGCGTCGATTGCGACGGGCTCGTCCTCGGGCGAGCGCAGGACGTAAGCGCCCGAGCCCAGCTTCACTTCGACGATGCCCATGACTTCCAACGCCAGCAGTGCCTCGCGCACGATCGGGCGGCTGACACCCATCTGGACCGCGAGTTCGCGTTCCGCCGGCATCCGCGCGCCGACCGGATAGCGCCCTGCCCGCACCTCATCCATCAGCTGCGCGGCGACCCTGCGATAGAGCCTCGGCGCATGCGATTCGTCCTGCCCGGCGCACTGGGCCGTCCCCTGTTCCCGGTTCATTGCCACTCTCCCTGCGGTCTGACCGATTTATGATCTTATGTGGCGCATTTGGTATCATCTGCACGGTTGCCCGCGCAAGTGCGCCGTCGTCATTGGTCAAACCGCATTACCGAGATCGGCGATGCGATCGGTATCAGCCCGAGCGGAGTAGCTGAACCCCCCAGTCCCGCTCGAACAGGTAGAGCAGCAGCCGCGCCGCCTCGCCCCTTGGGCCCGCCAGCCCGCCGTCTCGCTCGATCAGCAGGCGCGCGTCGTCGTGAGCCAGCGGGAGAAGCTTGCTGATCTGCTCCAAGCTGGCGATGCGGAACGGCGTGTCGCCCGACTGCCGGGTGCCGAGCAGTTCGCCGCCGCCGCGCAAGAGCAGGTCCTCCTCCGCAAGCCGGAAGCCGTCCTGAGTTTCGCGCATCAGTGCCAGCCTTTGCCGCGCGGTTTCGGAAAGCTGGCCGCCGCGCAGCAGCAGGCACGTCGATTTCTCCGCCCCGCGCCCGACACGCCCGCGCAGCTGGTGCAGCTGGGCGAGGCCGAATCGCTCGGCCTGCTCGATCACCATCAGCGTGGCGTTGGGCACGTCGACGCCGACCTCGATCACCGTGGTCGCGACCAGAAGGCTCGCCTCTCCGCGCGCGAACCGCTCCATCGCCGCGTCCTTTGCCTCCGGGCGAAGCTGGCCGTGGACGAGCGCCACGGTATCGCCGAAGCGCTCCTTAAGCGCCGCGTAGCGCGCCTCGGCGGCGGCGAGGTCGTCGTTCTCGTTCTCGTTGACCATCGGGCAAACCCAATAGGCCTGCTGCCCGGTCGCGATGTGCCGGGCGAGTGCACCGGCAACATCGTCCATCCGCTCGACTGCGACGACCCGGGTGTCGATCGCCTGGCGTCCCGGTGGCAGTTCGTCGAGCTTGGAGACTTCCATCTCGCCGTACTGCGCCAGCGTCAGCGTGCGCGGGATCGGCGTCGCGGTCATCGCCAGCGTATGCGGCACCCGGCGGCCCTTGCGCGTGAGCATGAGCCGCTGTCCGACGCCGAAGCGGTGCTGCTCGTCGATTACAACCAGCGCGAGATTGCGGTAGGCCACCGCATCCTGGAAGATCGCGTGGGTGCCGACCACGATCTGGATCGACCCGTCCAGAAGCCCCATCAGGATCGCCTCGCGCGCCTTGCCCTTGTCGCGCCCGGTCAGGAGCGCGATCTCGACGCCGGTGCCCTGCAACATCCGCGACAGCGTATCATAGTGCTGGCGGGCGAGGATTTCGGTTGGCGCCAGGAGCGCCGCCTGTGCCCCTGCCTCCACCGCGATCAGCATCGAGGACAGCGCCACCACCGTCTTGCCCGAGCCGACGTCGCCCTGCAGCAGCCGCAGCATCGGCGAGGCCTGCGCGAGATCACCCTCGACCTCGCCGATCGAGCGGACCTGCGCGCCGGTCAGGGCGAAGGGCAGCCGCAGCTTAGCCCGCAGCGATCCGTCGCCAATCAGCGGCGTGCCCCGCTGCGCGCGGTTGCTCTCGCGCACCAGCATCAGCGCCAGCGCGTTGGCGAGGAGTTCGTCGTAGGCCAGCCGGTCGCGCGCGGGCGCGTGGACCGCGCGGTGCACCTCGGTCAGCGCCTCTCGCCATACGGGCCAACCCATCTTGGCCATGAGGCCGGGCTCGATCCACTCGGGAAGCTCGGGCAGGCCCTTCAGCGCCTGTCCGACCAGCGAACCGACGCGGCCCTGCGTCAGTCCTTCGGAAAGCGGATAGACGGCCTCGCAAAGCTGGCCGATCGGCGCGGAGGAATCTTCCGATACGTGCTCGGGATGCACGATCTGGAGCATCTGGCCGTACTGGTCGATCCGCCCGGCCACCCAGCGCAGTTCGCCCACCGGCAGCTGCTTCTTGGCGGAATACGATGCCCGGCCGAAGTAGGTCAGCGTGCAGACATTGCCCACCGCGTCCTCCGCCAGCACACGGAACGGCCCGCGCCCGCTGGGGGAGCGGTGTTCGCGCGGCGTCAGCGCGATGATGACATTCTCGCCCACGCTCGCCTCGTCGAGGTTGGCGATGGCCCGGCGCTCCACGAACCGGTCGGGCAGGTGATAGGCCAGGTCCCGGATACGGGTAAGCCCTAGCTTTTCCAGCGGCTTGCGCAGCTTGGGGCCGACGCCTTCCAGCGCCTCGACTTCGACGAAAAGGGAATTGAGTGCTTCGGGCCGCATTACCTTCGCCTCTTAGCGCGAGTGCGCACCGTTTCGCCAGACACGGCGGCGCTTTGCCGGAACCGAGTTGCCCACAGCTCCGTTGGCGTTGGGCATGCAATGAAGGAGAAGCCCATGCTCTTGCCGCACGGAACCGTGTTCGCGATCGTCGACGGAGAGAACTTCGAGCTCTACCGCAACTCGGGCATGGAAGCCGAGCCCCGGCTGACTGCGGTGGACGTGCCCGACCTCGAGGCGACCAATTTCAGCGCCGGCTCGCGCCGCCTGGACGGGCCGACCCGCCACTCCGCGCGCACCGGGGATGGCAGCAACGATGCGCTCGACGAAAGCGCGCACGTCGCGGCGGTGGCGGGCTGGCTCAACCAGCAGGTCCTCTCCCGCGACATCGAGCAGCTCGTCGTGGTCGCCGATCCGCGCTCGCTGGGCGAGATGCGGCGCCATTATCACAAGCAGCTCAAGGACGTGCTCGTCGCCGAGGTCCCCAAGAACCTCACCGGCCGGCCTGCGCAGGAGATCATCCGCGTCCTGCATAGCTGAGCGCGACCTGTTGCCCATGACCGCGCCGCGCTGTAACGGCGCGGTCATGACCGAACTCTCGCCTCGCCTCGCCCGCCTCAAGTTCCGCGCCTGGCACCGCGGCACCCGCGAGGCCGACTACATGATCGGCTGCTTCTTCGACCGCTTCCATGCCGAATGGTCCGAGGACGACATCGTCCTGTTCGAGCGCATGATCGACGAGGAAGACGTAGACATCATGGGCTGGGCGCTCGGCACCCTGAGCATCCCCGAAGAATACCGCGGCCCCCTGATCGAGCGCATGATGAAGCTGGATTACGTGGTGATTCCGAGGGACTGACCGGCGGCGGATCTGTCCGTCCTGCGAGGCGACAGGTTTACACGGTTTACACGGTCCAGAGGCGAAACTCCGCGTCTTGGCCCAAAAACTGTCGCCTTGTGCGGCAAAAGTGTCGCCTTGCGTCTGCAAATGCCTGTTTGCAGAGTTGCACCTGTCGCCTTGTGCGCTGAAAGCGTCGCCTTGTGCGCTGAAAGTGTCGCCTTGCACCGCGCACCTGGCGCCTTCCAGGTTGGACTTGCCCCGCCACGCGAGGCGATATCCGGTGTTTCCACGATCCCCATCACCGCTCTCCTTCCGCACCCTTGCCGCATTCCTTTCCGGAGTACCGCGCAGCCCGCGCTGTAGGAAAACGGATTCGCCGCCGCTGCGGCCACCAAGGCGATTGAATTTGCGGCAACTACCGCATATCTCGCCCTCATCCCCGACATGCCTGATTTTTCCCGCATCCTTTCCGCCACGACGCCGCTGACGCTGGCTTCGGTGACCCGTGGCAGCCAGCCGCTGGTCATGGCCGACCTCGCCCGTGCCGTCGCCGCAAAAGGCCGCACCGTCTTCGTGGCCGACAACGAGGCGGCGATGCGCAGCGTGGCCGACGCCGCGCAGTTCTTCGCGCCAGAGCTCGACGTGGTGGAGTTTCCCGCGTGGGACTGCCTGCCCTACGACCGCGCCAGCCCGGCCCTGTCGGTCAGCGCCCGGCGCCTCGCCGCGCTGCACCGGCTGCAGCTCAAGCGCACCGGCCCGCAGCTGCTCGTCACCACGACCAACGCCCTGCTCCAGCGCGTGCTCACGCCGTTCCGCATCCGCGAATCGGTGCGGCTGCTCAAGCCCGGCATGGAAGTGGGCCACGAAAGCCTGATCGCGCTGCTGCGCCGCCAGGGCTACCAGCGCACCGACACCGCGATCGACGCGGGCGAGTTCGCGGTGCGCGGCTCGATCTTCGACATCGTGCCGTCTGGCCTGAATACCCCGGACGGCCCCGGTGGCCTGCGCCTCGACTTCTTCGGCGACGAGCTGGAAACGCTGCGCCTGTTCGACACCGGCACCCAGCGCTCGACCGGCACGGTGCCCGACCACCTGCTGCTGCCCGCCAGCGAAGCCCTGCTGGACGACGACACTGTCAAGCGCTTCCGCACCCGCTACCGCGAGATGTTCGGCGCCAACGCCACCGCCGACCCCCTCTACCAGGCGGTCAGCGACGGCCGCCGCCTCGCCGGGATGGAGCACTGGCTGCCGCTGTTCGAGGACCGGCTGGTCACCCTGTTCGACCACCTCGGCGACGACGACCTGATCGTCATCGACAGCCCTGCGCTGGGCGCCGTGGACGAGCGCTTCACCGACATCGCGGACTATCACAAGGCGCGGCTAGAAACCTCGGGCCAGAAGGCGGGTTCCTACCGCCCGCTGGCGATCGACTCGCTCTATCTCACCCGGGACGAGTTCGACTTCGCCGTCACCGCCCACCCGGTCCACCGCGCCGATCCCTTCGCCCAGCCGGAAAGCGCCAAGGTCCTCGACTTCGGCTTCCGCAACGCCCGCGACTTCGCCGCCGAGCGCGCCCGCGGCGACAATGCCTACGAGGCCGCCGCCAAGCACCTCAAGGCCATCGCCAAGTCCGGCCGCAAGGCGATCCTCGCGACCTACTCCACCGGCAGCCGCGCGCGCCTCGCCTCGATCCTGGGCGAAGTGGAAAGCCCCGAGCCGCGCCTTGCCGACACCTGGCAGGAAGCGCTCGGCCTCGCGGTGCAGGGACGCTCCGCCGCGCTGGTGCTGCCGCTGGAAACCGGCTTCTCCAACGATTCCGTCGAGGTCATCACCGAGCAGGACATCCTCGGCGACCGCCTCGTGCGCCGCAAGAAGCGCAAGAAGGACAGCGACGCCTTCCTTGCCGAACTGGCGGCGCTGACCCCGGGCGACCTGATCGTCCACATGGACCACGGCATCGGCCGCTACGAGGGCCTGCAGTCGATCCCGGTGGGCCAGAGCCCGCACGACTGCGTGATGCTGACCTACTCGGGCGGCGACAAGCTCTACATCCCGGTCGAGAACCTCGACGTCCTCTCGCGCTACGGCAGCGAGAGCGAGGGCGCGGTGCTCGACAAGCTGGGCGGCGAGGCGTGGCAGAAGCGCCGCGCGAAGCTCAAGGACCGCATCCAGGAAATCGCCGGCGAGCTGATGAAGACCGCCGCCGAGCGCGCCCTGCGCGAAGCCCCGGCGCTGGTGGCCGACGAAAGCTCGTTCAACCAGTTCATCGACCGTTTCCCCTGGGCCGAGACCGAGGACCAGGAAGCCGCGATCGCGGACACGCTGGAGGATCTCGCCTCGGGCCGCCCGATGGACCGCCTCGTCTGCGGCGACGTCGGTTTCGGCAAGACCGAGGTGGCCCTGCGCGCCGCCTTCGTCGCTGCCATGGCCGGGCAGCAGGTCGCCGTCGTCGCGCCGACCACCCTGCTCGCGCGCCAGCACTATTCCGGGTTCGCCGAGCGCTTCGCCGGCTTCCCGCTCAACGTCGGCCGCCTTTCGCGCCTCGTCCCAGAGAAGGAGGCCAAGGCCACCCGCGACGGGCTGGCCGAGGGCACCATGGACGTCGTCTGCGGCACCCACGCGATCCTCTCGAAGTCGGTGAACTTCAAGAACCTGGGTCTCGTCATCGTCGACGAGGAGCAGCGCTTCGGCGTCACTCACAAGGAAAAGCTCAAGCAGCTTCGGGCCGACGTCCACGTCCTGACGCTCACCGCCACGCCGATCCCGCGCACGCTGCAGATGGCGATGTCGGGCCTGCGCGAACTCTCGACCATCCAGACCCCGCCGGTCGACCGCCTCGCGGTGCGGACCTACGTGATGGAATGGGACGACATGGTGATGCGCGAGGCCCTGCTGCGCGAGCACCATCGCGGCGGCCAGAGCTTCATCGTCGTCCCCCGCATCGCCGACATGCCCGAGGTCGAGGAGTGGCTGCAGAAGCACGTCCCCGAGGTCAAGAGCATCGCCGCGCACGGCCAGATGAGCCCGAGCGAGGTCGAGGAGCGCATGGGCGCCTTCTATGAGGGCAAGTACGAGGTCCTGCTCTCGACCACGATCGTCGAATCGGGTCTCGACATTCCGCGTGCCAACACGATCATCATCCACCGCGCCGACCGCTTCGGCCTCGCCCAGCTCTACCAGCTGCGCGGCCGCGTCGGGCGCTCCAAGTTGCGCGCCTACGCCTACCTGACGTCGCCCGCCGGGCAGGCGCTGTCGGAAGTCGCCGAAAAGCGCCTCAAGGTGCTCGGCGACCTCGACTCGCTAGGCGCCGGCTTCCAGCTCGCCAGCCACGACCTCGACATTCGCGGCGCCGGTAACCTGCTGGGCGACGAGCAATCCGGGCACATCCGCGAAGTCGGCTTCGAACTTTACCAGTCGATGCTGGAGGACGCGATCCTCGCCGCGCGCGCGGGCGGCGTCGGACTGGAGAAGGACACCTCGGGCCTGTCCCCGCAGATCACGGTCGAAGCCCCGATCATGATCCCGGAGGAATACGTCCCGGACCTCGCCGTGCGCATGGCGCTGTACCGCCGCCTCAACGATGCCGAGAGCCGGCAGGAAATCGAATCGCTCTCCGCCGAGATGATCGACCGCTTCGGGCCCCTGCCGCAGCCGACCGCGAACCTCGTTCAGCTCATCCAGATCAAGCGGCAGGCCATCGAGGCGCACATCGCCAAGATCGACGTCGGCCCGCGCGGTACGCTCGTCAGCTTCCACAACGACAGTTTCCCCAACCCCGCCGGGCTCATCGCCTACGCCGAGCGCCTGCAGGGCACCGTGAAGCTGCGACCGGACAACAAGCTGGTGCTCCAGCGCGCGTGGGGCGATCCCAAGAGCAGGCTCAACGGTCTGCTGCAGCTGACCAAGGGTTTGAGCGCGGTGGCTCGCAAGGGGTGAGGAAGACGGGGGTGCCGGGGAGCTATTCTCCCCTGCTCTATCCCTGTTCTTCTTCCTCGACCCGCGCCAGCTTCGCGAACATAGCCGCACTCATCGGCTGCGCCCTCAGGAACCCTTGGAAATAGGCGCAGCCCTCACGCGCCGCCACTTCCCGCTGCCCTTCCTCCTCGATCCCCTCGGCGATCACCTGGAGGTCCAGCGCCCGCGCCATGGCGACGATCGCGCGCAGGACGGCCACGTCGCGGCGGTCGGTGGTGATGCCGTCGATCATCGAGCGATCGAGCTTGAGGTAATGGATCGGCAGGACCTTGAGGTAGCGGAAGTTGCAGAACCCCGCCCCGAAGTCGTCGAGCGCGATACGGATGCCCTGCGCCGAGAACTCGGCCATGGTCTGCGCGGCGAGCGTGATGTCGCCGATCAGCGTCTGCTCGGTGACTTCGAGTGTGAGCCGGCGCGGCGGGAAGCCGCTTTCGCGCACGAGGTCGAGCATCTGGCGGGTGTAGCTGCCGAAGGCAAGATCGGCGGCGGTGACGTTTATCGAAAGGCGCAGCTGGCCCGGCCACTTTTTGGCCGCCCACATGGCCTTGTGGGCGATATGGCGGGAGAGCGGGCCGACGTGGTCCGCGCGCTCGGCGATGGCGAACAGCGCGCCCGCGCCGATGCGGCCGAGCTCCGGGTGGTTCCACCGCGCCAGGGCCTCGGCGCCGGTGAGGCTGTCGTCGGTGAGGTCGAACTGGGGCTGGAACAGCACTTCGATCTCGTCGCGGTCGATGGCGACGAGGAGGTCCGCTTCCAGCTGCTGCGCCGAGCGGCCGGGCGGAGTGACCTCACCATCGGCCCAGGACAGGCGCGAGCCGTGCAGTTCGTGCGCATCACCCATCGCGTGCCCGAGCCGGTCGAGCATGGACTCTACGCTTTCGCCGGTCAGTGCGCGGATCAGCGCGACACGCGGGGAAAGGCGCAGGACACCGGAGGGCACCGGGATCGGCCGCGCGATCATGTCGGCGAGCTGGTCGGCGACCAGCTGCCAGCGCTCGCGGCTGCAGGCCTCGTTGGCGACCAGCAGGAAGCTGCCCCCGCCCGCCCGCGCCAGGAGCCAGGGTCCGTCGAGTTCCTCCTCGGCAAAATGCGAGATGCGCGCCGCCACTTCCTCGAGCGCGCCGTCGCCGGCTGCGGCGCCGTAGGCCATGTTGATCGCGTCGAGCCGGCGCAGGCTCAGCAGCATCGCGTGGACGTGCGCCATGTGCGGCATCAGCACCGGGTCCTCGCGCCAGGTGGCGACGCGCTCGAACACCGCTTCGAGGCCGGGAATGCCGGTCAGGCGATCCGCCAGCCCCTTGGCCGCTGTCCCCTTTGGCGACGCGGCGCCCTTGGGAGCGGCTATGCCCTTGGGATTGCTGTGAACCTTGTCGTCTCGTTTGGCACCCATCGCGCGGCCATAGCCCAAAGCCCTTGCAAATCCTTTCAAAATTCGACAGCCCAACACCTCGCAACGGGCTTCGTCCCGGAACAGGACGAAGGCGGCGCCCGGAGATCATGAGCATGGATGCGAAACTGGCGCTGATCGTGTCGGACAGCGCCAAGGCGCAGGCCGGCGCCGTGGCGCTGCGCGAGTCCCACGCATGGGTCTCGCCGCAGGAGGCCGACGTGCTCGTCGTCGTGGGTGGCGATGGTTTCCTACTCCACGTCCTGCACGAAATGCTGGGCGGGCACCCGATCAAGCCGGTCTACGGCATGAACCTGGGCACCGTGGGTTTCCTCATGAACGGCCCGCACGACCACGTGCCCATCGCCCAGCGTGTGGCCGAGGCGCATCCCGTCCCCGTCCGCCCGCTACGCATGCACGCCGTCGGCCGCGACGGCCGGGAATACAGCTACTACGCGATCAACGAAGTCTCGCTGCTGCGCGAGACGCGCCAGACCGCGAAAGTCGAAATCCGCATCAACGGGCGCGTTCGCATGGAGGAACTGGCGGGCGACGGCATCCTGGTGGCGACGCCGGTGGGCTCCACCGCGTACAACCTCTCCGCCAACGGACCGATCCTGCCGCTGGGCAGCCGCATGGTGGCGATGACCCCGCTCAGCCCCTTCCGCCCCCGCCGCTGGAAGGGCGCGATCCTACCCGAGAGCGCCGAGGTGGAATTCCACATCCGCGAACCCGGCAAGCGCCCCGTCGCCGCGGTGGCCGACCAGAAGGAAGTGCGCGACGTCGCCTGGGTGCGCATCGTCGCCTCGGCCGAAAAGGAACTCACGTTGCTGTTCGACGCCGGTTTCACGCTGGAGGAACGCATCTTCGCCGAGCAGTTCCAGGTCTGATCCGCAGGTTTGCCCAGGCCCTGAAACATTGATCGAATTTTTCAGCCCCACGGACCAAATTTCTGCCTTCTGAGGGTTGCCATCGCTGACGACGCTGTTATAGGCGCACCCCTGCCCGGCGGTGGTAACACTGACAGGCTGCTCCCCGATAGCTCAGCGGTAGAGCATTCGACTGTTAATCGAATGGCCGTAGGTTCGAATCCTACTCGGGGAGCCAACATCTACCAGGCTCCGCATCACCCATCCGATCCCAGGATCGGACCGCCTCACGCTTCTGAAGCGAGGCACCGGCGTCTTGCGACCGCCTCCGCCGAGATCGGCATTTACCACGTACAATCGCGTAGATAATCTGCTGGGGCGGAACCGGTCAGCTTGCTTTGGGCGGTCACGATTGTCCTGCGCCAGCCGGACGACCGCCGAGCCAAGTAGATCATTGCATTCGACTGCAATCAATTGTAATGGCCGCCGCATCGGATATCCCGACCTTCTTCGAAGATTCGCCAAGAGCACAGTCGAACCATGCGTGAACGTCTCAAAGCGCTCGAAGAAGCCATGCTTCATCTCGAAGGCGCACACTACGCCCTCCACGACATCGTGGCGCTTATGCTGGCGAAGACGCCGGTGGACGACGTCGAAACGATGGCGGTAACGCTGGCCGATCAGGTATCGGTCCATGCCGACAGGATCGGCGAGATCCGGCTGGCGGGCTACACCGAAGAGATCAGGTCGGTCGCCGACGAGGTGAGGCACAGCCAGAGCGTGGCACGCGGCTTGTTCCACCGGTTGACGCGCTCCAGGTAACCGGGAGGGCGCCGCTGGCGGGCCGTCGGCGCTGCCCTCCCGTTCCCTTACTTCACGACATCGGCCTCGTGCCAGACGACGGCCTGCGCCGCCTTCATGCAGTTTTCCGCCGTATCCCACGCCAGCGTGGGCGAGCCGTAAAGCCGCCACCCCTGCGCCAGCGCCTCGGACACCCGCTCACAGAAGGCACGGTCATCGGCGCCGGTCAGCAGGCGGTACACGGGGCGGTCTTCGGGTGTCTGGTACATCGCGCAGGGTCTTTCTCTAATCAGGCCCCGATGCCTAGCCACTCCATGCCCGCTGGCAAGTCCCGCGAGGTGTAATCGACCCGCGTCAGGACACGACGTCGTTCAGATGCTCCGCTCCGTTCACTCACCCCGGATAGCGCTCGAATTCGTGCAGGGCGGCGATGTCCCTCATCCACCCGATGCGTTCGGCGACCTGGATCTGGGCCTGCGGCGTGAGGGCACCGGGATCGTCGAGGGTGGCGACCTGGATGTCGACAAGGCCGGGCAGGACTTCTTCGTTGACGTAATAGAGGCCCGAGCCGCAGGTCGGGCAGAAGTGGCGCATGGCAGCGCCGCTCGAATTGTAGGCCGAGGGGGTGCCGGCGGTGAGGGCGAATTCGGGCGCCGAGTATGCAGCCCAGGCCACCGTGGGCGCGCCGGACGACTTGCGGCAGTCCGTACAATGGCACAGCGCGACGTGCTTGGGTTCACCTTCGACGCTGTAGCGCACCGCGCCGCAGTGGCATCCACCTTCGAGTTTCATGGCGATTCTCCTTCGGCGCGAAGGCTAATCGTTTCGCCGGAACATTCAAGGAACAAAAGCGCCGACGCCCCCGGCAGAACAGAACCGGGGACGCCGCCGCCGTCAGAGAATGTACTTTGACAGGTCGGTATTGCCGGCAAGCCCCTCGAGCTTCTCGCGCACGTAGGCCTCGTCGACGGTCACGGTCTCACCCTTGCGATCCTCGGCCTCGAAGCTGAGTTCCTCGAGCAGCTTCTCCATCACCGTCTGCAGGCGGCGGGCGCCGATGTTCTCGACGCTTTCGTTCACCTGAGCAGCGATCCTGGCGACTTCGCGGATGGCGTCGGGAGTGATCTCGACCGTCACCTGCTCGGTGCCGAGCAGCGCCTTGTACTGAGCGACGAGGTTGGCGCGCGTTTCCGACAGGATGCGCACGAAATCCTCCTCGGTCAGCGCCTTCAGCTCCACGCGGATCGGCAGGCGGCCCTGGAGTTCGGGCAGCATGTCGCTCGGCTTGGCGACGTGGAAGGCGCCGCTGGCGATGAAGAGGACGTGGTCGGTCTTCATCGGGCCGTACTTGGTGGCGACCGTGGTGCCCTCGATCAGCGGCAGCAGGTCGCGCTGCACGCCTTCGCGGGAGACCGAGCCGCCGCGCACGTCGGAGACGGCGATCTTGTCGATCTCGTCGAGGAAGACGATGCCGTTCGACTCCGCGTTCGCCAGAGCGACGCGGGCGACGTCGTCCTGGTCCATGCGCTTTTCCGACTCCTCGTCGACCAGCTTGTCCCAGGCGTCGGGCACCTTCATCTTGCGGCGCTTGAGCTTGCTGCCGCCCAGCTTGCCCATGATGTCGCCCAGGTTGATCATGCCGACCGAGCCGCCCATGCCGGGGATTTCCATCGGACCGGCCGGCGCATCCTCGACCTCGAGTTCGACCTCGGTTTCGTTCATGGCGTTCTGGGTGATGCGCTGGTGGAAGGCGGCGCGCGTCGCTTCCGATGCGCCCTCGCCCACCAATGCGTTGAGCAGGCGGTCCATCGCGGCCTTGCTGGCGGCTTCGCGCACCGATTCGCGGCGGCGCTCCTTCTCGAGCCGGATCGCTTCTTCCACGAGGTCGCGGGCGATCTGCTCGACGTCGCGGCCGACGTAGCCGACTTCGGTGAACTTGGTGGCTTCGACCTTCACGAAGGGTGCGTCGGCGAGCTTGGCGAGGCGGCGGCTGATTTCGGTCTTGCCGCAGCCGGTCGGGCCGATCATCAGGATGTTCTTGGGCGTCACCTCGTCGCGGAGGTCCGCGTCGAGGCGCTGGCGGCGCCAGCGGTTGCGCAGCGCGACGGCGACGGCCTTCTTGGCATCGGTCTGGCCGACAATGTGCGCGTCGAGCGCGGCGACGATCGCCTTGGGCGTGAGATTGTCGTTCATGTGTGTTTTCCGGCTCAGACGGTCTCGACCGTCACGCGGTCGTTGGTGAAGACGCAGATATCGGCGGCGACCTGCATGGCCTTGCGCGCGATGATCTCGGCGTCCTCTTCATAGGCATCGAGCGCGCGGGCGGCGGCGAGCGCGTAGTTGCCGCCCGACCCGATCGAGGTGATGCCGCCTTCGGGCTCGAGCACGTCGCCGTTGCCGGTGAGCACCAGCAGCGTCTCGGTATCGGCGACGATCATCAGCGCTTCGAGGTTGCGCAGGTACTTGTCGGTGCGCCAGTCCTTGGCGAGTTCGACGGCGGCGCGCATCAGCTGGCCGCGGTGCTGCTCCAGCTTGCGTTCGAGGCGTTCGAAAAGGGTGAAGGCGTCGGCCGTGGCGCCGGCGAAACCGGCGATGACGCTGCCGCCTTCGCCGATGCGCCGCACCTTGCGGGCGTTCGGCTTCATCACCGTATTGCCCATGGAAACCTGACCGTCACCGGCGATGACGGTCTTGCCGCCCTTTCGCACGCCGATGATGGTCGTACCGTGCCACTCGATAAGGCCGTGGCTCGCCCCGTTGTTGTTCATGCGGCCGGATATATGGCGGTGACGGCAAGGTTCAAGGCGCACGCCGCCCTGCCCCTGCGATCACCTGCGCGATCAGCTGCCGTTGGGGCCGGGGCCCTGAGGCGTGGCCGAGCCGCCCATGCCGGCGGCACCGACCGAACCGATGTTGCCGAACAGGTCTTCCAGCAGGCTACGATGGCGACCCAGCGTCGGCGTGGTGTGGCCGTCCGGGTCGAGCCGGGCGACCTGCTCCATGCCGCGCTTGTCGACCGCGACGACGTTGCCGGTCGGGTCGAAGCGGACACGCAGCACGGTCTGCTCGGAAGTGCGCGCGCTGCGGAAGGGCGGGGTCTTGACGATCTGCGACAGGTAGTACCAGTCCTTCTCGCCGAACTGGCTTTCGAAGGTCGGGCGGCCGAGGGTCTTCTCCACCGAAAGGCGGTTGTCGATGCCGGGCTGGACCGAATCGAGCAGCGACTGGTCGACCAGGTAACCACGATGGTCGCGGATCGACGTGCAGCCGCCCATCAGCGTGACCAGCACCAGAGCCATGCCCGCTGTCCCGGCCTTCAGACCCACCTTGCGCATTTCAACACTCCAAAACGTAAGGCGTTTGTGACCGCCGGCCATTGCCAGCCGCCGCCAGACCCATATATCGCCACCGGCCTTAAGGCCCCGAACGCGCCCGCGCAATGCCGGTTGTGCGCCAGGGCAGTGCCGGTTGGGGCCAGCCGCTTGAATTGCCGCTGAACAAGTGCTTGAGCGTAGGCCCCGAACGAAAGGCTACCGTTTTCCGTGTCCCTGATCTCCCGCCTGCTGGGCAAGCGCGCCGATACCCGTGATGCGGTCCGTCCGCTGTGGCACCGCGTGGTCGAGATCGCGCGCGAGAAGCGCTGGTACGCGACCGGCGGCGTGGCCGACACCGTGCCCGGCCGGTTCGACGCGGTGACGCTGGTCATGGCGCTCGTCATGCTGCGGATGGAGCGCGACAAGGCATCGGACGACACGCTGATCGAGCCATCGGTACGGCTGACCGAGCTGTTCGTCGACGACATGGACGGCCAGTTGCGCCAGTCGGGCGTGGGCGACCTCGGCGTCGGCAAGCGGATGGGGCGGCTGATGAGCGTTCTGGGCGGGCGCATCGGCGCGCTGCGGGAAGCGCTTGCGAAGGACGACGGCGAACTGGTCGCCGTACTGGAACGCAACGTCACGCTGACGGCAGGCGCCGACAAGGCCTGGCTCGCCGCCGAAGTCCGCGCGCTTCACGCCCAGATCGACGCCACTTCCGCAGAGGACCTCATGGCAGCGAGGATCGCACGATGAACGACATGCCCCGCCCCGAATTTTCCCTGAAGATCGACGTCCGGCAGGCCGAAGGCAAGGCGCCCCACCTCGAAGCCGGCGAAGCCGAGCGCGCGGCGATCGCGGCGCGCTTCGGGCTGGTGCGGATCGACCGGCTGGTCGCCGATCTCGAACTGCACCGCCAGGAACGCGGCGTGCAGGCACGCGGGCGGCTGCAGGCGGACATCGTGCAGCCCTGCGCGGTCTCGGCCGAGGACATGGACGTCTCGATCGACGAGCCGCTGTTCTTCCACTTCGTGCCGGAAACCACGATCTACGCGCCCGACGAGGAAGTGGAGCTGTCCGCCATCGAATGGGACGAGATCGAATACTCCGGCGCCTACATCGACCTCGGCGAAGCGGTGACGCAGAGCCTCGGCCTCGCCATCGACCCGTTCCTCACCGGCCCCCAGGCCGAGGCGGCGCGCAAGGCGGCGGGTATCGGCAAGCCCGAGGACGAAAGCCCGTTCGCGGCGCTCAAGGGACTGAAGCTGGGTCCCGATGGCAGATAGGGAATAGTTTTCCACTGCGTTAAGGAAACTGCCACGGGACCTTCACGGCTCCGTAGCGCCACCTTCACACGTGCCCCCTAGAGGCCGCCGCAGCGACAATGCTGCTGCGAAAGTTCGGGGGGACGAATCGCGTGAAGCGCCTGACCAAGATGTCCATCGCGGCCCTTGCGGCCGTCTGTGTCCTGAACCTTTCGCGGCCCTCGCCTGCCGCCGCGCCCGAGTGGCCCATGCTCGCCCCGCGCGGGCACGACGGGACGCTTTCGGTGATGACCTACAACGTCAAGGGCCTTCCCTTCCCCCTCGCCCGGGGCCGGGTCGAGGCGCTCGCGAAGATCGCCGAGGGCCTGCGCAAGCTGCGCCGCGAAGGGCGCCAGCCCGACGTGATCCTGCTGCAGGAAGCCTTCATTCCCGAAGCCAAGGAAATCGCCCGCCGGGCAGGCTACGCTCATGTCTCGACGGGTGCCGGGCCAGAGGACGCCCGGGCCGGGGCTGGCGACGACGACTTCGCCCGAAACGCGGCATGGACGAGCGGCGAAGGCATGGGCCGCTGGCTCGACAGCGGGCTGGTGATCCTGTCCGACCACCCCATCGTCAGGACCCGCCGCATGACCTTCTCCGACGCGATGTGCGCGGGTTTCGACTGCCTCGCGGCCAAGGGCGTGCTGGTGGCGTGGATCGCGGTGCCCGGCCGTCAGCGCCCCGTCGCGGTCGCCGATACGCACCTCAACGCGCGTAAGGCGGCGGGCGTGTCGGTCGCGCGGAGCAACGTGGCCTTCGCCCGGCAGGCACGCGCGGCCCGGGCTTTCATCCGCGCCAATGTCGATGCCGGGACCGACCTGATTTTCGGCGGCGACTTCAACGTTGGCAAGGACGCCGAGCGGATCGCGGCGATGCGGGATATCGTCGCGGGCGGGCACGAAGCCAGCGCTGCGGCGGACTGCTCCGCCTACGGCGCCGCGCTGAAGGCCGACGTCGCGGCGATCCGCGAGCGCGGAAAGGACAAGCAGTTCTTCCGCCCCGGCTCTGAAGGCCCGATGCGGCTACGCGGCCTGGAAGTGCCGTTCGGCGCAGGCAATGGCGGCGACGAGCTTTCGGATCACCTGGGCTACGTCGCGCGCTACGTTTTCTCTTGAATCAGAACGGGATATCGTCGTCGAGGTCGTCGCCGAAGCCGCCGGGCGATCCGCCGGTCTTGCCCCAGTCACCGCCGCCGCTGGACGAACCGCCGCCGGAAGCTCCGCCCGAACGGCCCCAGTCGTCACCGCCGGACGAACCGCCGGAACGCGCACCGCCGCCGGAGGAAGCACCCTCGCCCCAGCTGCCGCCGCTGCGCTGGCCACCGCCGCCACCGCCGCCGCCCTGGGCACCGTCGAGCATGGTCAGCACGCCGCCGATCCCGCCGACCGAGACTTCGGTGGTGTAGCGGTCGTTGCCGTTCTGGTCCTGCCACTTGCGGGTGCGCAGCTGGCCTTCGATGTAGACCTTCGAGCCCTTGCGCAGGAAGCGCTCGGCCACGCCGACGAGGCCGTCCGACTGGAGCACGACCGAGTGCCACTCGGTGCGTTCCTTCTTCTCGCCGGTGGCGCGGTCCTTCCAGCTTTCGGAGGTCGCGATGCGCAGGTTGGCAATACGCCCGCCGTTCTGGAACGACTTCACCTCGGGATCGGCCCCGAGGTTGCCGACGATGATGACCTTGTTGACGCTGCCTGCCATGCGGGAATCGCTTTCGTATCTGAATTTGGCGAATGGGGTAGCGCATAGGCATGGCCCGGGGCCAGTCTGCGCGAGGTGTTTTTCCCCTAATCGTCGTCCCGGATCAGGTCCCGAACGACGTCAAAGCCCCGCCGCCACCGCGATCCAGTATGTCGCGCCTGCCGAGATATAGGCCAGCGCGAACAGGTATACGAGCATGAACGTCGGCCACTTCCAGCCGTTCGTCTCGCGCCGGGTCACGGCGATGGTCGACATGCACTGCGGCGCGAAGACGAACCATGCGAGGAAGGCCAGCGCCATCGGCAGGGTCCAGCGGCTCTTGAGCTGGTCGCCCAGTTCCTGCGCCTGCTCGTCCTCGTTGTCGCCCGCGTCTACCGCGTAAGTCGTCGCCAGCGAGGCGACCGCGACTTCGCGCGCGGCCATGGCGGGGATCAGCGCCAGCGCCATGTCACGGTTGAAGCCGATCGGCTCGACCACGACGGCGAGGCCGTTGGCGATCTTGCCCGCGATCGAGGCGTTGACCTGGCTCTCGCCCGGCGCGGCTTTCGGGAAGTTGAGCATCAGCCAGAGCACAACGGTCACCGTGAAGATGATCGTGCCGGCCCGGCGCAGGAAGATCCACGCGCGCTGCCACAGGCCGATCGCCATGTCCTTGAGGCGCGGCATCTGGTACTTCGGCAGCTCCATGATGAAGCCCGACGCGGCGCCCTTGGTGATCGACAGGCGCATGACCAGCGCCACCACGATCGCCCCGACAATCCCCGCCAGGAACAGCGCGAACAGGACGAGGCCCTGGAGGCCCACGCCCAGCCCGACGTCGGTGTTGGGGATGAAGGCGCCGATGATGACGGTATACACCGGCAGGCGCGCCGAGCAGGTCATCATCGGCGCGATCAGGATCGTCGTCAGCCGGTCCTTGGGATCGGAGATCGAGCGCGTCGCCATGATGCCCGGAATGGCGCAGGCGAAGCTGGACAGCAGCGGGATGAAACTGCGCCCGGAAAGCCCGACGAAAGCCATCAGCCGGTCCATCAGGAACGCCGCGCGCGCCATGTAGCCCGACGCCTCGAGCGCGAGGATGAAGGCGAAGAGGATGACGATCTGCGGCAGGAACACCAGCACCGAGCCGACGCCCGAGATCACGCCCTCGGTGACGAGGTCGCGCAGCAGGCTCTCGGGCATCGCTGCCTGCACCCCGTCGTGGAGCGCGCCGATGCCCGCCTCGATGGCGTCCGCGAAAGGCGTCGCCCAGGCGAACACCGCCTGGAACACGATGAACAGGATGCCCAGCATGACCATGAATCCCAGCCACGGGTGCAGCAGCACGCGGTCTAGGCTCGCATGCATGCGATAGGTCTTGGATTCAGAGAGGATCGCGGCGCCTGCCATGGCGTGCGCGGCGACGCGGCGCTCGGTCGGGCCGAGGTCGGTGAGGCCGGGGCCGGCATGACGCTCGCCGGCAGCGGCGATCGCCTCGCCCAGTTCGGCAAGGCCGCGGCGGCGCACGGCGACTGTCGGGATCACCGGCACGCCCAGTTCCTCGGCGAGAACGGCGGCGTCGAGGACGAGGCCGTCGCGCTCGGCAAGGTCGACCATGTTGAGCGCGACCACGCTCGGCTTGCCCAGCGCGAGCACTTCCTGCGCGAAGACGAGATGCTGTTCGAGGTTCGAGGCATCGAGCACGATGACCAGCACGTCGGGAATCGCCTCGCCCTCGAAGGCGCCGCGGATGACCTTGGAGGTCACTTCCTCGTCGGGGCTGGTCGGATCGAGGCCGTAGGCGCCCGGAAGATCGGTCATCTCCACCGGTTCGCCGGTCGGCAGCACGAAGCGGCCCGACTTGCGCTCGACGGTGACGCCCGCGTAGTTCGCGATCTTCTGGCGCGCGCCGGTCAGCGCGTTGAACAGAGCGCTCTTGCCGGCATTGGGATTGCCGACGAGCGCGACCTTGCGTTGACGGCTCACAGCGCTTCCACTTCCATGGCAGCGGCATGGACCCGGCGCACGGCCACGGTCATGCGGCCGATGGTGATGGCGATCGGGTCGCTCGAGCCGAGAATTCCCCGGTGCGCCACGGCCACCCGGGCACCCTCTTCCATGCCCAGCGCGCGCAGGCGCCGCGCTTCTTCCGGGACGAGTGCGGGCCAGTCCACGGCGACGATGCGTGCGCCCTGACCGATGGGAAGCAGGTCTAAAGTCATGCGGACCCGCTGCCAGATAAAACGGCTACATGCAACTGGATCGCATTAGCTGACACGGAACTTCGGTGCACCGCAAGCCGCGGGCAACGCAACCGTTTGCCGAGGCGCCTGTGCAAAGTGCCAGAAGCGCCGGGCGGCGGCCGCCCCTAGCCTCCCCCCGCGACACCGAGAGAGGACACGAGACATGCGCATCATAGTGGCCGGTTGGCTGCGTTTCGCCGGCGACGAGAAGACCTGCGCCGAGATCATCCTCGGCGGCGGGCCGCACATTCTTGCCGCTCGCGCCGAGACGGGCTGCGTGGCCTACAACTGGGCGGTCGATCCGCTCGATCCCGGGCTTATGCACGTCTACGAGGAGTGGGAGAGCGAAAAGGCCCTGCTCCAGCACTTCGCCGACCCGCCCTATGCCGACATGCGCGGGCATCTCGGCAACTACGAGCTGACCGGGTTCGGGGTGCAGATCTACTCGGTGCTGGGCGTGGAGCCGGTCTACGATGCCGATGGGTGGCCGCGCCGCGAGATTTTCGGGGTGAGCCTCTGAGGCTCGCTCACCCCTCCGGCGGGATCAGGAAGTCCATGGTGTAGCGCCGCGCCTTCCATCCCGCTCCGGTGCGCGCCACGTCGAAATAGTAGCGCCCGTGGACGGTGATGCCGCCGCCTGCCTTATACTTCCCCATACCGATCACGTAGGCGCGGACCGAGGCCGTATCGCCGTCGTAGGCCGTGATCGCGAAGTTGGTGAGGTAGTGCGCATGCGCCGCCATCGCCGCGAAGGTGTCGGCGAAGAATTGCCGGATTTCGCTTTGCCCATTGAGGCTGGGAAAGCCGATGCCCGACAGGTCGAACACCGCGTCCTCCACGAATACCTCGCAGATGCCGTCCAGGTCATGCAGGCTGTCGACGGCGTGGGCGTAGGCGACCAGGAGGTCCTGGATCGCCAGCCGGTCCTCTACCGGGCAGGCCGCCGTCACTGCGCCTGAGCCCCTGGGCCCTTCACGTAATCGTCGAGCAGTTCGTGGAAGCGCTGGATGCGCTTTTCCTGGCCGGGCAGGATGCAGCCCTTGAACCCGCGTGAGTTGAGGCCCTGCTGCTGGCTCGTGCCGATCGAGAGGTCCTGGTCGGCGACGTAGCCCACCGAAACCCCGTCGCCGTAGACCGAGTGGCGCGCCACCGCGTCATGCTCCAGCGGCAACATGCCGAGGGGGGTGAAGACCTCCTTCATGCCCTCGACCGGGGGATAGAGGCACCAGTGCTGGAACACGCACTTTTCCGGGTCGGTCGGGTGCGGCTCAGTACGCAGGACCTGCAGCTGCTCGGGGCTCATGGTGAGGGTTAGGTTGGGGAACAGCGTGCAGTGGAAGTAGTCCACCAGCTGCTGGTCGCTCATGTTGTCGTAGTTGGTGTAGCCGCGCCCCGGCCCCAGCCGGCGCTTGGCCTCGATGATGGCCTCGCGCAGGTCGCCGGTGCGGCCGTTGTATTCCTCGGGATCGATGTCCCAGGCGCGCGCCGCCTCGCCCAGCGGAGCGGGGACTTCGGAGGTGTGGTAGTCGACGCGGGTGGTGGCCTGGTGGCCCTTCATCCACATCGAGTTGTGGCCCGAGGGGTACATCTCGAACAGCGTGTCGGGCAGGCCGTCGTTGATGAAGGTCGCCAGTTCGGGGTGGATGGTCGGGAGGTGGTAGCTCTCGTTGAAGTTGTCGCGGATGATCTTCCAGTTGAAGTCCGCCTCCGCCGAAACCTTGAGCACGCGCACCCAGTTCTCGACGCCGTAGCCCTTGAGCCGTTCGGGGAGCGGCGCCATCCATTCGTGCAGCGGGGCGACGTCGTCGTCCATGCACCAGAAGACGAACGGGCCCCAGGTCTCGCAGCGCAGTTCGGAGAGGTGAACCTTGCCGCAGGGTGTGCCGCCCGCGAAGTCGTCCGGGTCCTGCACTTTGGCCAGCGTGCCGTCGAGGTCGAAGGTCCAGGAGTGGTAGGCGCAGGTGATGCGCATGACGCTGGCGCTCTCGCCCAGGATCAGGCGGTTGCCGCGATGCGGGCAGGAATTGTAGAACGCCTTGATGGAATCGTCTTCCTGGCGGACCATGATGACCGATTCCTTGGCGAAGTTGTGCCGGATGATGTCGCCCGGCTCCTCCAGCTCGGCGATCAGCCCGCCCAGGTGCCAGACCTTGGGCCAGAGGTTCTTCATCTCGCCGTCCATCCACTCCTTCGAGATGTAGCGGTCAGCGGTGATCGGATCGCCGCGCACCTCGATGTCGAAGTCGGGCGAATAGCGCGATGCCTTGGTCTGGACGTTCATGGCTTGCGATTCCTGTGTTTTAGTTCTGACTGGGATCAGCGCCCCGGCGCCCGCCGCGCGGCGCTCCTGGGTTGGCTGCGAAGAAGTCGAGCGAACCCGGGTCGTCCTTGACCCAGTCGGTGACGAGGACGCGGCGCACGATGCGCCAGTCACCCTCGCGGCAGGCATATTCGTCGAGGTAGCGGCCGGCGATGAACAGGTCGCGGGGCTCTCCTTCCTCGCCGCGAGCGGAATGCCAGGCCTGGAAGTACCATTCCCCGCTGGCCGTATCGCCCTCGATGGCGATGCGCGACTGCCCGAGCAGGTGATGCGTCGCGCCCATGTCGGCGAGGAAGCCTTGCGCGAATTCCACGAATTCGTCCGCCGTGCCCTTCATCAGGCCGCAGTCGACCACCGCGTCTGCGTGGAAGGCGGTGCGCTGGAGCACCGGGTCGAGCCGGTCGAGCCCGCGCATGTAGCGCGCCGCCGCGTCGGCGATGTCGCGCCGGGCGGCAAGGTCGCGGACCTCGGACTCAATGTCGAAACGCGCAATCGTGGCGGTCATGCCTTGTCACTCTCCCGTACCGGGCCGGCCGCGTCTGTTGTTGCGCGTCCTTGCCCTTTTTGCAGCCGACTAGGGGAATAAACCGACTCAACTGCCGGTTTTTTATGCTATCACTTGGGGCAAGGACTCACCTGCGACTTTGACTAGGTGTGGCCGGATCGACGCATGACCGACAATTGCCGGCATTGGGGAGAAAAGATGAAGGCACAGTCCCTGCAGGACCGTATGCTCGCCGCGCTGATGCCGGAGATGCACGACCGCTCGATAGAATCGGGGCCCCCTGAGAAGTGGCAGCAGCGCAAGAGCGCGCTGATGCGCGACCGGCTGGTCTCGGCGGCCATCGACCGCCTCGTCGAATGCGGTTACCCCGGTCTCACCACCGCCGCCGTCGCCAGTGCCTGCGAAGTCTCGCGCGGGGCGATGCACCATCATTTCCAGACGCGCCTGGAACTGGTCTCGGCGGTCGTCGACCATGTCGTCTACCACCGCATGCGCACTTTCCTCGCCGACTACTTCGAGGCGGTCGCCCGGCGCCGGGCTGACGAGCCGATGATCGAGCTAGCCTGCGACGCGCACTGGCGATCGGTCCAGACGCGCGACTACGCCGCCTGGGTCGAACTGGCCGTCGCCGCACGTACCGACGGCGAACTCGCAGCGATCTTCGAGCCCGCCGCGCGCCGCTACGACGCGGTCTGGACGAGCGAGATGATCGAGGCCTTCCCGCAGTGGCGCGAGGATTGGGACAACCTCAAGCTGGCGCACGACTTCACCAGTGCGATCCACATGGGCATGCTGCTCAATGCCCCGGTCTTCGGCGCGGGCGAGCGCCTCGAACGCCTGCGCCGTTTCGCCGCCCGCACGATGCAGCGGCTGAGCGAGGAGCGGTAGGCCGGGAGGTCGGCGATTTTCCTACATCGCGGGAGCCTGCTACCTTCGCGCAGGTTCTTTCACATCGTCGCGATCACGCCGGCCTGCCCCTCGCCAGGACGCACGCCGCCACATGTATTTCATCAACCAGCGCCCATCCAACACGACCGGGCGATCCGGCTTCCGATTATAAATCGTTCACCCGCGTCGTACCCGCGATGCCGAAATGACCACTGCTCTCCAAAGTCACAGGTGCCCCTGGGCAAGGCGCCTCCCAGAGTTGCACGGATAACGATTCGAACCGGCGCCGCGCTTCGCGCTCACGCCGGACAACCTGAATCCCCGGAAGGAACCTGATGGCAAACGTGGCAATCACCGGAGCGGGACGCGGCATCGCGTTCGAGCTCGTCAAGCTCCACCTCGAACGCGGCGACCGGGTCTTCGCCCTCGTCCGCAATCCGGTTGGCGCGGCTCACCTGAACGATCTTGCCGCCGCTTCGGAGGGGAAGGTCACCGTCCACACGATGGACGTCGCCGACAACGCCTCCGTCACCGAGGGTGCCGCCTCGACGGGGGATGCCGGGATCGACGTGCTCTACAATGTCGCCGGGGTCGGCGGCAACGTGGAGCCGCAGCTCGATCCGGTCGACTGGGCCGACTTCGACGAATCGATCGAGATCAATCTCAAGGGCCCGCTGCGAGTTCTCAGCGCCTTCCTGCCGCGCCTTGGCGAGGGGTCGAAAGTCATCAACTTTTCCAGCCAGCTGGCCGCCTCGACCTGGCCCCATGGCGGGTACTACTCCTACGTCGCCACCAAGGCCGGGCTGAACGGACTGATGCGCTCGGTCGCGATCGACCTCAAGGACCGGGGCATCGTCGTCGGTCTCGTTCACCCGGGCTGGGTCCAGACCGACATGGGCGGCTCGGGCGCCGACATCACTCCGCAGGAAAGCGCCGCCGCCATCGCCCGCCTCACCGACGGCTGGGCACTCGAGGACAGCGGCGGGTTCTACAAGTGGAACGGCGAAAAGCACCCCTGGTAGGAGACGGCGAATGGCATTCACCGGCCCGCTCGAGGACCGCATCCTCATCCGCGAACTGCTCGACACCTATGCCCACGGCGTCATGACCCGCGACCCCGAAACCTGGGCCGCGACATGGGCCGAGGACGCCTTCTGGGCCCTGCCCGAATTCCCCGACCTCGGCGGCTTCACCGGTAAGGAGGCGATCGTCTCGGGCTGGACCGAATCGATGAAGCACTACGGCCTGGGCGGCGGGGCGGCCCGGCCGATGGTCTACGTCGCCCACCCCGGCGAAATCCTTGTCGAGGGTGAGCGGGCCTCGGCGATTTCCTATACCTCGGAAATCTTCGAGGACCCCGCCACCGGCAAGACCATGCGCCTGCGCGGCCGCTACGTCGACGAACTGGCCAAGATCGACGGCGAGTGGCTGTTCACTCGCCGCGAATACACGACCTTCGACTCGCGGGAGGACTGATCCTCACATCCCGAGTTGATCGAACATCTTCAGCGACAGTCCGGTCAGATTACCCATGATCGCGCCCTGGCTGCCCTGTGCCTCGCTGAAACGCAGCGGCTGGACGCGCTCGACGAGAATTTCGGACGGGGTCGGGTCCTGCCCGAAAAGGGCCATGACCTCGTTGGCAAATTCGCCGAGGGGCTGGTAACCCTCGCGGGTGCTCTGGCCGGGCGTCAGGTCGGTCTGCACCGCCGGCGGGGCCAGTTCGATGACCTCGACACGGCCGGCCAGCATCTCGCGCAGAGACTGCGTGTAGCTGTGCATCGCGGCCTTGGTCGCGCTGTAGGTCGGAGTTCCCGACAGCGGTACGAAGGCGAGGCCCGAGGTGACATTGACGATGGCGGCGTCCTGACGGCCCACGAAATGGCCGATCAGCGCGTCGATCAGGCGGATTGGACCAAGTACGTTGGTGACCAGCGTGGCCTCGGCGTCAGAAAGGTCGCGGGGACGGTCGAGCCGCTCGTAGCGCATGATCCCCGCATTGTTGATGAGCACGTTGAGCGCCGGAAAGTCCGCCAGCAACTCCTCCGCGAATGTCGCGACACCCTCGGCGCTTTCCACGTCGAGCACGCGCGCATGCATGTTTTCGCGCCCTGCGCAGGCCGCTTCGAGCGCATCGAGCCGGCGTCCGGCGACGATCACGATGTTGCCCTGATCGTGGAAGCGCTGCGCCAGTGCCTCGCCGATGCCCGAGCCGCCGCCGGTGATGAGGATGGTGTTTCCGGTCGTTTTCATGGGGGAACTCCTTGGTTGACGCCCGAGATGTAACGCCTCACATTCGATCGGGAAGAAGGCACCCCAAAGATTTATACTTACCTAAAAGAGAGTGACTGTTCAGTGGAAACCACGAGCTCAGACGTCATCGCCCCGACGGACAAGGACCGGGAATGCGAGACCCTCGACCCGCGCGTCGAGGCGCTGGTCACCGAACTCATCGGCCGCGTCGCCGACAAGTGGACGATGATCCTGCTCGAAGTCTTCGAGGAGCACGGGCAGCTGCGATTTACCCAAGTCGCCCGGCACGTGCCCGACATCAGCCAGAAGATGCTGACCCAGACCCTGCGCCGCATGGAGCGTGACGGCATGATCACCCGGCACGTCCACGCCGTGGTCCCCCCGCGCGTCGATTATGCACTGACTCCGCTCGGATCGAGCCTCAGCGAGGCGTTCTGCGGCGTCTGGATGTGGGCCGCCGCGAACCTCGAGCGTGTCGAGCATGCGCGCGAGGCGTTCGACGCGCGCTGACCGCGCTTCAGGAAAGCGGTTCCAAGTATTCGGGGCGAGGCAGGATGGCGCGCCACAGGCCCGTCTCGTTCATTACAGGCCCGTTCACGAAGCGAATGTCGCCGGGGCGCCGCGCCCGGAAGTTGATGAAGCTCAGGCCCTCGGGACCGGCGGTGAAGCTGTAGAGCGTGTCCGCGGCGATCGCGAGCGCGGTCCCCGGCCCCACGAGTTTCGGGCCCAGCCGCATCTGCCCGGAAAGCACGACGATGACCTCGTCCTCGCTGTGCGAATGGATACCGCGCGCGGCCTCCTCCAGCGTAGGCGCTTCAGCACCGGCGAAGTGATTTTCGTGCAGCCACACCTCGCAGGTCGGGCAGTCGCTGTCGGCGTAGATGGCGCCGCCGGTGTCGCTCTGCTCGCTCACGCGCTCGCAGGAGGGGACGCGGGCGCGGGGCAGGAGATGGACGTGACCGCCCTCGCCTCTACCCGGCTCGGTGGCGGAGAAAACGAAGATGCTCGCGCCCTCGAACCCTGCCTGCACCGTGGCGGAGGCCGTGCGCTCGGCGATCAGGCTCGAGCCTGCCGGAAGCGAACATCCGCAAGACCCCACGCCGCCGCTTAATATATAAAGAACGGTGTCTGCCTCGCGCGCATCGACCTCGAAGCGCTCGCCGGGTTCGAGATCCACGCGGTGCAGAGTGAGTGGGAAGCGTTCGGGCTCCACGAGTGCGAAGACCCTGCCCTGCCCGCGTAATCCCGCAGGCATCGCAACCTGCGGAGCCTTGTGCGGCTCCGACACGACGACCTTGGACATGCTGTAATTCCTCTCTCGGACCGCCAGCCTGCGCCAGCGGTCCGGAGAGGTCAAGTCAGCCCTTCCTGGGCGCGCCGGCCTCGCGGGCGAGACGGTCCTGCCGGTCGATCGCGGTCTCGGCGGCTACGAAGCTGTCGGGCTTCACGCCCAGCCAGATCAGGATCGGCGCGGCCATGTAGATCGAGCTGTAGGTGCCGACGAAGATGCCCAGCACGATCGCGGCGGTGAAGCCGAAGATCACGTCCGGTCCCAGGATCAGCAGCGCCACCAGCGTGATCAGCATCGACAGCGAGGTCACGATGGTACGTGCCAGCGTCTCGTTGACCGAGAGGTTGAGCAGCTCGGGCATCGGCATCTTGCGATACTTCTTTAGGTTCTCGCGAATGCGGTCGTAGACGACGATGGTATCGTTCAGCGAGTAGCCGATCAGCGTCAGCAGGGCGGCGACGATGTTGAGGTCGAACTCCATCTGCGTCAGCGCGAACAGGCCGAGCGTCAGCGTCACGTCGTGGACGAGGCTGAACAGCGCGCCCACGCCGAACTGCCATTCGAACCGCACCCAGATATAGATCGCCACCAGCAGCGCGGCGAGCCCGAGCGCGAGCATCGCGCTGCGGCCCAGTTCGCCCGAGACCTTGCCCGTAACCGAATCGACGCCGTCGATGCGCGCGTCAGGGTGGTTGCTGCGGATGTTGCCGGTGATCTTCGTCGCCATGGCTTCGGCGAGCTTCGGATGCTTGTCCGAGCCCTCCGGCAGCTTCATGCGGATCGAGATTTCGTTCGGCTTGCCGAAGCGCTGGATGGTCGGCTCGCCGTAGCCCAGCGCGTCGACCTCGCTGCGCAGCTGCGCGACGGGGGCTTCAGCGGTGCGCTCGAAAGTGACGCGGATCACCTGGCCGCCGACGAAATCGACACCCAGGTTCAGGCCCTTGGTGGCGACCAGCCCGATCGACGCGATGATCAGCAGGAGGCTGACCACGTAAAACGGAACGCGCCACTTCAGGAAGTGGATGTTGGTGTTGTCGGGAACGAGCTTGAGGAGCTTCATATGTCCTCTCCCCTTACAGGTTCAGGTCTGCTGGCCGCGCCTTGCGCAGCCAGCCGGCGACCCACATGCGGGTCAGCGTGACGGCCGTGAAGACCGAGGTCGCGATGCCGATCAGCAGGACGATGGCGAAGCCGCGCACCGGACCGGTCCCGAAATAGGCCATCGAGATGGCGGCGATGACGTTGGTGATGTTCGCGTCGAAGATGGCGCGGCTGGCTTCCTTGTAGCCCATCTCCACCGCCTGCACGACGCGCCGGCCCCGGTGGCGTTCCTCGCGGATACGCTCGTTGATCAGCACGTTGGCGTCGACCGCGGCACCGATCGTCAGCACGAAGCCGGCGATGCCCGGCAGCGTCAGCGTGGTGCCGAAGATCGCCATGACGCCCATGATCATCAGCAGGTTCACGACGAGCGCGACGTTGGCATAGATGCCGAAGCGGCCGTAGGTGACCAGGATGAAGATCATCAGCAGGCCGGTGCCGACGCCCATGGCGACGATGCCCTTGTTGATCGAATCCGCACCGAGGTCGGGACCGACGGTGCGCTCCTCCACCACGGTGAGGTCGACCGGCAGCGCGCCCGAACGCAGCGCGATGGCGAGCTGGGTCGCCGATTTCACGTTGAAGCTGCCCGAGATCTGGGCGCTGCCGCCCAGGATCGGCTCGTTGATGCTGGGCGCCGAAAGCACCTTGCCGTCAAGGATGATGGCGAAGCGCTTGTTGACGTTCTCGGTCGTCAGCTTGGCGAATTTCTCGCCGCCTTGCTGGTTGAAGGTGATCGAGACGACTGCCTGGTTGGTCTTGGACTCGAAGCTCTGCTTGGCATCTGTGAGCTCGTCGCCCTTGATGCCGCCGAGGCGCTTGACCGCGATGACCGGCGGCGCGCCGCCTGCTGCGGCCGCATCGGCATAAGGCACGATCTCGTCGCCCGGAGGGACGATGCCCTGCGCCAGATCGGTCGGCACGGCGGTCTCGTCGACCAGCTTGAATTCGAGCTTGGCGGTCTGGCCGAGCAGCGACTTGAGCGCTGCCGGGTCCTGGAGGCCAGGGACCTGAACGTCGATGCGGGTGCCGCCGAGGCGCCGGATATCGGGCTCCTTGGTGCCGAGCGCGTCGATGCGCTTGCGCACGACCTCGACCGCGGTTTCCATCGCATTGCTCACGGCAAGGTCGATGCCTTCCGGCGTCGGCGAGAGCACGAACTGGTTGCCGTTGACGACCTGGATATCCCAGTCGCGCTGTCCGGAAAGGCCCGCACCGGTGGTCAGCGGAAGGATCTGCTCACGCGCGGCGTCGACCTGCGCGGCATCGCGCACGGTGAACGACAGGCGTCCGCCCCGGCTCGACACGTCGCCGATGGCGATGCGCGGCTCGGCGGAGCGCAGGCGAGTGCGCACCGACTCCTCCATGCCCTCGAGCCGCTGCGCGATGACCTGGCTGCGGTCGGCCTCGAGCAGGAGGCGCGAGCCGCCGGCAAGGTCGAGGCCCAGGTTGATCTTCGGATGCGGCAGGCTTTCGGGCCAGCGCAGGTTGGTGAAGGACAACAGCGTGGGCAGCGCCAGCGCGCAGAGCACCGCCGTCAGCGCCCAGTACCAGGCCTTCTTCCAGGTGGGAAATTCAAGCATTGCCTATCGTTCTCTCCAGACGGGCGATCTCACCGGAGCGACGGGGCACAATGCCCCGCCCGGGAAATCCGCGGCCCGATCAGTCGTTGGCGGGCTTGGCGCCGGCAGGCGGAATGACGTCGACGATGGTCGACTTGAGCGCCTTGACCTTGATGCCCTGGCCCAGCTCCACCTCGGCGTAGTTGTCGTCGATCTTGACGATCTTGCCGATCAGGCCGCCGCCGGTCAGAACCTCGTCGCCCTTCTTGAGCGCGGCGAGCTTGTTCTTGTGCTCCTTCTGCTGCTTCATCTGCGGGCGCAGGATGAGGAACCAGAAGATCAGCGCCATCGCCACGAACGGCATGTACGTAATCCAGGCCGGGGGCGCCCCGGCGGGTGCTGCGGCGGCGAGCTGGGCGAGGATCGAGGTCTGCATGGAAATGATCGGCCTTCTTTGTCTTGTCTGTCGGCCGGCTGTTCGCGGGACCGGCCGGCTTGGGAGCGCGTGGTCGGAAAAAATCCCCGACCGGACGCAACCGGATGCGCGCGGTTAGCAATAAAGCCCGCCTGTGGCAACGCGCGGGCTTGCGCGCTTCCACTGCATCCGGGCCGACAGATAGGCCTGTGCCCGGCCCGTTCAACCGGCTGGGGGCGGAGGCGAAAAACTCTCGAAACCCCGCTTGCGCATTCTGGAGGACCTGCCTATAGGCCGCGCTCCGGTCGGGACGTAGCGCAGCCTGGTAGCGCATCACACTGGGGGTGTGGGGGTCGGAGGTTCGAATCCTCTCGTCCCGACCAATTATTTTCTCGCATTTCGCCGCCCCCTTGCAGCCTTGAAAAGGCCGCAACGCGAATGCGACCTGGACGGCACCTGACCGTACATTGCGAGCACCTGGCGGCACCTTGCCGCCTCCGGACGTCCAGAGCGTCCTGGCGCGCCGCGCAAAACCGTTTTCCTACACGAACCCATATGGCTATATGGTTGCGAGTCGCTCACTTCAACCGGAAGGACTCGCCATGCCGCTGCTCGATTCGCTGCTCGGCCCCGTCACCCGCATCATCGACAAGGTCGTGCCCGATCCCGAGGCGCGGGACCGCGCCAAGCTGGAACTCCTGAGGCTCGAAAATTCACAGGAGCTCGAGATGCTGCAGGCCAGCCTCTCGGCCGTAGTGGCCGAAGCCAATTCTTCGGACCCCTGGACCAGCCGCGCGCGGCCCAGCTTCCTCTACGTCATCTACGTCATGATCCTGTGGTCGCTTCCGATGGGCCTGATCGGCGCCTTCAATCCGGCGGTCGCCCGCGCCATAGGCGAGAGCATGACCGCCTATCTGAACGGCATCCCCGAGCCGCTCTACGCCCTCTTCGGCACCGGCTACCTCGGCTACGCGGCGATGCGCCAGTGGGGCAAGACCAAGGGATCGGACCGCTAAGCAATCCCTAACCTTGGCGCGCTACGTCGTATCCCGTGATTCAATCCCGCCGAGGAGCGCCCCGAGTGTCCCGCCTTACCGCACGCCTTGTCCTGTCGGCGCTTTCCGTGTTCGCCCTCGCGGCCTGCGGCTCGTCCGACGAGGCGGAGCAACTCGCACAGGCCCAGGCTTCCGCGAGCGAGGCCGCCGAAGCCAGCAAGCAGGCCGAGCGGGACGCCGCCGCCCTGCGCGCCAAGAACAACGAGCAGTCGCTCGATGCGTTCTACGCCGGCGACGAGATCCCGGAAGAGGCTGAAGAGCCCAAGGACGAACCGGAAGACGATGGCGGCCCCTCCGCCCCCGAAGAACCTCCGATGCCCGACGCGCCGTCGTTTCCCGACCAGCAGGCCGCGCCGCATCCGCCGCCGATCCCGCCCGTGCAGTGACGGCTCCGGCTTGCGCGGGGCCGCCGTCCCGCTAAAGCTCGAACCCGCTCGAACACGGGAATTGCGAAACGATGGCGGACAAGCTGGTCTATGTGCTCAACGGCCCCAACCTCAACCGGCTGGGCAAGCGCGAGCCCGAGATCTACGGATCGCAGACGCTGGACGATATCGGCGCCATGCTCGCCGAGCGCGGGCGGGCGCTCGGGATGAGCGTCGCCATGCACCAGTCCAACCACGAAGGAGCCCTCGTCGACTGGCTGCACGAGGCCGAGGACAGCGGCGCGCACGCGGTCCTGCTCAATGCCGGGGCCTATACCCACACCTCCGTCGCGCTGCTCGACGCGATCCGCAGCATCAAGGTGCCGGTGATCGAGGTCCACCTGTCGAACCCGCACACGCGCGAGCATTTCCGCCATACATCGTGGATCGGCATGGCGGCCAAGGGCACGATCGCGGGCTTCGGCGCGCAGAGCTACATGCTCGCGCTGGAAGCGGCGGCGGGGCTCTAGGCTCAGAGCACCATCGGGAAGACGTTGCCGAAATTGTGCATGACGATTGGGAGTAGCACGCTCCCCGTCCGCAGGCGCACCCAGACGGCGATGAGCGAGGGCAGCGCGGTGAGCGCCATGGTCCGCGCGTCGAACGAGAACTCCCCGCCCGAATAGCCGAACGCATGCGCCATGCCGAACAGCAGGCAGGACAGCAGTGCGCCCCAGCCCCAGTCGACGCCGAGGAAGCGCCAGCGGCCGATAAACGCGCGGTCGAGCGCGAAAAGCAGGACGCCGCGATAGAACGGCTCCTCTTCAAGACCGGGCATCGTCAGCTGGAACGCGATGTCCTCGCCGCTGACGGGATCGCCAGGAAAGGCCAGGGCTATCGCCACGAAGAAGGCGCAGTAGAGCGCCAGCACCGGCAACGCCGCCCTGAGGCTGCCCGGCGCCTGAGCCAGCGTCAGGCCGACCTTGCGCCATCCGAATGCCGGAAGCGCCGCGATCGCGAGCGTTGCCGCCAGCGCCAGCAGCTTGCCCTGCCAGTTCCAGCTGCCGCCTAAAACGTCAGGCAGGTTACCGTAGGCCCGCGTGAGCAGCGCATCGTTGACCGCGACCAGCAAGGCCGCCGCCACCAGCCAGCGCGGCGAAAAGCGGGCTCGGTCGGACAGGCCGATCAGACCCCCGACCAGCAGCAACAGGACGAGGACGCCGCCAAGGGCAATCAGGCCGTTCATGCGTTCGCTTTCATATCGCGAATCCCATGTCCACGGCGCGCCCCGTCAGCCGATCGGCACGCCGGGCACGTTCTTCGCCGTGCGGATCGTCAGGGAGGTCTTGACGCTGTCCACGTTGGGGGCGGGCGTCAGCTTGCTGGTGAGGAATTCCTGGAAGCTCTGCAGGTCGCGGCTGACGATCTTCAGTATGAAGTCGATCTCGCCGTTCAGCATGTGGCACTCGCGCACTTCGGGCAGGCCCTTCATGTGGTCTTCGAAGGCGCGGAGCGATTCCTCGGCCTGGCTCTTGAGGCTGACGAGCGCGAAGACCGTGATCGTGAAGCCCAGCTTGGATGCGTCGAGATCGGCGTGATAGCCTTGGATCACGCCCGCTTCCTCGAGACTGCGCACCCGGCGCAGGCAGGGCGGCGCGGTGAGGCCCACGCGCTGGGCCAGCTCGACATTCGTGATCCGCCCTTCCGCCTGCAATTCTGCCAGCAGGCGGCGGTCGATTTCATCGAGATTGATCATTCGAAATTTCCCCGGCGGAGCGCATTCACGCTCCCGCGTTGCAACATACACATCGAAAACGTCGGTGTGCCGTAATATTATTATGGCATAGCGTAATCGTCCCGCTTTGCAACGGCGGAAACTGTGCACTTTCGCTCTTCCCCAGCTTTGCTACGAGAGGAGCCCCCTGACATCCCCGTTGTTTTCCTTATGGTAATCATAGCGAGGCCATAGGGTCTGCCCTGCCATGGTCGGCGGGACCCGGAGACCGAATGCATTTCGACGATCGCCTTGCCACTGTGCTGCGCTTGCCGCCCTCCGGGGACGGCCTGGCGCGGGTGCAGTTCAGGCAGCTCGTCGACATCCTCGGCCGGGCGCCGGATGGCTCGGAACTCAGCGAAACCATGGCTGCCGGTTACGCCCGGCTCGAAGCGTTGGGCCGGGAAATCCCAGCTGCGGACCGCGCGCGCCTGCTGCGCCAGCCGCTCCAGCCGATGACCAATCCGCGGCTGCTCGCGCTGCTGGCCGAAGCCGAGCCCGACGTTGCCTGCGAGGCGATTCGCGCCGCCAGGCTGGACGACGCGGCATGGCTGACGCTCATTCCCGCCCTCCCCGTGCGCGCGCGCGGCATCCTGCGTCACCGCTGCGACCTCCCACCCCGTGTCGTGGCGCTGCTCGAGCGGCTCGGCGTCCACGACCGCGCTTTGCCGTCGGGCCCGATCGAGCCCGATCCCGAATCGCCCCTGCCGGACGAACCGCGCGCGTCCTTCAATGCGCCCACCGGCAACATGGCGGTCGATCAAGACATGTCGGATGACGTGCTCGAGCTGCTCGACATGGCCGACGACCCGCCGCCGCCGACCTCGCTCAGCGAATGGGCCAAGGCCCGCGCGGCGCAGTTGCAGAAGGATCTCCAGCACAAGGTAGCCGCCGAGGCGCCGGCCGGGCCGAGCGAGGCGGGCATCGGCGCGATCGTCCGTCGCATCGAGGAATTCCGCAAGGCGCGCGAGGCGATGGGCCCGCCGGACACCGGCGCCGACGCCCCCCGCCTGCCGCTGGGCGACACCGCGCCGCCGGTCGTGCGCCAGGCGCTCGCGATCGACTTCACCACCGACCTTCACGGCCGCGTTGCCTGGGCCGACGGTCCCTACGCTCCCTCCGTGATCGGCCTCGACCTTGCCGGCGCGCAGGACGCATCGGCGGGCGGAGCGGACTTTGCCGCCGCCATGCAGCGCCGCCAGCCACTGCGCGCCGCGCGCATCCGCATCGCCGGCGCACCCGCCGTAAGCGGCGCGTGGCAGGTCGACGCCATCGCCCGTTTCGAGGCCGGCAGCTTCACCGGCTACTGCGGCCGCCTGCGCCGCCCCGCCGCGCCCCGGGTCGCCGCCGCCGCTCCTGCGCCCGACACTGCCGAGGCCGACCGTATGCGCGAGGTCCTCCACGAACTGCGCACACCGGCGAACGCGATCCAGGTCGCCGCCGAGATCATCCAACAGCAGCTCTACGGCCCTGCACCGCACGAATACCGCGCGCTCGCCGCCGCCATCGCCGGGGACTGCGCGCATATTCTCGCCGGATTCGAGGAACTCGACCGCCTGGTGAAGCTGGAGACCGGCGCCATGCCGCTCGACGAGGGCGAGTGCGACCTCGCCCGCGTCCTCGCCCAGACGGTCGTGCGGCTGCGCGCCTGGACCGAGCCGCGCGGCAGCGGCTTCACGCTTCCCTCCGATCCTTCCGCCACCAGCCTGCCGGTGCGGGTCGCGCGCGCCGAAGTAGAGCGGCTCGTGTGGCGCCTGTTCGCCGCGCTCGCCGGATCGACGGCGCCCGGTGAAGCGCTCGATCTGACGTGGTCGATCCGCGGCCCCATGGTCGAGATCGCGGTCGCCCTGCCAGCGGTGCTGGCCGAGCGTGACGCGGAGGCACTGTTCGACGCGGTCGCTGGGGAGCGCGGCCAGTCGCTCGCCACCGGCATGTTCGGGATCGGCTTCACCCTGCGCCTCGCGGCCGCCGAGGCATCGGCTGCGGGCGGGCTGCTGCACCGTGTCGACGACAGGCTGCACCTCACCCTGCCCGCCTTGACCGGCGAAGACGCAGGCAATAGCACTTCGGCAACCTTTTCGCTCTAAAGCGCTAAGAACCCTGTCATTCTGACGGATGCGACCCGCAGAGGGGAAAGTTTTTGCCAGGACCCAATCTCCTGGAGCTGCCCGGCAAGCAGTCCTTCGCTACCTTCGGCAAGGGCTTCGGCCAGCGCTTCATAGTGACTGTCGACACCGAGGAAGAGTTCGACTGGTCGGCCCCGCTCGACCGGGAGAAGCACAGCCTCGTCACCGTGCCAGCCCTGCGCAAGTTCCAGGAGTTCTGCGAGGGCTTCGGCGTCGTCCCGAGCTACCTCATCGACTGGCCGGTCGCCTGCTCCTCCTTCGCCACAGAGGCGATCGGCGAGGCGGTCACGCGCGGCACGGCCGAAGTGGGCGTGCAATTGCACCCCTGGGTCAGCCCGCCGTTCACCGAGCAGGTCAGCGAATTCAACAGCTTCGCGGGCAATCTTCCCTTCGAACTTGAACGGGAAAAGCTGCGCATGCTGCGCGACAGGATCGAAAGCGCGTTCGGCGTCGCACCACTGATCTACCGTGCGGGACGCTATGGCCTGGGGCCGCGCACCGCCGAAATCCTGCGCGAATGCGGCATCACGATCGACACCTCGGTACGTGCGCGCTGGGACTACAGCGGAACCGGCGGCCCCAATTACCGCGAACATCCGCTGCGCCCCTATTGGGTCGACCCGGAGCACCGCCTGCTCGAACTGCCCCTCACGACGGTTTACTGGGGCCCGCTGCGGCAGGTCGGCAATGTCATTTATCCCCACCTGTGGCGTGCCCCGCAGGTGCGCGGCGTGCTCGCGCGGACCGGCCTGCTCGAGCGTATTCCGCTGACGCCCGAGGGCATCACCGCCGAGGAAGCGCTGCGCGGCGTCGACATCGCGATCGACGAGGGCCTGCCGGTGCTGGTGTTCTCGTTCCACAGCCCCTCGCTGGCACCCGGACACACGCCATATGTGCGCAGTGAAGCCGACCTGGATGCGCTCTACGACTGGTGGCGCGCCCTGTTCGCCCATCTGGAAAAACGCGGCGTCAGGCCGACCAGCGTCGCGGACATCACGGCGTCGGTGAAAGTCGACTAGAGCGCGCTTGCGTCGACGCGACTCCCAAGCTAACGCGCATCCGTCCGGCCCCGTCGATGGGGCCGGGTCCGGTACGGTGGGCCTGTAGCTCAGCGGTTAGAGCTGGCCGCTCATAACGGCTAGGTCGCGGGTTCGAATCCTGCCGGGCCCACCAATGCCGGACATTTGTCGCCTCCACTGGGCGACAGACCATCGACGCCCGTAAGGTCGGGGAGTGGCGCAGCCCGGTAGCGCGCTTGCTTTGGGAGCAAGATGTCGCAGGTTCGAATCCTGTCTCCCCGACCAACGGCCTTTTCCCGAAATCATCGCCAAGTTGCAGGGCCCTGCACAGTGACGGGAATTTTAACACTTTCCTGGCAAGGCACTACGGTCATCCGAGGGGCCGTGATGCAGTTTCCAGACGTCGATACACTCCGCCTTTGCAGCATCCTGGCCTCCTCCGCGTTCGGCCTCGTCTTCACGACGCTGTGGCTGCGCAATCGGAGCGAGCGGCACTTGGCGATGTGGGGGCTGTCCTCGCTGCTTTACGGCGGAGCGATCCTCGCATTCTCGATGACGCCGCCCGGATCATCGGCGACCGTCACCGCGCTTTATGCCCTGTTGGGACTGACCAATGTGTTGCCGGTGGTGGGTGCCAACCTGCTCGACGGCAAGCGGCCGCTTGCGGGCTGGATGGCGATCCCGATCCTCGGGGCTGCCCTGGGGCACGGATTGCCGATCGCGGCCGCCGATCTGGGATGGGCCGCGTCCAACGGAACCTTGCAAACGCTGGGGGATGCCCTTGGCCTGTCGCTGTCGATGGGTCTGTGCGGACTGATGCTGGGCTTCGACTGCGGCGCCTCGCAGTCGGCAGGACGGCGCATGGCGGGTCTCGCGATGCTGGGTTACCTGCCGGCCTACGTCCTCTCGATCATCGTGACGATCCTCGCGCTTCCGGGCGCCGAGTGGGTGGCGCTGCTGGCGATGCTATCGGACCAGGTGCTGCTCGGCGTGTTGAACCTCGGCCTGCTCTCCATCCCCGTCGAGCATGTCCAGCGGCAACTGCGCGATGCGGCGCTGCGCGATCCGCTCACGGGGACCTGGAACCGTGCCGGGCTCGATCATATCGCGCCCGGGTTCGCGGCGGCGGGCGCTGCCGCGATCGCGATAGACGTCGACCACTTCAAGAGCATCAACGACCGCTTCGGCCATGCCGCCGGCGACGACGTGCTTGTGGCTGTCGGGCGCGAGGCGCGCGATATGGCTATCGTCTGCGACGGACAGGCAGCCCGGCTCGGCGGCGACGAGTTCGTCGTGCTGCTGCCGCCCGCGGGGGATGCCCACGCCTTCGCCGCCGTCTTGCTGGAGCGACTGCGCGCCGTCGGAGAAACCCAGTCCGGCTGGAGCGTCAGCATGGGGATCGGCGAAGTGCTGGCCGGCGAAGCCTCGCTCATCCACGCGATCCGGCGTGCCGACATGTCGCTATACGAGGCCAAGGCTCGCGGCCGGGCGCGCATCGCCGCCTGACGCCGAAGCCCTACGAACCGCCCGCCTGCTTCCTGCGCCGTGTCTCCCAGCCCTTGCGGGCCGCCGCCGAGCGCTGTTCGGGCGAGCTGGACTTGTGCGCCTTGCCTCCGCGTGAGGAGGAGACGTGGGTATCCTTCCTGCCCCGGCCCGACCCGGACTTGTTGCCGCCGCCCGACTCCTTGTTGACCGTGGCCCATGCACGCGATTCGGCTTCCTTCCTGGGCAGCCCACGATCCTCGTAGCCTTCCTCGATATGCTCGGCCTTGCGTTTCTGCTTGTCGGTGTAGCTGCTCTTGTCGCCGCGTGGCATGGCTTCTCTCCTTTCCGCACTATCCGTTGACGATGATGCCGCCGTTGGGATGGAGGACCTGGCCGCTCATGTAGCTGGCGTCTTCGCACGCCAGGAACAGGAACGAAGGCGCCACTTCGTTGGGCTGGCCGGGCCGGCCCATCGGGGTGCTTTCGCCGAAGTGCTCCAGCTTCTCCTCGCTCGCGCCGCCGCAGGGGTTGAGGGGCGTCCAGATCGGACCCGGCGCGACGGCGTTCACGCGGATGCCGTCCGCGATCAGGTTCTCCGAAAGCGAGCGCGTGAAAGCGGTGATCGCGCCCTTGGTCGAGCTGTAGTCGAGCAGTTCCTTGCTGCCCTTGTACATCGTCACGCTGGTGCAATTGACGATCGCGGCGCCCGACTTCAGGTGCGGGCGCGCCGCCTGGACCATGAAGAACATCCCGAAGATGTTGGTCTGGAACGTGCGGCGCAGCTGCTCCTCGGAAATGTCGGTGATGTCCTCGTCGGGATGCTGCTCGCCGGCGTTGTTGACGACGATGTCGATCCTGCCGAACGCGGCCAGCGTCTCTTCGACGATATTGTCGCACATCTCACGCGAGCCCACGTCAGCCTTCACGGTGATGGCGCGGCGGCCCTCGGCCTCGACGATGCGCCTGGTCTCAGCCGCGTCCTCGTCTTCGAGCAGGTAGACGATGGCCACGTCCGCCCCCTCGCGGGCATAGAGCGCCGCCACGGCGCGGCCGATGCCACTGTCGGCGCCGGTGACAATGGCGACCTTGCCGGTCAGGCGTCCCGAGCCCGGATAGCGCGGCTGCCATTCAGGCTTGGGCTCGAGAGTGCTCTCGTTGCCGGGCAGGCCGTCTTCATGGATCATCTCGATGGTTTCGGTCATGGCGGTCTCCTTTCCCCATGGAACGAGGACGGACGCGCCGGGGTTTCGCGGGGCTCCGAGAAGCCCGCGCCATTCGTCGCAAAACCGGATCGCTCCGACATGCGAACGGGGACGCGGCTTGCACCGCGCCCCCTATCCAAACGGGTCGTTCCGGCCGCTCAGAACTTGATCGCAACCCCCGCCGACGCGCGGTCGGTGTGGTATTCGCCGTTGCGCAGGATGGCATACTCGAAGCGGAACTTGATGGCGTTGTTCAGCTTCAGCCCGAGCAGCGCGCCGCCCTCGATGGTATCCTTGTCCGCATCGACGCTGGAGACCACCCAGTTCGCCGCGCCGAGCTGCGCGGTGCGGACGGCTGTCGTGTCGTTGAGCTCGTGATACCAGTTGGCGAACAACCCGAACTCGACCGGATTGCCCACGCCGACCGCGAACTCGCCGCCCAGCTTCGTGCGAACGCTGGTCCACTTTTCCTTGGGCAGCACCAGGGCGATCGTCGCCGGACCCGTTTCGGCGACGCCGTCCGAACTGGTCTTGGCGAATTCCATGCCCACGACCGGACGGAAGACCGAACGCGCTCCGACCGGTACGTCCAGCCGCGCATCGAGCGCCCCGGTCCAGGTCTCGATCTTGTAGCCATCCGTCGCCTGCAGGTTGCCGGTGGTGAGCGAGACGTTGCTCACGGTATCGACGTCGGCCTGGTTCCAACCGATGACGCCGCCGATCGTGATGCTCCCGAAGCGGTGGGCGCCATAGGCGAACACCGACGCGGTATCGATCTCGGCGCTGCTGCTCACGTCGCTGTTCATGTCGCCGTTGCTGTAGCTGCCGCCGACGCCGAGCCGGGTTCCGTCGACATTGACGACGCTGACGCCCGCGATGAGCCCCTTGGCCGATCGGCCATAGCCATAGGCGATGTCGTCCTCGCCCACGTCGGTCGACTGGCCGAGGTAACGCCCCCAGACGGTCGCGCCCTTGCTGGCCGACGTGATGCCGCAGCCGTCGGCGGCGCCTTCCGGCGGAGGCTCGGTGAATTCGCCCGGCGTCTGGACCTCCGGCGGGCAGCCCCAGGGTTCCTGCGCCGCACCGAGCGCGATGCGGCTGACGTCCTGCGCGGATGCCTGCGCCATCTGCATGGTGTTGGCATGGATCTCGCCGCTGATCTGCGAGAAGGCATAGCCGAGATCGCCGCCGTCCATCCCGTAGAGCCCGTCGAACAGCGGGAAGAATGCGCCCGCCCGTGCACCAGCAGCCGGGCGGAAGGGATCGAGGCCCTCGGCAGCCGAGACGGCGTTGACCTTCCATCCGGCCGAGGCTCCGTAAGACGCGAAGCTGCCCGGGGTCGTCGCGATGGTGACGCTGGTCGGGCGGTAGATGACGTCGAACCGCGTGTTCGCCGCCAGGCCCGTTGCCGGCTGGACCACCGAATCGAACGCCCCCGAGCCTACCGCTCCCCCCTCGACCACGGTGAACGTGTCGCCCACCGCCGGCGTGTAGGTGTTGTTCCCGCCGGTGATGCCGCGCAGCGTCGGCGCCAGGATGCCGTTGGGCTGGAACGTCGCACCGGACGACAGCGCGAGCCGGTCGTAGGTGCCAGCGCCGCCCGCGGGGTTGTAGGTCCGCCCGTCGATCTCGACTTCGAAGCGGGCGGCATCGTCGAACGTCACGTCGCCCGCTGCGACGACCAGGGTGCCAGGGCTGTTGCCGGGCGCGAGCCTCCCCGCCGCACCGACTGCAACGTCGGCGACGATCGTGCCGGTGCCCTTGAGAGTCGCTCCGGACGCGACGGTGACATCCAGGCTCGACAGCGCGGAATTGACGGCCAGAGTGCCCTGCTGGACCGCGAAGGTTTCGTTGATGGTGCTGATCGCACCCGAGAGCGTCAGCGTACCCTCCCCGGTCTTGATCATGCCGCCCGGCCCGGTGAGGCCCCCGCTCAGGCCCACGTCGAGACCATTGGTGTCGATTGTGCCGCCCTGCGTCTGCACCGTCAGCGCGGTAGACACGTCGCCGGCGGAGGCGAACTGCAGCGTACCGCCCACGAAGTTCGGGTTCACGTCGCCGTCATTCAGCTCAGTGGTGGTGTAGAACGCCTTGGCGAGGTCGATGTCGGGGACCACCGCGCCGCCTCCCGGGATCGGGATCAGCACTTCGGCGCCGCGGGTGATGTCGGTGGCGGGGTCGAAGCCCACGTTGGCGTTGGCGGCTGGGATGATGTCGCCGAAGCCGTCGACATAGACGTAGCCCGAGTGAGCGCCGTAGGGACAGTCGAGCGCGACGAACAGCAGATCGTAGTCGTGGCCCGCGATCATGTCGATGTCCTCGACCTTCCAGTCGCTGGTCACGTAGCGGCCGGCGGTGCGGAAGATCGTGGTGTTCTGCGCGGTATAGGCACTGTAGGCGATGTTGTTGATCACCTTGCCGGTCGTCTTGTCGACCACCTTGATGATGAACGAGGGGCTGTCGGTCGGCCCGTGCGACGGCTCGAGCACGGCGTTCCAGGCGTAATAGAGCTTGTTGCCGGCATAGCCGTTGACCGTCTGCGCCAGCGCGGTGACCCCGTAGTTCGGGTTCGCGTCGTTCAGGCGGATCGCGTGATTGCCCGCGAACACGGTCGGCGCGCTGGTGAAGGGATCGAAGTCACCCGCATTGGTGATCGTGACCGAGTTCGGCGCACCGGCCCAGGTCGAGTCCACCGGGGGCCATACGCTGACGTCGGTCCAGGTGCCGCCGCTGAGTGTCCAGCCACTGGCGTCGCCAGTCTCGAAACCGGGATTGACGACCGTCTGCGCCGCACCCGGCGCCGCCAGCGCCAGCGAGAAACCGAGAGCCGCCGCGCTGACGGCCCACTTCGTACCGGACGAGTTAAGTGTCGCACTTGCAAACATGATTTCCCCCTCATGAGAGGCTCTGCCGCCTCTGACTTAGGGACTAATACATAGAAGTAACCCTCGAAAGTAATCAGTGCTGTCAGAATGATTACAACGCCCGTTATATTATGTGCGGCACATAATTGTGGTTAGCTTACTTCGAAATAAGCAAAAGTTTACTTCGTCTCCTGCGTGCCGGTCGAAGTCATTGATCGACAAAACAAAAACGCCGCCCGGACGGATCCGGACGGCGTTTTTTCCAGCGAATGGGGTCGAACGTCAGACCAGCGCGCCGTGGCAGTGCTTGTATTTGTTGCCCGAGCCGCAGGGACACGGCGCATTGCGGCTGATCTGCAGGCCGGCATAGGGATCGCCGCCTGCCTCGGAGCCATCGGCGCCGCCGCCGAAGTCCTGCGTCATGCGCTGCGGGCTGCCGGCGAAGGTCCCGAACAGTTCGGGGTTGAGCGAGGAGCCATCGCCGTCGTCGGAATTGTCGAGCCCGGTGAAGGGATCGATGTGGCCGGTCAGGAAGTCGGGCAGTTCCGGAAGCTGCGCCGGCTCGGGCATGCGCAGTTCGCTGACCGAGATGATGCGGGTCACGTCCTCGCGGATGGTTTCCAGCATGCGCTCGAACAGGCTGAAGGCTTCCTGCTTGTATTCGTTGATCGGCTGCTTCTGGGCGTAGGCGCGCAGGAACACGACCTGGCGCAGCGCGTCGAGCGTGGCGAGGTGCTCCTTCCAGTAGTGGTCGAGGCGGTCGAGCAGGATCGACTTCTCGACCTGGCGCCAGATGGCCGGATCGTCATGCGACATCTTCTCGGTCATCTGCGCCTCGGCAAGCGCGGCGATGCGTTCCTCGATGTCCTGCGGCTCGATGCCGTCTTCCTCGATCCACGCGTCGAGCGGGATGTCGAGGCCGAGCACTTCCTTCGTGCGCTCCCTCAGCTCCTCGACCTTCCAGTGCTCGGGGTAGGAGCCCTGCGGGCAGGCGTCGGCGACGATGGCGTTGACGGTGTCGTTGCGCATGTCGAGGACCACGTCGTCCACGGTCTCGGCATCCATGATGTCGGCGCGCTGCTCGTAGATGACCTTGCGCTGGTCGTTCATAACGTCATCGTATTCGACGACCTGCTTGCGCACTTCGTAGTTGCGCGCCTCGACCTTCTTCTGCGCAGTCTCGATCGCCTTCGACAGCCACTTGGAACCGATCGCCTCGCCATCGGCGAGGTTGTTGTTCATCATCTTGGAGAACAGCGTGTCGGGCCCGAAGATGCGCAGCAGGTCGTCCTCGAGGCAAAGGTAGAACTTCGACAGGCCCGGGTCGCCCTGGCGGCCCGAACGGCCGCGCAGCTGGTTGTCGATGCGGCGGCTTTCGTGGCGCTCCGTACCGATGACGCAGAGGCCGCCGGCCGCGAGCACAAGGCGCTTCTGTTCGCCGACCTCGGCCTTGATCTTGAGAATCGCGGCGTCGCGCTCAGGGCCTTCCGGCACGTCACGCAGTTCGTCCTCGACCCGGAACTCGACGTTGCCGCCGAGCTGGATGTCGGTGCCGCGGCCCGCCATGTTGGTGGCGATGGTCACCGCGCCGAGCGAGCCTGCCTGCGCCACGATGTGCGCTTCCATCTCGTGGAAGCGGGCGTTCAGGACCGAGTGCTTGACGCCCTCCTTGTTGAGGAAGTCCGACAGCAGTTCCGACTTCTCGATCGAGACCGTGCCAACGAGCACCGGCTGGCCGCTCTCGTACTTGGTGCGGATCAGCTTGGCGATGGCGGCGAACTTGTCGAGCGTGTTCTTGTAGAACTCGTCCTCCTCGTCGACGCGCATGACGGGCACGTTGGTCGGGATGGTGACGACGTTCATCTTGTAGATGTCGTAGAACTCGCCCGCCTCGGTCGCCGCGGTGCCGGTCATGCCCGAGAGCTTGGGGTACATGCGGAAGTAGTTCTGGAAGGTGATCGAGGCGAGGGTCTGGTTCTCGGGCTCGATGCGCACGCCTTCCTTGGCCTCGACCGCCTGGTGCAGGCCGTTGGACCAACGGCGGCCGTCCATCATGCGGCCGGTGAACTCGTCGATGATGACGACCTTGTCGTCCTTGAGGATGTAGTCGGTGTCGCGCTTGAACATGACCACGGCCTTGAGGCTCTGGTCGAGGTGGTGGACCACCTGCGTGTTCTCGACGTCGTACAGGTTCGAGCCCTCGAGCAGGCCGGCTGCCTCGAGCATGCGCTCGGCCTTCTCGACGCCGTCTTCGGTGAGACTGATGTTCTTGGTCTTCTCGTCCGCCTCGTAATCCTCGGGGACCAGCTGCTTCACGATCGCGTCGACCTGGACGTAGAGCTCGCTCTTGTCGTCCGTCGGGCCGGAGATGATGAGCGGCGTACGCGCCTCGTCGATCAAGATCGAATCGACCTCGTCGACGATCGCGAAGTTGAAGGGGCGCTGCACCATCTGGCTGCGCTCGTGCTTCATGTTGTCGCGCAGGTAGTCGAAGCCGAACTCGTTGTTGGTGCCGTAAGTGATGTCTGCCGCGTAGGCCTCGCGGCGCTCGTACTCGTTCAGGTTGGGCACGATCACGCCGACGGTCAGGCCGAGGAAGCCGTGCAGCTTCTCCATCTGCTCGGCGTCGCGGCGAGCGAGGTAGTCGTTCACGGTGACGACGTGGACGCCCTTGCCTTCCAGCGCGTTGAGATAGGTCGCGGTGGTGGCGACCAGCGTCTTGCCCTCGCCGGTGCGCATCTCGGCGATCTCGCCGCGGTGGAGCACCATGCCGCCGATCAGCTGCACGTCGAAGTGACGCATGCCGAACACGCGCTTCGACGTCTCGCGCACGGTGGCGAAGGCTTCGGGCAGCAGGTCGTCGAGAGAGGAGCCGTTCGCCAGCAGCTCGCGGAACTTGGGGGTCTGGGCCGCCAGTTCCTCGTCGCTCATGGCCTCGAGCGCTGGCTCGAAGGCGTTGATCTGCGCGACGATCTTGTCGAGCGACTTGACGTAACGCTCGTTGGACGAGCCGAAGATGGACTTGACGAGTGCGCCGAGCATGGCGGGGAACCCCTGTTATTCGTGGATGCGTATGATCGAAGGTCGCGCGCCGCGGCCAGGGTTGAAAGACCCGGCCGGGCGCGTCGGAAGCTCGCGAGACAGCGAAATGTTGCGCGAATCCCGCGTTATTCGCGGGCGCGGTCTATGCCTGTGAGGACGGTCGCGACGGCAACCGGGATCGGCGCGGCAATGCGCTGGGGGGCATGGAGACGGGTGTTGCGCAGGCCTGGTTCGGGCAGGCGCGCCAGGGCCACAGGAGCCCGGGGCGCCTTGGCGGCGACGAGTTCGCGCGGCGCCACCAGCTGCGTGCTGGCCATCTGCGACACGCGCGCGTCGGCAGGGCCGATCTGCGCGGCAAGGCCCGTCAGCAGGGCAAGCAAGGTCAGGAGCAGGCGATGGGCCATCGCAGACCAGATAAGGAGCCATCCGCGACGTGTCCACCGGCAACAGCGTCGAATCCGAAAAGGTTTGTAGAAGCTGCAACGAAGGAGGCGCGGCCCCTCCTCTCTTTGCCTTGGTGTTAATCGCTTGGGCGCGATGAGATGGCCGTGCCTTACGTCGGAACGGCAACAACTCCGGCGCAAAAGCGCGACGAATTCGCAACGGCCATCGCGCCCATACGCCTGGCTGCCCAGCCCCGGAAACGCGCGGCTCGCGCAGGCTGGCGATCTGACTCTTGACCTGTCATCAACTCGCGCTAGGCCCTCCGGCCATGGCCTATCCCGTCTCCCCGCTCGCCTCGCCCTTCCCCGCCCTGCCTGCCATTGCCGGCGTCACACCGCATGTCGTGCGGGCGGGCTACAAGGACTGGGGCCGCTGCGACCTCACATACGTCACCTTCGAAGAAGGCACCGCCGTCGCCGGCGTGTTCACCCGCAACCTCTGCTGCTCGACCGAGGTGGAGCTGGGCCGCGAGAACGTGGCGCATGGCCGCGCCCGCGCGCTGGTGGTGAACGCCGGCAATTCCAACGCCTTCACCGGCTACCGCGGCCGCGAGGCGGTGGAGCAGATCATGGAACAGGTCTCCGCCCACCTCGGCTGCGCGCCGGGCGAGGTCTTCGTCTCGTCCACCGGCGTGATCGGTGTGCCGCTGCCCAAGGACAAGGCGCGCGAAGGCGTCGAAAAGGCCCTCACCGCCGAGACCTGCACCTGGGAGGACGCCGCCCAGACCATCGCCACGACCGACACTTTCGCCAAGGGCGCCACGGCGACCGCGATGGTCGGCGAAACCAAGATCACGATCAGCGCCATCATCAAGGGCTCAGGCATGATCGCGCCGGACATGGCGACGATGCTCGGTTACCTCTTCACCGACGCGGCGGTCGAACCCGGGTTCCTGCAGGCGTGCCTCTCCGCCGCGAACGAGCGCACCTTCTCGTGCATCACCGTCGATTCGGACACATCGACCAGTGACACCGTGCTCGCCTTCGCCACCGGCAAGGCCGGCAATGCAACGATCGCCTCGTTCCAGAGCGAGGGCGCCCACGCCTTCGCCGCCGCCGTCCACGACGTCTGCCGCCAGCTCGCCCACCTCGTGGTGCGCGACGGCGAAGGCGCGCAGAAGTTCATTGCCGTGAGCGTCACCGGCGCCGTCTCGGACGAGAGCGCCCGGAAGGTCGGCATGGCCATCGCCAACTCGCCCCTGGTCAAGACCGCCATCGCCGGTGAGGACGCCAACTGGGGCCGCGTCGTCATGGCCGTGGGCAAGGCAGGCGAACCCGCCGACCGCGACAAGCTCTCGATCGGTTTCGGCGGCACCTGGGCCGCGCGCGAGGGGCTGCCGCTGGCCGACTACGACGAGGCCCCTGTCACCGCGCACCTCAAGGGCCAGGACGTGACCATCGAGGTCGACCTCGGCCTCGGCGACGGTAGCGCGACGGTGTGGACCTGCGATCTAACGCACGGCTACATCTCCATCAACGCCGACTACAGGAGCTGACGATGGCGGAGCCCGCGTTCACCCTGTGGGGACGGCTGAACTCCCACAACGTCAAGAAAGTCGCCTGGTTCGCCGAGGAACTGGGCCTGAACTACATGCGCCGCGACATCGGCGGCCAGTTCGGCTTCACCGACGAATACCTCGCCAAGAACCCGAACCGCCTGATCCCGATGATCGAGGACGGCAAGGTCATCTTGTGGGAATCCAACGCGATCCTGCGCTATATGGCCGCCGAATACGGCGGCGAACGCTGGTTCCCCCGCGACCCCATCGACCGCGCCCTTGCCGACCGCTGGATGGACTGGCAGTTCGCCTATGCGGACGCCCAGCGCGTGCCTTTCCTCAACTTCGCCCGCACGCCGCGGGAACAGTGGGACCACGAAGCCATCGCGCACGGCATCGACGCCTGCGCCCGCCACCTCGCCGTGCTGGAGAAATATCTCGGTAAAAAGCCATGGCTTTCCGGCGGCCAGTTCGGCATCGGCGACATCCCCATGGGCGTCTACGCCTACACCTGGTTCAGCCTCCCATTCGATAAGCCGGAGTTTCCGGCCGTGGCGGAGTGGTACGATCGCATCCGGCAAAGGCCCGGCTTCGCGGCGCAGGTCATGATCCCGCTGACATGATGACCCCCGCCCTCCACTCCGCCGTCGAGGCGATCATGCGCGAGGCCAGCGAACGCGCGATCCTCCCGCGCTATCAGACGCTCGCCGCCAGCGAGATCGACAACAAGGCGGCGGACGACGTCGTCACCGTCGCGGACCGCGAAGCCGAGGCCTTGCTGACCGACCGTCTCGCCGCGCTCCTGCCCGAAGCGGCGGTGGTCGGCGAGGAAGCGGTCTTCGCGGATGCATCAGTGATGGAGCGACTGAAGCACGGCCCCTGCTGGATCGTCGACCCGCTCGACGGCACCAACAACTTCGCTGCCGGCAAGCCGCCCTTCGGCGTACTCGTCGCGCTCGCGGACCGGGGCGACATCCTCGGCGGCTGGATTCTCGACTGCCTGACCGGCCGCTTCTGCCGCGCCGCGCCGGGCGAAGGCGCATGGATCGACGGCGGGCGGATCGCCGCCCGCACAACCGGCGAAAACCCACCGGTCGCCGCGATTTCGACTGTCTTCCTCGACGAAGGTGCGCGCGAGAAGGTCCTGACCCACATCGCCCCGCACTACCGCCTCGTCGACATCCCGCGCTGCGCCGCCGAGCAATATCCCCGGCTGGTGCTGGGTACCAATGACATCTCGGTCTTCAACCGCACCTTGCCGTGGGACCATGCGGCGGGCGTGCTGTTCCTCAACGAGGCCGGCGGCAAGGCTGCACGCCCCGACGGCACCCCCTACCGCGTCGACGAATACGAACGCCGCGACCTCATCGGAGCATCGAGCCCCGCACTTTGGGACGAGTTCGCCGCCATCGCCGCCAGGATCGCCTGACACGAAAAAGCCCCCGCCGCTTCTCAGCGGCAGGGGCCTTTCACATATCCGACCGATCAGGCCGAAGGCTCAGAGTTCGCTCTCGAGCCAACCCTTGAGCGCGTTCTTCGGCGCTGCGCCGAGCTTCTGGGCGACGGCCTTGCCGTCCTTGAACAGCACCAGCAGCGGGATCGACTTCACGCCGATCTCTGCGGGAATGCCGGTGTTGGCCATGATGTCCATCTTGGCGATGGTCACCTTGTCGGCCAGTTCCTCGCCGATCTCTTCAAGAGCCGGGCCGATCATCTTGCACGGACCGCACCAGTCCGCCCAGAAATCGACGAGAACGGGCTTGTCGGACTTGAGGACGTCGTCCTCGAAGCTGGCGTCGGTAACGGCAATGGTGGACATGAAAGGACTCCTGGAAAAACGGGTTGGGCAGCAATCTAGGGACGAAACGAAAGGACGCAACGGCGACTCGCGAAAGCTTTACTCGCGAGGCGCCAAGTCCGGCTTGTGGAGCGCCAGCAGTTCGGCAGGCACTTCGATGAGACGAGGAACGGCGGTGTAGAGCAGCGCTACGTCGATCTCGCGTCCGGGGAAGGTCGCCTCCAGCGCAGCGGCGTAAGCCCCCATCTGGCGGAGTACGCCCACCGGTACCGCATCGACCGTCTCGGGAGGGCGCCGCGCGCTCTTGTAATCGACAAGGCGCACGCGGCCGGGTTCGATGACCAGCCGGTCGATCGTCCCCGCCACCACTTGCCCCCCGACGACCGCCGCAACCGGCACTTCGGCAAGGCTGTCGGGCGTGAACAGGTCCGCCCATTCGGGATTGTCCAGCACCGCCAGGGCGCTCGCCAGCAATGCGTCCCGGTCTGTAACGCCAAGGTCTGCCGCATGTCGCTTCAGCCACGCCTGCCCGGCCGCCTCACGCCGGTCGACACCGACATCGGGCAAACGCTCGAGCAGCTTGTGAACCAACGTACCGCGCCGGGCGGCATCGCTGCCAGCGCCGGGCGGGAACGGCGGATCGGGCGCATCCTCCTCGCCGAGCGCGGACGGCGCCAACGGACGCGGCGGACGCGGCTCGGCCGGTGGTACGCGCTCCAGCCAGGTCGGCAGCGGCTCACGCAGGTCCAGCTGCGGCGCCCCCGCCACGACCGGCACTGACTCGACGAGCGCCCCATGCTCGCACCGAGCGCCCCAGATCGGGTCAGCAATCTCGGCGTCAGGCTGGAAAAGCTCGCGCAGGCGCGCGTACCAACTCTTGGGACTTGGTCCGTCGCGGTCCCTCGCACTCAGCGCGCCGCCGACGAACAGCGCCTCCTCGGCCCGCGTCATGGCGACGTAGAGCAGGCGCCAATGCTCCTGCTCGTCGGCGCTGCGTGCTGCCTCGATATGTGCGGCGATCCGCCCCTGCTTCTCGTCCTTCGACAGCGGTGGCAGTGGAATCGCCCGGGCCTCGTTCGCCGGATCGGGGAGGTCCAGCCCGCGCTCTCGCGCATTGTCAGGGTTACTCGTGGCATCGGCGAGGATCACGATCGGCGCCTGCAGCCCCTTCGATCCGTGGACCGTCATCACCCGCACGAGCCCGGCCGCGTTGTCCGCCTCGCGCTTCAGTTCACCGTCGCCCGCATCGAACCACGCGAGAAACCCTGCGAGGCTCGGCGTGTCCGTGACGACATAGGCGCGCGCCGCGTTTATGAGTTCGTCGATCGGGTCGTTGGCCTCGGTCCCCAGCCTTGCCACCAGGCGCCGCCGCCCCTGCCACGGCCCGACCAAAAGCCAGTGCAGCAGGTCCTGCGGCGGATCGTAGTCGGCCTTGGCGAGCAGCGCTCCCAGCTGCGCCATGACTGCGCCGACCTCCGGCTCGCGCGAGCGGCGCATGTGGTCCCACAAGTGCGTGTGCCTCGGCCGCCAGGCATGGGCCAGCAACTGCTCCTGGCTCCACCCGACGAGCGGCGACACCAGTAACGAAGCGAGGTTCAGGTCGTCGAGCGGCTGCACCGCGAAGCGCAGCGCGGCCACCAGGTCCTTGACCGCCAGCGGTGCGCCAAGGCGCAGGCGGTCCACCCCCGCCACCGGCACACCCGCTGCATGAAGCCTGGCGACGATCAAGCCGGCCAGTTCCTTGCGCTGGCGCACCAGGACCATGATGTCGCCCGCGCCCGCGCGCCGCTTGCCGCCCTTTACCAGCGTCAGGCCCGGCCCCTGGCGATCGAGCCATTCGCGCACCTGCAGGGCGATGCGCTCGGCCATCTGTCGGTCGGGACGCGAGAGCCAATTGGGCGCGGTGCCGTCCTCGTCGCCCTCGCCGGTGTCGTCGTCCTCGTCATCGGCGCTTTCGCTCACCGGGCGCCAGAGCGCGACGTATCCGGGACGCTCCTGCCCCTCGTGCCGCTCGGGAGGCGCGTCGAGCCCGAAGTTCTCGTGGCCGACCCCGGCGATGGCATTGTCGACGAAGTCGAGTACGCTCTGCGCCGTGCGAAACGAGCGGTCGAGCCCCAGTTCCAGCAGGTCACGCGGCGCGAAGTTGCTGCGCAGCATCTGCGCGTTCTGTGCAGCCTCGCCCATCTCGCGCCGCACGCGGTCGGCGGCCCGGCGGAAGTTTTCAGGGCTCGTGCCCTGGAAGCGGAAGATCGCCTGCTTGTAGTCGCCGACCACGAACAGCGTGCGCATCACGCCTTCGGGCCGGTCTTTGTGCTGGCCGAGGCCTGCCCAGAACTCTCCCGCCATGGCAAAGATGATGTCCCACTGCGCGGCATTGGTGTCCTGCGCCTCGTCGACAAGGATGTGGTCGAAACGGCGATCGAGCTTGTAACGGATCCAGTCCGCCTGTGCCCGGTTGCCGAGCAGGTCGGCGGCGCGGCGGATCTGGTCGTCGAAATCGATCAACCCTTCACGCTGCTTGGCTTCTTCCCAGGCAAGCGCGAAGGCGCGTCCCAGCCGGAGAGCCGGGACGAGCCGGTCGGCCAGCGACAACAGCGCCCGCGCCGAGCGGATTGCTGCGATGCCCGCCACGACATGGGCGCAATATTCAGGGTATTGGGGGTCGAGCTTGTCCTGCGACTTGCTCGCCTTGGTCTCGCCCTTCTGCGTCAGGAATTCCTTCGCCAGCGAGTCGATACCCGCGGCCCGCTGCGCAGCGTCGCCCAGCAACCACTCGCTGATCGCATCGACGGCGGCGAGCCCGGTCTTGGTCCCCCACTGATGGTTCACCTCCATGCAGCGCCGCAGCGAAACCACGTCGAACGCAGTATCTGCGCACTGCGCGGCGAGCCAGTCACCATCCGCGTCCGCCGGCAGTCCGACGAGGCGAAGCACATTGGCGCGCATGTCGCCCACCTGCCAGCCGCCTGCACCGAACCACGCAGCCCGCGCCGAGGCGCAGCGCAGCAGGAAGCCCATGACCGCGTCCGGCCCGTGGCGCAGCGAGAGTTGCTCGACTGCCTTCAGCAGGCCCGCGTCGCCCAGCGGATCATCCTGCGCATCGACCAGCAGGTCGGCCAGCACCTGCCGCGCCAACAGGTCCCGCTCGCGCTCCTCCATCGGACGGCTGCCGGGAATGAGATCGGCCTCCTGCGGGAAGGTCGCGAGCAGCCACTGCGAGAAGGCGTGGATCGTGTCTATCCGCAGCCCCCCGCCCGGACTGTCGAGCACGGCGGCGAACAGCGTGCGGGCGCGCGCCTTGTTGTCTTCGGTGCCTTCCGCCCCGATCGCGGCGAGGCGCATGCCGAGCGAGGCATCGTTCAGCCGCACCCACTCCGCCAGCGTGCCGTTGATCCGCGCCGCCATCTCGGTGGCGCCGGCCTTTGTGAATGTGAGGCAGAGGACCTGTGAGGGGTCCACGCCTGGCTGCAGCAAAAGGCGCAGCACGCGCGAGGACAACACCTGCGTCTTGCCGGTGCCGGCGGAGGCGGAGAGCCACACCGTCTGCTGAGGATCGACCGCGCGCATCTGATTGCCATGCAGCGGGTGGACGGTAGCGGGACCGCTCATGCCGTATCCTCGCTGTCGTGCCTGCTGGAACCGCCGAGCGACGTGATCCATTCATCCAGACGCATCAACTGGTCGTAGTCGGCATAGCTGCCGAGTTCCGGGTTGAGCCGCGCGGTGAAGGGCTCGGAGCCCAGTATCCAGCGATCGAGCGCATCGTCGAGGAACCGCTGCGTCTCGGGCAGGAAATCCTCACGCGGTATGCCGGACTTCTTGCGGCCCTCCAGAACTGGCTCAAACATATATCCCATCGAGCCGTCTTTGGACTTCGCCATCGACCAATATTCGAAGCCTTCCGCCTTGCCTGCAACGCTCTCGAACCCGCCGGCCTCAGCGATCAGGCCGACGAGTCCGAGCTGGAGCGCGAAGCCTTCCTGAACCCGCCTGCCGGTCGGCGGCTGGCCGGTTTTGTAGTCGACCACGGCGAGAGTGCCGTCCTCGCGCCGGTCAAGCCGGTCGGCGCGCCCGTGGATGCGCACGTCGCGGTGGCGCATGTCGCCCCATGCCTCGACGGCGAGGACTTGCCGGCCCGCTGCCTTTGCGGCAAGAATGCTTTGCTCGAACGTCTCCAGCGCGGCGGAGAGGCGCGGCCACCACAGCACACGCATGAGCGGGTGTGCGTTCTCCTCCTTCAGCACCTCTTGCGCGATGGCGTGGAGGGCGCCCTCGGGTTCGCCCGCCCGGTGCCATAGCTCCATGATCTTGTGCGCGACTTCGCCCCGCCAGGCCGCGCTTGGCTCGGCGTCGAGTCCATCGATGCTGCGCAGCCCAAGGATCGAGTTCGCGTAGAACTGGTAGGGATCGCCGCGCAGGCGGTCGAGCCCGGTAACGGAGAGATCGACCCGGCGCTGCTCCTCGGAGGGCATCGGCTGCGGGCGAGGATGCGGCGGAACCGAGGCGGCATCGTCGATCAGGCGCGCCAGGCGCAGCGCCGTGCGCTCCACATGCCGTTCTAGCTGGTCGCCGAGCATGGCGCGCACGCGCAGCACGAAACGCGAGGGGATGACCGGGCCGCCTTCGTCGCGCTGCGCCCAGCTCAGCACCACCTCGGGCGCGCCGAGCGTGGCAGCAAGATCGTGCGCGGCAAGGCCAATCCGGAAATCCGCGCCCGGCACACCCAGCGCGCGCAATACGGCGGGTGGGAGCAGGGAATCCTGCGCCGGGCTGGCGGGCCATACGCCCTCGACCAGTCCACCGCAGATAACAAGATGGGCGCGGCTCATCCGCGCCTCCAGCAGACCGTAGATCGACACGCGCGGGTGGCCGCCCCAGGGGGGACGCACCGAGACGCGGTCCATCGCGTCGCGCAGCACGGCGTGCAGGTCGCGCGGGTCGAGCAGCGTCCCCGCCACGGCCGCCGCGCCGCGCAGTTCCTCGACGAAGGCGCTGAGAGCGCGGCCGTCGGCGCCGGCCCAGAGCACCTCTCCGCAAAGCCCCTCCGCCGCGCCGGCCAGCATGCCGAGCAGTGCCTCCAGCGGTTCTGCGTCGGCGAGCGCCATCAATGGCGCGAGCATGGCTTCCACCTCGGTCCACCAGTCGCCTAACTTGGCCTCCTCGGCACGAGCGGCAAGCGCTGCCAGCCCGGTGCCCGGACGCGGGCCGCGCAGCGCAAGATCGAGCCGCCGCGCATTCTCCAGCCAGCGTGCGCGGCGTTCTCCACCGCCGGCCAATGGGTGAACCAGCAGCGCGATGAGGGGCACCGGTGCAGCCTGCTCGGCGACAACTTCGGCCAGCAGCAGCAGGAGCCGCCCGGCAGCGGTCTGCGGCAGCGGCCGGCCGGCCGTAT
>NZ_AKKE01000078.1 GCF_000281975.1 Novosphingobium sp. AP12 | reverse complement strand
CGGGCCCCCGCCTGTCGATCCCGGCGCTTGACGAGGACGCCTCGCCCAACCTCATCCACATCCGCAACTTCCATCCCAGCGACGACCATTACGGCGCCGGCTGCCTCTGCGCCGCCGACGAGGCGATCGCCACGCACAACGCCGCCTCCACCTGGAACCGCCAGCTGCTCGAGAACGCGGCGCGGCCCTCCGGCGCCCTCGTTTACGAGAACGGCGACGGCGTCGGCCTGACCGGCGACCAGTTCGACCGGCTCAAGACCGAGCTGACCACCGCCTATTCGGGCATGGCCAACGCCGGGCGCCCGATGCTGCTGGAAGGCGGGCTGAAATGGCAGGCGATGGCGATGACGCCCGCCGACATGGATTTCGCCACCCTCAAGGCCGCCGCCGCGCGCGACGTCGCGCTCGCCTTCGGGGTGCCGCCGATGCTGCTCGGGCTGCCGGGCGACGCGACATACAACAACTACCGCGAGGCCAACCGCGCGCTGTGGCGCCTGACGCTGCTGCCGCTCGCTTCCAAGATCCTTGCCGCCATCGGCGAGGGCCTGGCGCCCTGGTTCCCGGACCCGGCGCTGGCGATCGACCTCGACCGAGTGCCCGCGCTTGCCGAGGACCGCGAGCGCCTGTGGGCGCAGGTAAGCGCAGCCGACTTCCTCGACGCGGACGAGAAGCGCGCCCTGCTGGGCCTGCCCGACCGGATGGATAACAAGGAGAACAAATCATGAACTCCAACGACATGCTGGCGGGCCTGCTTGCCCAGGCTGCCTCGCAAACCGGCGATCTCGTCACCCTGCGCGCCATCGTCGAGGAAGCCAGCGAGCTGGGCGCGCGCCGCATGCTCGCTCGCATCGGCCTCGACGACGAGACTGCACCGCAGGACATGGGCGAGCTGCGCGAACTGCTCCGCGCCTGGCGCGATGCCAAGTCGAGCGCCCGGTCGGCCGTGGTGGGCTGGGCGGTGCGCGGGGCGCTCGCCCTGCTGATGCTCGGCATCGCGGTGCGCCTGGGCGCCACGGGGCTGCTGCGATGAGCGCGCCGGCACCCTTGCGCTTCGCCGGCTACGCCGCCCTGTTCGGCAAGCCCGACGCCTGCCGCGACGTCATCCGCCCCGGCGCCTTCGCCCGCACCCTGGCCGAGCGCGGCGACCCGATCCCGCTGTTCTGGCAGCACCGCGCCGACCTTCGCATCGGCTGGGTCGAGACCGTCGCCGAGGACGCGCGCGGCCTTCGTGTCGTCGCGGTGATCGACAACCCCTTCGGCGCGGCGGGCCTGGCCCTCAAGCGCGGCACCGTCACCGGCCTGTCGTTCGGATACCGCGCCCGGTCCAGCCGCCGCACCGAGGCGGGCCGCGAACTGCTCGACGTCGACCTCTTCGAAGTCAGCCTCGTCACCCACCCGATGCAGCACGGCTCGCGGGTCCACCTCATCGCCTGACCGTGTTGGCGCCCCCTTCTCTCCACCCTGTTCCCCACCAACGAAAGGTGAATGCCCCATGGAATCCACTCTCCCCGTCGAGGCGCTGGACGCCTCGTTCGATCTGGTCACCCGCCAGGATGCCACCGAAGCCGCCGTCGAGGCGCTTCGCGGCGACGTCGACGACGTCAAGGCGCGGCTCGACCGCGTCGGCCGTGCCGCCGTCCGCCCGCTGATCGAGGGTGCGCCGGTCAGCAGCAGCCTCGAGGTCAAGAGCTTCGTTCAGGGTTACCTCCGCTCGGGCCGCGAGACCGAGCTGAAGTCGCTCTCCGGCGCGGTCTCGGCGGACGGCGGCTTTGCCGTCCCGCGTGAGATCGATGCGCTGATCTCGGCGCGCCTCAAGAACATCAGCCCGATCCGCTCGATCGCGCAGGTCGTCCAGACCGGCACGGCGGGCTACCGCAAGCTGGTGACCACCGGCGGCACCGCGTCCGGCTGGGTCAGCGAGACCACTGCGCGCCCCGAAACCGCCACGCCCAGCTTCGCCGAGATCGCCCCGCCCTCGGGCGAGCTCTACGCCAACCCGGCCGCAAGCCAGGCCATGCTCGACGACGCTGCGTTCGACGTCCAGTCCTGGCTGGCGAACGAGATCGCGATGGAGTTCGCCCGGGCCGAGGGCGCGGCCTTCGTCAGCGGCTCCGGCACCAACCAGCCGCGCGGTTTCCTGAACACTCCCACCAGCACGGCGCTGGATTCGGCGCGTACCTTCGGCACGCTGCAGCACCTCGTCTCGGGCAACGCGACCGGCTTCGACGTCTCGCCCGAGCTGAAGCTGATCGACCTCGTCCACTCGCTCAAGGCGGGCCACCGCCAGGGCGCCAGCTGGGTGATGAACTCGAAGACGCTCGCGGTGGTGCGCAAGCTCAAGGCCTCGGACGGCTCGTTCCTGTGGCAGCCGGGCCTGATGGAAGGCCAGCCCAACCGTCTGCTCGGCTACCCCGTGGTCGAGGCCGAGGACATGCCGGACCTCGCCGCCGGCACGCTGCCGATCGCCTTCGGCAACTTCCGCGCCGGCTACCTGATCGCCGAACGCTCGGCGACGTCGATCCTGCGCGATCCGTTCACCAACAAGCCCTTCGTCCACTTCTACGCGACCAAGCGGATCGGCGGGCAGGTGCTCGATTCCGACGCGATCAAGCTGCTCAAGATCTCGACCTGACCCCAGCCGGTCGAGGCCCGCGCCGCCGTTCCCCTTGCGGCGGCGCGGGCAACCTTTCCCACCGTCGCCCCGCCCAGCCGGGGCGGCGCGTGGGCCTCTTCCCAACTTTTCGGAGATACCCATGAACCGGGTCATCCTTACGCCGGCCGTCCTGCCGTCATCGGCGCTCGCCGAGCTCAAGCAGTGGCTCGGCATCACCACCGCCATCGACGACGCGCCGCTCGCCAGCCTCCTCGCCACCGCGCTCGACACTTGCGAGGCATTCATCGGCGCCATGCCTCTGGAGGCTGCGTGCGAAGAGGTGATCGACGCCCAGGGCTGTTGGCAAAAGCTGGCGACACGCCCGGTACAGGCGATTGCTGCGGTGGACACCCTCGCCGCCGACGGCACCCGCACCGCGCTTGCCCCCGCTAGCTGGGAGGCCGACCTCGACGCCGACGGCGCCGGCAAACTGCGACTGCCGGGAACCGTCGCCCGCGTCGCGGTGCGGTTCACCGCCGGTCTCGCCGCAGACTGGGACGCGCTGCCCGAATCGCTGCGCCACGGCGTCGTCCGCCTCGCCGCCCACCAGCACCGCGAGCGGGAGAGCGGCGGCGCCGGGCCGCTTCCCCCCGCATCGGTTGCGGCGCTGTGGCGTCCCTGGCGCCGGCTGCGCCTCGCATGATCCGGGCCGAGATCGCCTTCGGTGCCCTTGCCGAACGGCTCGCCGCCCGCGCCGGCAAACTGGCCGTCGCCCGCACCGCCGACCGCGTGCTGGCCTCCCACAAGGACGAGAGCCGCTGGCGCCGCCCCGGCCTCGTATGGCCGCTTTTCGCGAAAGGATAAGTCATGGAACTGCCGCTGCGCGCCGCCCTGATCGCCTGGCTCGCCGCCGATCCTGTGCTCGCCTCAGGGCTCAACGCTGTGGTCGAGGAAGCGCCGTCGAGCACCAGCCTGCCGTGGCTCGCCATCGCCTCCAGCGCCAGCACCGACTGGAGCTGCAAGACCGCGCCGGGCCGCGAGGTGCGCGTCGCTCTCGAACTCCACTGCCGGGGAGACCGGCCCGACACCGCCGCCGACCTCGTCGCCGCGATCGAGGCGCGGGTGGAGAGCCTGCCGCGCACGCAGGGTCCGCTCCAGGTCGCCGCGATCCAGTTCCTGCGCGCCCGCGCCGAGCAGCGGGGCGAGAGCCGCCGCGCGATCCTGCTCGAATACCGCTTCCGCCTGATGGCGGCCTGACCCTTCGCCCCTCGCCAGATCCCAACCAAGGAGCTCGAACCATGACCGCCCAGAAAGGCAGCGCCTTCCTCCTCAAGATTTCCGGCGGCGGCACGCCCGCCACCTACCAGACCGTCGCCGGGCTGCGCACCACGCAGATGTCGGTGACCGGCGACGCCGTGGTCGTCACCTCCAAGGACAGCGGCGGCTGGCGCGAGCTGCTGTCGGGGGCTGGCGTGCGCTCGGTCTCGGTGAGCGCGGCGGGCATCTTCCTCGGCAGCACGGCCGAGGCGAAAGTGCGCGCCAACGCCATGGCCGGCACGCTCGACGACTACGAGCTGAGCTTCGAGGACGGCGAGAAGCTGCGCGGGAAATTCCTCGTCCAGCGGCTCGACTATGCCGGCGATTTCAACGGCGAGCGCAACTACACGCTCCAGCTCGAAAGCTCGGGCCAGGTCCTGCCGGCATGATCCTCGCCAACCCCCTGCGCGGCGAGGCCAGCCTGCCGATCGCGGGCACCCCCCGCCTGCTGCGGCCCAGCTTCACCGCGCTGGTCGCTGCAGAGGAGGAACTCGGCCCCCTGTTCGCTCTGGTCGAGCGTGCCGGATCGGGCGGGTTGAAGCTGACCGAGATGGCAGCGCTGTTCTGGCACTGCCTCGCCGATAGCGACGATCTCACCCGCGAGGCGGTGGGGGAAGCGGTCGTCGCGCAGGGCCTTGCCGCCTGCGCCGCCCCCTTGCGCACCCTGCTCGCGCAGATCCTGAAAGGTGCGCCTTGAGCCGGTTTGCCCCGACCGCCCTCGCGCTGTGCGGTCTGGCCGCCCGATCGCTGGGCTGGCGTCCGCACGAATTCTGGGCCGCGACACCCGCCGAACTCGCCACCTCACTGGGCCTGCTGGCGCCCGGAGCCGCCGACCCCGGCCTCGACCGGCAGGCCTTGAAGCGCCTGATGGAGCACGACAATGGACGATGAAATCGACAGCCTGCTGGTGGAAGTGCGCGCCAGCACCGATGGCTTCACGCGCGATATCGCGCAGATGCGCGGCGCGGTGGACGGGGACCTCGTCTCCGGCTTCACCCGCGCCGGCGACGCGCTGGAACGTGGACTTTCCGGCGCGATCCGCAAGGGCAATCTCGGCTTCGACGACCTGAAGCGCACCGCCTCGTCCGCGCTCGACGCGATCGCCGGGCAGGCCGCGCAGGCGTTGGCCTCCGCGGTGCTGGGCGGCGGGAGCGGCGCCGCGGGCGGGCTGGACCTGTCCGGGCTGTTCTCCAGCGTTCTCGGCCTGCCGGGCCGCGCCACCGGCGGCAATGTCTCGCCCGGACGCGGCTATGTCGTGGGCGAGCGCGGGCCGGAGCTGTTCGTGCCAACCTCCGCCGGGCGCATCGAGACCGGCGGCGGATCGGCATCACGCGACGTGCGCGTGGCGATCAACGTCACCTCCCCGCGCGGCGCCAGCATGCCGCAGTCGCTGCAACGCTCCTCGCGCCAGGTCGCGAGCGCGGTGCGCCGCGCGCTGACGTACTGAGGGGACAGACCATGGCATTCTGGCTCGCAAGCCGTCGCGAAGGTCAGGCCAGCGACTGGATCATGCGCTTCGACCCGCGCTTCTGGACCGTCAACTTCCCGCGCCCGATGGTGGCGACGGTGGTGTCGACCGGCCCCGATTCCCTGCGCGTCGAAGCCTCGTTCCTGCGCAAGGCGGACCTCGGCGGGCTGATCTGGGAGAGCGAGGACCGGCTCGATCACCCGCTCCTCGCCTACCGCACCGACCGCGACTATTCGCATACCTCGCTGCGCTTCCGCTGGCGCTCCTCCGGCATCGTCCCGCTCGACGCCGTCAACGGTCCGACGCTGACGATCGAGGGCAAGGACCAGTCGGGCGCGGCCCGGACGTGGTACGTGCGGCTCTGGAACTACGCGGAAGGGTCGGGCGAGGATGCCGTGATCGGCCTCGACTTCGCGAAGCTCGACGGCGGCTTCTCACTCTCCGACGCCGACCGCGTCTGGCCCGGCGCGATCGAGCGGATGTTCATCTCCTTCGCCCCGCCCGGCTACGACGGTGCCAGTGCGTCCCCCCTTACCGCTGAGGCAGAGGGCTGGATCGAGATGAGCGACATAACCACCGACGGCGCCCGCGCGATGCTCGAGATCGGCGACGTCATGGTGCCCGTGAACGGCCTCGCCATCGCCACCGGCTACGACGACCAGTGCGTGCAGACGCCTGCACGCCTGCTGCGCAATGTGCGCCAGCTCGGCTATCGCGGATCGGTCGTCCACTACCTGGGCATGAGCCATTACTTCCGGCTCGCGGGAGACGCCGGCGCATTCCTGGCCGGGGCTTCCGGCGATCCCCTCAACACTCCGACCCGCGCCTGGCACCGCGCCTTCTTCGCCGAATGCGTGGCACAAGGTTTCAGCCCGGTCGCTTCGCTGTCCTACGAACTGCTCGACCAGAACTGCCCGTCCGCATGGAAGCAGCGCGACCTCGACGGCAACCCCGCGCTCACCGGTTGGGATCCGCCCTCGACGCTCCTCTCACCCGCGAACGGCGAAGCGATGGCGTGGCTGCAGTCGGTCGCGGGCGAGTTCGCGGCGCTCATGGCCGAGGTCGGCGCGCCCGTCCGCTTCCAGGTGGGCGAGCCGTGGTGGTGGACCTTCGGCGATGGGCGGATCTGCCTCTATGATCCGGCCGCCGCCGCAGCCTTCGGGGGATCGCCCGTCGCCATCCCCGACATGCGCACGCCGATGAACGCGGCGCAGAAGGCCCTGCTCGACCAGGCCGGCGCATTGCTGGCGCACTCCACCGCCGATCTCGTTTCCGCCGTCCGTGCCGCCGCTGCCCCGGCGCCGGTGGAGGCGCTTGCGCTGGTCTTCACCCCCACCCTGCTCGCGCCGGACATGCCGGAACTGAAGCGCGCCAACCTGCCGCTAGGCTGGGCCGCGCCCGCGTTCGACCGCTTGCAGGTCGAGGATTACGACTGGCTCACCGCCGGCGCGGATGGCCTCAGGCGCGCAGCCCACGCCGAAATCGACGCCCGCCTCGGCTACCCGGCGCACGAGCAGGACTATCTCGCCGGCTTCGTCCTTGCGCCCGAGCAACGCGACCAGTGGCGCCGCATCGACGCGGGCATCGACGAGGTGCGCGCCCGCACCCCCCACGAGATCGTCGTGTGGGCGCTGCCGCAAGTCGCGCGCGACGGATACGTGCGCCTCCCTGACCGACCAGGAGCTGACCCCATGCAGGCCTTCGACGACGTGCTCTACCCCCTCGCCCTCGGCCGCGATGCGACCGTTGTTCCCGAATTCTCGACCAGCGTGTCGGTCACCGCCTCCGGCTTCGAGCGCCGCAACAGCCTGTGGTCGAACGCGCGCCTGCGCTTCGACGTAGGTCCCGGCGTCCGCTCGGAGGCGGAACTGGGTGAACTCATCGCCTTCTACCGCGCCCGCCGCGGCCCGGCGCGGGGCTTCCGCCTGCGCGATCCGAGCGACTTCAGCTCCAACGCCATGACCGGCGCGCCCACGCCGCTGGACCAGCACATCGGCACCGGCGATGGCCTGCGCGCCGACTTCCCCTTGGTGAAGCGATATGGCGACGGCGACGACGCCCAGCTGCGCCGGATCACCCGGCCCGATCTGGCGACGATACGTGTTTCGATCGATGGCGCACAGCAGGTCGGGAACTGGACCCCGGGCGGTGGCGGCACGATCGTCTTCGACGAGGCGCCCGAGGCAGGCGCGGTGGTCCGCGCAGGCTTCCTGTTCGACGTGCCGGTCCGCTTTGCCGAGGACCGGCTCGAAGTCTCCGGCTCCGCCTTCGCTGCGGGAGAGGCGCCGAGCGTGCCCATCGTCGAAATCCGGGAGGCGTCATGACAAGGACCTGGTTCGCCGAGCCGCTCGAGACCATCGCAACGTTCTGGCGCATCCTGCGCCGCGACGGCGTGACGCTCGGCCTCACTGCGCACGACCGCGACATCTGGATCGACGGCGTGCTCCACCGGGCCTCGCCGGGCATGGTGCCCAGCTCGATCCGCAAGTCCGCCGACCTCGATCCCGACAGTGCCGAAGTGCGCGGTGCCATCACGCACGAGGCGATCGATGGCGACGACCTTGCCGCCGGCCGCTTCGACGGAGCGCAGGTCCGTATCGGGCTGGTCGATTGGGAAACCGGCGAGCGCGAAATGCTCTACGCCGGCACGATAGGCACGGTCACCGAGGAAGACGGGGCGTTCTCCGCCGAACTCGTGTCTCGCAAGGCCGAGCTTTGGCGAGATCCCGTACCGCGCACGAGCCCTGCCTGCCGCGCCGCCTTCTGCGGACCGGGGTGCAACCTCAACCCACTGAAGTTCACGCGCGAGGTGCGTCTCGCCGCCATCGACACGGCAACCAACGCCGTGATCTTCGAGGGCGCCCCCGAAGCGGCACTGCACGCAGGCGGGACCCTTCGGTGGCTCGGCGGTCCGCAGGCAGGCATGACCGGATGTGTGATGGGACCGGGCGATACCGGCGGCCTCGTCCTCGACATCCCGGTCGACGAGACGATCCCCATCGGCACTCGCGCGGTCCTGCGCGAAGGATGCGACCATACGCTCGGCACCTGCGCGAGCCGGTTCCGCAATGCGGTGAACTTCCGGGGCGAGCCGTTTCTGCCAGGCAACGACATGCTGACCCGCTATCCCGGCCCGGCGTCATGACCGGCAAGGAACTGGCCGCGCGCGCGCGCGGATTGGTCGGCGCGCCGTTCCGGCTCCACGGCCGTGATCCGCATAGCGGGCTGGACTGCGTAGGTGTGCTTGCCTCCGCGATAGGTCGCCCCGATGCGCTTCCCAACGGTTATGCCCTGCGGATGCGCCAGATGCCCGGTGTCTCGGGGGTTGTCGAAGCGCTTGGCCTGCATCCGACGTGCGGTGCGATCCTGCCCGGGGACATTCTGATGCTTCGGCCGTCGCATTGCCAGTTCCACCTCGCCATCGCGATCGACGCTGGCTCGGTAGTCCATGCCCACGCCGGTCTGCGCAAGGTGGTCCTCGGTCCTTTGCCGACGGAATGGCCCATCGCCGCGCACTGGCGCCTGAAATCCCAATCCCCCGATCGATGAGGAACTGACATGGCGACCCTCGTATTCAGCAGCCTCGGCACGATGCTTGGCGGTCCCGTCGGCGGCGCCATCGGCTCGCTGGTCGGCCGGCAGGTAGATACCGCCTTGTTCGGCCCTTCCCGCCGGCAAGGCCCGCGGCTGAAGGAACTGGCAGTGACCACTTCGACCTACGGGCAGGTGATCCCCCGGCACTTCGGCCGCATGCGCGTGGCCGGCTCGGTCATCTGGGCGACCGACCTGGTCGAACACAGTGAAGCGCAGGGCGGCGGCAAGGGAGCGCCCGCGCTCACCACCTACAGCTACACCGCCAACTTCGCCGTCGCCCTCGCCAGCCGCCCGATCCTGGGCATCGGGCGCATCTGGGCCGACGGCAAGCTGCTGCGCGGCGAGGCGGAAGATCTAAAGGTCTCGGGCACGATGCGCATCCACACTGGGGCCGGCGACCAGCCGCCCGATCCGCTGATCGCTGCAGCCGAAAGCACGGAACGCTGCCCGGCCTATCGCGGCCTCGCCTACGTCGTCTTCGAGAACCTCGACCTTTCCGAATTCTACAACCGCATCCCCTCGCTGACCTTCGAGGTGATCGCCGACGAGAGCCTCGACCTCCAGGCCGTCATCGGCGAAGTGGTGAACGATATCGACGCTTCGTTGCCGCTGCCGGGCATGGCCGGCTATACCAGCGAAGGCCCGCCCGCCGGCGACATCGAAACCCTGGCCCAGGTTGCCCCGGTCGAGATCGACGCATCAGGGGAAACGCTAGTCATAGCGCGCGCGCGCCGGCAGGACGCTGCCGTCGCCCTCGCCGAACCGGCGGTCGCCGTGGGGGACGACGAGTTCGGCGCTGCCTCGGGGTTTACCCGCCACCGCGCACCCGCTTCCAGCCAGCCGCCGGCGATCCTTCGGTACTATGACCTCGACCGGGACTATCAGGCGAGCGTGCAGCGCGCGAGCGGCCGCCCCTCGCCAGGCGAACCCGGCACGATCGACCTTCCCGCAGCGCTCGATGCCGCGACCGCGCGCGCACTCATCGAAAGCACCGCGCGGCGCATCGACTGGACCCGCGACCGCATTTCCTGGCGGATCAGCGAACTGGACCCGGCCGTCGGCCCCGGCGCGCTGGTCAAGCTGCCGGGCATTGCCGGTCTGTGGCGGGTGCGCGAATGGGAGTGGCGCGAAAGCGGCATCGAACTCGCCCTTGAGCGCGCCCTTCCTGCTGGTGCAGATGTTCCGCCCGCTCTCGGCGCGGACGCCGGACGAGGCAACGCGCCCACCGATGGGCTCGCGGGTCAGACGCGGCTCGTGGCATTCGAACTGCCCTTCGACGGCACGACAGGCACACCCGACAGTCCTCGCTGCTTCGCCGCCGTCTCGGGCGACAACGCAAACTGGCGCGGCGCGGCGCTCCATGCCGATCGGGGCGACGGACAACTGCTGCCGCTCGGTCCCAGCGGCCGCGCCCGGGCGGTCATCGGCACTGTCCACTCCGTCCTGCGCACCGCCAACCCGTTATTCCTGGACCGCGCGTCCGAACTGACCGTCTCGCTGATCGATCCGGCCATGCAACTTCCCTCGATCGATACGGGGCAACTCGCGCTGGGCGCCAATCTTGCGCTTGTTGGGGAGGAAATCATTCAGTTCCTCCACGCGATTTCGATGGGCGGGGGCAACTGGCGCCTGAGCGGACTGCTGCGCGGGCGCGGCGGGACCGAAAATGCCATCGGTTCCCACCATGCCGACGAAGATTTCGTCCTGCTGGGCGCGGGCCTCGTTCCGCTGGACACGATGACGCTGGGTTCGGACCCCGGCCGGCGCGTGGTCGCGCTGGGACGAGGCGACGACGAGCCCGTCGAAACCGCTGTCCTACTGGATGGTATTACCTTGCGTCCGCTTTCTCCCGTCCATCCGCGCCGGACGATCTCGAACGACGGCTCCTGGATGCTGTCATGGACCCGCCGCGCACGCGGGAAATGGCCATGGCGCGACGGCATTGATGTGCCGCTCACGGAGCAGGCGGAGAGCTACCTGGTCACGGCTGGCCAGGTCGATGCGCCGCTGGCGAGTTGGACGACCCCTTCGCCCGGCCTCGAGATAACCGCAGCGATTCGGGACGAACTGACGGCACTTGCCCCAGCCATCCCCATCCATGTCCGCCAGCAGGGCACTCACGCGCTTTCGCCGCCCCTGCTGCTTTGCACTCTTCCCTGACCCGGCCACAGGAGCTCCCCATGCCCGATCCGTTGACCTACACCAGCGCCACACCCCGCTTTGCCCTGCCGCTGCTCCACGCCGGGCAGGCGCAGAAGGAAGTCTTCGTGAATGAAGCCTTCGCACTCGCTGACACATTGCTTCACTGCTCCGTGAAGGGCCAAGCGGCAGCACCTCCGGGAAATTCCTTAGAAGGTGATGCGTGGGTCGTCTCGACCGATGCCACCGGCTCGTGGGCGGGGCACCAAGACGAAATCGCATTCCGCCGAGACGACGCCTGGATTTTCGTGGCGCCGCAGAACGGCATGCGCGTTTTCGACCTATCTGCAGGCTGCGAGATGCTTTTTTTCGGTTTCTGGAGAAAAGCTTTGCTTCAGTTGGAACCACTTGGAGGGACGAGTGTTGATGGGGAGGCTCGAGCCGCGATCAATGATCTGGTTTCGGCTCTTAAAGCCTTGGGTATCCTCCCATCGGCGTAACGGGTGCAAAAACAGGTGTTCTTAGGGGTGGCAGAGATTTCGGACATCGAGGTCGCAAGCGGCACCCAAGCCCTCGAAATCGCGACATTCTTGCAACAGTCAGGCTCAATGTGCGCTTGCACACGGATTGCCGAGGGGTTAGACACTCTCGCACTCGGTGGCTCCAAATCTCTCTGTAGGGGAAACGTATGAGGAAACTCGTCATTGGTCTGGCACTGGCTTCGACAGCCATTGCCACGCCCGCGTTCGCACGCGACGATTCATGGTATCTTGAAGGCAACTTCGGCGGAATGATCGTCGAAGACGCAGATGTTGACGTCAATGGCGTGAACAATGCCGACACGATCGACTTCAACAAGGGCTTCGACGGCGGCGCCGTTCTTGGCTACGACTTCGGTCCGTTCCGTCTTGAAACCGAAGCCAGCTATCGCCAGGCTTCGATCAAGAACTCTGGCGGCGCTGATGCCAGCAACCTGTCGTTCATGGTCAATGGCCTGCTCGACTTCGGTCCCGACGACGGCCTTCAGGGCTTTGTCGGCGGTGGCGCCGGCGTGGGTCGCGTTCACGCTGACGTGATCGACGATTCGGACACCGGCTTCGCCTGGCAGGCGATCGCGGGTATCCGCGCTCCGCTCAGCTCGCACTGGGACGTGGGTCTTAAGTACCGCTTCATGAACGTCGACAACGTCGACCTCGTGGGGCCGGCCGGCGACAGCATCAGCACCCGCTGGCGCTCGCACTCGCTGCTCGGTACGCTGGCGTACAACTTCGGCGAACCGGCAGCTCCGCCGCCGCCCCCGCCGCCGCCC
>NZ_AKKE01000077.1 GCF_000281975.1 Novosphingobium sp. AP12 | reverse complement strand
GGCGGTCTCAAGCCGCTCGCGCAGATGGCCGAGACCGTGGCGCAGGTGCAGGGGGCCTGGGCGACCACCGGCCGCCCGCTGCGCCTCCAGACGTCGGCGCGGGTGATCCTCGGCGATACGGAGGAGCAGGCGTGGAAGGCTGCCAGCGAAGTGATCGAGGCTCTGCGCGAGACGGCGGCCGAGCAGCAGGGCAAGATCGCCGGCGCCGAAAACGGCAAGGGCGAGGCGACCGGCACCGCGATGCGGCTGGACCCCAAGCTGGCGACCACTCGCGGCGGCTCCGGCCGGGAAGAACTGGAAGCCTTGGCGAACGGCAGCGAATTGGTGGACAAGCGGCTGTGGAATGGGATCACCCGGGCCTCGATCGATTTCTCGACACCTGTGCTGCCCCCGGCGCTTGTCGGTACGGCCGAGCAGGTGGCCGATGCGCTGATGGACTATTATGCGATGGGAATCAGCGGCTTCTTGCTGCGCGGTTTCGACCTGCTCGGCGACATAGCGGTGCAGGGCCGCGAACTGATCCCGCGCCTCCGCGAACTGGCCGCTAGGCACGACGAAGCGGCGGGCACTGCCCCGTCATTGGAGAGCGAACCGATGGGAGCTGTAGTATGAGAGCCCGTTTCAAGCTTGTGGCCGTGGCCGCCATGGTCGGTATCTTCTCGGTGCCTGCTGCGGCGCAGGAGGCCGGCGATCCGCCTCCGGTCTCGCCGCTTTCGCCGAGCGGAAAAGCCATGCGGATCATGCACATGTCCGGCGGCGAGGACGGGGAGTCGCACCTCGAGATCATCGATTTGCCGCTGACCGGCGGGGGCGATGGCCATTCGGTGCAGTCACGCCTCCGCGCCACGGACGTCGAGATCGGCGACACCCTGCCGGGCGATTTCATCGACTTCCACGGGGTCTCCACCCCGCGCTTCCTGATCGTGCTGGCCGGCCAGCTCGAAGTCGGGCTGGGAGATGGATCGAAGCACATCCTGTCCAAGGGCGACATCGTGCTGGCCGATGATGTGACCGGACGTGGTCATACGTCGCGCATGATCGGCACCGAACCGGTTCGTATTCTCACGGTGCGCCTGCCCAAGGACAGCCCGCTTACTCCGAAGGCGAACAGTTGCCCCGATGGCATGGTCGCCGAAAAATGCGTTGCTGCGCGGCTTCAGGCGCAGGACGGGAAGAACAAGTAAACCGGCGAAGTTCGCCAGTCGGATAGGACGCGAGTCCGGTGTTTGTTGCCGGGCCACCGACGGTGACCTTTCGTGGGAGCGGCACTCGCCGTTTCCGCGAAAGGAATGTCGCATGGTCTGCTGCAAGTTCGTCACCCCATCTGCCGCCATGCTGTTTGCCATCGCTGCCGCCTTCAATTGGGCCGGGCCGGCAGCCGCGCAGACGCAGCCGCCCAAGCTCGATCCCTCGACCTGCGCGACGCCGCGATTCTATTCCGGACAGATGCCCTATACCTCGGTGGAGCAGTTGCCCGACCAGCGCGTGACGTTCCGGCTCTGCGCGCCAGCTGCCGCCGAGGTGCTGCTGACCAGCACCGATATCGCGAAGGTCATTCCCATGGGCTTCCCCGAAGGCACGCCGCAGGGGCTTGCCATGACCAGGGACAGGACCGGCCTCTGGAGCGTCACTACACCCCGGCCGATCGCGGCCGATACCTATCGTTTCGCATTCCGGGTAGACGGGGTGAAGACGGTGGACCCGCTGGGCAAGACCTTCTCGGACGAGATCAGGGGCATCGACTCCACGTTCGAGGTTAAGGGTCCCGAAGGCGCGTTCCAGACTTGGGACGCGGCCGTCGCGCACGGCACTGTCTCCACGCTCGAGTATTGGTCGAAGTCGCTGGGCATCAAGCGCCGCGCTCATGTCTATACACCGCCGGGCTACATGAAGGACGGGCGCAAGTATCCCGTGCTCTACCTCGTGCACGGATCGGGCGACAGCGATGACAGCTGGACGAGCGTGGGCCATGCGAACCTGATTCTCGACAACCTGATCGCCGGCGGCAAGGCGCTGCCGATGATCGTGGTCATGCCCGACGGTCATACACCCCTGCGCGAAGGGGTGATGACGCTCGACAACCCGGATTTCGGTGACGACCTGATCAAGGACCTGATCCCCTATGTCGATGCCAACTACCGCAGCGACTCCAGACCCGAGGCGCGGGCAATGGCCGGGCTGTCGATGGGTGGATCGCATACCTTACGCAATGGTCTGACCCATCCCGAACTGTTCCGCTGGATCGGCGTATTCTCGATGGGCCTTTCGGCAGGCGATGCCTTCAATGGGGTGGACACTTACGCCGCGAAATACGACGCCCGGCTGCGCCGGAGTGCGCAGGACCTGAAGTTGGTCTACTTCGCGATGGGCAAGCAGGACTTCATCCACACCACCGTGGCGCCTACCCGCGCGCTGTTCGAGCGTTACCACATCGCTCACGTGTATAATGAGAGCGATGGCGGCCATGAATGGGTCAACTGGCGGCGCTACTTCGCCGATTTCGCGCCGCGCCTGTTCCGTTGATGAGAAGCGCCATGAACCGCCGTTTCGCCCTCGTTCTGCTCGCGTCCATCGCGGCGGTCCCGTCGCCTTTGCTCTCTGCGTCAATGCCCTCACCCACGCTGCTGGGATCAGCGCCCTCCGGCACAGCGTCGGACGGGGTGCGAGTGCTTCCGCCTCTTGCGGTCTGGCCTGGAGGCGTCCCGGACCTCCCTGGCTGGCCGGGCAAGGCGCCGATCCCAGTGGCCGAGGAACTGCGAGATGCCGGCGAGACGGTATGGAATGTCTCGGTGCCCAGCTACCAGGCATTCCTGCCTCCGGCCGGCAAAGCGACCGGTGCGGCCGTGATCGTCGTGCCCGGTGGCGGTTTTCGTCTTCTGGCGATCGAGAAGGAGGGCAACCTCGTGGCGCAGTGGTTGGCCGCGCACGGCGTGGCGGCCTTCGTGCTCAAGTATCGGGTGATCGCTGCCCTTCCGGGCGAGAGCAACGATGTGATGCGCAGCCGCGTCAACGCGACCATGAAGCCCGGCGTCGGCGGTGATCCCGGTGCGGCGGACGGGTTGCAGACGCTGCGCCTGCTGCGTTCGCGCGCGGCGGACTATGGTCTCGACCCCCAGCGAATCGGGGCGGTTGGCTTTTCGGCTGGCGGTCATGTCGCGGGAATGATGGCGCTGGCGGCAAAGGTGGAGGACCGCCCGAACTTTGCAGGGCTGATCTACGGCATGCCGTTCTCGTCGCCTTCTCCCGCGCTGCCTGAGGCCAACCTGCGCTATCCGCCGGGAACGCCGAAGGAGCCTTGGCTCCAGCCCCCGGCGACGCCGGCACCGGGCCGCCTGCCGCCTCTGTTCATGGCGTTAGCGCAGGACGACGTTGTGGCCGGGCTCGGCTTTCGCGCCTTCTACGATAAGCTCTATGAGACGGGATACCGCCCCGAACTGCATCTCCACCAGCGCGGTGGCCACGGCTTCGGCGCTCGACCGCAGGGCGGCACGACCGATCGCTGGATGGACGAGTTCCTCTGGTGGATCGAAGGCGAGGGGCTCACCGGCAAGCAGTGAGCCCTGGCGCGAGCAGTGGACCTGCCTGTCAGTCCTTCCAGCTGCGCGCGTTCATCTTTATCGCGACCGGGGTGCTGAGCCTTTCGGCGTCGCTGCCCACTGCGAACGTGTAGTCGCCAGCAGGGATTGACCATCTGCCGTCCTTCCAGTCGGCCAGCAGGCGCGGGTCGACGGTCATGGTGACGGTGCCCGAAGCACCGGGGGCAAGTTCCACCCGTCCGAAGCCGACGAGGCGGCGCTTCGGCTCGCCCGCGCGGCCAGTGAGGTAGAGCTGGACCACGTCCGCGCCTGCACGCCGTCCGGTGTTGGTCACGGCGACGCTGGCCGCCGTGCCCGTGATCACCGGCGTCCCGTGCGTGAAGGTGGTGTAGCTCAGGCCGTAACCGAATGGGAAAAGCGGCTTCGTGCCGCTGCGCGCATACCAGCGATAGCCGACGTCGGAGCCTTCGATGTCGTAGTCGGCGTGCAGCTTGTCCTTGCCGTTTTTCGGATTTCCTCCGAAATCGGGTTCCACCCAGTCGCTGCCGTCGAGACGCGGTCGGGGGAGCTGGCTTTCTTCAGCGGGAAAAGTCAGCGGCAAGTGACCCGAGGGGTTGGTCTCGCCGAACAGCACCGAGGCTATGGCCTGACCGCCGCGCGCGCCGGGATACCATGCTTCGACCACGGCCTTGACCTTGCCCAACCATGGCATCTTCACCGGCCCGCCGGTTTCCAGAACGACGATGGTATTGGGATTGGCAGCCGCCACCGCCTCGATCAGCGAGTCCTGCCCGCGCGGCAGCGAGAGGTCGGGCACATCGAGACCTTCGGTCATCCACTGTGTGGCGAAAACCACGGCCACTTCGGAGCGGGCGGCGAGCTCGGCAGCGTCCTTGATGTACTGGCCCTGACGGTAGAGCACGATGGCGTTCGGTGCATGCGCTTTGATTGCCGCCATCGGGCTGGAGCGATGGTAGGATTCCGAAATGAAGCCAGCCCAGATGCCCGAGCCCGCCACCGGCAGCTTCACGGCCGGGCCGCCCTTGCCCATGACCTGGCTCGATCCCGCACCCGAAAGCACGCCGCCATCGGCATAGCCGCCGATCACGGCGATGGACTTCGCGGTCATCGCCAACGGAAGGGCGCCGTCTTCGTTCTTGAGCAGGACAATGCCCTGCTTAGCCACGTCCTCGGCGACGAGGGCGTGCGCATCCCAGTCGATCGTGCCACCGGGCTGGGCGGGGTTCTTGTCCAATCCGGCCGCGTAGATCGCGGTGAGGATGCGGCGGTTCATGTCGTTGAGGCGGGTGGCCCACGCCGTGTCAGCGGCGGCCTTGTCGGCCAGCTGCGATCCGAAGAACACGCCAGGGTCAAGCTGCTCGCCAGATTGATGGTCGAGCCCGTGGATCGCGGCCTGGATCGAGGGAACCGCGCCCCAGTCCGACATGACGAAGCCCTTGTAGCCCCATTCCTGCTTGAGCACTTTGTTGAGCATCCAGTCGCTGTCGCAGGCCTGCGCACCATGGACGCGGTTGTAGGCGCACATGACCGAGCCGGGCTGGCCCTGCTCGATGCCTATCTGGAACGCCAGCAGGTCGCTTTCATGCGCCGCACCCGAGGCGATCTTCACGTCCACATATTTGCGGCCGGTCTCCTGTCCATTGAGTGCGAAGTGCTTGATGGTCGAGATGATGTGGTTCGACTGTACGCCCTGGATCGCGGCCCCCGCGAGAATGCCCGACAGCAGCGGGTCTTCCGAGAAATACTCAAAAGTCCTTCCATTGCGCGGGTCGCGCGCCAGGTTGACGCCGCCCGCCAGCAGCACGTTGAATCCCTTCGCGCGCGCTTCCGCGCCGATCATCGCGCCCCCGCGCCGGATCAGCGCGGGGTTCCAGCTGGCCGCCTGCGACGTGGCCGAGGGGAGGGCGGTGGCCCAGTCGTTCCGCGCGCCCATCACCCATGTCACGCCGAGGCTGGCATCCGTTTCGCGCAGGGCCGGGACGCCAAGCCGTTCGATGCCCTGGACATAGCCGGCGCCGATGATCGCGTCCGCCGGTATGTCCACTTTCGGCCCGCCGCCCGGCAGCGGCATGATCCCATGCGTGATGATGGTCTTTTCCTCGGGCTTCATCCGCGCCACCGTTTCGACTGCTCGCTTTTCGGCGGCGGCGAGGTCGACCGTATCCGGATCGGTCGCAAGAGCGGGCGCGGCCAGAACAAGCGAGACGGCGGAACAGGCAAGCAGGCGCGCGATCGTCATCGAATGTCTCCGTAAATCGGCCCCGTTGTCCCGGACGGGAAGGCCGGAGGTGTCGTGCGAAAACTCGGGGGGGCGAGGGTCGCTGTCCATGCGCCGCATTGCAGCGTCCGTCTGGTGGATAAACGGTGCGCGGGCGGTGCCGGGTGGTGCGTGGCTGGCATGAATGCCAGGTGGACGCGGCGAAGACCCTGCGCCATGTTGCGATGCAACAAAAATCAAGCATTCGGGAAGCAGACGTCCACCATGATCGAGACAGCAATCCTGCAGCACGAATCCCGACCGCACGAGGATCGCGTGCCGACCTCGGTCCTGCTGCGCTACGGAACCGGTCAGCTAGGTGCGCAGATTTTCCGCGATACTCCGGCCGTGCTGCTGCCGCTTTTCCTGACGACCATGTTGGGCGTCGAGCCATGGTTGGCCGGTCTGGTGGTGTTGATACCCAAGCTGTGGCTGATTGTCTGCGATCCGCTAGTCGGCGCGTGGTCGGATCGGCTGCGTGGTCGATATGGGCGCACACCGTTCCTCGTTGCGGGCGCGGTGCTCACGAGCCTCGGCTTCGTGGCGCTGTTCACACTGACCAAAGGCGCGAGCCCGCTCGTTTCCGCAGCGATCACCTGCTTCTTGTTCTTCCTTGCATCCACAGCATTCTCGATGTTCTCGGTGCCTTACCTGGCAATCTCCGCTGCCCTGTCACATGACCCACATGAGCGCACGCGTATCATGGTCTGGCGCATGGTGTTCTCGACATTGGGCGTACTGGTCGGCGTGGGCGTGGCACAGCCCTTGATCTTCGCGCTCGGTGGCGGCGAGCATGGGTGGACGATCATGGCGTTGGTTCTGGGCATCGTGTGCCTCGCGACGATGCTGGTGACGGCGCTGGGCCTGGCCCGCGTGCCGATGATCCGAGACGCGACCGCACCGGGCAGCCTCCTCGACCAGTTGGGCGCGATCAAGGGCAACCGGCCCTATCTCGTGCTGCTGGCGACCTGTTTGATCCAGAACATCGGTCAAGCCTCGGGTTATACCGTGATCGGCTTCATTTACCTTTACGCCATCCAGGCGATCTGGATCATTCCGTTGTTCATACTCATCATGGCGATCGCCGGCATTCTTGCCCAGCCGTTGTGGCTGTCCCTCTCGCGCCGCTGGGGCAAGGAGCGGACTTACGTGGTCGCCTCTGCCGCATGGGCACTGGTGACGGTGACGTGGTTCTTCGTCCACCCCGCAACCGACGTGCTGGTAACCATTCCTGGCGTGGGCGCACTCGGCACCCAGCACCTCCTGGTGCTGCTGCGCGGCGCGGTGATCGGCGTGGTGAACTCGGCGTTCGTGATGCTCTCGCTCTCGATGCTGACCGACACCATCGACCACGAGCGGCGCCGCAAGGGGATAGCCAACGAAGGCGTCTTCGCAGGCCTGTTCTCCGCCATGGAAAAACTGTCGTTCGCTCTTGGTCCGGTGGTGGCGGGGCTGGTCATGAGTGCGTTCGGCTTCGTTTCCTCGACCGGAGGAGCCGTCACCCAGACGCCTCGCGCCATCACCGGCATCGTCCTTCTCTACAGCCTGATCCCTGCGGCGACGCAGCTTGTCAGCCTGCTGGTGTTTTCGCGCTACCGTCTCCCCGAGGGAAAGTGAAGGTGATGCGCTGGCTGGTTCTGCTCGCGGCTTCGGCGTTACCCGTCGCCGAGGCCTCTGCCGCGACGCCGCAGGAGGACATCGCCGCCAGCGCGTCTGCCGCGCCGGACTATGCCGATCCAGCCAGTTGGGCGGCGGGGCCAAGCGGCGCAGGCCCGGCGGGCGCGCTGCCTGAAGGCGCGACGCCTGCAGCGCGTGATCCCGGCGTCGACGTGTTTTACGTCCACCCCACGACGTTCCGCAGCCAGACCCTGTGGAGCCAGGACATCGCAGACGCCAAGGCCAACGCCTGGGTCGACGAGAGCGTGGTGGCCCGGCAGGCGAGCGTGTTCGGCGCCTGCTGCCGGATCTGGGCGCCGCGATACCGAGCAGCCAGCTACAAGGCGCTCGGCGACCCGGCCTACCGCGACGCGGCTTTCGCATTTGCCTATTCGGACGTCGAGCGGGCGTTCGACTGGTTTCTCGCCAACGTCAGCAAGGGACGGCCATTCATCATCGCGGGCCATAGCCAGGGCGCTAAACACGTTGCGGACCTGCTGGAGCGCCGCATCGACGGCACGCCGCTCCGGAAGCGCATGGTGGCGGCCTATATCATTGGCATCAACCTCTCCGAAGGAGAGTTCGGGCTGCGTTACAAACACGTCCCCATCTGCGACAGCCCGGCGCAGACCGGCTGCGCCCTGCAGTGGAACGCCATCGAGGCTGGTTCCGACCTTGAACCGATGGTCTCCGCCTTCGAGAAGGGCTTCGTGCAAAAGTACGGCGATGTTCCGGGCAAGAAGCCGCTCTGCATCAATCCGGTGACGTTCGATCGCCGCCGCCCGGCATCGCTTTCGGCCGAAGCCAAGGGCGCGGTCCCCGGTGAGCCCGGCTCCGGCCCGATGAAACCGCTGCGGGCAGGGGCCGTCGCCGTGAACTGCGAGCGGGGCCTGGCAGTCAGCTATCTTGCTCCGGGGCTGGACCTCAAAACGATGCCGGGCGGAAGCCTGCACTATCACGACTTCGGCCTGTTCTACGCCGACATCCGGGCAAATGCCGCCTTGCGCGTAGCCGCCTGGCTCAAGGCACATCGCTGACATCGCTGACCTCGCTGACCTCGCTGACCGCACGGCGGATAGACGGCGCCGGCAATCGGGCAAGTCCGGCGCGGCGATCTAGATCGGTGGGAGACTGAAAATAGCGCGGCTCCGCCAGACTTGGTGTACAGGCACCCGAAAGAGGGAGTGTCGCACAGGGCCAGGGCAGGGGCGGCACGACGCAATTCCAACGGGCAGGCTTTACACATGACCAGAAAGACTCTCCTTCCGGCACTGGCGAGCGCCGCCGGCGTGATCATGGCGGCGGCGCCAACGCTCGTTGCTGTGGCAGCACCGGCAGCACCGGCAGCCGA
>NZ_AKKE01000076.1 GCF_000281975.1 Novosphingobium sp. AP12 | reverse complement strand
GGGTAAAACGCGTTCAGGCTGCTGCCGAAGACGGTCCCAGAAGGAAAATCGGGATCCCCGCCTGCGCCGGGATGACGATATACGCGGAATGGCCCGCGGATCCTCGCCCGATGGCGCGGCGCGCCCTTGCCAGCGGTCGCGGATCGAGTCCGAGTGCCGAATTATGGCCTCAGGCCGGAACAGCCTTCGCCGTTATCCGGGACGGGCGTACCGCTCTAAGCTGAGCGACATGGGGCTTATCAGTTCCGCCATAGCGTCCATGAAGAGCCCAAAACTATCATGGCCTCCAGATTAAAAAGCGGGCCGGTGCCTTGATCGACGATCTCCGCGCAGTAACGGCATATCTCCCGGTCGCCAGCAGGATGTCCTGATCTTGAGCTGGGTTGGCGATCTTGAGGTCGACCCGGTCGAGCCCATGGCAAAGTGATATTCAGGCGAGAGGCAGCCGTTCCAATCACCCCACCGAAGGCAGGCAGGCCCCTAGAGGCGGAACAAGGGCAGGAAGCCGACAATCAGGCAGCCTGAAAACCGCCAGACTCGACTTTGGTCGCGATGCTCGGCCCTATGCCAAAGGCCGCCGCGGCGCTTACCGGTCAAACGCCAGACGGCTCCGTAAGTTCATCGCCTTGAATGCATCAGGCTAGCATGGAACTCATTGCGGCAGTCCAGGATCCCCGCTGCAGCAGGTATCCCTGCGGGCCAACGCGGCCGGACCGGCGCTTGCTTCGCCTGGCAGGAGATACGGATAAATCGCCGGGGCCTCGATGCAGCGTCGGTCCGCTATGCGACCGAGAACGTCGTCGAATGCGATGATGATCGACCAGCCTTCCCGACTCGCTTGAGGCGGTCCCATTCTGTGTCCAAGGACTTTCCATCAATCATCGTTCTTTCGAAGGGGAAGGCTTCCGGATCCGGACACGGCTTTGGTACGGCGTATTTCTGAGGTCAGGAGTTGTGCCCGCGGTGCCCAGGAGGTGCAGCCATCCCGCCATCATGGTACCCGATTGATGTCCGAGGCTATCGACCAACACAGGTAAAACAGGTTGCCTGCGCAGCAACACTTGAAGCCACCGCCGCATCGTGATCATAAAAAAAGGGCGTTTCCATGCGACATGGAAATGCCCTTTTTCTTCGAGAGATGTGGCCCCACAGAACTCAGCGGCTAGCGAGTTCCTTGTTCAGCCAGAGGGCCACGAGCGTCGCAAGGGCGCCGGATAGCAGGTAGCCGCCCGAGGCGATCAGGCCGAACTTCACCGAGAGCAGCAGCGCCGCCAGCGGAGCGAAGCCGGCGCCGAACAGCCAGGCGAGGTCGCTGGTGAGCGCCGAGCCGGTGTAGCGGTGCTCGGTCGCGAAGGCCGAGGAGACGACGCCCGAGGACTGGCCGAAGGCCAAACCCAGCAGAATGAAGCCCGAGATCATGAAGACGATCTCACCCGCCGTGCCGCCGTCGAGCAGCTGGGGGGCGAAGCCGCTGAACACCGCGATGGCGACGGCGCAGGCGCCAAGCAAGGTGCGGCGGCCGTAGCAGTCGGCGAGGCGGCCGGAGGCGACCATGGCGACGACGCCGAAAGCGGCGGCCAGCGCCTCGATCAGGAGGAAGCCGGTGGGCGCCTCACGGGTGAAGAGAAAGACCCAGGAGAGCGGAAACACGGTGACCATGTGGAACAGCGCGAAGCTCGCCAGCGGGGCGAAGGCGCCGATGACGATCGTGCGCCATTCGCGCGTCACGGTGCCGACGACGCTGACGGGCTGGAGGTCGCGGCTTTCGAACAGGCTCTGGAATTCTTCGGTGACCACGATGCGCAGGCGCGCGAAGAGGGCGACCACGTTGATCGCGAAGGCGACGAAGAACGGATAGCGCCAGCCCCAGTCGAGGAAGTCGGCGGCGGGCAGGGTGGTGATCATGAAGGCAAACAGCAGGCTGGCGACGATCAGGCCGAACGGCGCACCGAGCTGCGGGATCATCGCGTACCAGCCGCGGCGGTTCTCAGGGGCATTCAGCGCGAGCAGCGAGGCGAGGCCGTCCCAGGTGCCGCCGAGCGCGAAGCCCTGTCCGAGGCGTAGCAGGGCGAGCAGCCACACCGAGGTCATGCCCGCCGTCTCGTAGCTGGGCAGGAAGGCGATGGCTGCGGTCGATCCGCCGAGCCCGAACAGCGCGATCGTCAGCTTGACGCCCCGGCCGTAGGCGCGGTCGACGGCCATGAACACCAACGAGCCGATCGGGCGGGCGAGGAAGGCCAGCGCGAAGATCGCGAAGGAATAGAGCGTGCCGGTCAGCGGGTCGACGAAGGGGAAGAACAGCTTCGGGAACACCAGCACCGAGGCGATGGCGTAGACGAAGAAGTCGAAGAATTCGGAGGTGCGCCCGATGATCACGCCGATCGCGATCTCTGCGGGAGAGATCGTGTGGTGCGGCTTGAACGTCGGCAGGCCGAGTTCCTCGCGGGTCGATGGAGTGGTAATGCTCATCTGGCGTCTCGCAGCCTTTGTCTGGTAGTAACACACGGTCGGGCGGGAGTCTCCACGCGTCCGCGAATCGCGCAGGCGCGGCAGCGCCCGGCTTCAACATGCGGCCTATCGTCATTGGCGGGCCGCAAGGGGATTGGACAAAATGTCCTATGTTCGCATCCGCAACACGAGCCTAGGCGCAGCGCCATGCACCTGCCCGAGTCACGCCTGAACCCGCCCGGCCGCCGCAGCGGTCCGAGTCGCCTCCTCAACCTGCGCGCCTTGTCGGCCCTGGCACTCGCTGGGTCGCTGGCCGCCTGCAACACAGTCGTGCTCGACCCGGCGGGTGACGTGGCGCGGCAGCAGGGCGACCTGGTGATCATCTCGACGCTGCTCATGCTGCTGATCGTGATTCCGGTCATGGCCGCGGTGGTGATTTTCGCCTGGCGCTACCGCGCGTCGAACAAGGACGCGAAGTACGAGCCGGACTGGGATCACTCGACCCAGCTCGAACTGCTGATCTGGACGGCGCCGCTGCTCATCATCATCTGCCTCGGCGCGGTGACCTGGACCAGCACACACCTGCTCGACCCCTATCGCACGGTCGGCCGCATCGACGGCGAGACGCCGATTGCGGTGAACGCCAAGCCGCTCGAGGTGGAAGTTGTCGCACTCGACTGGAAGTGGCTGTTCATCTATCCCGAGCAGGGCATCGCCACGGTCAACGAGCTGGTCGTGCCCACGGGCCGCCCGCTGCAGTTCAAGATCACGTCGTCGAGCGTGATGAACTCGTTCTACGTGCCGGCGATGGCCGGGCAGATCTACGCGATGCCGGGCATGGAAACGCGCCTGCACGCAGTGATGAACAGGACCGGCAAGTTCGAGGGCTTCTCCGCCAACTACTCGGGTGCCGGCTTCTCGAACATGCGCTTTGCCGCGCACTCGGTCTCGGATGCCGACTTTGCCAAGTGGGTGGGTCAGGTCAAGGCGACCCCGATGCAGCCCGGCCCCGCCGGCCAGCCCGCCGACGATCCGCTGCCCGAAGGCCAGAGCGCCAAGCCGGTCGGCGGCAACCTCGACCGCGCGGCTTATCTCGCGCTCGAGAAGCCGAGCGAGAAGGTCCAGGTCATCCGCTACGCCTCGGTCGCGCCCGACCTCTACGACGCCATCGTCGACATGTGCGTCGAGCCCGGCAAGATGTGCTCGAGCGAGATGATGGCGATCGACGCGCGCGGCGGTCTCGGCAAGGCCGGCATCCGCAACGTCTCGATGCTCGCTTACGACAAGAACGGCCGCCAGGCCGGGAGCGAGGCCACCGCCAACCCCAACGACGCGGTCCGCAAGGAACTTGCCTGGGTGCGTGCGCTGTGCCGCCAGATCCCTGGAGCCGCGCCCGACGGCACCGTCAAGGCGCCGACCGACCTGCGTTCGCTGAACGGTGCCGGCCTTGCCGCACCGCAGTCGATCGGGCTCGGAGACCGCGAGGCGCGTGCGCCTGCCGGCGATCCCAAGCCCGCTCACGTTTCCCTGAATTCCCGGAACTGATACGACCATGGCACTAGAAGCCGCCGTAGACCATTCCCACTGGAGCCCGATCATGGGCCGCCTGTGGCTGGACGCGCTCCCGCAAGAGCCCATAGTGCTCGCGACCTTCGTGGTCGTGGCGCTGGGCGGCGTCGCCCTCGTGGCGGCGCTGACGTACTTCAAGCTCTGGGGCTATCTCTGGAAGGAGTGGTTCACCAGCGTGGACCACAAGAAGATCGGCATCATGTACATGGTGCTGGGCCTCGTCATGTTCCTGCGCGGCTTCGCCGACGCGGTGATGATGCGCATCCAGCAGTCGATGGCGTTCAACGGCAACGAGGGCTACCTTAACGCCCACCACTACGACCAGATCTTTACCGCCCACGGCGTGATCATGATCTTCTTCGTGGCGATGCCTTTCGTCACCGGCCTGATGAACTACATCGTGCCGCTGCAGATCGGCGCGCGCGATGTCAGCTTCCCGTTCCTCAACAACTTCAGCTTCTGGATGACCACCGCCGGCGCGGTGCTGGTCATGATGAGCCTGTTCATCGGCGAGTTCGCACAGACCGGATGGCTGGCCTATCCGCCGCTCTCGAACCTCGCGTACAGCCCGTGGGTCGGGGTCGACTACTACATCTGGTCGCTGCAGATAGCCGGTGTCGGCACCTTGCTCTCGGGCGTCAACCTGATCGCTACCATCGTCAAGATGCGCGCGCCGGGCATGACGATGATGCGCATGCCGATCTTCACCTGGACCTCGCTGTGCACCAACATCCTCATCGTCGCCGCCTTCCCCGTGCTGACGGCGGTGATGACGATGCTCTCGGTCGACCGCTACCTCGGCTTCAACTTCTTCTCGAACGACTTCGGCGGCTCGCCGATGATGTACGTGAACCTGATCTGGATCTGGGGTCACCCAGAGGTCTACATCCTCATCCTGCCGCTGTTCGGCGTGTTCTCGGAAGTGACCGCGACGTTCTGCGGCAAGCGCCTGTTCGGCTACTCGTCGATGGTCTACGCGACGCTGGTCATCACCATCCTGTCGTACCTCGTGTGGCTGCACCACTTCTTCACCATGGGTTCGGGCGCGAGCGTCAACTCGTTCTTCGGCATCACCACCATGGTGATCTCGATCCCGACCGGGGCCAAGCTGTTCAACTGGCTGTTCACGATGTACCGCGCGCGCATCCGCTACGAGCTGCCGATGATGTGGACGGTCGCCTTCATGTTGACCTTCACGATCGGCGGCATGACCGGCGTGCTGCTCGCGGTGCCGCCTGCCGACTTCGTGCTGCACAACTCGCTGTTCCTGATCGCCCACTTCCACAACGTGATCATCGGCGGCGTGCTGTTCGGCATCTTCGCGGCGATCAACTACTGGTGGCCCAAGGCTTTCGGCTTCAAGCTTAACCAGTTCTGGGGCAAGGTCAGCTTCTGGCTCTGGGTCCCGGGCTTCTGGGTGGCCTTCACGCCGCTCTACATCCTGGGCTTCATGGGCGTGACGCGCCGCATGCGGGTGTTCGACGATCCGAGCATCCAGATCTGGTTCGTCATCGCTGCTTTCGGCGCTCTGATGATCGCCGGCGGTATCGGCGCCATGCTCGTCCAGTTCGCGGTGTCGATCTGGAAGCGCGAGGAACTGAAGGACGAGACGGGCGATCCCTGGCATGGCCGCACGCTCGAGTGGGCGACCTCCTCGCCTCCCCCTGAGTACAACTTCGCCTTCACCCCGATCGTCCACGACATCGACGCTTGGGACGACATGAAGCGCTGCGCCGTGGAGCGTCCGACCTCGGGCTATCGTCCGATCCACATGCCCAAGGGCACCGGCACCGGCATCATCCTCGCCGGCCTGTCGATCGCGCTGGGCTTCGCGATGATCTGGTACATCTGGTGGCTCGCGGCGGTCTCGTTCGCCGGGATCATCGGCTACGCCATCTTCCACACCTTCAACTACAAGCGGGACTACCACATCCCCGTCGAGACGGTCGAAGCGACCGAGGCGGCCCGTACCCGCCAGCTCGCCGCCGCGGGAGCCTGAGTCATGACCGCAACCACGATCAACCAGACCCACGACCTGTCGCAGGCGCAGCTCCAGGCCGCGTTCTACGACCTCGACGAGCACGACCATCCCGAGGGCGGCAGCACCATGCTGGGCTTCTGGATGTACCTGATGAGCGACTGCCTCATCTTCGCGATGCTCTTCGCCGCCTACGGCGTGCTCGGGGGTAGCCTCGCCGCCGGGCCGGGGCCGAAGGACCTGTTCGAACTGCCGCTGGTGGCGCTCAACACCGCCATGCTGTTGTTCTCGTCGATCACCTACGGCTTCGCCATGCTGGCCATGGAGAAGGGCTCGAAGGGCGCGACGCAGATCTGGCTGCTGGTCACCGCGGTGTTCGGCATCGCCTTCCTGTCGATCGAACTTTACGAGTTCTACCACCTGATCCACGAGGGCGCGACGCCGATGCGCTCGGGCTTCCTCACCGCGTTCTTCTCGCTGGTGGGCACCCACGGCCTCCACGTCACCTTCGGGCTGGTCTGGCTGTTCACGCTGGTCGTGCAGGTCGGTAGGAAGGGCCTCATCCCGGCCAACAAGCGCCGCCTGATGTGCCTCTCGCTGTTCTGGCACTTCCTCGACGTCATCTGGATCGGCGTCTTCACGTTCGTCTATCTCATGGGAATGCTGTGATGGCCCACGCCGACACCCACAACGCCGCCGCCCATCCCCATCCCGATGCGCATGCCGAGGACACCATGGAGCACGGCGGCCACGGCTCGCTGCGCGAATACGTGGTCGGCTTCCTGCTCTCGGTCGTGCTCACCGCGATCCCGTTCTGGCTGGTCATGTCGGGCGCCATCCCCGACCCGCGCACGACTGCGCTGGTCATTATGGCCTTCGCGATCGTGCAGATCGTGGTCCACATGATCTACTTCCTGCACATGAACACCAAGTCCGAGAATGGTTGGACGGTGATGGCGCTGATCTTCACGATCGTCATCGTCGTGATCGCGCTGTCGGGCTCGCTCTGGGTCATGTACCACCTCAACCACAACATGATGCCGATGAGCCACGAGATGAGTTCGATGGGCTAATCCCGGTGCCTCCATCGCAAACTACAGCAGCGCGGCGGCCCTATGGGCTTGCCGCGCTTTTGCTGACGGCGATGGCGCTGTTCGCCGCGCTGGGCGTCTGGCAGGTCCAGCGCCTGCACTGGAAGCACGCGCTGATCGCCCGCGTCGAGGCGCGGGTCCACGCAGAGCCGGTCGAGGTGCCCGCAGGCGGTGCGCTCTCCGGCGGCAAGGCCGGCGATCTCGAATATCTTCGCGTCCGGGCCTCGGGCGTCTATCAGGGGACGGCGACCGCGCTGGTGCGGGCCGCCACGGACCTGGGGACGGGGTACTGGACGATGACGCCGCTGCGCATGGATGATGGCCGCCTGGTCTGGATCAACCGCGGCTTCGTGCCCTCCGGCACCACCGCCGCGCTGGCCGGCGCCACCACCCCCGGTGGCCGCGTCACCGTCACCGGCCTGCTGCGCAGGAGCGAGCCCAAGGGCAGCGTGCTCCAGTCCAACCGCCCGCAGGATGACCGCTGGTATTCGCGCGACGTGGACGGCATGGCGGCGGCGCGCAAGGTCGGCGCGGTGGTCCCCGCCTTCGTCGACGCACAGGTCGAGAAGGCGAGCAGCCCGTCCTCCGCCGCGCTGCGACCCGTCCCCGGCCTGACGCAGATTCACTTTCCCGACAATCACCTCATGTACGCTCTGACGTGGTTCACCCTAGCGCTTCTTTCCATGGTGGGCCTCGGCTACATCTGGCGCCGGGCGTGATCGACCGCATCGCGGCGCTGTTCGCCATCCCCGGCATGGAGCCGGGCATGGCGGGCATGTCGCCCAGCCGCTCCAGCGTCGTGTTGCTGACGCAGCTGCGATGGATCGCAGTGTTCGGCCAGCTGGCGACGATCATGATCGTCTCCGGCGTGCTGAGGGTCAACCTGCCGCTCGCGCCGCTTCTGCTGGCGCCGCTGCTGCTGATGGTCATCAACCTGGCGGTGGCCGGCGTGCTCAAGCGCCGTCGCACTTTCTCGCAGCGCGAGCTGTTCTCGGCGCTGATGGTCGACGTGGTGGCGCTTTGCTGGCAGCTCTATCACTCGGGCGGCGCGACCAACCCCTTCACCTTCCTGTTCCTGCTGCAGATCGTGATCGGTGCGATCATCCTGGAAGCGCGCTGGAGCTGGCTCGTCGCGCTCAACGCCTGCCTGTGCATGGCGCTGCTGACTTTCCACTACACTCCGCTGCGCCTCCCGCCGCCGCACGCGAACGACCCGTTCCGCCTCTACATTTTCGGCAGCCTGTTCTGCTTCGTGCTAGCCGCCGTGCTGCTCATCGTCTTCGTCGTGCGGCTCGACCGCAACCGGCGCGAGAGCGACGCGCAGCTGGCCACCTTGCGCCAGCAGGCAGCGGAGGAGGACCATATCATCCGGATGGGCCTGCTCGCATCCGGTGCCGCCCACGAACTGGGCACGCCGCTCTCCTCGATCTCGGTGATCCTGGGCGACTGGAGTCGCGAACCGCTGATCGCCGGCGATGCCGACATGGCCGCCGACCTTGCCGACGTCCGCCGCGAACTGGCGCGATGCAAGACCATTGTCTCGGGCATCCTGATGTCGGCGGGCGAGGTACGCGGTATCGATCCGGCGGTTACCGGCGTACGCGCCTTCATCGAGGACATCGCCGAGGAGTGGCGCTCGCGCATTCCCGGCGAATTGCGCCTGGTCGACCGGGTGGAAGAGGACGTGCCCATCATCGCCGACCCCGGCCTGCGCCAGGTGATCGGCAACGTGGTGGATAATGCCGCCGAAGTTTCGCCCGAGCTAGTGGTGATGGAAGCCTGGCTCGAGGGCACCGCCGAGGCCCGCCGCGTCGTCCTCACCGTCAGCGACCGCGGCCCCGGCTTTGCGCCCGAGATGATGGACCGCATCGGCCAGCCTTACGCCTCGACCAAGGGGCGCGACGGCGGCGGGCTCGGGCTGTTCCTCGTCGTCAACGTCATCCGCAAGCTCGGCGGCGCCGTCTCGGTCGAGAACCGGCCGGGGGGCGGTGCGAGCGTGCAACTTGCGATCCCCCTCGCTACACTGGCGCCCGAAGAACCCGGCGAGGAAGCATGAGCGAGACCGACGAACCGCCCGAAGGCGCGAGCCTGCTGATCGTCGAGGACGACCCGACTTTCGCGCGCACTCTGCGCCGCTCGTTCGAACGCCGGGGCTACCGCGTGGCCTCCGCTGCCAGTCCCGAGGAGGCAGAGGCGCTCTACGCCGCCGAAGATTTCGATTTCGCGGTGGTGGACCTCAAGCTCGGCGGCGCCTCGGGCCTCGCCGTGGTGGAGGCGCTGCATGCCCGCTCGCCCGCAACCCGCATCGTCGTGCTGACCGGCTACGCCAGCATCGCCACCGCCGTCGAGGCAGTGAAGCTGGGGGCCGCGCACTACCTCGCCAAGCCCTCCAACACCGACGACATCGAGGCTGCCTTCGCATCCTTGCGCGGCGATGCCAGCGTACCGCTCGAAGGGCGCAAGAGTTCGATCAAGACGCTGGAGTGGGAGTACATCCACCGCACTTTGGTGGAGTGCGACTTCAACATCTCCGAAACGGCGCGCCGCCTCGGCCTCCACCGCCGCACGCTGGCGCGCAAGCTCGAGAAGCGGCAGCTATGACAGCGTCCGCAGGTTCTCAGGTCTGGTCGTTTGCGCCACCATGGCCTTCGACGAGCGACCTTTCCCGGTGACGGCTGGTCGCCGAGGCCGGATAACGGTCTGCCGTGTTCGGTGGGCGCATTGTTGCAGTGCGGGAAACAAAGTCCCGGTCACTCGAGTTGGCGAGAATCATGCAGTTCACCCGTTTCGCCCACGACCACCCCGACCATCCCGGCCTTTTCAGCCGACACGGCGCAGTGCTGTTCCTCCGCAACGCAGTCGCGTCCAGTTTGTGCTTTGCGATCGATATGGGGCTCATCTGGGTGATGGTTTCCAAGCTCGGCATCGACAAGTTCGTCTCCGTGACGCTGGGGTTCGTCATAGCCAATGCCCTGAACTACGTCCTCGCCCGCATATGGGTGTTCCGTGAGACCGATCGCGGGCTGTTCACCGGCTACCTCTATTTCCTCGGTAACGCGCTGGTGGGCCTCGCGATCATCCTCGCCGGTTTCGCGCTGCTGACCGGCCCGCTCGATACGCATTACATGGTGGCGCGGGTGGTGGTCTCGCTGTGTTCGGGCACCATCGTATTCATCCTCAACGCGACGTTGAATTTCCACGAAGTCTGAGCCCTGCGGCGGGCTGGGCGACTCGCTCCAGCAGAGTCATCGAAACCTGATCGTCCCCCTCGTCCAGTTCGTGGCTGGCGTAGCGCATGAACCCGAGCTTCCCGGCGAGGCGCTCGGACGCAAGGTTACCGACCTCGATCATGCAGGCGATGCGGCGGAAGCCGTGGGTGGCGTCGAACCAGCCGAGCGCGGCTTCCATGGCCTCGCGCGCCACGCCGCGGCCCTGATGGTCGTGACGCACGATCCAGCCTGCTTCGGGTACGTCGTCCATGCGCAGTTCCGGGCCGAAGCCTCGCAGGGAGTGGAAGACGCCGCAGCTGGCTATGATCGGCGACGCGCCTTTGGGGCGCACCATGAAGCTGCCGTAGCCGTGCAGCGCCCAGGAGCCGGCGTTACGCATCAGGCGATCGAATTGCGAATGCGGGTCGGCTCGCGCGGGACCGAGGAAGCGGCGCGTCTCCTCGTCGGCGAGCAGGCGGCACATGCCGGCGAGGTCGCTGGCAACGGGTCGCCACAGTTCGAAGCGTTCGGTAGCCAGCACTGGTCCTTGGGCGTCGTTCATAGCAGCTGGTCTACCGCATGAATGCAGACGCCGAACAGCCCGCCGACGAGCGTGCCGTTGATGCGGATGAACTGCAGGTCGCGGCCCACGGCGCCTTCGATCCGGTCGCTGACGGTGCGGGCGTCCCAGCGCTTCACGGTCTCGGAGACGAGGCGCACGATCTCGTCGCCGTAGCGCGCGGTGACGCCGACCAGAGTGCGGCGGGCAAAGCGATTGATCTGCGACTGGAGGCGTGGGTCTTCGCGCAAGGCGCCGCCCAGTTCGCCGAGCATCGTCGTCAATTGTCCGCCCAGAGCGGTGGCGGGGCTGCGCGCGGCGTCGATCAGCTTGCGGCGCAGGCGTTCCCAAACCGACTGCCACCACTGGCCCACCGCCGGATTGGCGATCATCTCGCGCTTGGCGCTCTCGATCCGCTCGCGCGTCTCGGGGTCGCTCACGAGGCGGTCGGCGAGGTCCTGGAGCATCTGCTCCACCTTGGCCTTCAGCGGGTGGTCGGGCTGGACGATCATCTCCGCCAGCAGCTTGTAGAGCCCGTCGAGTACCGAATTGGCAATGCGGCTGTCGAGGCCGGTGAGGCGCAGCAGGCTATGCGCGCGTTCGCGGATCATCGAGCGAACGATTTCCTCGTTTGACTCCAGCGCTTCGCCAGCCCAGCGGATCGCGCCCTCGATCAGGGGGCGGTGGCGGCCGTCGGCGATCGCGGCGGAGAGCATCTGGCCGAGCAGCGGCGCGATCTCCACCCGCTCCAGCTGCCGCGCGAGACCCGCGCGGACCTGATTACCGAGGCGCTCGGGATCGAGCGATTCGAGCACGTCGGCGACTAAGTTCGCCGCGCCCGCGCGGATCCGTGACTGCCCGCCGCGCCCTGGATCGGACAGGAAGCCGCCGGCTGCCCCCGCGAAGTTGAAGCCCGTCACGCGACGCGCCACGACTTGGGGAGTGAGGAAATTGTCGCGCAGGAAGGTCGCCATGGAGTCGGCGATGCGGTTCTTGTTCACCGGGATGATCGCGGTGTGCGGGATCGGCAAGCCAAGCGGGCGGCGGAACAGCGCGGTGACAGCGAACCAGTCCGCCAGCCCGCCGACCATCGCCGCTTCGGTGAAAGCGATGGCATAGCCCCAGGTCGGATGCTCGCCGCCGAAGCGTCGCAGTACGATGAATGCCACGGCCATCGCCAGCAGCAGGCCGGTGGCGAACAGGCGCATCCGCCGGGCCTTGTCCTGCGGGACGCTCCCTGGCGTCAGTCCCCCTGCGCTTCGCCCGGCTGGCGGCAACTTGTCCCTTTCTACGCGGTCGCGGTCATTCGGCGGGCTGGGGGCGATAGGTTTCCTCGCTCCCGCCCGGCCCGTGCAGCTTCGGATCGTAGGTCAGCAGCGACTTGCGCAGTTTGGGTCCGATCCTCTTCTCGAAACCATCGGCGAGGCTGAAGGCTGCAGGCACGATGACGAGCGTGAGCAGGGTGGAGAGCAGCAGCCCGCCGATCACCGTCACGCCCATCGGCGCGCGGAAGGCCCCGTCGCCCGAGAGCGAGAGCGCGGTCGGCACCATGCCGGCGGTCATCGCGACCGTGGTCATGACGATCGGCTGGGCGCGCTTGTGGCCGGCGTCCATGATCGCGTCGAGCTTGTTCACGCCCTTGGCCATCTCCTCGATCGCGAAGTCGATCAGCAGGATAGAGTTCTTGGCGACGATGCCCAGCAGCATGAGGATGCCGATGTAGACCGGCATCGAGATCGGCTGTCCGGCCGCAGTCAGCGCCAGCATCCCACCCAGCGGTGCCAGCAGCAGCGAGGCCATGTTCACCAGCGGCGAGACGAAGCGCTTGTAGAGCAGCACCAGCACCGCGAAGACCAGGAAGATGCCGCTGATCACCGCGATGACGAAGTTGCTGATCATCTCCGCCTGCCACTTGTCCTCGCCGACGGGCGCGTTGGAGACGCCAGCGGGCAGGTTCTTCATGATGGGAAGCTGCTGGATCGCGGCCATGGCCGGGCCCTTGACCTGGCCCTGGCCGAGGTCGGCGCCGACGAAGATTCGGCGCGACTGGTTGTAGCGCTGGATCTGCGTGGGACCCGCACCGAAGCGGATCTCGGCAACGCGGCTGAGCGGCACCGAGCCGCCACTGGTGGTCGCGACCGGCAGGTTCTCGATGGTGGAGAAATCGCGTCGCGAGGTGCGGTCGAGGATCACGCGGATCGGAATCTGGCGGTCGCTCAGCGAGAACTTGGCAGTGTTTTGGTCGATTTCGCCCATCGTGGCGATGCGGATGGTCTGGCTCAGCGCGCCGGTCGTCACCCCGAGCTGCGCGGCGAGGTCGAGGCGGGGCACGATGACCAGTTCGGGGCGCTGCAGGTCGGCCGCGATGCGCGGGGCGACGATGCCGGGGACGGCGCGCATCTGCTCGACCAGCGTCTGCGCGGTCTTGTTGAGCAGCTCGGAATCGCTGCCCGAGAGCATGACCGAGATGTCGCGTCCGCTACCGAAGCCGCCCGATTGCGTGGCAAAGGTCACGCGCGCGTCGGCGACGTCCTGAAGCGCGGGCGCGAGGCGGCGTTCGAACTGGATGCTGGTCGCCTCGCGTTCGCTAGCGGGCTTGAGCGCGATGTAAAGCGTTCCCGAGCCTTCGCCCGAGAACTCGAGTACGCGCTTCACTTCGGGCTGCTTTTCCAGAAGGGCGGTGACGCGGCCGGCGACGGCTTCGCTCTGTTCGAGGGTGGTGCCGGGCACCATCTCGATCTTGACCTCGCTGGTGTCGTTGTTGGTGTTCGGCTGGAACTGCTGCGGCAGCCCCGCAAGCAGCGCGAACGTCACCACCAAGGCGTAGATCGAGGCACAGAAGGCGTAGAAGCGGTGGTCGTGCATGCGCGCGATGACGCGGTCGGTGTAGTACCGGTACCAGCGCCCGAACGCGCCGAGCGCGGCGGCGATCAGCCGGAACAGCTTTCCCAGCACCCAGATCGCCAGCGGGATGCCCAGCGGCGCGAGCACGGCGGCAAGGACGAAGGCGGCCTTGGCGAGCCCGATCTTGGTCAGCCCGCCCTGCAAGGCCGAGAACAGCACGCCGGCAAGGCCGAGCCCTGCGCCGATCAGGGCGATGAAGAGCAACGCCGCGACGAGCGCATACCACCAGCTGCGGGGCTGGGGGACGAGCCGGGCGCGCAAGCGCGTGGCCTCCCGGCTGTCGAGCGTCCATGCGAGGACCTTCATGTAGAGGTCCATCGCGCGGCCGCCGCCGTGCTCGGCATGGCCGTGGGACTTGAGGAAATAGGCCGCCACCATCGGCGTGATGACGCGCGCGACGGCAAGGCTCATGAGCACCGCGGCGACGACGGTGAGGCCGAAGGCCTTGAAGAACTGTCCGGGAATGCCTGGCATCAGGCCGACCGGCAGGAACACCGCAACGATCGAGAACGTGGTCGCGACGACGGCGAGGCCGATTTCGTCGGCAGCATCGATCGAGGCCTGGTACGCGCTCTTGCCCATGCGCATGTGTCTGACGATGTTTTCGATTTCCACGATGGCATCATCAACCAGCACCCCCGCGACGAGGCTGAGGGCCAGCAGCGAAAGGAAGTTCAGCGAGAAACCGAGCAGGTCCATGAACCAGAAGGTCGGGATCGCCGAAAGCGGGATCGCGAGGGCGGAGATCATCGTCGCGCGCCAGTCGCGCAGGAACAGGTAGACGATCACGATCGCCAGCACCGCGCCCTCGACCAGCGCCTCCATCGAGCTGGTGTACTGGCCGCGCGTGTAGTCCACTTGGCTGAACAGCTGGGTGATGTGGATGTCGGGGTGCAGCTTGCGGATCTCGTCCAGCTTCTTCGCCGCCGCGTCGTATACGGCGACATCTGAGGCGCCGCGGGCGCGCTCGAAGCCGAAGGTCACCACTTCGCGGCCGCCCACGCGGGCGACGTCGGTGCGGTCGGAATAGCCGTCGTAGACGCTGGCGATGTCCGCGAGCTTGATCTGGCGGCCATTGCCCAGGTTGATGCGGGTCTGTGAGAGCGCATAAGCGTTCTGGGCGTTGCCGAGCACACGCACCGACTGACGCGAGCCGGCGATCTCGGCCTGGCCGCCGGCGGCGTCGACGTTGACCTGGCGCAGCGCGTTGTTGACGTCGTTGGCGCTGACACCCATCGCGACCATGCGGTTGGGATCGACCACCACGCGGATCTCGCGGTTGACGCCGCCGTCGCGGCTGACGGTCGCCATGCCCTCGACCGAGAGCAGCGATTTGGAAATGGTGTCGTCGACGAACCAGCTCAGCTGCTCGATCGTCATGTCGTCGGCCGCGACCGCGAAGTAGGCGAGGCTGCCGCCACCGCCGGCCTCGATCTTCGAGACCTGCGGCTCGAGGATGCCGTCGGGCAGTTCGCCGCGGACCTGGTCGACCGCATTCTTGACCTGGTTGGTGGCAACATCGGCATTGGTGCCGACGGAGAAGAACACGATCGTGGTCGAGCGGCCTTCCGAGGCGGTCGACTGGATTTCCTCGACACCCGGGATCGAGCGCACGGCGCCCTCGACGATCTGGGTGATCTGCGTCTCGATCTCGGTCGGCGCGGCGCCCGGCTGCGAGACCCCGACGTGGACGCCGGGAAACTCGACGTCCGGCATGTTGTTCACGTCCATCCGGTTGAACGAGACGATGCCGGCGATCATCACGCCGATGAAGAAGACGATGGGAATGATCGGGTTGCGGATCGACCAGGCCGAGATGTTACGCATGGGTTTGCAGGCCGTCCGTCAGTTGCCGGTGGCGGATGCCGCCCGGGTTTTCACCTTGTCGCCGTCGTTAAGGAACCCGCCGGCGCGCAGCACGACCTTCTCGGTGCCATTGAGGCCCGACTTGAGCGTGATGCCCTTGGCGGTGACAAGGCCGGTCGTGACGGGGCGGCGGTGAACCTTGCCAGCGTTGTCGACGACGTAGACGAAGGCGCCCTTGGCGTCGTTCTGGATCGCGGACTCGGGCAGCATCGGGGCGACAACCGCGCCGCTTTCGATCACCGCGCTGGCGAAGCCGCCGGGGCGCAGCGCCGGGTCGAACTTGAGCGCGACGCGCGCGGTGCCCTGGCGGGTGTTCGTGTCGATCACCGGGGAGAGCTGCCAGACCTGGCCAATGAAGGTCCGTCCCGAGCCCACCGGCGTGACCTTGGCCTCCACGCCGACCTTGAGTGCGGCGAGGTCGTCTTCCGAAAGCGCAGCGAGCAGTTCCATCTCGCCGCCCTTGGCGAGGCGGAACAGCACGCCGCTGCCGCCGCTCACCACCTGGCCGAGCTCGACGTTGCGTTCGAGCACGAGCCCCGAGGCGGGAGCGACGATGTTGAGGCGGGCGTTCTGGGCGCGCAGCTGGCCAAGCGTGGCGCGTGCGACGTTGACGCGGGCGACGGCGGCGTCGCGCGTGGCGGTCAGGCGGTCGACGTCGGCCTTCGAGATGAAGCCGCGATCGACGAGCCGGAGGCCGCGATCGAGGTTGGACTGGGCGATCCGCGCGTCGGCGGCGGCGACGTCGACCTGTGCCGACTGGCTGGCGGCGGCCTGTGTCTGCACCGAACGGTCGATCACCGCGAGGACCTGGCCCTGCTGGACCCAGTCACCCGCCTCGACCCGGATTTCGCGGACCTCGCCGCCTTCGCCGACCGAGCCGACCGGCATCGAGCGGCGCGCGGCAAGCGAGCCCGTCGCGCTGATCTCTCCGGCGACGGTCGAGCGGCCGGGAACGACCACGGTGACGACGGGCACCTGAGCGGTGTCCGCGCCCGCTGCGTCTTCCTTGTTGCCGCTATGCACGAAAAACCAGATGGCGACGATCAGCACACCGACGACGACGGCCACGATCCAGATCCAGCGGCGCGAGCGGCGATCCTGCTCGTCGTCGACGGCCAGCGGATTGCCATCCGCATCGATGACGCCGGGCGAGCTTGCAGGCTCGCCGACGTAGTTGCCGGGGGTGGCCCGGCCGGGTTCAATCTTGCCGTCGTAGTTCATCTGGTCACCGCAAGCACCACGCGCGTCTCGGGCGGCGTGATTTCTCCCGCCACGCCAGCGGTATCCGCGCATCTTGGCGCGGCCCCCCGATGTGGCTTAAATCCACCCGTTCCATATACGTGCCGCAACAGGGTGGCAATCTGCAGTCGGTTTGTGGCCGACCCGCATCGACGAACGACTTGGTTGCGACTTAGGGGTCACTTGCAGCTATATTGTTGCGCCATAACGCGAAAAGGCGACCGCGAAGCCATGTTCGCGGTCGCCTTTCATCACAGCCGGCCTTGCCGGACGAGATCAGTACTTCTGCTGGCGTTCGTAAAGATCGCGATAGTGTTGGATTCGCGTCACACGAAGGCCCTGCATGCCAGAGCGGTCGACCGCGCGCTGCCACGAGGCAAACTCCTCGAGCGTGAGCTGGTAACGCTCGCAAACCTCGTCGATCGTCAGCAGGCCACCGTTGACGGCTGCGACGACTTCCGCCTTGCGGCGTACTACCCAGCGGGTGGTGTTGGGCGGCGGCAGCGAATCCACGGTCAACGGTTCGCCGAGCGGACCGATCACCTGCGCTGGCCGGATTTTCTGGTTCTCGATCATCGTTGCCCTCGCTCGCCGCATTCGTTCTCAACGGCGACGGGAGGAGTATTGCCTTCCGCGGACTTGCCATTGCTTGAACCATCAAGGTTAACGAATCTTGACCATTCTTGATAAGTAGTTAGCGTCGAGGCTGCGCAGCCGTCGAAGCTGCCGCGCAGATGCAGCCGCGGCGCCGAATTTGCATCCTGAAGGCCAAGCTTTTCCTGCTCTGCAAACAGCCGTGATCGGAGGGCATGCCAGTCGATCTGCCCGGCGTCGCCCGGCAGCTGGACATCGGCGAATCCTGCACCAGCGCGACCCTGCGCATCCCCTGTTTCCGGGGCTTTATGATGATGTGCGATGTTCATGATGCGGCGCTATAACCCAAGCCTCGTCAAGAGATCGTAAAAGCCGCCTTTACCCCTCCTTCACCATTGCCGTCAGACGGGCTTGCCGGGGGTGGAAACGCGGAAGGTAGGAAAACGGAGCGTTTGCCTGTATGGCGCGCGGGTGATGACTGCCTCTGCCGATCTCCTTTCCGGGCTCGATCCCGCCGACCTGTTCCAGCTTGCCGCTCCATTGTCCGAGCGCCGCGTGGTCGTCGCCATGTCGGGCGGGGTGGACAGTTCGGTCGTCGCCGCTCTGGCGGCCGCGAGCGGGGCCGAGGTGATCGGCGTGACCCTCCAGCTCTACGACTACGGCGCGGCGACCGGCCGCAAGGGCGCCTGCTGCGCGGGCGACGACATCCGCGACGCGCGCAGCGTCGCCGACCGCCTTGGTATCGCCCACTACGTCTTCGACCACGAGAGCGCCTTCCGCGAAGAGGTCGTCGAGCGCTTCGCCGACGACTATCTCTCCGGTCGCACGCCGATCCCGTGCATCCGCTGCAACATGGGGCCCAAGTTCACCGACCTGCTCGCCATGGCGCGGGAACTGGGCGCCGACTGCCTCGCGACCGGCCACTATGTGCGGCGCGTCATGGGACCTGCAGGCGCCGAACTGCACCGCGCCCTCGATCCCGCGCGCGACCAGAGCTACTTCCTCTACGGCACGACCGAGGCCCAGCTGGACTTCCTGCGCTTTCCGCTGGGCGGCCTGCCCAAGGCCGAGACGCGCCGGCTGGCCGAGGCGGCTGGCCTCAGGAATGCCGCCAAGCCCGACAGCCAGGACATCTGCTTCGTGCCCGACGGTGATTACGCAAAGGTCGTCCGCTCCGTGCGGCCCGAAGGTGAGGCGCCGGGCGAGATCGTCCATGCCGAAACCGGCGCCGTGCTGGGCAGCCATCGCGGCGTCATCCACTACACCGTCGGCCAGCGCCGGGGCCTCGAGATCGGCGGGCAGCCCGAGCCGCTCTACGTCACCGGTATCGAGGCGGAGACGCGCCAGGTCCGCGTCGGCCCGCGCCGCCTGCTTGCCACCGGCGCAGCGCGGGTGGTGGAGACGAACCGCATCGGCCCGCTGCCTCATGGGCCGCTGACGGCCAAGGTCCGCTCGCTCGCCAAGCCGGTGCCGATCGCGCTCGATGGTCCGCTGGGTGAGGACGCGGCGGTGACGCTTCGTTTCGCCGAGCCCGAATACGGTGTCGCGCCCGGACAGGCGGCGGTGATCTACGCAGGCGAACGGGTGGTCGGCGGCGGCTGGATCGATTCGACCGAGAGCGCCGTCTAACTGGCATAATTGCGTCGTCCCCGCGGGGCCGGGGACCGTTGGCCACGCCGCGCTTGCTCTCGGCGAGGCTTGGCCTGAAAATCTGCCGGCGGTCCCGGATCAAGTCCAAGACGACGTTGAACTCGAGCTCAATCCTGCCACGGCTCCAGCTGGCAGCCGCGGTCTTCACGGTAGCCGGCGCTCTGGCTGGCGAGGAGTGGGACCGAGCCGGTGATGGTCTGCGTCGTAGCGTCTTCCGACAAAGAGACCATGCCCGCGACGCCGCTGAGGCCAGCGACCTTGAGGTCACCCTCGCACGCGGCGATCGAACGTTGTGAGACGAAGCGGCAGACGCAGCCGACGCGCGCGCCATAGGCGGCGCCGACCAGTGCCTCCTCGCGCAGGGCCTGCCAGGCGAAGGCGAGCGAGCCGCCCAGTGCCAGCAGCGCCAGAACGACAAGGTTGCGTTTCCAGCGGGAAGGTTGCCGCGCGGGATACATGCCTTCGGGGGCGGTAACCTTGTCCCCCGCTCCGGATTTCCCGGCTGTTGCCATTCTTCAGCGCCTCGCACATCACACCGCGCGTCATGCCGGTGCGCCGTTTTCCCCATATCCTTGCCCTGCTCTCGCTGCCAAGCCTCGCGGCCTGTGGACAGTCCGCGCCCGAAGGCCCGCCACCGCCCAGCGCCGACGCGCAGGCCGCGATCCGCGATGAGGGCGGCGCCCCGCGCGAGGCGCTCGGGCGCGCGATCGACGGCGTGTTCGACGATGCGGCGGTCGGCCGCACCGATGCGCTGGTTATCATGAAGCGCGGTTCGGTGATCGCCGAGCGTTACGGCGCGGGCATCAAGGCCGAGACGCGCCTGCCGGGCTGGAGCATGGGGCAATGCATCACCGCGCTGATGATCGGCCAACTGGTCAGCGACGGTCGCCTCCGCCTCAACGAATCGGCCCCGGTGCCCGAATGGCAGCGCCCCGGCGACCCGCGCGGCGCGGTGACGCTCAAGCAGTTGCTGCAGATGCGGTCGGGCCTGCGTCACGACGAATCGGGTTCCGTCGGCACGGGACGAATTGAGGCCGAATCGGACCGCATGCGGATGCTGTTCCTCGACGGGCGCGACGACATGGCCTCTTATGCCGAAGCGCAGCCACTGGAAGCGCCCGCCGGCAGCACTTTCGAGCAGTCGTCCGCCAGTGCAGTGATTCTTGCCGACCTTGCGTCGCGGGTGCTGTCGCCCGACAGGAACCCGGTGCGGCGGCAGCGCGCAGTGGGCGACTACCTCAAGACGCGCGTGCTTATGCCGATCGGCATGGACTCGACGATCGTCGGGTACGACCGGGCAGGGACGATGATCGGCTCGGGCATGATCCACGCCTCCGCGCGGGATTGGGCGAAGCTGGGCGAGTTTTTGCGCCACACCGGCTCGGTCGGCGGCGCGCAGGTCCTGCCGCGGCGGTGGGTGCAGTTCATGCTGGAGCCTTCTCCGCGCGAGCCGGGCTACGGCGCCGGCGTCTGGCTCAACCGCGCGGTGGCGGGCGACGATGCCAAGCTCTATCCGGGCACTGCGCCGAGGAACGTGTTCGGCTGCATCGGGGAATACGGGCAATACGTGATCGGCTCGCCCGATCAGCTGTTGACCGTGGTGCGCATTGGCCACAGCGACGCTGTGCAGGAGCGAGAAGTGCATGACCGGCTGGGATCGCTGCTGGCACTGTTCCCGGGCGGCAAGGAATAGGGTTTCCGCCTCCGGACAAGACCCGGAGGCGCGACGATCAGACCGTGAAGCTTTCGCCGCAGCCGCAGGCGCCCTTGGCGTTGGGGTTTTCAAAGGTGAAGCCGGCGGTGAAGTCGTCTTCCTTCCAGTCCATCACGCTGCCCACGAGATACAGCACCGAGGGGCCGTCGATGTAGAATACGCCGCCGGGCGTCTCGATCTTCTCGTCGAACCTGGCTTCCTCGGTCACGTAATCGACCGAATAGGCGAGGCCCGAGCAGCCGCGGCGCGGGGTAGAGAGCTTGACGCCGATGGCGCCTTCGGGCGCCTCTCCCATGAGCTTGGCGATGCGGGCCTCGGCGTTCGGCGTCAGGATGACGGCGGCCGGGCGGGCACGGGCAGGGCGGGTCGTGGTGGTGGTTTCGGTCATGTCAGCCTCTTCTGCCAGAACAGCGCGGTCCCGGCCTCGGGGTCGAGCTGGAAGTCGCCGTAGCCCAGCGACGCGTAGAGTTCCTTGGCGCGGTGGTTGCCGCTCAGCACTTCGAGCGTCACCTTGCAGGCTCCGCGTCGGCGTGCCTCATCCTCGACGGCGGCGAACAGGGCCCGGGCGATGCCCTTGCCGCGATATCCGGGGATCACCGAGACATCGTGGATGTTGACCAGCGGGCGCGCCGCGAAAGTCGAGAAACCCATGAAACAGGTCGCCAGGCCAACCGCCTCACCGCCGATGCGGGCGAGCAGGGCGAATGCGCCGGGCACCTCGGCCATAGCCGGGACCAGCCGGTCGCGCACGTCGGCGCGCAGCGGCGTCGCCCCGCCCATCGGATCGCGCGCATAGGCGTCCAGCACTTCGACGAGCGCCGCCGCGTCCGCGGGGTCTGCGAAGTCGGCGCGCGTGATCGCGAGGTCGAGGACGGCCGCTTCGCTCACAGCATTCCCAGTTCCAGCTTTGCCTCGTCGGACATCTTGGCCATGTCCCACGGCGGATCCCAGACGAGGGCGACTTCGCAGTCGCGCACGCCGGGCACTGCCGCGACACGCATCTCGACTTCGCCAGGCATGGATTCGGCGACCGGGCAGTGCGGCGTGGTGAGCGTCATCGTCACCGCGACGGCGGCCTCGGGCGAGACCTCGACGCCGTAGATGAGGCCGAGATCGTAGATGTTGACCGGGATTTCTGGGTCGAAGATCTCCTTCAGCGCGGTGATCACGCCTTCGTAGATTTCGCCGCCGGGCGCGGCGGGGTCGGTGTCCTGCGGCTTTTCAGCCAGGAATCCGTCCAGATAGTCGCGCTTGCGTTCCGCCGGGGGCGGCACGGCGTCATCGACGCGGGCTCGCGGCGGGGCCGGCGCGGCCTCGACTTCCTCGATGCTGAAAGGCTTGTCGTCACTCATCCGAAAATTCTCCGTGTGCGCTCGATCCCTTTCAGGAGCGCCTCGATGTCGGCTTCGTCGCTGTAGAGGCCGAAGCTGGCCCGTGCCGTCGCCGGTACGCCCAGATGCTCCATGAGCGGCTGGGCGCAGTGGTGGCCGGCGCGGATCGCCACGCCTTCCTCGTCCAATATGGTGCCGAGGTCGTGCGGATGCACCCCGTCGAGTGCGAAACTGACGATGCCGAGCGCGTCGTCCGGCCCGAACAGCGTCACGTCGTTGCGCTTGCGCAGTTCGGAGCGCAGCAGTGCGGCAAGGTCGCGCTCGTGGCGTTCGGCGCGGCCCAGGCCGATGTCCGACAGCCAGTCCATCGCCGTCGCCATGCCGAGCGCCTCGATGATGTTGGGCGTGCCCGCCTCGAAGCGCTGCGGAGCGGGGGCGAAGGTGGTCTTCTCGAAAGTCACACGGTCGATCATTGCGCCGCCGCCCTGCCACGGGGGCATGGAATCGAGGATTTCCTTGCGCGCCCAGAGCACGCCGATCCCGGTGGGGCCGTAGAGCTTGTGCGCCGAGAAGGCGTAGAAGTCGCACTCGAACGCCGCCATGTCGAGGGCGAGGCGCGGCGCGGCCTGGCAGCCGTCGATCAGCAGCTTCGCACCGACCGCATGGGCGAGCTTCGCCGCCGCCGCCACGTCGAGCACCGAGCCGAGCACGTTGGAGACATGGGCGAAGGCGACCAGCTTGTGGGCCGGGGTGAGCATGCGCTCGGCCGCCGCAAGGTCGATGCGGCCGTCGTCGGTCAGCGGGCAGATGTCGATTTCGACGCCGGTCTTCTCGCGCAGGAGTTGCCACGGCACGATGTTGGAGTGGTGCTCCAGCATCGAGAGCAGGATGCGGTCGCCCGCCTTGAGATTGGCCGCGCCCCAGGTCTGCGCCGCAAGGTTGATCGATTCGGTGGCGCCGCGCGTGTAGACGATCTCGTCCTCGTGCGCGTTCATGAAGGCGGCGACACGGCGGCGGGCCGCCT
>NZ_AKKE01000075.1 GCF_000281975.1 Novosphingobium sp. AP12 | reverse complement strand
GGCTGGTGACCCAGCCAATGGCGACGGCGCCGGTGGCACCGACTGCCAGCCCGAGGAACGCCGCCAAGCGTGGCAACGGCTCCACGACCACCTCGCCCTGGTCCTCCTTCCCCCGCGCCCAGACGACCCAGCCATAGAGGATGGCGATGCCGAACAGAGCCTGCAGCACCATGTCCGCATAGAGCCGCACTTCGAGGAACAACTGGAAGTAGAGCGCGCAGGCCAGGAGGCTGACTGGCCAGCACAGTACCCGGCGCTTCGCGGTCAGCCAGATGCCGAGGAAGCTGACGACGACGGCGATGATCTCAAGCGCCGACATCAGGCCGCTGCTCCTGTCTCGATCTGCATGAGGAAGTGCTGCCCGGCGGGTGAGAGGAACCAGTCCGCATGGTCGATGAGATAGCCCTGCCACGCCAGCATCGCCTGGTCGGGGTCGCCGAGGATTCCGGCGAAATAGTCGGCCTCCGAAAGCGCGAATTCGACATGCACCAGCGGCAGCAGGCGCAGGACGGTCTGTACCTGTTCCGACGTCAAGGAAAGAACCGTCCGGTAACCCGCAAGGAGCGCCACTGCGGCCTCCGCGTCGGCGGCTTCGTCGTCCGGTTCCAGCCACGGGATGGCCGTCCGCTCGATCGCTGTGGCGAGGTCGTGGAGCGCGCAGGTCCGAGTAGACAGTCCGAAGTCGAAGACCGTGCTCACCGCGCCATCTGGCGACCAGAGCAGGTTCGAGGGGTGCCAGTCATTGTGCGTCCAGAGCGGTTTCTGGTCCACCAGCCGCTCGGAAAGCCCGGCGCCCAGCGACGCGAACAGGCGGGCCAGTTGCTCCTGCCAGGGCTTGTCCGCCAGGAATGCGGCAAGCGCGGGTCGGGCCACGACGTAACCTTGGGCTGCGGCCAGAGGGTCGTGCGCTGGCAGGATCGTGAAGCTGGAGACGAGCGGATGCGCCTCACGCGGTGACCCTGCAAAACCCTGCGCCGCCAGATGCAGCCGCGCCAGTGCGGCGCCCGCTTCGAAGGCATGGCCCCGCGTCAGGAGCGGCGTCCACGATGGCCGGTCGCGGTAGAGGTCGATGCCCGGCCCCTTGCGATGCAGTTCGTAGGTCCACTCGCCTTCCGCTATGGAGCCGGTGCCATCGCTCGCCTCGACGACCTCCGGCACCGTCAGCCCGGCCGCCCGGAGATGCGCCATGAAGGCATGCTCTTCCGCCAGAGCGGCGGGGGTGCGCAGCAGGCGGTGATGGCGCTTGAGGAAGAACTCTCCCTCGCCCGTCTCCGCCAGCGTCGCCGCGGAGAACGGGCGCGGCGAATGCCAGCGCAGCGCGGTCAAACGCCCGGCGGCGGGGAAGCGGCCCAGGAGCTCCTCCGCCTCGGCCACGGTGATCGCGGGCCATGTCGGCGCCTCAAGCGCGGTGCCCATGCCGTGCACGAGATGAGGCGCCTTGCCGCTCATGGTCAGAACGCGCGCGACAGCGTCGCCACGAAGGCCCGGCCGGGGCCGACGTAGTACGACGGTGCCGAGCCCGAAATGACCGAGCCGTTCCGGCCAACCGTATCCTGCGCATTGCTGCTGACCGCGTAGACGCCCGACAGCACGTGCGGGTTCGTCACGTTGATCGCGTTGAGCCGCAGGTCCATGCGCTGCGCGTCGATCAGCCCGGCAAGGTGCACGCCCACCGACAGGTCTAGCGTGGCATAGCCCTTGATGCTCTCGTCATTCATGAAGGTCGAATACTGCCGTCCGACGTACTTCAGCGCCGTACTGCCGAACAGCCTTCCGTCGTCGTAAGTGCTGCCCATGGCGAACTGGAAGCTTGGGCTCGACACCGCATGCTTGCCCTTGGTCGGCAGATAGTCGCCGCCGATAGGCAGGTCGTCCTTCAGCCGCGCGTGCAGGTATTCGCCCGAGACATAGACGCTGACGCCCTTCGCCGGGCGATAGTCGATCTCCCCGTCGAGCCCGTATGAGGTCTGGCTGCCGGCGTTGACGGTCGAATTGACGAGCGCGCCGCCGCTTTCGACCACCGTCGCCACCTGCCGGTTGCGGAAGTGATAGTGGAAGGCTGTCAGCGAGAACGACAGGCTGGGGCCGATGTAGCGGTAGCCCAGTTCCTCGGAGACAGAGTATTCGTTCTTGAGCGCGTTCGTCCCCTGTCCCACCAGCACGCCGCCGTAATAGCTGTCGTAGAGCGCGAATTCGTTGGGGGTCCGGAAGTTGGTCGTGATGTTCGCGAACAACTGCTGCCGCTCGTCCAGCTGGAAGTGGACTGCGGCGCGGGGCAGCGCGGCGAAGCTGTCGAAGTGCACATCCGACTGCGGTCCCGGCAGGTAGTTGGTGCCGTTGCGCACCATGCTCACGCCCTTGAAGCCGATATCGACGCCGAGGCGCTCCGTGATCGCGATGCTGTCGGCGAGGAAGAAGCCCTTGGTCACGGTCTCCGTACGCTGGTTCTCGTAGGCGAGCAGGCGCCCATCGGCGGTCTTGATCGCTTCGTCCTGATAGCCCCACTCGTCGAACGGACGGCCATCAGCGCCGATCGATGTGTAGGACTGGGTGACGCGGTCGGTCCCGTAGTCGAACCACAGCCCGGCGGTAATCGTGTGTGCGCCAGCCTTGAGGGTGAGTTTGCTCACATCGCCGACGCGGAACTGCTTGCCGGTGTAGTTGCCGAGCACGGTGGCAAGCCCGTCGACCGAGCCGGGCAGGGCGATCGGCTGCGTCAGTTCCTCGTTGCCAAGGTAGTTGCCGGTGGTGGTCAGCTGCGTGCCGTAGGGCGAGTTGCCGTGGCCGAACTGGAGATAGGCGGAACTGTCGAACGTCAGGCTGTCGCTCAGCTTGAGATGGACCGGGGCGGCGAAGTAGAGGTTGCGGAACGGGCCGCGATAGAGGCGCCAGTAGCTGGTGTTGCCGTCCGTGTAGCGCTCGTCATGGTTGAAGCCGCGCCCGCTCGCCTGCCAGTCGGCAAGGGTAGGGCTGGGATAGGCCGAGGTGCTGGCGTCGTTGTAGGATACGGCGATGCTGGCACGGTTGCCCTCGCCCCACTCCCCCAGCAGCTTGGCATCGATGTGCTGGCGCTTGTCAAAGCCCGCGCCGCGCCAGTTGTCCGCCCGGTTGTTCGAATAGGAGACGAAGGCCTTGAGGCCGCTCGCTCCGAGCGTGCCGGTATCGAACCGGGCGAAGATGCGCCGTTCGTCATAGGAACCCACGGAGAGGTTGACGAGGCCGCCCATGTCGGCCTTGGGATCGTCCAGGGTCAGCGAAAGCAAACCGCCCGCAGCCGCGACGACCGGGGCGTCGATATCGGCGGAGCCTTGCGCCAGCGCCACCTGCCGCACATTCTCGGCATCGGCGAACTGCGAGGGATAGGCGTAGTAGTAGCCGATGTCGTTCTGCGGCGCGCCTTCCAGCAGCACGCCGATCTGGTCTTGCCCCAACCCGCGAAGGGTCAGGCTGGACGTCGCGGACAGCCCATAAGGATCGCTCGACGAGACATTGGCGCCCGGCAGCAGGTTGACCAGCTGGAAGGCGTTCAGCGTCGGTGCCTGCTTGACGATGAAGTCCGAGGAGATCGCGCTGACCGCCTTGGGGGCGGTCTGGTCGGGCAGCAATCCCTCGGGATCGGGATGGCCGATGACCTGGATGTCGCCACGATCCGCGTCATCTGCCGCATCCGACGCCATCGCGGCCGGAGCGAAAAGCAGGACCGGGAAGGCCAGCGCCGCTCCGCCAAGAAATCTGAAACCAGCAGCCATAATCTCGCGTCCACTCCATTTGGAGGGACAACGGAAGAACTGCCGCCGGCCCTCCCTACGCCGGTATCAACCGGATCAGGTTCAGCGGGTCGTGGTCTGCTGACCACCTCTCAGCCACGCTTAAGCGGCCCCCCGGGGATAGCGGGCCTGTAGGCTGTCCGAGGCGTCGTGGGAAGCGTTATCGAGCACCATTCCCCGAGGTTCCTTCCGGCGCCTGGCAGGGGGGCATCAGGGCAGGTGCGTGGCTTGTGGTTCCACTTTTCGTCCGGGGCACCAGCCTTCATAGTGCCGGCCATGAACTGCACATCCGATAACGATCCGACGGCCGAGGCGCCGGCGAACCTCCTGCGCCTGGGAGAGCGCGGCTCGGACGACGAGCTTTTCCAGGACGTTCTGCGCCGCCCCGGTGTCCGCATCGAACGCATTGTGTCGCATGGCCATACCACGCCGCCTGACCGGCCCTATATTCAGGACTGGGACGAATGGGTGCTCATCCTCGCGGGAGCGGCCGAACTTCAACTCGATGATATAGGCGTGCGGACCCTTCGCACCGGCGATCATATTCTGGTCCCTGCCGGCGTGCCGCACCGTGTGACACATACAGCCGATCCGACGATCTGGCTGGCAATCCACATGGGAGAGCCCTTACGCTAACTGTGGGTTTCTCGAGATTGTCCAGCGCAAGCCTGCATGCCCATGCCGGCCGCGGCGGTCGAGACTTGCAGATATTGCGCACCGGATCAGGAGCAAAGTCGTACGGCCATCGCTTTTACGGGGTCCGGTAAGCCGGGTCTTTGGAGCAAAAAGCATGAGCGTGGTCGCCGCGGTACTCTACCGGAATGGCAGTCGGGTCCGGGACATCGATATAGCCGAAAAGGTCCATTGCCCGGACGACCGGTCGGAGTTCGTCTGGATCGGGCTGCTCGATCCGACGCCTGACGACCTGCGCTTGCTCCAGGAACAATACGGACTGCACCCGCTGGCGGTGGAAGACGCCATCACCGCGAAGCAGATTCCCAAGGTGGATGTCTACCGGGACCAGCTCTTCGTGACCGCGCGCACCGCCGAGCTCGTGAACGACGAGATCAGGTATGGCGAGGTTTCGATCTTCGTCGGCCACAGCCATATCATCACTGTCCGGCACGGGCACGAGCGAGAATTCTCCAGGCTGCGTGGCCAGCTCGAACAGGATCCCGCGATGCTGCAGAAGGGCGTGGACTACGTGCTCCACGCCATCCTCGACTACATTGTCGATGGATACCTGCCGATCATGGAGACGATCGAGGAAGATACCCTGGCGATGGAGCGCAGGACGGTCGACAGTTTCCTGGGCCGCGACGAGGTCATCCGCATCTTCAGCCTGCGGCGCGAGGTCATTCGCTTCCAGCGAGTCCTGATCCCGATGGGAGAGGTGGCAGCCAAGTTCGTCCGTGCCGAATTGCCCTGCATCGATCTGGACGCCCGTCCGTACTTCAGCGACGTCAACGATCACGTCCGCCGCGTGCAGGCGATGGCGGACAGCCTCAAGGAAGTTCTCAATTCCGTGTTCGAGTTCAGTAATCTCCTCGAGCAGCAACGCACCGGCGCCATCACGCGGCAACTGGCTGCATGGGCCGCGATCCTGGCTGTCCCGACCGCTATCGCCGGGATCTACGGGATGAACTTCAAGAACATGCCGGAACTCGACACGCGCTTCGGCTACTATGTCGTCCTGATCGCAATCGCGTGCATATGCGTGATGCTCTACCGGCGTTTCAGGAAGCTCAAGTGGCTTTAGGCCGGATAATCGCGTCTTATCCGGCGCTCACGGGAAGGGTAATGACGACCCGCAGCCCCGGGGCGGCATTCTCCAGCGTCATTTCGCCTCGGTGAAGCCGCGCTATTCCCTCGACCAGCGGCAGCCCGAGCCCGTTGCCAGGGAAGTTGCGCGCGCTTTCCAATCGGCCGAAGCGCCGCATGGCATCGGCACGCAGGTCGGCAGGTATGCCGGGGCCGTCGTCCTCGACCGTCAATCTTGCCAATGCGCCCGACACGGAGAGCCCCACGCTGATACGCGTTCCGGGCGGCGTGTAGCGGATGGCATTCTCGATGAGATTGACGATAGCTTGCATCATGAGTTGCCGGTCGCCGTGGATATGGGCTTCAGGTAATTGCTGCACCTGCATCATGCGGCCTTCCTCTTCGACCAGAGGTTCCATCATCGCTGCCGCGTCGGCGAGCAAAAGCGCGAGGTCGAAATCCGCGAAACCGGCGCGGCGGTCTCCGCCTTCGACTTCGGCGATGCGCAGGATCGCGGTGAACAGCTCGAGGATCTGGTCGCTTTCGGCAAGCGCGGCCTCAAGGCCTTCCTGTAGGCGCGGCTCGTCGGCCTCGCGGTGCATGAGCGCGAGGTTCGCGCGCAGCCGCGCCAGCGGGGTGCGCAAGTCGTGCGCGATGTCGTGCGAGACGTTGGAGATGCTCGCCATCAGCGCCTGGATGCGGTCGAGCATGCGGTTGAACGCCAGCGCCTGCTGGTCGAGTTCGCTGCCCGATCCGTCGACGGGGACGCGGCTTTTCATGTCGCCGTCGATGATCGCCTCGACCGTGTGACGCATCTCGCCCACGCGGCGGCTGATGAGGCGGCCCAGCATCAGTATGCCCGCGATGACGATGAGGATGATCGATCCGAACCCCCCGACGATGATCCGCACACGCGCCGAGCGGTAGTTCTGGATCGGCTCGGTCTCGGCCAGCGTGGTCAGCCTCATGCCCGAGCCGATGTCGCGCACCAGCGCGCGGCCATGGGTCAGGCCGGGGATGCGATCGTCCACGGAGAGGGTCGAGAGGCCGAGCGGCAGGCTGCGGGTGAGGGTGACGTTGCCGGCCAGTACGCGGCCGGCCTCGTCCACGAGCAGGAAGCCAATGTCGCCCGAATCGCGGCGGCGCGAGGCGTCCTGGATGCGGCCGATGGCGGCGCTGCGGGTGACGGGGACGCCGGGCTCCGCGATTTCGTCGCTTTCGCTGGTGATGCGCTGGTCGACGAACCCCGCCACCGCGCGCCGGGTCACGATCAGCGTACCCGCCGCCGTGACCATCGAGGCGACGAGGACGGCGAGGAAGAACAGCCCCGCAAGGGTCCGGAGCGAGAGGCGCTGCATGCTCTCAGGCGCGGATCATGTAGCCCAGCCCGCGCACGGTGACGATCGGATCGTCCCCCGCCTGGTCCGAGATGCGGCGCCTCAGGCGGCTGACATAGGCGTCGACGAACTTAGATTTCGGCTCGAACTCGTACTGCCAGACCTTCTCGCACAGCATCTTGCGCGTCAGGACCGAATCCGCGTTGCGCACCAGTTCGGCGAGCAGGTTGAACTCCAGCTTGGGCAGGTCGAGCGCGACGCCGCGATACCACGCGCGCAGCCGCGCGGGGCTGACGGTCACGTCCTTCGCAGTGATGGTGTCAGTTTCCGAGACGGTCCAGCCGCGCCCGCGCACCAGCGCGTTGAGGCGGGCGTTGAGTTCATCGACATCGACCGGCTTGACGATGTAGTCGTCCGCTCCGCCGTCGAGCCCGTCCACCCGGTCGCCGAGCTGGCCCAGCGCGGTCACCATGATGACGGGGATCGTGATGCCGTCCTCGCGCAGGGTGCGCACGACCGACAGCCCGTCGATCTGCGGCAGCATCCGGTCGAGCACGACGGCATCGAACTTGTGCTCCAGCACCGCGCGCAGTCCGGCATGGCCGTCGTGAGCGACCATGACCTCATGGCCGCAGGCGCGCAGCTCCTGCGAGAGATAGTTCGCGAGGAACCTGTCGTCCTCCACCAGCAAGAGATCCATATTTCGACTCCTGATTGCGCGCTGCCCCGGTTGATGGCAGCATGGCCTTTCGCCAAGCGCGCCGCCGGTAGAGGCGCCTTGCTTGCTGCACGCTGACCATTGTCGCGGCAGCCGATGCGAGCCGCCTGATAAGCGGATTTGTGCGGGCACGGTCAACGCCCCGCCGAGAAAATATTTCCCGACCTTTTTTCGGAAAATTTATCCTACGATATCAATCGTATGACTGAAAGTTGACAGTTAGTTACACCTTGCGTGTAGCCGGTGTCATCGATCCTAAATCGAAGTGTCTTTAAAGCTCCATATTAGCCCCCTTGCAGATCAAGAAAAGTTTCTAAAAGGGTGTGTTTTCATCATGTTAATTAGAACTGTCCGCGCGGCGCTCCTCGCCGGTTCGGTGCTCGCCAGCATGGGCGCGACGAGCGCATTCGCCGCTCCCGCCGACGTTGCGGCAGACGCCGCCGCAGACGCCGCCGCAGACGCCTCGTCGGACTCGGGTCTGGGCGACATCGTCGTCACCGCGACCAAGCGCGAGACGAACCTGCAGGACACCCCGATCGCGATGGCGGTCATGAGCACGCAGGCGCTCGACGACCGCCACGTCCAGAGCCTCTACGACCTCGCCGACGGCGCGATCCCTTCGCTGCGCATCGCCACCTTCGAAGCGCGCCAGAGCGCACTCACCATCGGCATCCGCGGCATCGTGCCGCTCGACGCCAACCAGCCCGCGCGCGAGCAGGGCGTCGGCATCTACATCGACGGCGTGTACCTTGGCCGCCAGCACGGCCTGAACGCGGGGCTGTTCGACGTCGAGCGCGTCGAAGTGCTCAAGGGTCCGCAGGGCACCTTGTTCGGCCGCAACACCGAGGGCGGCGCGCTCAGCATCGTCAGCAAGGCCCCGACCGGCGAGTTCGGCGGGCGCGCGGAAGGCGGCTTCGGCAACTACGGGTCCTACAACGGCGACATCCACCTCGACCTGCCCAAGATCGCGGGCTTCTCGGTCAAGCTCGATGGCGTCATCCAGCACCAGGACCCCACCACCAAGAACCCTCTCGCGGGCCAGGCCGGCTTCAACCAGTACCATCGCAAGGGCGGCCGCGCCGCCGTCCGCTGGCAGCCGATCGACGGCATCACCGACGACTTCTCCTACGATGTCGCGCGCGACGAGAACACGCCGTTCTACAGCCAGCTGCTGAACTACAACCCCAACGGCTGCGCCGCCGGTACGCAGGCGGCTCATGCTGCCTGCGCCCTGCCGGGCACCAACTACACCAACCTGACCGGCACCGTTAAGTCGCTGCTGCCGGGCGTCGTGGTCAACGGCAAGACGCGCATGAAGGTCGCCGACATCGGCGTGCCGCAGCAGCCCAGCGTCGACAAGACGCACGGCTTCACCAACAACCTCAAGTGGACGGTCTCGCCCGAGATCGAACTGCGCGCCATCACCGCATGGCGCGGCGTCGACGCGACGCAGTGGGACAACAGCGGCGGCGCGCACCGCGTGCCAGTGGTCAACCTGACTGCCGCCTGCACCCAGGCCGCGCCCTGCGGGTTCAGCCGCTACAGCCTTGCCGACCTGCGCCAGCGCCAGTTCAGCCAGGAACTGCAGGCCGTCGGCACCGTCGGCAAGATCGACTACGTCGCAGGCTTGTACTACTTCAACGAGCACGTCAGCGACGACGCGGCGACGCCGAACTCGAACGGCGTCTACCTGAACGCGGCGGGCCAGCCGGTCTACACGATCCTCAATTCCTGCACCGGTTCGGGCGGGTTCGGCTCGGACGTCGGCTGCCGCTCGATCGACCGCGCCTCGGAAGTCTGGTCGAAGAGCTACTCCGCCTATGGCCAGCTCACCTACAACGCCACCGAGCAGCTGCACCTGACCGTCGGCGGCCGCTACACCCACGACAAGAAGCGCGGCGTCCTGCACTACTCGCGCAACGTGAACTACGACGTCGACACGGCCAAGGCGACGGCGGCCGGTTATCAGCCGCTCGACGAAAGCTGGAACCGCTTCAACCCGATGGTGACGCTGGCCTACGACGCCACCGACGACCTGCACGTCTACGCCAAGTACGCCACCGGCTACCGCGCCGGCGGCGCCAGCTCGCGCACGGCGAACTACCAGGGCTTCGACCCCGAGGACGTGAAGTCCTACGAAGTGGGCCTGAAGAGCGACTTCTGGAACCACCGCGCGCGCTTCAACCTCGCGGGCTACATCATGGATCGCAAGGACAGCCAGGTCGACATCAGCTCCATCCAGTCGTTCAACGGCTCCAACTATAACAACCTGGTCACCATCAACGCCCCCGGCACCACCAAAATTCGCGGTATCGAGGCAGACCTGACGCTGAACCCGCTCGAAGGCCTGACGCTCAACGCGTCCTACGCCTATACCTACACCAAGATCCCGCTTGTGCCGATCACCTACACTGCCGGCGGTCTCTCCACCACGGTCGACCAGCGATTCTACATCGTGTTCACCCCGCGCAACGCGGCCAGCGGCTCGATCGACTATGCGCTGCCTATCGGTGCAAACGATGCCACGCTGAAGTTCCACTTCGACGGCAACTACTCGCAGGCCACTCAGGCCTTCGACCAGTTTGCCACCAAGAACGACGCTTCGCTGATCTTCAACGGTCGCATCTCGCTCGCCGACATCGGCGTAGGCGACCGCAAGCTGACGCTGGGCGTGTGGGGACGCAACCTGTTCAACGAACAGTACGTGTTCCGCCGCGACCCCTCGAACAGCCTGCCCGGCGCGCCGACCACCAGCGTCAGCACCGGCAGCGTCAACAACATCCTGGGCGACTACGGCAACTTCAACGCGCCACGCACCTTCGGCATCGACGCCAGCGTCTCGTTCTGACTAACCGCTCGGGCGCAAGTCGCCTGGGCGACACCGCTGCGAACCTGACCGGCATGCCGCTACCCGCAGCATGCCGGTCTTTCGTATCGGAGGAGCGCTGGTCGCTCAACTCAACTGGTTCAGCTGCGCAGGCTGTCAGGCACCACGCCGCCGTTTTCCGCAAGCTTATCCATCACCGCGCGATGCAGCGCGATGTTCTGTGCCGCCGATCCGTCCGCCCCGGCATGGACGTTCAGTTCATCGCCCAATTCCTTGCGCGCCGCGAGGCTCGAATCCAGGTCCAGCAGCTTGAGGAGGTCGACGATCGAGGACTTGTAGTTGCCGCCGTGATCGTCCTTCATGGCGGCCATGGCTTCGAGGACGGCACCAACGTCGACTGCCGCCTGCGGCGCCGGAGCCGCGGCAGGTGCGGGCTGGGCGGCACTCGGAGCAGGTTGGGCTTGGGCGGGCGCAGGAGCCGCGGGGGTGGGAGCGGCCTTCGCCGCATCACCGGAGTGGAAGATTTTTTTCATGATGTTCCCGAAGATGCTCATGTCCTGCTCCTGCATAGCGCGGCGCCTCCAAGGCGGCCACCTCCGGGAGGAAAAACGCGCGGGAACGGAAAAGGTCCTTGCGGAACGATTGCGGGTGATTGGCCGTTCAGCCGCTATCGGGAAATGTCCCAAGCGGAGCAAAAATCATGAAGTACCCCCTGCTGTTCGCCGCCTCCATCGCCGCCATGACCCTTGCTGGCTGCAAAAAGGACGCCGACCCGGCGACCGATGCCACCGCCACCATAGCTGCCTCGGAAAATCCGGCGATGGCCGCCGCTGCGGACAGTCCTGGCCAGGCCTTCGCCAATGTTGCCGCCGCGAGCGATGCGTTCGAGATCGAAACTTCGAAGCTGGCTATCGCCAAGGGGAGTTCGGCCAAGATCAAGACTTTCGCCGATCAGATGATCAAGGCGCATACCGATTCCTCGGCAAAGCTGAAGACCGCCTCGGCTGCCGCGACGCCTGCGATCACGCCGGTCGCAACGTTGAGTGCTGCTCAACAAAGCAAGCTCGACGGGCTTGGCGCGAAGTCGGGCGCCGACTTCGACCGTGCCTATGCTGAAATACAGGTCGCGGCTCACCAGGAGACGCTGGATGCGCTCAAGGGATATTCGGCCGGCGGAGAGGTCGCGTCCCTCAATGCATTTGCCAAGGAACTGGTGCCCATCGTCACGGCACATCTGAACATGGCGAAGAGCCTCTGACGACATCGAGAAGGGGGGCAGGCGCTTGGGCGCCCGCCCCCCTTTACTAGAATTTCCAGCGGTCGAGCCGTTAGCGCATGAGACCGGCCGCCCTCAACGCATCCTCGATGACCTTGCGCACGCTACCGCCGTTTGCGTGAACCTCTCGGACGCGGTGGGCTGAGCGGTGCTGGAACGTCGGGAGGGAAATCTGGCTTTTGGGGCTGGGAGCTTCCATGATGCTCTCGCGCACCGGCATGGCGCTCCCAGTGGCCTCGGACGCGGTTGGTGCCAAGCTCCAGAACTGACAGATGAGAAGCGTGGAGGAGATATTAGCCTCCAGCATGTAGGGCCCGCTGGTCCCGCAGCCATCGTCCCCCAGTGTATCCAAGGGGGTGCCGTGGCCCATGCCGGCGATGGTGAACTCCTCGATCACGTCGTGGCCAGCGGCATCGGACCACACCCGGCGGGGATGACCATTGACAGTCTCGGTACGGGTCGGCGCTGCGCTCACCCCGTGCAAAGCCCGCCATTGATCGACGATAGCCTGCGCATTGCTCAGGCTCACCGTTGCATCCGCGGTTCCATGCCAGATCGACACGCTGGGCCACGTCCCGTTGTGGGCAGAGGCACCCCGAACCAGCGCCGCCAAGTCCGACGCACGCGGCATCCCATGGCCACGCATCCTGTCGAACGCCTGCGGCACGGTGTTCGCACAGCCATAGGGCAGCCCGGCAATGATCGCCCCGCCCGCGAACACATCGGGATAAGTCGCAAGCATGACGGAGGTCATCGCACCGCCCGCAGAGAGTCCCGTCACGAACACGCGTGCCGGATCGATGCTGTGCCTACCGACTACGGCGGCGACCATCTGCCGTATGGAGAGCGCTTCACCGCCATCGCGCCGATTGTCCTCGCGGGAAAACCAGTTGAAGCACAAGTTGGGGTTGTTCTGTCGCTGCTGTTCCGGGAACAGCACGGCGAACCCGTGGCGATCGGCCATGTCCGACCAGCCCGAGCCAATGTCATATCCGCCGGCCGTCTGGGTGCAGCCGTGCAGCACGACGACGAGAGGTGCGTTCTTGCCCAGCGACGCAGGAATATGAAGATATCCCCGAAGCGCTCCAGGATTCGCCCCGAAATCAGACAGCAGGCTAAGCCGGCCCGCGCTTTCGACGTTCCCACTGACGCCCCCAGCTGCACGAAGGGCTGCAAGTCGCGTGATCGTGTCGGAAAGTGTCCGCATGCCGTTTCCTCGCTGAAGACGCCGTCGGCGCCGCCCATTCATTTATGCTGCACTGCAGCAATAAGTGGGGTCGGAGAAATTGGCTGCAAGTCCCGGCGAGATATTTATGGCCGTCTTCGTCCACAACCGCCGTCATCCCAGCCGGACGCTTCAAGCGTCGATCGACCCCGTTGCGATTTCGTGGGCGATAGCAAGGGACTGCTGGATCAGCGGCATGCGTTTAGGTTCGCTTCGCACGGCAAGGAGCCTTTCACCTCGATGGTCGCGGAATCGGTGGCGAGCGGAAGGACGCGGACGCGGCTATCGGGCCGACCCTCCCTCTCGAACATATGGTTCAGATCGAGGCCTTGGACCAACGTCTCTCGGATCATCTCGCGGGTGTGAGGTTCCATACTCCGACCCGGCGCGACTGGCTTCAGTTCTTCATCTGGCTCGACTATGCACCTTCGCCGATATGCTCGCGAAGCAAGCTGGCCAGAATTCAAGCGCTCCACGTATGGCTTTCTTGGCGGGGCGGACGTGGTTATGTCGTCGACGACGAAAGCTCTCGTCATCGGCGGAGTCCATCAAAGCCTTGAAAGCCTGGTTGTTACGACTTGCCGCCTTTCCAGCGATGCTGGGCGCCGTTCCCATTCATGCCGAGGAAAACCCGTGGCAGTCCCGCGCGGGCGCGGCGCTCGCCTACCTCGACCGTGAGTGGGGCGAACCTGGCGGCTGGGACGGAAGCGAGGCATGGCAGCGCTTCGTCATCGCCGATGCCCTGATCGACTATGAGCGGCGGACGGGCGATCGGCGATGGGGGCCGCAGATTGCCAAGGCCGCGCGCAACCGCTCGGGCCTGTATCTCAACGACGACGATCTCTGGGCGGTCATCGCCAACGTCCATGCATGGAGGCTTGGTGGCGATCCTGAACTGCTGGACTACGCCAGCTCCACCTATCGCCGGATCGTGACGACCTACTGGGACGACCATTGCGGCGGCGGGCTGTGGTGGGACCGCAAGCGCACTTACAAGAACGCGATCACCAACGAGTTGCTCCTCTACGCCTCGACCCAGCTTTACCTTGCGACCGGGCAGCAGACCTATCGCGACTGGGCGATTCGCGGCTGGTCGTGGTTCGAGGGTTCGTCGATGATGGCGCCCGGGGGGCTGGTCAACGATGGCCTCGACGGCGCCTGTCGCAACAACGGGCAGCCGCACTTCACATACAACCAAGGCGTGGTGCTCGGCGGCCTGACCGACCTCACCACCATCACCGGCGACCCGCAGTATCGCGCCGCGGCGGTGCGGACGGCGCTTGCCGCGACGCGCAGCCTGTCGACGCCGCAGGGCATCCTGCGTGAACCGGTGCCCTCGATCGGCTCCGACGGGCTGATGTTCAAAGGCATTTTCGCCTATCACCTCGGCCATCTGATCGAGGACATGCCGGCCGGCCCGGAGCGCTTGGAACTGACGGCCTGGGTCCACGCCAACGCGCAAGCCGTATGGACGCTCAGCGCGTCGGGCACGCGCCCGATCGATGCCGATTGGTCGGGCAGGCCGTCGCAGTCCGGCCCCGCAGCGCATGCGTCCGGCATTGACATGCTGCTCGCGGCCACCGATTGAGCCTCGTCGGAGGGGCGCATCGTGCCGATGTCCCGGTCGGTGCTCTCGAGCTTCCCAGCGAAGCGTCGGATGAAGGTGTCCGATCCTCCCGCGCGCACCTCCGGGTCGCACCGTCGCCGCTGGCGTCCAGACCCCATCGATGGACCTGGAACCGCGCGGCGGACCCTCGCGTTCGCGCAGTCCCTTTGCCGGTGGGTTGGCCCGAAATCGCAAATACAAGCAATTCATGGACTTATCGATTTCATCAGTATTCATAACGAATATTGTCAGTATCCGGAACATTGACGTTGGCGGACCTACGATGATCTAACGAGATGCTGTAATGCGACTCGGGTGGGAGAGTAGGTGTGAGTGACTTGCTCGGATCTAAAGCGCTGGAGCTGGCAGTCAGCCTCGCGTTCTTCTTCTTCATGTCGAGCCTCATCTGCAGTGCACTTCGCGAGCTCATCGAGGCGGGACTTAAGACGCGTGCGCTTGACCTCGAGCGCGCGGTTCGCGAGCTGCTCGCCGATCCGGATGGGACTGGAATGACGCGCGACGTCTTTAACCATCCGATCGTCGCCGGTCTGTTCGTGGGCAAATACGATCCCGCGTCTCTGCGGCCGAAGGAAGACGGCCCGCCGCTCGCGAAGCTCCCCTTCTCCGGGCGACGGCACTTGCCTTCCTATATTCCCTCCGGCCAGTTCGTCGCCGCGCTGGTCGATGTGGTGGTTCGCGGTAACGGCGAAGACGTCCCTTATGCGCGGCCCCGTCCCAAGGGCCCGATAGATCTGGCGCGGCTGCGCGCCGAGGTAGAGCGATTCGACAATCCCGCAGTCCGCCGCGCCCTGCAGGTGGCCACGGACGGCGCGGTGACGTTCGACGAGGCCACGCGCCGCATGGAGGCATGGTTCAACGGCTCGATGGACCGGGCTTCGGGCTGGTACAAGCGCCGGACGCAGTGGATGCTTTTTGCCATCGGTCTGGCGACGGCCTTGGTGATGAACATCGACAGCGTCACCGTGACGCGCCGCCTGCTGGATGACGATGACCTGCGTGCCGCAGCGGTGCGCGCAGCCGAAGTGCGCGCTCCGCCTCTCTCACCGAGCGTCTCCGGAACACCTTCGGCCCCGGCCGGCCTCGCAGGCACCGCAGACACGGTGCAGGCGCTGCGCACGGAACTGACGAACATCGGTTTCCCCATGGGCTGGAGCCTGCAGTCGGGGGGCCTCTTTCCCGATGCGCAGGCGCGGCGCTGCCCGGCTGCGAAGCCTGCGGCAACGCGTCCGCCCGGCGCCGCAGGGTCGCCGCACGCCGTCGCGCCGGCTTGCGACGGAGCGCTGGTGCAGGTCGTGGCGGGCAAGCCCGTCGCGGCGGTGAGTGGGGGCGATCTCATCCTGATGCCGATCGGTTGGCTGATCACGGCGTTGGCGATCACGATGGGCGCGCCGTTCTGGTTCGACATGCTCAGTAAGTTCATCATCGTGCGGGCCACCGTGAAGCCGTCGCAGAAAAGCCAGGACGAGGCATCTCCCGAACGAACGCTCAATACGTCCCCGGCCGGCGGCGACATGGTGGCGGGCGATGTCGCGGGCGACGCCTGGCGCACAGCGCCGGCGGGAGCCGTGCAGGCAACACCTCCGGCGACTCCGGTTCAGCCACTGATCCTCAATCGCTGGGCGATAGGCAACGATCCGGACGAGGGACTTCTATGAGCGCAGGAGCAGGCAGCAACACACGGCCGAACAAGGATCTGGCCTTGCTCGCACCCCGATTCCGGCGGGCGGTGGAGCGCGCGATCGCCGAGTGCGAGCGGGAGAACCTCGATGCGATGGTCTACGAAGGCTATCGCAGTCAGCAGTTGCAGGCGATCTACTTCGCGCGCGGCCGCACGGTCGTGCCGCCGCATCATACCGTCACCAACGCCAGCACCAACCTGCGCAGCTGGCATGGCTACGGCCTTGCCGTCGACGTCGTCCACAGCGAGCACTTCTGGGAGCCACCGGGAGGAGAGGGCTGGTTCCGGCAGGTCGCCGAGATCTTCAAGATCCACGGCTGCAAATGGGGCGGCGACTGGACCAACCGCGACCTCCCCCACATGCAGTGGGGCCGGTGCAAGCCATCGCCTTCCGACGAGGCGCGGCGCCTGATCCGCGAGGAGGGCATCGAAGGGGTATGGCGCGCGGTCAACGCGCTCGAGGAGCCGGGCGCTGCCCTGCCGGTCGGCGTTCCAGAAGTGCCGCCGCCGCTCCCACAGCCCCAACCGGGCATTGTCGATCGCTTTCGCACGGCGCTGGATATCGGCGCGCGCCCGCAGGCCCTAGCCTGGGGCCGGCACGTGTCCGAGGATTTCCGTAACAAGGTCGTGGAGATCTGCGGTCCGCTGGGAGCGAGGCCGTCCGACCTCATGGCCTGCATGGCCTTCGAGAGCGGGGAAACCTTTCGGCCCGACGTCCGCAACGCTGCCGGATCCGGTGCGACGGGGCTCATCCAGTTCATGCCGGCGACCGCCATCGGACTCGGCACGACGGTGCAGGCGCTCGCGGGCATGACGGCCGAGCGGCAGCTCGACTATGTCGCAAAATACTTCAAACCCTATCGCGGCCGCCTGCGTAATCTTGGCGACATCTACATGGCGATCCTCTGGCCTGCCGGCGTGGGTCGGCCCGACAGTTTCGCTCTCTTCGATCGCAGCGACACCCGCCATCCCAAGCGCTACCGCCAGAACGCCGGTCTCGATGCGGACAGGAACGGCATCGTCACCCGCGCCGAGGCCTGCGGCAAAGTCATGGCGAAACTCGAAAAAGGCATGCTGCAGGAGCATTGCTGGCCGATGGGATGAGCGATCGGGAGCCCGGCCGACGGGTTCATCCGACTGCCGCTGTGCCGTGGCCTTCCGGCGCAGATCCGCCGAAGTGCGCGCGCATGGATATGTCAGCTCCACATCTTAACCATGCCTTATCGAATTGCAGCCTAGGCGCGCCTAACGGTATCTACTGAGTTTGCGGTCGCCGGCATCGGCCTGGCGGCCGCTTTCGCTCGACTGGAGATGCCCTCGATATCCCGGCTGCAGTCTAATCCTGCCGTCAACCTGAGAAACCCCCGCCCGGCGGCATCCGCCGGCGCGGACCTTTGAGGCTAATGCATATGTCCGTCCGTCTGGTAAGCAACGCAGCGCTGTTGGGCGCGGCTCTCATGAGCGCGCCTGTCGCCGCGCAGGAGCAGGGCGCCCCCGCCGCGGATGCCGGACGCGACGGCGACATAATCGTCACCGCGCGCAAGCGCGAGGAGCGGGCCATCGACGTGCCGATCGCGGTCACTGCGGTGAGCGGCGCCGCGCTCGAGAAGCGCGGAGCTGCCAACCTTGCCGATTTCCTGCAGGAAGCCCCGGGCGTCGGCATCTACGACGGCGGCTCGGCGCTCGGCACCAAGATCACGATCCGCGGCATCTCGACCTCGCTCGGCGCGAACGAGAACGGCTTCTACCTCGACGACCTGCCGTTCACCGGCGTGACCGTGCCGATCAGCCCTGACGTGCGCGCCTGGGACCTCGACCGCGTGGAAATCTTGCGCGGTCCGCAGGGCACACTGTTCGGCGAAGGCTCGATGGGCGGCACGGTGCGTATCCTGACCAAGGGCGCCGACCTGAACGATTGGGAGGCCAAGGGCCTCGGCATGGTGTCTGACACCAAGGGCGGCGGCACCAACGCGGGCGCCAAGGGCGCCTTCAACGCGCCGATCATCCCGGGTGTGCTCGCCGTCCGCGTCGCCGGGACGCACGAGCGCTACCAGGGCTGGGTCGACAACAGCGACACCGGCCAGACCAACGTCAACGACCAGACCTACGACACCTTCCGCGCCAAGCTGCGCTTCGATCCGGTGGACCGCCTGTCGATCACGGGCAACTACTGGTTCTCCGAGTCCGACTTCCCCGGCGGCGGCTCGACCGCGCGCGACGACGGCGAGCAGACGCGCACCACGGTCCCCTCCAGCCGCAGCCGCGAGGAACTCTACGGCGCGACCGCCCGGTACGACCTCGGCGGGGCGGAATTGTTCTACAGCTACTCGCACAGCGACTTCACCGTGCCGCAGCAGGGTGCCTCGCCGCGCGGGACCATCGACGTGAACATCGACATCGGCGTGGAAGCGCACGAACTACGCCTCGCCTCGACCGGAGACGGCCCGCTCACGTGGACCATCGGCGGCTATGCGCGCGATTCCCAGCGCAATGACACCGTCAAGTTCTCGGCCGCCGGGATCGACAACGATGCCCAGATCAACAGCCGCGCCCGCGCCCTGTTCGGCGAGACGACCTACACGCTGCCCGGCGTGCCCGTCGACCTGACCGCGGGCCTGCGCTACTTCGAGGACCGCGTGAGCGGCTTCGAGGCCAATTCGGGCGTCGCGGTCGACCAGCCGGGCAAGACTTACCATTCGTGGAACCCGCGCTTCTCCGTGGCGTGGCATCCGATGGCCAACGCTACGATCTACGCCAGCGCGGCGAAGGGTTTCCGCTCAGGCCAGCTCCAGCCCAGCGTTCCCTATGCGCTGGGCCCGGTCTACGGCGTCGTCCTGCCCGCCACGCTCAGCCAGGATGCGATCTGGACTTACGAAGTCGGTGCCAAGGCGGACCTGTGGGACCGCAAGCTGACGCTGGAAGGCGCGCTGTTCTACAGCGACTGGAAGGACGTGGCCGTCCGCATCCCGATCCCCAGGACCTCGTTCAACGGCCTGATCAATTCCGACGGCACCCGGACCAAGGGCGCCGAATTGAGCATCGTCGCAGTGCCGACGCCGGGGCTGACCCTGTCGGCGGGCGGCGCCTACGTCGATGCCGAATACGTCAGCGCTGTGCCCGGCACCGCTATCGTCAAGGGCTCGGCGGTCGACGACGTGGCGAAGTTCACCGCTAATGCCTCGGCCGACTACAGCACGCAGGTCAGCGACGACGTGCAGGCATTTGGCCGGATCGGCTGGCAGCACAGCTCTCCGCGCCGTAACTCGTCCTACTCGGCATTCCTGCCGGGCGACACGATCGACCGGATCGACGCGCGGGTCGGTGTCGAGCTGGCGCAGCTCACCATTGCCCTGTTCGCGGACAACCTGACCGACGACACCGGCGCAACCAGCTTCCGCTCGGTGTACCAGGTCGGCCCGACCGCGTTCGACATCACCTCCAACCGTCTGCGTCCGCGCACGTTGGGACTGGAAGCCAGCTTTCGCTTCGGAGGCCCGGCCCGCTGATCGGACAGGGGGCGGCGGGAGCCTTCCCATGTCGTTGACGGCAAGTCAGCCGGGTAAGCTATCGAGTTCATCTGCCGGCTAGTCGCAACTCCATGAATGGGAGACATGAGGCCCAACCGCTTTCACCATATCCTGATGGCGGTGGTGGAGGCCTTGGAAATCCCGGGGTGTGACCGGGTCTGTCAGTTTTTTGAAAAGGGGTGTTGAC
>NZ_AKKE01000074.1 GCF_000281975.1 Novosphingobium sp. AP12 | reverse complement strand
GGCTGGCGCCGCCGCCAGCGGCAGGGCGATGGCGGCGAGAAGCAGGGCGGTGAGGCTGGCGTGGCGGCGCATGGAGGGTCCTTTTCCGGGCCTGCGCTTTTTCCGCAGCGGAGCCTGAACGGCGGCTTAGCGCGGGCCTCATCCGAGCTCGCACTTGACTATGCTTGCGTCTTGCCCTTAGGGCGCCGACCGAAAAGCCGGGGCGCCCCTGCCCCAATGACAATCCGTCTCGCCGAGTCCTGTCGAAGGGCGATGCCGGATCCACCTTGGCGGGGTGCAGGAGTATATCCATGGCCAACGTAACCGTGATCGGCGCTCAGTGGGGCGATGAAGGCAAAGGCAAGATCGTCGACTGGCTGGCCAGCCGCGCCGATGCCGTGGTGCGCTTCCAGGGCGGCCACAACGCCGGCCACACGCTCGTCGTCGGCGAGCAGGTCTACAAGCTGAGCCTGCTGCCCTCGGGTATCGTCACCGGCACGCTGTCGATCATCGGCAACGGCGTGGTGCTCGACCCTTGGGCGCTCAAGGCCGAAGTCGAGAAGCTGACCGCGCAGGGCGTCACGATCAACCCCGAGAACTTCGCGATCGCCGACAACTGCCCGTTGATCCTGCCCGTCCACCGCGAGCTCGATGGCCTGCGCGAAGCAGCCGCCGGCGCCGGCAAGATCGGCACTACCGGTCGCGGCATCGGCCCCGCCTACGAAGACAAGGTCGGCCGCCGCGCGATCCGCGTCTGCGACCTCGCTCACCTCGACGCGATGGAGCCACAGCTCGACCGCCTCTGCGCCCACCACGACGCGCTGCGCGCCGGCTTCGGCCAGCCCCCGATCGACCGGGAGGCGCTGCTGAACGAACTGCGCGAGATCGCGCCCTACGTGCTGCAGTTCGCCGAGCCGGTCTGGCGCCGCCTCAACAAGGTCAAGAAGGCCGGCGCGCGCATCCTGTTCGAGGGCGCGCAGGGCGTGCTGCTCGACGTCGACCACGGCACCTATCCCTTCGTCACCAGCTCGAACACCGTCTCGGGCACCGCCGCCAGCGGCTCGGGCCTCGGCCCCTCGGCAACCGGTTTCGTGCTCGGCATCGTCAAGGCCTACACCACCCGCGTCGGCTCGGGCCCGTTCCCGACCGAACTGGAGGACGCCACCGGCCAGAAGCTGGGCGAGCGCGGCCACGAATTCGGCACCGTCACCGGTCGCAAGCGCCGCTGCGGCTGGTTCGATGCCGTGCTGGTGCGCCAGTCCTGCGCGATCTCGGGCGTCACCGGCATCGCCCTGACCAAGCTCGACGTCCTCGACGGCTTCGAGAAGGTGAATATCTGCACCGGCTACCGCCTCAACGGAAAGGTGCTCGACTACTTCCCGAGCCACGCCGCCGACCAGGCGTCCGTCGAGCCGATCTACGAGGAAATGGACGGCTGGGAAGGCACGACCGCCGGTGCCCGCTCGTGGGCCGACCTCCCCGCGCAGGCGATCAAGTACATCCAGCGCGTGCAGGAACTGATCGAAACCCCGGTCGCGCTGGTCTCGACCAGCCCCGAGCGCGAAGATACCATTCTCGTGCGCGATCCCTTCGCGGACTGATGCTGATGCGGGGCGCACTCAGGTTCGCCCCGTTGCTGCTGCTTCTGAGCGTGGGCGCGGCGGGGCCGCAGCCCCCGCTGGTGCTCCCCGAACTCGACCTGATCCGCGTGCGCAAGGCAGCGCGGGTCATGGAACTTTACGCGGATGGCCGCGTGGTCCACGTCATCGAACATATCCAGCTCGGCGACGAACCGCTGGGCCCCAAGCGCTTCGAAGGCGACGAGCGCACGCCCGAGGGCCGCTACATCGTCGACTGGGGTAACCCGAAGAGCGCCTACCACCTCTCGCTCCACATCTCCTACCCCAGCGCCGCCGACCGCGCCTATGCGGCCGCGCAGGGCCGCTCGGCGGGCGGGATGATCATGATCCACGGCCAGCCTAACGGGTGGCAGGGCCGCGTCGCAGGCGACTGGACCGATGGCTGCATCGCCCTCTCCGACGCGGAGATCGAGGCACTGTGGGACGCGGTGCCCGATGGCACGCCGATCGAGATTCTGCCTTAGCACCAGGCCCTCTTTCCCCCACCTTCGCGGCGACCACGGGCGCCACGGGGCACATTCCCCTCGATCTTTCCACCAATTCCCCCCGACGGAGGTTGTTCGGCTCCGTGCGCCCCTGCAACCATCTTGCCCGAATTGCAATTTACTCCATTGCTGGTTTGTAAATCGCAAGGCCGCCCTGTTGCGGGAATATAGTTAGGAGCCTAACTAACCGTTCCCATGACCGACCGACTCGCCCTTGCCCATGAATTAGCCACCCAGCTGAGCCCCATCTCGCGCGCTTGGCGCCAGCATGCCGACCGGATCCTCGCCTCGCTGGAGATATCGAACTCCGCCGGCTGGGCGCTGGTGCATCTGGAGCGGCTGGGGCAGGGCGCGCGGCAGGGCGACCTCGCGCGCGCGATCGGCATCACCGAGGCGTCGCTGGTGCGTACCGTGCAACAGCTGGAGCGCGAAGGTTTGGTCGAGCGCCGCGCCGACGAGGACGATCGCCGCGCCAACCGCCTGCACCTCACCGCCGCAGGCCGCACCCTCGCGCGCAAAGCCGAGAAGCGCCTGATCGAACTGCGCGTCGATCTGCTCGAAGGCGTTTCCGACGCCGATCTCGAAGTGGCCGTACGCCTGTTCGACACGGTTGCGGCCCGCGCCGCGGACCTGCGCGGCCGTCCATGAACGGTCCGACCGCCACGCGCTGGGGCATTCCTGCCGCCATCTTCTCGATCAAGGCGCTCATCGCGGCGCTGCTGGCCGCCTACATCTCGTTCTCGATAGGGCTCGAGCGGCCTTACTGGGCGTTCCTGACCTCCTACATCGTCGCCGCGCCGCTTGCCGGAGCGGTGATCTCCAAGGCGCTGTTCCGCGTCATCGGTACTTTCGTCGGCGCCACCGCGGCGGTCGTCATGGTGCCGCCGCTGGCCCACAGCCCCGAACTGTTGACGCTGGCGATCGCCGCGTGGCTGGCGCTCTGCGTCTTCGTCTCGCTGATGGAGCGCACGCCGCGAGGCTACGCCTTCGTGCTGGCGGGCTACACCGCCGTGCTGATCGTGCTGCCCGCCGTGAACACCCCGGGCGAGATTTTCACGGACGCCTCGCTGCGGGTGCAGGAGATCACCATCGGCATCCTGTGCGGCAGCCTGGTGCATGGCGTGATCCTTCCCGGCTCGGTCTCGACGTTCCTGCTCGGCCGCGTCGCGATGATGCTGCGCGACGCCGAGCGCTGGAGCCGGGACTCGCTTGAACTCGAGCCAGACGCCGCCGTAGAGGCCGAGCGCCGCCGCCTCGCGCAGGACGTCACCGAACTGCATACCCTCTCGATCCACCTGCCTTACGAGACCAGCCGCCCGGCGCCGCGCGTGCGCGCCGTGCGGGCGCTGCAGGACCAGCTTTCCCTGCTCATGCCGCTCGGCGCCGCCGTCGCCGACCGCGTCGCCGCCCTGCGCGAACGCGGTACGCTTACCGCCACCGCCGTGCAGCTGCTCGCCGACACCCGGGCCTGGCTCGACGGCATCGAGGGCAGCCGCGAGGAGCGCGAGCAGGTGGCCCAAGACCTCAGGGCGCGCTGCCTGGCACTGGAGCCTGAAGTCACCCCCGACGCCGACTGGGACGAACTGCTGCACCTGAGCCTGGGATCGCGCCTGTCGAGCCTGATCGACGCGCATCTCGATTGCCGCGACCTTGCCGAGCAGCTCGGCACGCTCGACCGCAGGCCGGTGTCGGCGCGCATCCCGCGCCTGCTCGAAGGGCGCCGCAACCGCGAACTCCATCGCGACGTCGCGGGAGCCGCGCGGGGCGCGGCGGGCGCGGCGGTCACGATCATCCTGGGCTGCGCACTGTGGATCGGCAGCGGCTGGAACGACGGCGGCACCGCGGTGATGCTCGCCGGCGTTTTCCTCGCGCTGTTCTCCGCCTCGGACAACCCGTTGGCGCCGCTATGGATGTTCTTCTGGGGCACCCTGATCGCCAGCGCACTGGGCATGATCTACGCCTTCGCTATCCTGCCGCGTGTGGATGGCTTTCCCGAACTCGCGATGACGCTCGCGCCGCCGCTGCTGGTGCTCGGCTCGCTGATGCACTCGCCGCGCTTCGCCGGGATCGCGCTGCCCGCGCTGCTGGGCATGGGCAGCCCGTTCATCATCGCGGTGAAGTATACCGACAATTTCGAAAGCTTCGCCAACGGCTCGCTGGCGCAGCTGCTGGGCGTACTCTTCGCCATCGTCATGGCGCGGCTGCTGCAGTCGGCAGGGCTGGAAAGCGCGATCCGCCGCACACTGCGCGCCGGCTGGCGCGACATCGCCGAGCGTAGCAACCTGATGGGCCCCCCCGACGTGCGAGGCTGGATCAACCGCATGCTAGACCGCATCGCCGTGCTTTCCCCGCGCCTCGCGCTGAGCGGCAAGGCGCCGGGCGAGCCGCTCTACGACGTGCTGCGCGACTTGCGCACCGGCGTCGCCATCGGCGAACTGCGCCAGCTGCGCCTCGACCTCCCGCGCGAGCGCACCGGACCGCTCACCAGTGTGCTGGCGGAAGTCGGCGCCTACTACCGCCGCCTCGAACCAGACGCCCGCGCGCCTGCCGATCCCGAGCTGCTCGGCGACATCGACTGCGCGCTCCACCTCTTCGCGGCCGACGAGGACCGCAGCGTGCGCCGCCAGGCTGCGCTGGCGCTAGTCAGCCTGCGCCGTAACCTGTTTCCCGATGCCGCCGCGCTGAAAGGCCTGTCATGAACGGCGAAATCGCCATTGGGGGCGTCTACATGCCCACCATCCTCCTGCTGGCGGTCATCGCCTCGGTGCTGACCATGCTGATGCTGCGGCTGGTGGATCTCGCCGGCCTCTACCGCTTCGTCGCCTATCGCGCGCTCGTCGACCTGTGCCTCTACATCATGGTGCTCGGCGCGCTTTCCCTTCTCGCCCCCCACATCGGTTTCCATCCATGAAGAACCTGTTTCCCGCGATCGGCCGCAGCGCCGCCACCATCGTCATCGTCGTCCTTGCCGCGTTCATCGCGTTCTGGATGTGGAACCACTACGAGCGCAGCCCGTGGACCCGCGACGGCCGCGTGCGCGCCGACGTGGTGCGCGTGACCCCGGACATCGGCGGCCTCGTCACTTCGGTCGCCGTGCGCGACAACCAGACGGTGAAGGCCGGAGACCTGCTGTTCGTCATCGACCGCCCGCGCTATTCGCTGGCCGTCGAGCAGGCGGAGGCCAGCGTGGCGAGCGCTCGCGCAACGCTCGGCCAGGCGCAGCGCGAAGCCTCGCGCGACCTCGCTCTCGGCGACCTCGTCGCCACCGAGACACATGAGCAGAACGTCGCACGTGTCGCCACCGCCCGCGCCGCGCTGGCCGAGGCGATGAGTTCGCTCGACGGCGCCAAGCTCAACCTCGAGCGCACGCAGGTCCACGCCTCGGTCAACGGCACCGTCACCAACCTCGATCTTCACCCCGGCGACTTCGTGGCGGCGGGCAGCCAGGCGATGGCGCTGGTCGACGACGATTCGATCCGCGTCGAAGGCTACTTCGAGGAAACCAAATTGCCGATGATCCGCGTGGGCGCGCCCGTCGTCGTCCACCTCATGGGCGAGGGGCAGGCGCTCCACGGCCGGGTCGAGAGCATCGCGGCGGGCATCAACGACGACAGCCGCAGCGACTCCGGCAACCTCCTGCCCAACGTCGCCGCCACCTTCTCGTGGGTCCGCCTCGCCCAGCGTATTCCGGTGCGCGTGAAACTGACGCACGTTCCCAAGGACGTGCAGCTGATCCTCGGCCGCACCGCCACCGTGACGGTCGAGCATCCGGGCGAGAGGCCGGCTCCCGCCGCCACGGCCACGCCGACGCCCGCCCCGCCCCCCGCGGCGACGGGGACCGAGTGATGAGCCTCCCCCGCTTCGTGTCCTCGGTCGCCCTGGCGCTGGCCCTGTCTGCCTGCGCCACCGCCGGGCCGAACTACCACGCGCCGGAGCAGTCAGCGGCCACCATGCCTGCCGCGCAAGGACCCTTCGCCTCGGCGCAAGGCGCCGCTTTCTCGCAAGCTGCGCTCCCGGACCGCTGGTGGAGCCTCTACGACGACGCGCGCCTTGACGGGCTGGTCGAACAGGCGCTCACCGCCAACACCGACCTGCGCGCCGCCGAGGCCAACCTCGAGCGAGCCGATGCTCTCGTCGCCGAAGCGGCCGCGGGCCGCGCGCTGACCACCTCGATCTCGGGCGGCGTCGATCTCGCCCGGCAGTCCCAGACCGGCAGGCCGCTGCCAGGCGTCGTAACCGACAATCTCGGCCTCACGCTCGCCTACCCGCTCGACTTGCGCGGCAAGCTGCGCCGCGCCATCGAGGCGACCGAAGCCGACCGCGAGGCCACCGAGGCGGCGCGCGATGCGGTGCGCGTCAGCGTCGCGGGCGCCACCACCCGTGCCTACGCCGGGGTCTGCGCCGCCAACTACCAGCTCGGCGTGGCGCAGAAAGTGGTCGAACTCCAGCGCCAGACGCTGGATGCGACGCGCCGCCTGCAGCGTGGCGGGCGCGGCACCGCCTTCGACGTCAGCCGCGCCGCGGCCGCCGTGGAGACCAGCGCCGCCTCGCTCCCCGCCTTCGCCGCGCAGCGCCAGAACGCGCTCTATCTCCTCGCCACTCTGCTAGGCCGCGCGCCTGCCGACTATCCGCGCGAAGTGGCCGACTGCGCCGTGCTCCCGCGTCTGGCTGGCAGCATCCCAGTCGAGGACGGCGCCGCGCTGATCCGCCGCCGCGCCGACATCCGCCAGGCCGAGCGCGCCATCGCCGCCGACACCGCTCGTATCGGCGTCGCCACCGCCGACCTTTACCCCAGCGTCAGCATCGGCGGTTCGGTGGGCCTTTCCGGCAAGCTGGAGGACTTCGGGACCAGCGACAGCTTCGGTTTCAGCCTTGGCCCGCTGCTCAGCTGGTCCTTCCCCAACCGCCCCGTCGTCCGCGCCCGGATCGACCAGGCCGACGCACAGGTCCGCGCCGATCTTGCCACCTTCGACGGCACCGTGTTGGAAGCGCTGCGTCAGGCAGAAACCGCGATGGAGACCTACGCCCGCGACCGCGACCGCGCCGCCGCGCTGGGCCGCGCGCGAGACAGTGCCGCCACGTCGGCCGGGCAGGCGGGCAAGCTGTTCCGCTTCGGCCGCAGCGATTTTCTCAATGTCCTGAGCGCGCAGGGCAGCCTCGCCGCGGCCGAAGCCAGCCACGCGGCGGCGGAGGCTGGGCTGGTGGAGGACCAGATCGCGGTGTTCCTCGCGCTCGGCGGCGGGTGGCAGCGGGACAGCGCGCAGCAGTAGGAAAATGGGAAGACCTGGCGCCATTGCCCCAGGGTCTTGCCTCTTCAAGCCGGAATCAGAAGTCCACCGCCACGCCGTTCCTCACCCAATCGCCGTAACGCGTGGGCGAGAGGCCGTCCGGATCTTCGCCGTCCTTGGGCTTTTCCGCCTTGGGAGCGGGGTCGGTCGTCCAGTGGGCGGGCTTGGCGAAGGCCTCGGGACGTTCAGTGGCGCGCTTGGTCATCATGCGGATGTGGTGCCGCTGGCGGAAAAAGGCAATCCGGTATAGGGGCCCGCGATGGACATTCCCGGCCTTCCGGCGCGCCGCGCCGCGCTCAACCTCGTCGATGCCGTGCTGCGCAGGGGCGAAACCCTCGATCAGGCGGGCGGCAGCGCTCTTGCCCGCGTAAAGGGCGACGCCGACCGCGCACTCGCCCGCGCCATTGCCGGCGAGACGCTGCGCTGGAAGGAAGACCTCGACGAACTGATCGATTCGGCCACCAAGCAGCGCCTGCCCGACGATGCCAAGCCGCGTGCGGTACTCCGGCTGATGCTGGCGCAGGTGTTGCGGCTGGAGACCCCCGCCCATGCCGTGATCGCCACCGGCCTGCCGCTGCTCGAGGGCGGCCCGCGCCGTCTCGCGCACGGCGTGTTCTCCACCCTGCTGAAGATCGAGGCAAAGCTGCCCGAGGTGCCGACGTTGCCCGACGCGGTGATGATGCGCTGGGGCGAGCGGGCCGAGGCGATCGCCGCCGGGCTGTCCGAGCCGCCGCCGCTCGACCTCGCGCTGCGCGATCTTTCCGCCACCGCCGAATGGGCCGAGCGGATGGGCGGCACCTCGCTCATGCCGGGCCATTTGCGCCTGCCTCGCGGCTCGGCGATCGACTTGCTGCCCGGTTTCCGCGATGGTGGCTGGTGGGTGCAGGACCTTGCCGCCAGCCTGCCCGCGCGGCTGCTCGGCGCCGGTGAAGGGCGCCGCGTGCTCGATCTCTGCGCCGCGCCCGGCGGCAAGACCATGCAGCTGGCGTCGCAGGGCTGGCAGGTCACCGCGCTCGACAACGCCAAGCGCCGTCTGGAACGCCTGCGCGAGAACCTCGCCCGGACCGCGCTGGAAGCGGACGTCGTGCTCGCCGACGCGCTGGAGTGGCAGCCGGCGTACAAGTTCGACGCCATCCTGCTCGATGCACCCTGCACCGCAACCGGCACCGCGCGCCGCCATCCCGACGTCCTCCACCGTATCGGCCCGCGCCAGATCGCGGAGATGGTGGAGCTTCAGGCGAAGCTGCTCGCACGTGCGGCCGGATGGCTCAAGCCGGGCGGCACGCTGATCTACGCGGTCTGCTCTCTGGAAGAGGCCGAGGGCGAGGGCCAGCCGGTCCCGGCCGGGCTGACGGTGGTGCCGATCGAGGCTTCGGAACTGCCGGAGGGGCTGGCGCCGACGGCTTCGGGGGCGCTGCGCACCGATCCCGGGATGCTGGCCGAGGTCGGCGGGCTCGACGGGTTCTACGTCGCGCGCTGGGTGAAGGGCTGAGGATAAAAGGGAAGAGGTAGCGCGCATGTCCGGCCGGGCTTTGATAGCCTCCGGCGGTGCTGCGCGCTTTCGCAGCGAGGCTGCGCGCGAAGACCGGCTCGCTGTCCCGGATCACGTCTGGCACGATGGATCAACTCCAGCGCCGCAGGCTTTTCATTCGCCGCCTCGCCATGCGCGCGCAGCGCCTCTGCATGCGCTATGATGACATTAACGGGGGTGCAGGGGGGCTATGCTCCCCTGCGTCTCCCCTTATCTAACTGACCTCAAACGACAACCCGGCGGCGGCGCCAGAACAGCAGCCCGCCGAGCGCCGCAGCGAACAGTCCGACCATCCCCGGCTCCGGCACGGCCGTCCCGCCCGACGACGAGCCGCCCGAACTGGTCGAAGTGCCGGGATCGCTCGGCGCGGTATAGCCGCCGGTGTAGGTGCCGATGTGCATCTCGCCGTTCTGGACGAGGCTGCCGAACACGGCGGAGCCCTGGATGTAGTTGCCGGTGGTGGCCGCGGCGGTGGGGGCGAGGACCGAGCCGCCCCAGGCGGTGCTCAGCGACAGGTCCTTGGCATCGGGGAAGTTCCAGATGACGTGCTCGCCCAGGTTCTGGGTGCCGCCGAGGAAGTTGTCGTTGAGGTTGATCGAGCTGCCCGAGACGTTGACGATTGCGGTGTCGGCGCCGTTGAGGTTGAACTGGATCTCGCCGATCTTATCGAGGTCGGCGGCGGAGATGTTGAACACGGCGACCCCGCTGGAGTCCGGCTGGGCATTGAAGGTGCCGCGGTTGCCGCTGATGACGAGGTCGCTGTTCGACGCCTGCGTGCTCATGGTGTGGCTGAGGCCGGTCATCGAGGTTTCAATGAGGCTCTTCTGCTGCGCCAGGTTCTGCGCGAAGGCGGGGTCGCTGGCGGCGAGGCCTGCGTTCACGGTGTTCTGGTTGACGTTGGTGTTGCTGATCGAGCCGCCCACCAGCACGGTCTGCGCCGCGCCGTTGAGGTTGAGGCCGCTGTTGACGTTGCCGCCCACCACCGCGCCCGAGCCGTTGTTGAGGTTCTTGGCGCCGCCGTTGACATCCCCCACCACGGTCAGGCCGGGCGTCCCAGTGCTTGACGCTGCGATCGGCTGGATCTGGTAGTTCGAGGAATTGCCGTTGAGGTTTCCGCCGACGAACGTGCGGCCCTCGACCTCGGAGGACGAGGTCAGGTCACCCAGCACCACGAGGTTCCAGGTCTTAAGTACGTCGGTGCCCGCGATCATGCCAGTGTCGGCCAGCACGGGGCTGGCGGCTAGAACGGCGGCCATTGCGGCCATCGAAAGCGAAACGGTACGGAAGCGGGCCATGGGCAAACTCGATCGGCGGAAGTGCCGATGGCCCTCGTATTATTACTTAGGTTTTTGGAAAGCTCGACTTCGGCGCTGTCCCTTGCTGGAACAGTGCCGAAGTCGATTCCTACCTGGTTACGCCTTCACCTTGTCCTGGAAGCTCTTGCGCAGTTTCAGCAGCTTGGGCGGGATCACCGCCAGGCAATAGGGATTGCGCTGGCCTTCGCCGTCCCAGTATTCCTGATGATAGTCCTCGGCGGGATACCACGGGGCGGGGCCTTCTATCTTGGTCACGGCCTTCTCGCCTGGGTGCTCGTCGTCCCAGCGCGCGATCGCGGCAGAGGCCTCCTCGCGCTGCGCATCGTCCAGCGGGAAGATCGCCGAGCGGTACTGCGTGCCCACGTCGTTGCCCTGGCGGTTGAGCTGCGAAGGATCGTGCGTGCCCATGAACACGTCGAGGATCTGGGCATAGGAGATCACTGCGGGGTCGTACTCGACCTCGATTGCCTCGGCATGACCGGTCGATCCTGAGCATACCGCCTTGTAGGTGGGGTTCTCGACGGTGCCGCCGATATAGCCGCTCTGCACCGCGTTCACGCCCACCACGTCGCGGAACACCGCTTCGGTGCACCAGAAGCACCCGCCAGCCACGATTGCCTTTTCCATCTTTTACCTTGTCCTCAAATCGTCGGAGTTGGCCGGTAGATAGGTATGCTCTCGCCGCTTGTCATTGCCCGCCGGGCGGCTAGTCTTCGCCCGACCGTCACCCGAGGAGAACCCGATGCGCCGCGCCCTGCTGACCTTGTCCTCGCTCATCGGCCTCGTCGCCGTCCCGGTCGCCGCCGACACCGGCAGGAAGAGCGCCCCCACCGAGGCCTGCAAGGGCTGCGAGGCGCTGCTTGAACTCGCCGCCGCCAGCCCGCTGCGCAAGGACGACCGCTCCCGCGACGCCGCCCGCCACCCGGTCGAGACGATAACGTTCTTCCGCGTCGGCCCGCAGGCCAAGGTCGGCGAGTATGCACCTGGCGGCGAATGGTACTCGCGCTTCCTGGGCCTCTACCTCGGCCAACAAGGACACCTCGTGGGGCTGTTCTTTGATCCCACTAGCAGCGCCTTCAAGGACAAGGACGCCATCCGCAAGGCCGCCGCTTCGTACCCGGCCGACGTCGCCAAGTTCACCGGCATCGATGCCTCGCGCTTCGCCGGCTACACGCTCGACGCCGTGCCCGAGGGCGAGAAGGGCACCTTCGACGTCATCATCATCCCGCGCATGATGCACAACCTGCTGCGCTGGAACATCGCCGACAGCGAGGTCAAAGCGATGCGCAGCCTGCTCAAGCCCGGCGGCCTCGTCGGCATTGAGCAGCACCGCGCCAAGGCAGACGCGCCCTATTCCTACACCGACGGCTCCAAGGGCTACCTGCGCCAGGCTGACGTGATCCGCTTCATGGAAGTGAACGGCTTCGACCTCGTCGCGAAGTCGGAAATCAGCGCCAACCCCAAGGACACCGCGAACTGGCCCGACGGCGTCTGGACCCTGCCTCCTACGCTGGCCCTGAAGGACAAGGACAAGGCGAAATACCAGGCCATCGGCGAGAGCGACCGCATGACCCTGCTGTTCCGCAAGCGTGACTGAGGGCGCGAAGTCTGGACTTCGGGCGGCGCAATCCATAACTGGGGCGGCATGACCCAGATCACCGTCGCCGCCCTGCAGCTCGCCCTCGGTTCCGCCGACGAGGGCGAGAACATCGCCGCCGTTTCCGCGCTCGTCGAGGATGCGGCCGCGCAGGGCGCGCAGATCGTGCTGCCGCCCGAGCTGTTCTCCGGCCCCTACTTCTGCAAGGTCGAGGACGAGGCGCTGTTCTCCCTCGCCCGGCCGACCGCCGAGCACCCCTCGGTCATCGCCATGCAGGCGCTGGCGGCGAAGCTGAAGGTCGCCATCCCGACCAGCTTCTTCGAGCGCGACGGCCATCACTACTACAACACCCTCGCCATGATCGACGCCGAGGGCGAGATCATGGGCACCTACCGCAAGAGCCACATCCCCGACGGCCCCGGCTACGAGGAAAAGTACTACTTCCGCCCCGGCAACGACGGCTTCAAGGTCTGGGACCTGTTCGGCACCCGCATCGGCGTCGGCGTCTGCTGGGACCAGTGGTACCCCGAATGCGCCCGCGTCATGGCGCTGATGGGCGCGGAACTGCTGTTCTACCCCACCGCGATCGGCTCCGAGCCCTACGACGCCACGCTCGACACCAGCCGCATGTGGCGCCGCGCGATGGTCGGCCACTCCGTCTCCAACTGCATGCCGGTGATCGCCGCCAACCGCATCGGTGCCGAGATCGAATGCGGCAGCGAGCAGGCATTCTACGGCCACTCCTTCATCACCGACGAATGGGGCGACTACCTCGCCGAGTTTGGACGCAAGGAAACCGGCGTCCTCGTCGCCACCCTGGACCTCGCCCGCGCGGCGACACACCGCGCCGGCATGGGCTTCTTCCGCGACCGCCGTCCCCAGCTCTACACCCGCATCGCGCAGGACGTCTGAGCTTGGCGAAGCACCGCTACCTCGTGGCGCTGGGATCGAACATGCGGCACCCGCGCCACGGCTCGCCGCGCGGCGTCCTCGCCGCCGCGCTCGAGGCACTGGACCACGGCAAGCTGCACGTCCTCGCCGCCTCGCGCGTGATCGAGACCGCCCCCATGGGCCCCTCGCGCCGCCGCTACGCCAACGCCGTCGCCCTGGTCCGCTCGAAGCGCGACCCCGACGAACTGCTGGCGAAATTGCAGAAGATCGAACACCGCTTCGGCCGCCGCCGCACCGGGCGCGCGTGGGGCGCCCGCGTGCTGGACCTTGACATCGTCCTGTGGAACGGTGGCCCCTACGCCAGCGAAGACACGGACCTCGTCATCCCTCACCCGGCGTTTCGAACCCGCCGTTTCGTCCTCGACCCCGCCGCCACTATAGCCGGCCGCTGGCGCGATCCTCTGACCGGCCTCAGCATCCAACACCTGCGAGCCCGCTTGACCAAGCCGCGCTGCGCCCCTAGGTGACCCTCACCTGACCGCCACGCGGCACGGGGCCCTTAGCTCAGTCGGTAGAGCAACTGACTTTTAATCAGTAGGTCGCTGGTTCGAACCCAGCAGGGCTCACCATGGTTTCCGATGCTGCTGAAATCGTTGGAAAACCGTCGAATGAACGGTCTTGCAACCGTCGCGTTTATACAGCGTGTCTCCACAATGACACCAATCCTACCGACCTAAGCTCCTGCCAATCATCATTAAAGTGCGCTGCTGGCGTCCCCACAAGTCGTCTACACAAGCAGCATCCATATCTCGCCAAAAAGCGGGGGAACTATCATGTTCGCAAGCGGGTTCCGGCGGACCTGCGTCAGCCTCTTGCTATGGTCAACGGGCAGAACTACTACACAGCAATCACCCGTGCCCGCTTTGGCGCCAAGCTTTGGACCGAAGACCGCGACCGGCTGGTCGAGAAGCTTTTGCGCCGGCCCGGTGAAAAAACGTCAGCTATCGAGGGGCTGGGCCGACTGTCACGCGACAGTGTCCAGGCTCGGGAGGAGCGGCATCGCGAAAGGTTCGAGATCCTGCGCGAGCAGCAGATGCGCGATCGCGCGATGGGAGAAGAGCCAATCGGAGCCGGGGGCAGCCACGCTCCGCCCGATCTTCAGAATAACCTGACGCATCGCCTGGCAGGTCGAGCACAGTCGACTGCGAAGCTCGTCGACCGATGGCTAATTGCGATCGTCGAGCGTCACCGCGGCGACGATTGCCCGCCAGTTGGCGAGCCAGGGCCGCTCCCCGCACCTCAGGATCGTAGGGAGAGAGAAATCCATATGGCGGAGCATAAGGGAAGTAGCCATGAACGTTGAGCGGTCTTTCAGCATTTCGGCGGTCGCCGTGTGCGTTGCCATCCATATTTCCGGCCCGTTCAGGCCAAGCCGGCGTCTGCACTTGGTCACGAGCCCTTGATCGGAGCTTGCATTCGCGAGGCGGCGTCTGGCCGCGCGTGGCTTGAGAAGACGCTCTGGGGATTGCGCGACCAAGAGGCCGGATGGGTCGGGGCGCGGATCGCAACCGCGAACGGCACTAAAGACCTGGGGCCGTTCCAGGTGAACAGTTCCTGGATCCCGAAGCTGGCGAAGGTGACAGACAGATCGCATGGTCAAATCCGCTCCTGGCTGGAGCAGGATGCCTGTTTCAACGTGCAAGCGGCCCGGTGGATTTTTCTCTCTGGGCTGGCTGCGAGCGGCGACTACTTGAAGGCCATCGGCATCTATCACAGTCCTACGCTCTGGCGACAACGGCGCTACGCGCGGAGCGTTCTGGCGCACTTGCGCCGGCGATTTGGTGAAGCGGTTTTCCCGCGTCAGGCCATGCGCGAGGCAAGTCCCTCCAATGTCGGTAAAACGGTCGACCCATTGAAGCTGATCAGAAGATGACCCCAGGCACGGACGACGGTGGATCATGCCTATTGTGACGTTCCAACTTCATTTGAAGGTGCCGAGCGTTCGCGCTCTGATTAGTGCAGTGCTCATTTGTAGTAGGAGCAGCCGCAAGCCCATCATCATCATAGTTTGAACGCCAGCCAAATTCCTTTTCCATTATGCACCTAAGAACCGAAGTTCTGTCGCCCGCTGGCGTTATACGAGAATCACAGATGAGGGCGCCACATCGAGCAGCGGCAAGCGGCGCATCGTCATCAAACGGAGGGTGATCAGGACGTCGCGGTAAATTGCCCGCCGGCAATCCAGATGTTCCGTCCAAGTTAAGCCTCTAGTGCGGCCAACTTTCGCAGGAGCAAACTGTCTTAGCAACGCGCTCGTTATAAGTGCAGTTATTGCATAACCATATCGGAC
>NZ_AKKE01000073.1 GCF_000281975.1 Novosphingobium sp. AP12 | reverse complement strand
CCGGCAGGTAGCCCATCTGCGCTGCCAGCACTGGGCCGACCAGTGGCCCGGCCCCGGCGATCGCCGCGAAGTGGTGTCCGAACAGGACGCGGCGGTCGGTGGCCACGTAGTCCAGCCCGTCGGCCCGGTAGATCGCGGGAGTCGCGCGGCGCGGGTCGAGCGCCATGACGTGCCGGGCGATGAACAGCGCATAGTAGCGGTAGGCGACGAGGAACGTGCTCACCGCCGCGACGACGATCCACAGCGCATTGATCGGCTCGCCGCGCGAAACCGCGAGCACGGCCAGGCAGGCCGCGCCGACCAGGGCGAGGATGATCCACGGGATATGTTTCAAGGCATGGTCTCCTGCCGCGCTCGTTCCTGTCGGCCCTGCGTTTCGCGGCGGGCCGGGCCCGGTAGCAGTTCCGCCCGCAGGAGAAGCGGGTGCAAGCCCGCAAAACAATTGACCGTCCGGCACCACTCCATGTTCTGGCGTTATGCTTGCCCGCCTTCACCGGGGACCGGCCAGTACCTGCAAAGGCGCTCGCTCCACGTCCGAGGCATCGATTGCCATCAGCCCATAACGAAGGATTATGGACCGCGAACATGTCGCCAATTGAGATGCGGTCGCAGACCCTTCATTGTCGCGCTCACGCATGGGGATAGACATGAAGGATCTGACGAAAGTCGTTCATCATCCGGAAGTGGACCGGACCGGCTTCGCCAGTCTCGCGGTGCCGACGCACCGTGCCTCCACGATCGTCTTTCCGACGGCTCGCGCCTATGCCGAGCGCAGGGATCGCGAGCCCGACGGCTATGCGTACGGGCTTGGCGGCACGCCGACCACGCGCACGCTAGAGGCGCAGATGAGCGCCCTGGAACAGGGTGAAGGCACGATCATCCTGCCTTCCGGACAGGCGGCCATAGCGATCCTGTTCGTCACCGTGCTGGCGCCGGGCGACACGGTCCTCATTCCCGACAACGTCTATCCGCAAGTGCGCACGCTCTGCACTGAAGTCCTCGCGCGGCAGGGCATCGCGCACCGCGTCTATCCGCCGCTCGTCGGATCGGGGATCGAGGCTTTTCTGGACGATACGGTCCAGTTGATCTGGACCGAATCTCCCGGATCGGGGACGATGGAGGTCGAGGACCTGCCTGCCATCGTGGCGGTCGCGCGGCGGCACGGCATCCTGACCGGCTGCGACAATACCTGGGCGACGCCGCTGCTGTTCAAACCCCTCGCCATCGGCATGGATTTCGCGATGGAGGCGCTGACCAAGTACGTGTCGGGCCATTCGGACGTGCTGCTGGGTTCCATCACCGTCCGCGACCCGGAATGGCATCGGCGCCTGCGGTCCTGCGCCAGGACGCTGGGGATCGGCGTGTCGCCCGACGACTGCGCGCTCGCGCTGCGGGGGCTGGAGACGCTGGGCGTGCGGATCGCGCACATCGGCCGCGTTTCGACCGGCATCGCCATGGCCCTGCGCGAGCATCCCGCCGTTCTGCGCATGCTCCACCCGGCGCTGCCCGAATGCCCCGGCCACGCGTCCTGGGACCGGGACTTCGCCGGCGCCAGCGGCGTGTTCAGCATCGTGCTGCGCGCCGATCTCGACCCGTTTCTCGACGAAGCTCTGGCGGCCATTCGTATCTTCCGTATCGGCGCCTCCTGGGGCGGAACCAGCAGCCTGCTGGCACCCATGACGCTGCAGGGCCGGCTCGACACGGCCATCGCCGGTGAGCGGCGGATCGTCCGCGTCAGCATCGGGCTCGAGGATGCCGAGGACCTCATGGAGGATCTGACGCGCGTCCTGGACCACCTCGTCGAACTCGCCGACGTGCGAGCCAGGTGATGACCGGTCGCCTGACCACTTGCAGATGGGGGGTTCTCGCGCTTTTCTGTGCGGCGCTTGCCGGCTGCTCCAGCGAGCCCGGGCGGCAAGCACCGGGCGGGCCGACGCTGGCCGAAGTGCGCGCGCGGGGCTACGTGCGCTGCGGCGCGGGCAGGGATACGGTCGGTTTCAGCGCCCCCGATGCTCATGGGCGCTGGCGCGGGCTCGACGTCGACACCTGCCGCGCGGTCGCCGTCGCCGCGCTGGGCGACCGCGACAAGGTGCGGTTCGTGCCGCTCACCGGCCAGCAGCGGATTACCGCGCTGCTCACCGGCGAGATCGACGTGCTGCCGCGCACCACCACCTGGACCTTGCAGCGCGATGCCGGCGGCATAAACTTCACGATCCCCAATTATTACGACTTCACCGCGTTCATGATCCGCGCCGACAGCGGCGCCCGCGCGCTGCGCGATCTCGATGGGGCGTCGATCTGCGTCCAGACCGGGTCGTTGACCGAGATCGTCTTCGCCGACGTGGCGCGCCGTCATGGCCTGACGCTGCATCCGGTGATCTTCGACAACGTGCAGAGCACGCGGCAGGCGTTCCTATCCGGGCGCTGCGACGCGCTCGCCACCGACCAGTCGGCGCTGGTGGCGCTGCGGGCGCTGGAGCCGGACCGCCGCTACACGATCATCCCCGCCAGCGACGATATCGCCCCCCTGACGCCGGCGGTGCGGCACGGCGACGACCAGTGGTTCGACATCGTCAAGTTCGCCATCGAGGCGCTGATCGTCGCCGAGCACCTCGGCATCGACCGGGACAATGTGGAAGCGATGCGCGGCTCCCGCGACCCGGCGATCCGGCGGTTCCTCGGGGTGGAGCCGGGCAACGGGCGTGCGCTCGGCATTCGTGACGATTTCGCCTACCAGATCGTCCGGCAGGTGGGGAATTACGCGCAGGTCTACGACGACAACCTTGGCGCTCGCAGCGGGCTGAACATTCCGCGTGGTCCCAACCGGCTTCGCCGCGATGGCGGGCTGATGCTGCCGATCGGGTTCTACTGATGGTCCGGCGCCGACACGACTTCCACCGCTGGTGGCTGCCGCAACTGCTGCTGGGGGGCACCGTGCTGGCGCTGCTTGCGGCTATGGCGGTAACCGTGACCGGCAACATGGCGCTTCGGGCAATGACCGTCAGCCTCGGTTTCCTGGACAACACCGCGCGTTTCCCGATCGCGGAATCGGTCATGGCCTATTCCCCGGTGGACGGCTTCGCCTGGGCCTTCGCGACCGGGCTGGGCAACACGCTGCTTCTGACCGCGACGATCATCGTGGCATCGATCCTGCTGGGCATTCCGCTGGCGCTGGCCCGCCGCTCGGGACATCTGCTGGCGCGGCTGAGCGCTGGTGCCTTCGTCGATGGGGTGCGCAACACCCCGCTCGTGATCCAGCTATTGTTCTGGTATGGGGTCATCACGGTGAGCCTGCCGTCGCCGCGTTCCGCATTCCAGCCGCTTTCCGGAATCTTCCTGACCGATCGCGGGCTCCACGTCACCACCCTGGGGATCACCGGCACCGCGCTGCCGCTGGTCGTCACCCTCACCATCGGGCTGGTCGCGACCGCGACGCTCGCCTGGCGCGGACGGCTGCATCAGGCGAGCATCGTCTCGCTCGGAACCGTGGTCGTCGGCGCGACGCTGTGGCTGGCGCTCGACCTGGGGCTGCGGCCGGACGTTCCGAGGCTCGGGCGCTACAACTTCGTCGGTGGCCTGACCGTGACCCCGGAGCTGGCGGCGGTCCTGCTGGGCAGCGTGCTCTATGCCAGCGGCTTCGCGGCGGAGATCGTGCGCGCGGGCCTCGCGGCGGTACCTGCGGGACAGTGGGATGCCGCGCGCGCGATGGGCCTGAACGATCGTCAGAGCCTGCGGCTGGTGATCGTGCCGCAAGCGCTGAGGATCATGCTGCCGCCGATGACGAACCAGTTCGTCTCGGTCCTGAAGAATTCGACGCTGGCGCTCGTGGTCGGCTATCCCGAGCTGAACTCCATCGCCAACACGACGATGAACCACACCGGCCATGCCCTCGAATGCATGCTGGTGCTGGTGCTGGCCTACCTGACCCTCGCCGGGGGTATCTCGCTCGCCATGAATGCGCTCGATCGCCGGACGGCACGGTGGACGCGATGACTTTCGTGCGATCCGCGCCGGAGCCCGTGCTGCCGCCGCCGCCGCGGGGCCGCGACCCGGCGGCGAGCTCCACATTCGGCAGCGCGGCCAATATCGTCACGACGCTCGTCATCGCGTTTTTCGCCGAGCGCAGCCTGCCTCACTTCCTGGCATGGGCGTTCACCAACGGGGTCTGGCGCGGTGACGCCGCCGACTGCCGCGATGCGGGTGCCTGCTGGATATTCCTGCACGAGAAGGCGCCGTTCATCCTGTTCGGTATCTACCCCGAGGCGGAGCGCTGGCGTCCCTTGCTGGTCGTATCGGTGCTGATCGGCCTGACACTGTGGACCATGCCGCACCGGCACTGGACGCGCGCAACGCTGCTCACCTGGGTAGTGGGCATCGCCGGCTCGCTGCTGGCGATGGCGGGCGGCGTGGCCGGGCTGACTCCGGTGCCGCCTTCCGCATGGGGCGGGCTGCCGGTCACGCTGCTGCTGACCGTCCTTTCGCTCGCGCTGGGTTTCCCGCTGGGGCTGGGACTGGCGCTCGCGCGGCGCTCCCGCCTGCCGCTGGGCCGCTGGCTGGCGACCGGGACGGTGGAGATCCTGCGCGGCGTGCCGGTGCTGACGCTGCTGTTCATCGCCGCGGTCATGGCGCCGCTGCTCCTGCCCGACGGCATGCGGGTGGAAACTTTCGTTCGGGCGCTGGTCGTGTTCACCCTGGTCAGCGCCGCTTACCTTTCCGAAGTGCTGCGCGGCGGGCTCCAGGGCGTGCCGCGGGCGCAGATGGAATCGGCGCAGGCGCTAGGCCTGCGGCGGCGCGAAGTGCTGCTGATCGTCGTCCTGCCGCAGGCCATCCGCAAGGTGCTGCCGCCGCTTGCAAGCACGATCATCGTGGTGATCAAGAACACCAGCCTCGTCATGGTCGTCGGGCTGTTCGACCTCGTGAGCGCAGGCCGGGTGGTGCTCAACGATCCGGCCTGGCCGATGCCTTATGCCGAGACTTACCTGATGATTGCGCTGGTCTATTTTGCGGTCTGCCACGGCGTCGCCCGCTACGCCCTGCACCAGGAGCGCGTGCTCGGGGAGGGGGGGCGATGACGATCCTCGACATCGCGGGCGTCCACAAGTGGTACGGCGACTATCACGCGCTGCGCAACGTCTCGCTCCGGGTCGATGCGGGCGAGCGGGTGGTGATCTGCGGGCCTTCGGGATCGGGCAAGTCGACGCTGATCCGCTGCGTGAACGGGCTCGCCGCGCACGATGCCGGCGAGATCGTCGTGGCCGGCGAGACCGTGAGCGACGATCCGGCGGCACTGCGGCGGATTCGCACGCGGGTGGGCATGGTGTTCCAGGACTTCAACCTGTTCCCGCATCTCACGGTGCTCCAGAACTGCGTGCTCGCGCCGATGCGGGTGAGCGGCCTTTCCGCCGGGAAGGCGCGGGACATGGCGCTGGCGTTGCTCGACAGTGTGCGCATCGCGGAGCAGGCGGACAAGTTTCCGGGCCAGCTTTCCGGCGGGCAGCAGCAACGCGCCGCGATCGCCCGGGCCTTGTGCATGCAGCCCGAGATCATGTTGTTCGACGAGCCGACTTCGGCGCTCGACGCCGAGATGGTCAAGGAAGTGCTCGACATCATGAAGGCCCTCGCCCGCGCAGGGATGACGATGCTGTGCGTCACCCACGAGATGGCCTTCGCCCGCGAAGTGGCCGATCGCATCGTCTTCATGGACGAGGGGCAGATCCTCGAAGTCGCTGACGCACAGACCTTTTTCACCGATCCGGGACATCCGCGCACACGCGTGTTCCTGGACAAGATATCGCTCTGAGGAGACCCCATGCTGCGCATCGCCAACAGGCTTGCCGAACTCGGAATCGCCCTGCCGGAGCCATCGGCGCCGGTGGCCAACTACGTCCCCTATACAAGGTCGGGCCGCATCGTTCACGTCTCCGGGCAGCTCTCGAAGGGCATCGTGGGCGAAGTGCGCGGCACGGTCGGCGTCGACGTGGCGCCGGAACAGGCCGCCGAGGGCGCGCGGCTCTGCGCGATCAACCTCATCGCCCAGTTTCGCGCGGCATGCGGCGGCGATCTCGACCGGGTGACGCAAGTGCTGCGGCTGGGCGGTTACGTCCAGGCGGGGCCGACCTTCGACGCCATTCCGGCGGTCATCAACGGCGCCTCGGACCTCATGGTCGCGGTGTTCGGCGAACATGGAAGACATTCCCGCTCCGCCGTGGGCGTCTATCGCCTGCCGCTCAACTACGCGGTCGAGATCGACGCGGTGATCGAAATCCGCGCCTGACATCGCGCGGGCCACAATCGACATTCTTTCTCTGGAGTACTTCGACATGACAAATCGGCGGCAGTTCCTCGCCGGTGCGGGGGCCGTTTCTATGGGCGCCCTCATCGCCACGCGCGCATCGGCGGCGGCGGCAGGGGCGGGCACGATCCTTCCTGGCGGCCTCTCCTTCGGGCAGACCCAGCAGCGGCTGGCCGCGCTCTACGACGTCGACAGGTCCATCGTGAATTTCGATGCCGCCTACTACGGCGCCATGACCAGGACGGTCCACGCGGACTATCTCGAGAAGGTCGCCTGGGTGAACCGCTACAATTCGACGTTCCTGCGCAGCGGCGTGCCCGACGCCCCGCGCGAGCAGGAACTCGACAAGTCGCGCCAGGCGGTCGCCGACATGATCGGCGCCTCGCTGGACGAAGTCGCGCTGAGCGGGGGCGGCACCGAGGCGCTCTATGCGCTGATCGCCAACTACGCCCTGCTGAAGGCCGGCGACGCGGTGATCTACTGCGACGCCGACTACGACGAGATGCAGTACGCGATGGACTATCTCGAGCAGAGCCGGGGGGCGCGCGTCGTGCGCTTCTCGCTCCCGGTGCCGCATACCCGCGCCAACGTCCTCGCCGCTTATGAAAAGGTGCTGAAGGACACGCCGCGCGCGAAGCTGCTGCTGCTGACCCATGTGAGCAACCGCAACGGACTGGTCCCGCCGGTGCGGGAGATCGTCGCGATGGCGAAGGCGCGGGGCGTCGACGTCATCCTCGACAGCGCGCAGGCGGTTGGCCAGATGCCCTTCCGCGTCGAGGACACCGGCGCCGACTTCATCGGCTTTTCGCTGCACAAGTGGGTGGCGGCACCGCTGGGGACGGGTGGGATCTACATCCGCAAGGAGCGGTTGGCGGACATCCAGCCCTGGCTCGGCAACCGCATCCACTCCGCCCAGGACATCCGCTCGCGCATCCCTACCGGCACCGTCGACTTCGCGGCGCGCCTGACGATCCCCGCCGCCATCGCCGTGCAGAACGCCATCGGCATCGAGCGCAAGTTCGCGCATCTCAAGGCCTTGCGCGACCATTGGGTCTCGCGCGTACGCGACGTCCCCGGCATCGAGCTGATGCTGCCGGACGAGCCCGGCAACTACGGTGCGATCAGCGCCTTCCGGCTCGCCGGCATGGACAGTGCGGCAAAGGCCAAGACGGTGCAGTCGCTTTTCATCGACAAGTACAAGCTGCTCGTCGTCGCCAAGGCCGGCCTCGCATCGGGTCCGGCATTGCGTGTCACGCCCTCGCTGTTCAATACGACCAGCGAACTCGACCGTCTCGTCGCGGCGATCCGAAGCGAGCAGGCCACGTTCGCCTGACACCCACGCGCAATTTCAGTTTTTGGAGCGACCCATGACGTTCATCCACCGATCCGCGCTTTTACTAGCCGTGGGCCTCGCGCTTTCTCCCCTGGCCGCTTTGGCCGAGGTCGGCGCCGTCCTGTTCAAAACCCGGTGCGCCGCGTGCCACGCGACGAAGCCGGGGGTCAAGTCGGGCTCCGGGCCGAACCTTGCCGGGATCACAGGCCGGCCCGCCGCCGCCGCCGGCTATCCCTATTCGCCCGCGCTCAAGAAATCCAAGATCCGCTGGGACGCGCGCAGCCTCGACACCTGGCTGGCGGGGCCGAGCAAGATGGTCCCGGGCACGCGCATGTTCACCGCCGTTCCCAAGCCCGCCGACCGGCAGGCCATCATCGCCTATCTCGCCGCCCAGAATGGCAAGTGAGCGGGCGGGGCGTGCGCAGAAGGCATGCGCGGCCCTGCAGGGCATAAGCATCATGCATCGACTCGTTCCAACCCGTCACTTGTTCCGCGGGCGTGGCAGCGCATGATGGCGGGGACGGAAACGACGAGGAAAAAACCCCGCAGCATCGTACAGAATGCTCGCGTACCGTCCGCAGGAGCGTGCAATTCTTTCACAGGGGCTTGGCATGCAAATCAGATATGAAACAGGAGTTGGCGCTGTCCGGTCGAGGGACCTCCGCATCCGGACCAGACAGCCGTAGCGCCGTGATCGGCGCCGCATGAGGGCGGCGGCCGACATCGGCCGAAAGGCCGGCACCTATCGAGGGGCGGCCCCAAAAACCTGAAAATCCATGCGCCTGAGAAGGCGAGGGACGCCGCCGCGCTGGTCGCGGCGGCCGGTCCCATGCATCTATCGAACCACAGGGAGCTTATCGAACATGAGGCAGCATCTTCGCAGCATCGCCATGGCATCCACCGCGCTGGTGGCGCTGGCCTGCATCCTTCCCACGACCGCCGCTTTCGCGCAGGACGCGTCAGGACCGGCAGCCGGCGAGCAGGATGCTGGCAGCGACATCGTCGTCACCGGGTCGCGCTTCGGCAGCCGTTCGGCCGCGCAGTCGGTCGTCCCCATCGACACCATCAGCGCCGACGACCTGGCGCGCGGCGGAAGGTCCGAAGTGCAGGACATGCTGAAGACTTCGGTCCCCAGCTTCAATACGCCCCGCCCGAGCGCGTCGGGCGTCGGCGATTTCACGACGCCGCCCACCTTGCGCGGCCTTTCGACCGGCCAGCTGCTTCTGCTCGTCAACGGCAAGCGCCGCCATTCGACGGGTGACCTCAGCACCAGCAACGGCATCGGCCGCGGCGATGTCGCCTACGACTTCAACGCGATCCCCAGCATGGCGCTCAGCAACGTCGAGATCCTGCGCGACGGTGCGTCGGCGCAGTACGGTTCGGACGCCATCGCCGGGGTCATCAATCTCACGCTCGACAAGTCGACCGGGGTGAAGGGCAAGGTCTCGACCGGCATCACCGAGGAAGGCGATGGCGAATACATTGACGTGGGCGCCAGCGTCGGCCTTCCGGTGTGGAACGGCGGCGTGATCCGCGCGACCGTCCAGTACCAGAACCATGCCGCGACCGACCGCTCGGAAGACGATACCCGCCAGCAGTATTTCGGGAGGAACGCCGCGGGCGCGCCGGTCCTTCCGTCCTCCTTCTACGGTTCGGGCACCGGACTCACGGCGTCGGCCGGAGCGCTCGACGCCCGCGAGGCAACGGTCGATCGCCGCACCTCGCGGCAGGGCAATTCCGGATATGAGATGAAGTCGATCTTCCTCAACGCCGAAATCCCGATGAACGATGGCGGCCCGACGTTCTACGGCTTCGGAGGCTACAGCGATCTCGACGGCAAGACCCCGTTCTTCTTCCGCCGCGCAGGCCAGGACCAGACCGTCCGCGCCCTGCATCCCGACGGCTACATCCCCTACGGCAACATCGGCCTGCGCAACGTCTCGGCCACCGGCGGCCTGCGCGGCGAGGACCTCGCCGGGTTCGACTGGGACGTGTCCACCGGGTACGGCAAGAGCCTGATCGACAACGCCACCAGCAATTCCAACAACGTTTCCTATGGCCTCGCCAGTCCCACCAAAGTCTACATGGGCTCCACCCGCTACGACCAGTGGACGACCAACCTCGACCTGACGCGCAAGATCGACGTGGGAGACGAGATGCCGCTGAACCTGGCGTTCGGCGCCGAGTACCGCGAGGAAACCTACCGCCTGATCGCGGGGGAGCCCGCCAGCTACGCCAGCGGCGGCGCGGTGATCCTCGATGGTCCCAATGCCGGCAAGCCCGCACCCGTGGGCTTCCAGCCGAGCCCCGGCATCAACCCGCTCGACGAGATCTTCGGCAAGCGTAACAGCAAGGCGGTCTACGCCGAGCTGGAAAAGGAACTGTTCGGCCGCCTGACGCTGGACGCCGCAGTGCGCCACGAGGACTTCTCGGACTTCGGCGGCACCACCAACTACAAGCTGTCGAGCCGCCTCCAGGTGATCGACCCGGTGGCCATCCGCGGCTCGTTCAGCACCGGCTTCCGCGCGCCGCATCTCGCGCAGATCTACTTCGGCAACACCGTCAACGACTTCATCAACGGCGCGCCCGTCCTGCGCCGCAACCTGCCGGTCAACAGCGCCGCCGCCCAGCTGATCGGCGCCGAGCCGCTGCGGCCGGAAAAGTCGAAGAACATCTCGGCGGGCATCGTCTACGACCAGGGCGGGCTGACGATCACGGTCGATGCCTACCAGATCAAGCTGAAGGACCGCATTGTGCAGTCCTCGGCGTTCCAGGGCACGGCGCTGACCAACCTGCTCGCCGCGAACGGCGTTAGCGGCATCGGCAGCGCCAGCTACATCACCAACGCCGTGGATACCACCACGCGCGGCATCGACGTGACGCTGACCGACAAGTTCGACCTGGGCTCCCTCGGCGAACTCTCGGTCCTGCTCGCCGGTAACTACAACAAGACGAAGTTCGACCGGATCGCCGGGACGCCTGACGAGATCGCCGCGCTGGGCATCACCACGGCGCTGTTCGACCTGACCCAGCAGGTCCGCATTTCCGACAGCCAGCCCCGCTCCAAGGTGCTGCTGAACCTCAACTGGACCTCCGGAGACTTTGCGCTCGGCATCACGAATACCTACTACGGCAAGGTTTCGGCGGTAGCCTTCACCAGCCTGACCCCGGCGCAGATCGCGGCGCTGACCCTCGGTTACGATGTGACTTTGGTGCCGGTTTCCGCGACCAGCGCCAATTCGCAGGTGATCCAGCACTTCAAGGGCAAGATCATCACCGATGTGCAGGTGAGCTACGACTTCACCCCCGCGATCCGCCTGAGCGCAGGCGTCAACAACCTGCTCGACATCTATCCGGCGCAGAACCTGCGCTCGACGGTGGCGAGCGTGGCGGCCGGGACCAATGGGTCCGACAATGCCGGTACGCTGCCGTACAACGCGATTTCTCCGTTTGGTTTCAACGGTATGTCGTTCTTCGCTTCGGCGGCGTTCAAGTTCTGAGGACAACGGTCCAATCCATGCGCACCCATGTCACTCCCGGCCTCGCCGCCCTGGCACTGGCCTGCGCATGGTCAGGCGGCACCCCCGCTGCCGCTCGCTCGCCCGCACCGCCCCTCACCGGTGCGGGCGACAGCGAGGTCTCCGCGATCCACCGCCGTGTCGCGGACCTAAGTGGCTCCTGTGTGGGCCTTATCGACACGTACCTCGACCGGATCGAGCGGCTGGACGGAAACCTCCACGCCATCGTCGCGGTGAACCCGGCCGCGCAAGTCGAGGCTGCCCGTATCGACCGCCTGTCCCGGCGCGAGCGACGCAGGCTCGCACTGCCTTGCGTTCCGGTGCTGGTGAAGGACAACATCGACGTGGCCGGCATGGCGACCACCGCCGGTTCGCTCGCGCTCGCGGGGAACGTCGCCACAGGTGATGCGGCGGCGGTAACCTTGCTGCGCCGCGCCGGCGCGATCGTCCTCGCCAAGACCAATATGTCTGAATTCGCGTTCAATTATCGCGGGCGCTCGTCGATCCGGGGGCAGACCGTGAGCCCGTTTTCCTTCGCCGAAAGCGCCGGCGGTTCCTCTTCGGGGAATGCCGCCGCGCTGGCGGCGGGGCTCGGCGTCGTCGCGCTGGGCACCGATACCTCGGGCTCCGTGCGTGTCCCCGCCGCCCTGACTGGCACCGTGGGACTGCGCCCCACCCTCGGCGCGGTGCCGATGGCGGGCGTGGTGCCGCTCAGTCCCTCGCAGGACGTGATCGGGCCGATGTGCCGTTATCTGGCGGATTGCGGGAAGGTGATGGCGGTCCTTGCGCCCATTTCGCGCAAGGACACTTCCGCCCGCCCGCTGCAGGGGCTGAGGGTAGGTGTGCTGGCCGGCCTCATGCGCCCGCACGGCGAGGCCGAGGCGCAGGCGATCGACGCGCTGCGCCGCGCGGGCGCCATCGTCTCCATGACCAGGCTGCGCGACGAGCCGGTACTGGTGGGCAAGGCGCCGCTCGAAGGGGAGCAGGCGCTTTTCGCGAGCCGGTCGGCCTTCGACTTTCCCTCGGTCATGGACGCCTACCTGCCGACGCGAACCGGCGTGCCGCGCGATGCGGCCGCACTTCTTGAGAGCCTGCGCACCGCGAACGTCGATCGCGCCGTGATCGACGATGTGGCGAACTTCATCGTCAATCGCGCGGGCGCGGCCTCGGACCCGCGCTTCCGCGTCAACGGCCCCTATCGCGACCGCTACGTTGCCGAGCGCATCGATGAGGCATTCGCCTGCGACAGTGGCCGTTCCTGTTTCGATGTGCTGGTCTACCCCTCCGTCCAAGCCGTGGCCGCCACTGCCGATGCGGGGCCGGATACGGCCGGAACGCACCGGTTGGCCGCGTATTCGGGACGTCCGGCGATCGCCTTCCCGGTCGGTGCGGCGATGACCGAAGGCGGGTTGCGGCCGGTGTCGCTGGAAATGATTGGCCGGCCTGGTGACGAGCTGCGCCTAGTCGCCCTTGCCGAGGCATGGCAGGAGGGCCTCGCGTTGCCGTTATTGCTGGCCTGCGAGAGCGACTCCGCTTTGCGGTGCGTTACTGTCCCGAACCGGCGCGCAGCGCGCCGTTGAGCGCCGAGGTGAACTCGCGCACCAGACGCGCGCGCTGGGCGTCGGGCCGGAACAGGATGTAGGCCTTGAAATAGACCGCCGGCTCGTAGGGTTTGATAATGAGCCCGCGCTGCTCGAACCCATCAGCGGCAGCCGGATTGACGAGGCCCAGCCCAACGCCTTCCAGCGCCAGAGCGCAGACGGTGAGCGAGGCCGGCGTTTCCACCACGATGTGGGGCCTGGCGCCAACCGCGTCGAAGGTCTCGGTCATGCGCGCCCGCGCGCGGTCCTCGGGTGCCAGCGCGATGAAGGCTATGCCGTCCATGTCCTCTGCGCGGACGATCTCGCGGTCCGCAAGCGGATGGTCGGGCGGCATGACACAGACCGCGCGCACGCTCTGGAAGACGCTGTGGTCGACGCCGGACAGATCGACCTCGTCGGCGGCGAGGCCGATGTCGAACTGCTGGTTGACGACGTGGTCGCGCACGGCGGCGGACGACAGGATTTGCAGCGTGATCGATACGTGCGGATTGACCTCGCGGAACCGGCGCACCGCGCGCGGGACGAGCGTTGAACCAAGCGCAGCCAGACTGGCGATGCGCAGGCTGCCCGAGCCGAAGTCGCGGATCCGCGCAGCCGAGGCCCGCAGCGTGTCGAGCCCCGTGAAGGCGCCGTCGACGTCGCGGAAGAACAATTCGCCTTCAGGCGTCGGGATCAGGCGCCCCTTCACGCGGTCGAACAGGGGGAAGCCTATGCGGTGCTCCAGCTCGGAGATGGCGCGGCTGACGGCGGGCTGGGTGATGCGCAGCAGTTCCGCCGCGCGGGACGCCGAACCGCCCACCATCAGGGCGCGATAGATCTCAAGCTGGCGAAAGTTCATGGCCGGGTGATAGTGTCGCGCCGACCCGCTGTAAATTCGGTGATGAGCCAATGGGATCGCCGCCCGCGCGGCCTGAAGGGTCGGGCAACCGCGCGGACGGCGAAGATCATGCCGTGATGTACCGGGTCGGCCGGTACGGGGCGAGGATCGGCGCTTCGACGCCTGTCATGATTTCCTGGGCGGCATGGCGTCCGAGGATCGGGGCCAGCGTGATGCCGCTGTGCGTTACAACGACGTAGGCGCCCTTTACACCCGGCACGGGGCCTGCGATCGGCTTGTTGTCGAGCGGGTAGGGCCGGAATCCCAGCAGGACCTTGGTGGGCGTTGCCCCGGCTATCGCCGGCATGTACTGGGCCGTGCGTTCGATCAGCAGTTCGCCGTGGCGCTGTTGCAGCGCCGGGTCGGGATAGGCCATCTGGTGCTGCAGAATTTCGGCGTGCTGCGGCAGGTTGGGTGGACCGCTGGTGAAGCTGGTGAGATAGCGGCCATCGGCATACTGCTTGAATTCGAGAATGCTGGAAGCTTCGTACACCAGCTTCGTCGTCACCGGCCGAGGCGCGGTATGGACCACCAGACCCGGCTTGTGGGCCAGTTCCAGTTTGCGGTCGAGCAGGGCCATGATCCGGGGCGTGTCCGTCCCTGTCACGCTGACGACGTGATCGAGGTCGAAGTCGCCCTTGGTCGTGGCAACCCCCACCACCGCGCCGCCGCGCACCTTGATCGCGGTCACTTCGCACGGGTAAAGCACTTTCGCACCAAGGCGCTTGGCTGCGGCCAGGTAGCACTGCGTCGCGAAAACGGGATCGACGTGGCCGTCCTTGGCCGTCTGGAAGGCCAGTTCGACACCATCTCCCGGCAGGATGCCCGGTTCGGCCTTCGTGATCTGCGCGCCGGTCAGGTAGCGCGGCGGATCGTCGGTGGCTTCCAGCAGGGTCGCCTTCTTCTGCAGCGAGTCCTTCTTGTCCGAATAGGCCCAGCTCAACGAACCGCCCCAGATTGCCTTCATGCCCAGCGCCCGGTCGTCCTCGAGCCAGGCCGCCATGCTCTGGAGGCGCAGCTTCATGTAGTGCGCATCATTCACCACTGGATTGATCCAGGCGACCGACTTTTCCGTAGCGCCGGCGGCGGGACGCACTTTTTCGAAGACGATGACGTCCGCCCCCGCCTTGGCGAGCTGCGCGGCGATCGAGGCGCCGATGAGGCCGCCGCCGATGACGCCGACCCGCTTCCTGCGATTCTGCGCGCAGGCGCCGGTGGCGTGAAGGGCGGCCAGTGCGGTCATGCCGCCGAGGACCGTTCGGCGCTGGAACGTCATGGGTGTGCTACTCCGATTGCAGGTGATGTGACCTTATTAAATGGATGCTGTCTCACGTCAGGTCATGAGAATGCCTCGATCCATGACATATCCTTATGGGTCCGGGGCGGATTGATCAAAGCGCCGCAAGGCTGCCGCTGCCACCTCGCCATCCTGGACTGAAGTGCCGCCGCTCACCCCGAGCGCGCCGACTATGCGGCCGCCGACTGTGATCGGGAGGCCTCCTTCCAGCGCCAGGGCGCCGTCCGCCACCGCATAGGCGAGGTTCCCGGCGGCGACCGCGTCCTGCAGGAGCTTGGTCGGCTTGCGGAATCGGGCTGCCGTACGTGCCTTCGCGGGTGCTATGGTGATGGAGGCATTCTGCGTCCCGTCCATGACCTCCAGGGCCACCGGTTCGCCCGATGGGCTGGCGACCGCAATGGCCATGCGGAGCCCGCGCGCGCGGGCCTCCTCCTCGGCAAGCCGGACGACGGTTCTGGCATGGGCGAGACCAATCGGATCACCATAGCGAGGGGTCTGCTGTGCCTGGCCAGGCGCGGCGAGGGCAACGCACAGCGAGGCGACGATACCGATCCGAAAACGGCGTTCGGTCATGGCCGGAAGGGGATCGCCTGGATGTTCGCATAGAAGGCGTGGAGCAGCGCGCTGCTGCCCTCGATGCGCTGCACGACGAGCGCGATTTCGTGCTGGCCTGCGGGCAGCGACAGGACGAACGACCCGTCGGCCGACTGCCGGTCGACCTGGTACTTGCCGGCCACGCTGGCGTTCACGGCGCCGAGGTTGACGCGTTTGATCACCACCGGTTCCTGGTCGTCGACCTTCAACGAGGTGCGCACCGAACAGGGGCAGCCTTCGGGCGTGACGGTGGCGAGCCCGCTGTTGAACTGCACCAGCACCGTGGACGCCTTGGCGAGATCGAAGCTCACCTTGCCCAGCACGGTGGCCTCGCCGCCCTTGATCTCGGTGTGCTTGCGGTTGGGCGTCGAATAATACGAGATCGCCGGGGTGGACCGCGAGAAGGACTCCGGCAGCGGCTCCTCATGACCGGGATGCGCGGATGCCGGCTGCACGGACAGGGCGAGCGCGGAAAGGAGAAGGATGCCGGTCTTGAGCGGGCTGATCTTCATGGTGGGTTGCGACCTTTCGGGGCGGGATGAAATTGCAGCCCGATTGTTCGCGCGGCACGTCGATGCCTTCAAGGACACCATTGCTTGTAGTTCCATGCGCAAACCTTATGGATGCGCGCCGCGACGCGGTGTGTGTCGATGGATTTGGACGTCAGGATCGTCGGGTAATAATCAGAAATAACAGATGTTTGACTGGTGCATCCGGCCGCGTGAAATGAGGAGAGTGTTCGTTCAAGGCCTGCTGACGATCGCTCATGCTCCTGAGCCGGATCTTGGCGGCGCGTGACACGGCGATGCCCGGCTGCTAGGTCCATCGGCGTGCGTAGGTATACCCTCCTTGTGCTCGTGATGAGCCTGTTCGCCACGCTGGGCGTGGGTTCGCTCGCGCATGCGACCGAAGGGCTGGACTGCGCAGGGTCGGTCGCCGGCCTCGTCGCTGACCATGGCGACCATGTGCCCGCCGACAACGACAACCCCATGCCGCATCATCATGGCGGGTGCCACGGGCATCACGTCGGTACACCGGCGAACCGCACGTTGGTCCCGATCGCACCGGCCTGGCGGGAGTCGCCCGTGCTGACGCCGTTTCGCGAACTGTCCGCAATCCGGCCCACGCCTGACCTGCGACCTCCCATAGCCTGAAGCGAACGACCGAATGAGCGCGCTGCCTGAGACCGCGCGCTCACCGTCATCGACTTCAGGAGATATTCTCTCATGCATCGCTTCCTTACGGCCATGCTGGCTGTGCTGTGCTGCGCCTCTGCGGCCACCGCGCAGGAAGGGCGGCCTGCGCTCACGCTTGCGCGCGCCCTTGACCTGGCCGCCCTCCATTCCCCCGCCGCGCAAGCCGGCGAGGCGACGGTCGGTGCGGCTCGTGCCGCGCGCACCGCCGCCGGCCTGCGTCCCAACCCGGCGCTAAGCGTCCAGACCGAAAACATCGCTGGCAATGGCCTATATCGCGGCTTTTCCAGTGCCGAGACGACCTTGCAATTCACCCTGCCGCTCGAACGCGGCGGCAAGCGTTCCGCCCGCATCAGGCTGGCCGACCGGCAGCAGGAGCGGGCCCTCGTCGAACAGACGATGACAGTTGCCGACCTCGAGCTTGCCGTGACGCGTGCTTACGTTGGCGCCGCCGCGGCCCAGCGCCGCGCGCAGATCGCGTCCCGGCAGGTGGACATCGCCGCCGACGCCTTCCACGCCGCGCAAGTGCGCGTCCGCGCCGGCCGTGCCTCGCCGCTGGAGGAGCAGCGCGGGCAGCTGATGCTTCTCAATGCACAGGCGACGCTGGAGCAGTCGCAGCGGCTGGAGGCGCTCGCGCTCGGCAATCTGGCGCTCCAGATCGGCGCGCCGGTCGACGCGCCGCTCGACGAGGCGTGGTTCGAGCGCCTCGCCCCGGCCGGTCCTGAGCGGCGCGTGCCGGTCGAGGCCACGCTCGCCGCACGCGCCGCCGCGCTCGACGTCGCGAGTGCCGAGGCGCAGGTGCGGCTGGTCGAAGCGCACCGCGTGCCGGATGTCCAACTCTTCGCCGGGCCGCGACGCTTCGAGGCAAGCGACGACACGGCGCTGATGGTGGGGCTGACGATCCCGCTCCAGGTGTTTGACAACGGCTCCGCCGCGCTCGCACAGGCGCAGGCGGAGCGGCAGAAGGCCGATGCCGTCCGGCGCATGGCCAACATCGCGCTGGCGCAGGCCATTGCTTCGGCGGATGCCGAGGTTGCGAATGCGCAGACTGCCGCGCGTATCGCCAGCGGAGCTGCGCTCGAAGCCGCCACCGAGGCGGCGCGCATCGCCCGCATCGGCTATCGCGAAGGCAAGTTCGGGCAGGTCGACCTGCTCGATGCCGAACGCACGCTGGCCGCGACCCGGTTCGCCGCCGTCGATGCGCTAGCCGCCTATCACGATGCTCTCGCGCGCCGCGACCGCCTGGTCGCTCCTGCGCCGCTCCCGACCGAGGACTGAGCCGATGAAAAGACTGATTTACGCGGCGCCGCTTGCGCTCATGCTCCCTGCCTGTGGCGGCACTCCGCCGCAAGCGGCCCTCGACGAACACGCCGGACAGGAGGAAGGCCACGGCGAGGATCACACGGTCGAGGAAGGTGTCGTCACCCTGACCGAAGCGCAAATCCGCGCTGCCGGCATCGAGGTGGTCGCGGTCGGGACCACGGGCTCAGGCGGCGCGCTGATGCTGCCCGCCACGATCGAGGCTGATCCCGACGGTATCCAGGTGGTCACCGCCGCCATCGGCGGGCGCGTCGTGGCGCTGTCGCGCAACCTCGGAGAAACGGTGCGGAAGGGAGAAACCTTGGCCGTGATCGAAAGCCGGGAGGCCGCGCAGATGCAGGGCGAGATCGAGGCTGCCTCGGCGCGCCTTGCCCTCGCTCGCAGCAACCTTGCGCGCGAGCAGCGGCTGTTCGGGCAGAAGGTTTCGCCAGAACAGGACCTGATCGCCGCCCGCACTGCCGCGACCGAGGCAGGCATAGCGCTACGTCTCGCCCGCCAGCAGCTTGCCGCTACCGGGCGCGCTGGGGGCGGCCTCAACCGCGTCGCGCTGCCATCGCCGCTGTCGGGCCAAGTCATCGCGCGCAGCGCCACGCCGGGGCAGGCCGTCACCGCCGACGCGGAACTGTTCCGCGTCGCGAACCTGACCACCGTATCGATCGCCCTGTCGCTGGACGCTGCCGACGCCGCACGGTTACGTCCGGGCGCGCGCGTGGCGGTGAGCGGGCAGGGTCGCGAGGGGGAGGCGACCATCCGCTTCATTTCCCCTGTGCTGGATGCGCAAACGCGGCTGGTGCCAGCGATCGCTACGCTCGACAATCGCGGTGGCCTGTGGCGCGTGGGGGAGGCGGTGACGGCCGCCGTCGACGTCCCGGTCCTGCCGGGAGCGCGCGGGATCAAGGTGCCGCAAGTGGCGGTCCAGACCCTCGAGGGCAGGCGATGCGTCTTCGTGCGCACCCGTACCGGCTTTCGTGCAGTCCCGGTCCGCACCGGCGCGACCAGTGGCGACGGGGTGCTGGTACTGGAGGGACTCAAGGGTGGCGAACGCCTTGCCGCGACGGGCAGCTTCACGCTCAAGGCCGAACTCGGCAAGGGCGAAGCGGAGCATGAGCACTAAGCCATGATCGACACCATCGTAACCTTTTCCGTCGCGCGGCGCTGGCTGGTGCTGGCGCTGACCCTCCTCGCCTGCACGATCGGGGGGTGGGCGCTCCAGCGCCTGCCGATCGACGCGGTGCCCGACATCACCAACAACCAGGTCCAGATCAACGTGCGCGCGCCGGCGCTCTCGCCGGGGCTCGTCGAGAAACAGGTCGCCTTTCCCATCGAAACCGCGCTCGCGGGGATCGAGGGGCTGGAGTATACCCGATCGCTCAGCCGCAACGGCTTCGCGCAGATCACGGCGGTATTCGCCGATACGACCGACATCTACTTCGCCCGGCAGCAGGTCAATGAACGGCTCGCCGCCATTGATGACAGCCTTCCCGCTGGCGCGGTGCCGGAGATGGGCCCGATCGCCACCGGGCTGGGCGAGGTCTACATGTGGACCGTTCACCTCGCGCACCGCAAGGACGACCGCCACGACCCCGGAGAGCCGGGCCTGCAGCCGGACGGCAGCTACATCACCCCGGAAGGCGAGCGGCTGGTGAGCCAGACCGACCAGGCGACGTACTTGCGCACGGCGCAGGACTGGATCGTCACCCCGCTGCTGCGTAACACGCCGGGGCTTGCCGGAGTGGATGCGATCGGCGGCTACGTGAAGCAGTACCAGGTGGTGCCCGACGTGCAGCGGCTGGCCGCGCTGGGGCTCGACCTCGACGCTCTCGCCCGGGCGTTGGAGGACAACAACAGCGCCATCGGTGCGGGCGTCGTCGACCGCAACGGCGAGGGCCTAGCGGTACGCTCGGATGCGCGGCTGACGGGCGCGGGCGATCTTGCGCGGACCGTCGTGGCCACCCGCGAAGGCGTGCCGATCCTGCTCAGCCAGGTCGCCACCGTGAAGACTGGGCAGGCGATCCGTATGGGCTCCGCATCCGAGAACGGGCGCGAGGTGGTCGTCGGCACGGCGGTCATGCGCGTGGGTGAGAACAGCCGGACGGTCGCAAGCGCGGTGGCGCGTCGGCTGAGCGAGGTCAACGCGTCGTTGCCTACCGACGTCATCGTCCAGCCGGTGCTGGACCGCACCGCTTTGGTGCATTCTACGATTGGAACCGTGGCCCGCAACCTGGCCGAAGGGGCGTTGCTCGTCGTCATCGTGCTCTTCGCATTGCTCGGCAACTTCCGCGCCGCGCTTATCGCGGCGCTGGTAATCCCCGTGACGATGCTGATGACCGCCGTGGGCATGTTGCAGGGCGGTGTCTCGGCCAACCTGATGAGCCTGGGCGCGCTGGACTTCGGGTTGATCGTCGATGGCGCGGTGATCATCGTCGAGAACGCGCTGCGACGCATGGCCGAACGGCAGCACCAGGGCGGCCGGCCGCTGACTGCGGAAGAGCGGCGCGAGACCGTCGCGCTGGCGGCGCGCGAGATGATCCGCCCGTCGGTATACGGGCAGGCGATCATCATGCTCGTCTATATTCCGCTGCTGGCGCTGACCGGGGTCGAGGGCAAGACCTTCACGCCGATGGCACTGACGGTCATCCTCGCGCTCGCCTGTGCCTTCGTGCTCTCACTCACGTTCGTCCCTGCCATGCTTGCCCTGCTGTTGTCCAAGCCGGTCGAGGAGAAGGAAGGGCGGGTCATGGGCTGGGTCAAGGCGCGCTACGAGCCAGGCCTCGACCGCGCCATGCGTCGGCCCCGGCGCACGATCGGGGTTGCCGTCGCGGCCTTCGTCGCGGCGCTCGGTTGCTTCATGCTGCTGGGCCAGGAGTTCCTGCCCCAGCTCGACGAGGGCGACGTCACCGTCCAGGCGCTACGCATCCCCGGGACGTCGGTCCAGCAGAGCCAGGCCATGCAGTTCGATGTCGAGAAGGCCATCGCGAGCCTGCCGCAAGTGCGCTTCGTGTTCTCCAAGACCGGCACTGCCGAACTTGCGTCCGATCCGATGCCGCCCAACATCTCGGACACATTCGTGATCATGAGGCCACGCGCCGAATGGCCCGATCCGGGCTTGTCCAAGGCTGCGCTCGTCGCCGCAATCGAGGCGAAGCTGGAGGCGCTGCCCGGCAACGCCTTCGAGATCAGCCAGCCGATCCAGATGCGCTTCAACGAATTGATCGCGGGGGTGCGAGGCGACGTCGCGATCAAGGTCTTCGGCGACGAGTCAGAGGCGATGACGCGCACCGCCAACCGCATCGCTGCGATCCTGCGCCGGACGCCGGGCGCGGCTGACGTTCGGGTGGAGCAGACCGAGGGCCTGCCCATCCTCGACATCCGCCCCCGTCGCGAGGCGATGGCGCAGCTGGGCGTCTCGGCCAAGGCGGTGCACGAAGTGGTGGCCGCCGCGATCGGCGGGCGCGATGCGGGAGCGATCTACGAAGGCGACCGCAGGTTCGCCGTCACCATCCGGCTCGACGACGCGCAGCGTGCCGACCTCGAAAGGGTCGGCCAGATACCGGTGCCGGTGCCGGGAGGTGCCCAGGTGCCGCTTTCCAGCGTCGCCGACATCGCCATCACCACCGGGCCCAACCAGATTAGCCGCGAGAACGGCAAGCGGCGGGTGGTGGTCCAGGCGAACGTCCGCGGCCGCGATGTCGCCGGGGTGGTGACGGACGCGCAAGCGGCTATCGCGCTCGATGTCCGGCTCCCTGCCGGGTTCTACCTCGAATGGGGCGGCCAGTTCGAAAACCTCGCCTCGGCGCGGGCGCGGCTGATGTTGGTGGTGCCGGCCTGCTTCGTGCTGATCCTGCTACTGCTCTACGGCGCGCTGGGCCGGGTGCGCGACGCGGTGATCGTCTTCACCGGCGTGCCCCTGGCGCTGGTGGGCGGGGTGCTGGCGCTGCTGGTGCGCGGGATGCCGTTTTCGGTTTCGGCAGCAGTGGGCTTCATCGCGCTGTCGGGCATCGCTGTGCTCAACGGACTGGTTATGCTCAGCGCGATCCGGGGGCTTGTGGCCGAAGGCATGGCTCCGGCGCTGGCGGCGCGCGAAGGGGCAATGCGGCGGCTACGCCCTGTGATGATGACCGCGTTGGTGGCGTCGCTGGGCTTCGTGCCGATGGCTTTTGCGACCGGCTCGGGCGCGGAAGTCCAGAAGCCACTGGCGACCGTGGTCATTGGCGGGCTAGTGTCCGCGACACTGCTAACGCTGTTTGTGCTGCCGTCGCTGTTCGCGCGATTTGCGCCAACTTCGGGTGGCTCCGCCTTGCGGCGATAGGTCTGGGTATCGCCCGCAGCTCACCGGCGCGCTGCGGGCGGGCGAAGCCCTATAGCTTAAAAACCCAAATTCTCAGCGGCCGAAGCGGCGCGTGGTCATCGGGCACGAACAAATGACCTGTATTGAAAATGCGACTTCGACCTGTGAACGACCGCAATGCGAGCGGGAGATCAGGGCGGCGGCGCTCCCATGCCTGCTTCTGGCGGGACCTGCTGTCGCACAGTGCGGATTTGAAAGGCAGGTTTGCCCTATTTCAAGGCAATGAATGAAGGGCCGGAATCGGGCGCCCCATTTGGGCTCGGGAACGTCCGACATCAGGGCGAAATCCTAACCGGGCAGGGGGTAGGTCGCGACCAGGTAAGGTCGTTCAAGTCTGCTTCGCCAAACGTCCGTTTCCCCAGAACGGCCAATTGCGAGGGGATGGCCAGCGCATCATGTAATACGCCTTTTCCAATTGGATCCTTTGCGGCAGATTGCAGGTAATAATCGGCGGAATCGAAGCAACGCGGTGAATGGCTCTAAAAACGCACGGTGACGCCAAGTATCTCTTGAGCGAACGTCTCGGCGGTGTGGGCGAGTGGGACACCCTGCGCCTTGAGCGACGGCAATTGACCGCCGGCGCGCAATCGGGCGTCACGGCCGAATGTACGGAGCTTGTTCTGATCCTCTCCGGCCAGTCGGCCGTTCGACGCACTGGCGATGGCCAGTATCAGGAGGGTCTGGCGCGCCCAGGCACAAGCTGGCTCGTTCCGGCAGGGACGCACGAGAGTGTGCTTGAACTGACGGGGCCGATAGAAACCCTCCACCTCTTCCTGCCTGCGACGCTTCTCGATCAGAGCGCGCTGGAGAACTACGACATCGATCCCGCCAAGACGCGCCTCGCCTATGCGGGCGGTCTGGCGGATGCGACGGTGGAGCATATCGGCACGGCCCTGCGGGGTATGCTCGATCGCGGAGTGCAGCCAACCGACCGGATCTTCGTCGATGGCATGCGCACAGCACTGGCCGCGCATCTGGTAGCCCACTACGCGGCCGATCAGTGGCAAGCACCGGTGCGGACGCCGGCGCTGGATGCCAAACGTCTGCGCCGCGTGCTCGATTTCATTGAGGCACGCTTGGCCAGCGACATCTCGCTCGACGACTTGGCCGCCGAGGCGTGCCTCAGCCCATTTCACTTCTCGCGCCTGTTCCGCGATGCCACGGGGCTTTCGCCCCATCGGTACGTCACGGATCGCCGCGTTCAGGCTGCGAGGGACAAGCTCGCCTTCCAGCACTCCTCGCAGGTCGAGATCGCGCTGGACTGCGGTTTTGGGAGCCAAGCCAACTTCATCCGCGTGTTCCGCAAGGCCACCGGATTGACTCCCGGCCAGTACCGGAACCTCCAGGCCTCCTGAGCAGGATCCGCACTACAGCAAGATCTGCGCATCGCTTCGCAGGAAGTGGAAATACCGGGCTACGCCGCCCCGCCTAATACTGCCTCATCGGAAGGGAACAGTCCCTGCCGGTCCTCGAAAGGCAGGAAACAGGCAATGATTACCAACGATCAGGCTCATGCGATCATCGCCGCCGGCGAGGCGCAGGCACGGAGCATGGGCGTCCCCGTCAACATCGCCGTCCTCGACGCCGCAACCCACCTCACGGCCTTCAGCCGGATGGACGGCGCAGTGCTGGGGGCGATCGACGTCGCCTTGGGAAAGGCACGCACCGCTGCCCTGTTCCAGGCCCCGAGCGAGGCAGTCTGGGACTATTGCAAGCCTGGCGCTCCGGCCCCGGGTCTCGAACTCAGCAACGGTGGCCTCATGACCTTTCCCGGCGGTCTCCCTCTGATAGGCGCGGACGGGACGATGATCGGCGCGGTCGGCGTGTCCGGCGGGGCCGTGCCCCAGGATCTTGCGATCGCCCAGGCCGCCGCCGCGGCCATCTCGAATTGAGACTCTCCACACACGACCAAACTCAACTCTGAACGAGAAGGGAATTTATCATGACTAACAAGACCATCCTCATCACCGGCGCTGGCTCGGGCTTCGGCAAAGGCGCTGCCATCGGCATGGCGCAGACCGGCCACGACATCATCGCCACCTGCGAGGTTTCGCCGATGGTGACCATGCTCCGGGAAGAGGTGCAGGCGCTCGGTCTGGCAGACCGCATCCGCGTCGAACGTCTCGACCTGCACGATCCCTATGACATCAAGCAGGCTCAGACCTGGGATTTCGACATCCTCTGGAACAATGCGGGCCGCGGCGAGCCTGGACCGGTTTGGGAAATCCCGGTCGATATCGTTCGCCGCAATTACGAGAACAACGTCTTCCTTCCGCTGGAACTGACCCAGGGCGTTGTCCAGCGCTGGATCCGCGAAGGCGTCAACGAGGGCAAGAAGGTCGTCTTCACCTCGTCGATGGGCGGCCTGTTCACTCCGGCCAACTGGGGCACGTATGTCTCAACCAAGCACGCCATCGAGGCCTTCGCCGAGGCGATGCAGCAGGAACTCTCTGGCTACGGCATCAGGGTCCAGACGATCAACCCGGGTGCCTATTATACCGGCTACAACGAGACGATGGCGGACAATCCCTTCCGCTGGATGGACGATGCGAAGAACTTCACAAAGCGCGCCGACCTGCGCAAGGGCTTCGACGATTTCTTCGCGACGCCCGAGGGCCGCATGGACGCGCAGGAACAGATCGACGCGATGATCGCGATCGTGCCTGCCGACACCGGCAAGTTCCGCAATGTCTCGCCCAAGGCGATCGAGGACATGCTGAAGGCACATCAGATTGCCGCCTGGGAAAACCAGATTTGATCATCCCAAGGGCGGCGACGGCTAGCCGCCGCCCTCTCTTTTCAGAAAGGAGCATCATCATGTCGACCATCGGTAAATCCCCTTCCTTGCTCACCACCCTGCTGGGTTTGGGCGCCGCAGCGCTCGCGTTCACCTTCGCCGATCGAGCCGCTTCGGCCCGCGCACCCGGAGATTCCGCGAACAATGCCATCGTCAGCCAGAGCTTTGAGGCATGGCGGAGCGGCACGGGCAGCCCTTTCGACCTCCTGGCCGACGACGCCCGCTGGACGATTGAGGGCAATTCGGTCGCGTCGAAGACCTACCCGACCAAGGAGGACTTCCTCCGCGACGTCATCCGGCCGTTCAACGCCCGCATGAAGGTGGGTATCAAGCCTACCGTTCGCAGCATCACCGCCGAGGGCGACCGCGTGGTAATCCTGTTCGATGCGCGCGGCACGGCCACGGACGGTAAGCCCTACGTCAACAGCTATGCCTGGTTCTTCCGCATGCGGTCGGGCCGCGTGGTCGAGGCGAATGCCTTCTTCGACGCCATCGCCTTCGACGATCTGTGGTCGCGCGTAACGCCGGCCCAGTGATCCCTCGCCGCTTTCTTCAACCCAATATCGACAGGAGCTTTCCATGAAGACCTGGTTTATCACCGGCGCATCGCGCGGCTTCGGCGCCCTTGTCGTCGAGCTTGCGCTTGCCCGGGGCGACGCTGTCGTCGCCAGTGCCCGCAATCCCAACGCAATCACCGATCGCTTTGGTGATCGCCTCAACCTCCTCGCGGTCCCGCTCGACGTCACCGACGAGGCCCAGGCGGTCGCCGCCGCCAATGCCGCAATCGCGCGGTTCGGCAGAATCGATGTGCTCCTTAACAATGCCGGCTTCGGCCTGATGGGGGCGGTGGAAGAAGCGAGCGCCGCCGAGATCGAGGCGGTCTACCGCACCAACGTCTTCGGAGTGCTGAACGTCACCCGCGCGGTGCTGCCGCATATGCGTGCTGCCCGGTCGGGTCGCATCCTTAACATCTCGTCGATCGGCGGCTATCGTGGCGCAGCTGGGTTCGGGGTCTATTCCTCAACCAAATTCGCGGTAGAGGGGCTGTCCGAAGCGCTGCACGCAGAGCTCGCGCCGCTCGGCATCCATGTCACCGTTGTCGAGCCAGGCTATTTCCGCACCGACTTCCTCGACGGGTCGTCATTGAACGTCAGCCCGACGATCATTGGCGACTATGCCGAGACCGCTGGCAAGGTCCGGGCCATTGCAACCGAGCTCAATCACAACCAGCCCGGAGATCCGCAGCGATTGGCAAAAGTGCTGCTCGAATTCACCGACGTTTCCAATCCACCAGTGCGGCTGCCGCTCCGCAGCGACACGGTCGCC
>NZ_AKKE01000072.1 GCF_000281975.1 Novosphingobium sp. AP12 | reverse complement strand
GGCCGCCGCTGCCGGGGCTGCTGCAGCAGGCGCTGCGGCTTCCTGAGCCATCACGGCTGCGGGAACGAAGCTGGCGGCGGCAAATGCAGCTGCGATGAGATGTTTCTTCATGGCGTACTCCTTCTTGGCGGGACCGTGGGAGAACGGGTCCCGGAACAAGCCCCCTGCTGGGGCGCGAAAGGCGGTCCGGAACTGGGTACTGCACCCGGACACTGACCCCGTCCGGCGAGGCCGGGACCGCCACCGCGAGCAGTTTTCGCGGGTCGGCGGGCGGGGGTGACTATTGGATATAGGGAGCGAATGCGCCGTGGGGTGAACGGTTGCCTCCACAAGGGGCGAATTGAGCCGTATGCGCGGCGAATAGCCCGTAGCGGGTGAAAAAATGGCGGATTTCAGCCAATCCGAACTCGCTTGTAGCTCTCATCGTCGGGGAATCGTGCGCCCGGATCGACCATGATACCGAGCATTCCCTGCGACCAGTCGGCCGAATCGGGATACTGCCGGAACCAGTCGGTCACGACCAGGCGACGCGAAATACGCCACTCGTCGTCGCGCTTTTCGAACGTGTCGAGATAACGCCCGGCGCCGATCACGTCCGACTTCGAACCGTCGGGGAGGTTGATGCGGTGGATGCCATAGAAATAGGCTTCCGCGTCCGCCTCGTCGTCCCGCACCCAGACGAGCACGTTGCCGACGATGTGCATGGTCTGGTCCATGCTTTTCATCACAGGGAAGGCCCATGCAATGAATTCCTCGGCGTTGCCGGTGAAACCCATGTGTGCGTCGATGCAGTCGGGCCAGTAGGCGGATCGCACCATGTCGGCGTCCAGGCGGTCGACGCCGCGCGCATATCGGCAGAGGCATTCGCGAATCGCCTCGCGGTCGGCGAGTTCCTCGATGATGCGGCTTACTTTCGTGGTCATCGTCCGGCTCCCGGGATCGTTTTCCTGTTTTGGAAATGGATCGGGCATCCGCGCGGGAGGCAACCGGCGCGGGGATTCACCACCTGTGCAGGCAAGCGGGGCAGCCGATCGGGCATGGCGGGGAACATCAGGGTGGATCGGAGCTTGATCGCGGGTGGTGGAAGCTCCAGCAAGGCAATCGATGTATTCTGAAACCAGAGAAGCGCCCCTCGTTCAGGCGAGCGGGGAGGGCGACGCGCGCGCCGATCACGATCAGGGCGTCTCGCCCTCGGTCTGGCGCTATGTGAAAGCGCGGCGGGCGCATGTCGTCATCGATGCGGCCGACTACTTCGAGGTGATCCGCGAAGTCATGGGCGAAGCGCGGCAGCGGATCTTCATGATCGGCTGGGACTTCGATTCGCGCATCCTGCTTTCGTCGGGCCGGCGCTGGTGGCAGCGCGGACGCCGCCGGAAGTTTCCCGCACGGCTGGGCTCGTACATGCTCTGGCTGGTGAAGAAGAACCCGCAGCTCGAGATCAGGCTGCTCAAGTGGAACTTCGCGGTTTTCAAGTACATGCTTCGGGGTACGATGCTGTTCGATCTCGCGCGCTGGGCCAAGCACCCGCGTATCGACTTCAAGTTCGATTCCGCCCATCCTGTCGGCTGCAGCCATCACCAGAAGATCGTCGTGGTCGATGATGTCTTCGCGGCCTGCGGCGGCATCGACATGACCTCGGACCGCTGGGACACGCCCGACCATACCCCGCACGACCCGCGTCGCCGGAAGCCGACTGGCCGTCCTTATGGGCCGTGGCACGACGTGACGATGATCATGGAGGGCGATGTCGCCGGTGCCTTGGGAGAACTCGGCCGCGAGCGTTGGAAGGTGGCGGGCGGCGACGAGATCGCTCCGTGCCTCGCGCAGGAGCAGTCCCCCTGGCCCGAGGGCCTCGACGCTCAATTCGAGGACGTCGAAATCGGCATCGCCCGCACCCGGGCCGAATATGGCGACTGCCCGCAGGTCAGCGAGATCGAGAAGCTGTTCGTCGAGCAGATTCGCCGCGCCAGGCGCTTCATCTACGCAGAGACGCAGTACTTCGCCTCGCGCGCCATCGCTGAGGCCATATGCGAGCGGCTCGCGGAGGAAAACCCGCCCGAGTTCCTCATCATGAACCCGCGTACCGCCGACGGCTGGTTCGAGCAGAAGGCGATGGACACCGCGCGCGTCGAACTGGTCGAGACACTGGCGAAAGGCGACCCAGACGGCCGCTTCCGCATCTTCAACCCGATGGCCTCGGACGGGACGCCGATCTACGTCCACGCGAAGTTGATGATCGTCGACGACGAACTCCTGCGCGTCGGCTCGGCGAACATGAACAACCGCTCGATGGGCCTCGACAGCGAGTGCGACGTTTTCATCGACATGGCCCGGCCCGCAAATGCCCATGTGGGACCGGCAATCACGGCCCTGCGCATCCGTCTCCTCGCGGAGCATTGCGGGATCGAGGAAGCCGAGGTCGAGGCGGCCATCGAACACCATGGCTCGATGGCGGCGATGATCGACGCGCTCAACAGCGCGAAGCCCAGAATTGGTAAATATTGCGAGCCCTTGCCCTTGAAAGAGCTGTCGGAAGCTGAAAGAGCATTGGGCAAGAGCGGCGTGCTCGATCCTGAACGCCCCGGCGAAATGTTCGAGCCTATCGAGCACCGTGGGTTGTTCCGGCGCAACGGACGGTTGATGCGTATGCGCCTGATGAAAAAATTGAGAAGGAGCAAGCGGGCATGAGCAGTTTGGTCGGTCCCGACGAGGACAACCCACTGGGGAAGCCCGCGGTGCCTGAAAACGTGCAGGCGGCCATCCGCACGCTGATCGAGTGGTCTGGCGACGATCCGCAGCGGGAGGGCCTGATCGACACGCCGAAGCGCGTGGCGCGGGCCTGGCTGGAATACTGCCAGGGCTACAAGGAAGATCCCGCCGTCCACATGTCGCGGGTGTTCGAGGAAGTCGGCGGCTACGACGAGGTCGTGCTGCTCAAGGACATCCCCTTCCAGTCGCACTGCGAGCATCACATGGCGCCGATCATTGGCAAGGCCGCGATCGCCTATCTGCCGCGCGACCATGTCGTCGGCATTTCCAAGCTCGCCCGCGTGCTTCACGGCTATGCCCGCCGCCTGCAGATCCAGGAGCGCCTGACCGCCGAAGTCGCCCAGTGCATCTGGGATCACCTCAAGCCCCAGGGCGTCGCGGTGGTGATCGAGGCGAGCCACGCCTGCATGACCGCGCGCGGCGTACGTACCCCGGGCGTCGGCATGATCACCAGCCGTATGATGGGCACATTCCTCGAGGACGAGCGCTCACGCAAGGAAGTCCTCAGCCTGATGGGCTACTGATACCGAGTTCCTCTTCCGGTTAGCCCGGGAGAGGAACTGGTTTTGCGCCCGCCCCACATTACGCTTGAACCAGGCCGCGCCTGCGGGGAGAGACGCGGGCGACTCCGGGGCGGACAGGCAGATGATCGAGGAAGATAGCGGCGAGCAGGGTGGTAGGGCACCGCGAGCGGGTATCCTGCTCGCGCTGGCGCCGGCCGGCATGCTGCTCGCGCTGCTCCTGCGGACGGTCTGGGACGTCGACATCTTCTGGCAGTTGAAGCTGGGCGAACTGATCCTCGATCAGGGCGGGCCGATCTCGCGCGAACCGTTCGCCGCGCTGCACCTCGGCGAGCCGCTGCCGGCGGTCGCATGGGCGGGGCAGGCCGTGATGGCGGCGGGTCGGCGGCTGGGCGGCTGGAACCTGCTGCGGGTGACCGACGCGCTATGCTGGCTCGGCGGTTTCTGGGTCGTCGCGGCGGCTTGCTACAGACGCGGAGCGCCGTTGCATGCCGTAATGCTGGCCTTGCTGCTGGCGTTCATGGCCGCGTTGCCGACCGCGAGTATCCGGCCGCAGAGCTTCGCCTGTCTGTGCTTCGGATTGCTTCTGGCGTTGCAGCGGCTTGGTCTGCGACCCATGCTGACCATCGCCCTCGGCGCCCCCCTGCTGGTCATCTGGCAGAACCTGCACCCCTCGGTGAGCGTCGCCGTGATCGCCATGGGGCTGACCGCGGCGCCAGGCTGGATCGCGTGGCTGGGCGGGGATCGCACCCGGCCGATCCCGCTGGCTCCGACCGTGCTGGCGCTCATCGGCGTCGCGGCGACTTTCGCGACCCCGGACGGCTTCTCCATTCTGCGCACGTCCGCTCTCAACGCCCAGGCGAGCATTGCGATCGGTGCGAGTGAGTGGCTGCCCTTGTGGATTTCCGGCAACCGCTCGAATGCGGTTCCGGTGCTGGTCGTGGCATTGCTGGCGACGAGGCTGTGCCTGACCCACCGTTCGCGCGTCGACGCCGGGGAACTGGCCGTCGCCCTCGGCCTGCTGCTGATGACCTTGACGGCTTATCGCTTCGTACTTTTCTGGGCCGTCGCGATGGTCCCGGTGATAGCGCGCGCCGCCGGGGAGCCCAACCGGGAGCGCAGGACGAATCCTGCCAAAGTTCTCTTGCCCCTTCTGTTGATCGCGGTGTTCACTCCGCTGCTCGCGCCGACACGGTTTGCCGAGACGCTCCCGCTCCCGGCCCTCGAGCGGCTGCGGCAGGAGGGCGTTCGCGGCACTGTCTATGGCGACTTCCCATTCGGCGGCGCTATCATAGATGCGGGTTATCCCGATTGGCGCGTCGCCTACGATGGCCGGTATTACCGCTATGCCCGCAAGGAATGGCAATACAACGGCGGGATCGAGAACGGCATCGTCCCGCTGGTCGACGTCGTCGCCAAGTGGAACCCCGCCGCCTTCGTGCTGGACGAATACCACAACGCGCCGCTCGCCGCGGAACTGGCGCGCAGCCCGCAGTGGCGGCGTATCTGGTCACAGCGCGGGATCGTCGTCTATGTGCCCCGGCGAAGGCGCTGAGGTTCAGCTGCCGCGTGAGACCGGGATCAGCGCGCCGGTGATCGAGCGGCCGGCGTCCGAAGCCAGGAAGCCGATTACCTCCGCAATGGCGCCGGGCTGAACCCATGTCGAGAAGTCGGCGTCGGGCATGTCGGCGCGATTGGTCGGCGTATCGATGATGCTGGGCAGGATCGCGTTCACGGTGACGCTCGTGCCCGCCAGTTCCTCGGCGAGGGCTTCGGTCAGGCGGTGGACGCCGGACTTCGACGCCGCGTAGGCGCCCATGCCCATGCCGGCCTTGATCGCCGCGCCCGCGCCGATGCTCACGATACGGCCCGCCGCCGACGCCTTGAGCGCGGGGAGGGCAAGCTGGGTGATCGTCGCAGCCGTCAGCAGGTTCATCGACTGCATCTTCGCCCAGGTCGCGATCGCGCCGCCCTCCAGCGTCTCCCAGGTGAAGCCGCCCGCGACGTTGACCAGCACATCGATACCGCCGTTGGCCGCCGTCACCTTGTCGAGCGCGGCCTCGGTGGAAGCGGCGTCAGTGAGATCCACGCCGCCGATGTCGAGCGCGCCGGCAACCGCTGCCTTCGCCTCGGGCGCGAAGTCGATCCGCGCGACCTTGTCGCCGGCATCGGCGAAGGCCTGCGCCACCGCCTCGCCGAGGATACCGAAACCACCGGTGACGATTACCGAACGTGCCATGAGCTTTTCCCGCCGTGGATGTGTGTACTGATGTGCGGTGCTAACTTGGCCGGGGAGCAGCGACAAGCGGGCCAAGGCGTTCCAACGCCCCGCCGATGTCGCCTCCAACGAAAAAGGGCGGCCATCCACTCGGGAAGGCCGCCCTTTTTCTTCAATAAGACGCTGGGCCCGATCAGAGCTTGCCGAGCATGTAGTCGGCAGAGCTGACCTCGAACGTGCCGGGTGCCTCGACGTTGAGCTGCTCGACCACGCCGTCGTTGACGACCATCGAATAGCGCTGGCTGCGCGAGCCCATGCCGAAGCCCGAACCGTCCATGACAAGGTCCACGGCCTTGGCGAAGTCGCCGTTGCCGTCGGCCAGCATCGTCACGCCGCCAGCGTCGGCGCTCTTGCCCCAGGCGCCCATCACGAACGCGTCGTTGACCGAAGTGCAGGCGATCTCGTCGATGCCCTTGGCCTTGAGTTCGGCGGCCTTTTCCACGAAGCCAGGCAGGTGCTTGGCTGAGCAGGTGGGGGTGAATGCGCCGGGGACGGCGAACAGCGCGACCTTCTTGCCGGCGAAATATTCGGAAGACTGGACCGGCTCGGGGCCGCTCTCGCCCGCCTTGATCAGCTTCACGTCGGGCAGCTTGTCTCCAACGGCGATGGTCATCAATTCGTCCTTTCGTGCAGGTGGATAGGCGTCGGCCGTCGATATAGGGTCGCGGCGCTGCTGGGCAATGAGCGGCGCGGCGAATATCCCGCGGCGCTGCGACTGGAGCATATAAAGATATCTTTATATTTGCCAGCGACGGGCGAAAACGCTAGTGACGCGCCCATGTCGGCGCCGGGTTTCATGGCGCCGCCGGTCCTAACAAACCTCCAGGAGTTCGCGCCCGTGGCCACTGCCCCGACCACCACCGCCCAAGATTACGCCATTGCCGACCTGTCGCTCGCCGACTTCGGCCGCATGGAAATCGACATTGCCGAAACCGAGATGCCGGGCCTGATGGCCCTGCGCGCCGAGTTCGGCGACAGCAAGCCGCTCAAGGGCGCGCGCATCACCGGATCGCTGCACATGACGATCCAGACCGCCGTGCTGATCGAGACGCTCGTCGCGCTCGGCGCCGAGGTCCGCTGGGCGACCTGCAACATCTTCTCGACGCAGGACCACGCCGCTGCCGCCATCGCCGCGCAGGGCATCCCGGTCTACGCGATCAAGGGTGAGAGCCTGTACGACTACTGGGATTACGTCGGTAAGATCTTCGACTGGGGCACGGAAGAGAACCCCGACCAGACCGCCAACATGATCCTCGACGACGGCGGCGACGCCACCATGTTCGCACTCTGGGGCGCCCGCGTCGAAGCCGGCGAGAAGCTGTTCGAACCCTCGAACGCCGAGGAAATCGAGTTCGTCCGCGCGCTCAATGCCTTCCTCAAGGCGAAGCCGGGCTACCTCTCGCGCTCGGTCAACGCGATCAAGGGCGTTTCGGAAGAGACCACCACCGGCGTCCACCGCCTCTACCACCTCGCCAAGGACGGCAAGCTGCCGTTCCCCGCGATCAACGTGAACGATTCGGTCACCAAGTCGAAGTTCGACAACCTCTACGGCTGCCGTGAATCGCTGGTCGACGCGATCCGCCGCGCCACCGACGTCATGCTCGCCGGCAAGGTCGCCTGCGTCGCCGGCTTCGGCGATGTCGGCAAGGGCTCGGCCGCTTCGCTCCGCAACGGCGGCGCCCGCGTCCTCGTCACCGAGATCGACCCGATCTGCGCGCTGCAGGCGGCGATGGAGGGCTATGAGGTCGTCACCATGGAAGATGCCGTCGCCCGCGCCGACATCTTCGTGACCGCGACCGGCAACGAAGCCGTCATCACCGGCGAGCACATGGCCGCGATGAAGGACAAGGCGATCGTCTCGAACATCGGCCACTTCGACAGCGAGATCCAGATCGCCGCGCTCGACAACTACGAGTGGAAAGAGGTCAAGCCGGGCACCGACCTCGTGACCTTCCCGGACGGCAAGCAGATCATCGTGCTCGCCAAGGGCCGCCTCGTGAACCTGGGCTGCGCCACCGGCCACCCCAGCTTCGTGATGTCCGCCAGCTTCACCAACCAGACGCTGGCCCAGATCGAGCTGTTCACCAAGAACGACGAATACAAGAACCGCGTCTACGTGCTGCCCAAGCACCTCGACGAAAAGGTCGCCGCGCTCCACCTCGAGAAGCTGGGCGTCAAGCTCACCGTGCTGTCGAAGAAGCAGGCCGACTACATCGGCGTGCCCGAGGCCGGTCCGTTCAAGCCCGACCACTACCGCTACTGATCCCTGCCGGTGAGCGCGCCCGGCGCGCTCCCGCAGATCGAACAGATGCCCCCGTTCCCTTTCGAAGGGTGCGGGGGTTTTCTGTTGAGCGCCAGTATCGACCGGAATCGCGGCATCCCCCATTGTCACCGCGGGGCGAGCGCATCATAGCCTAGCGTAATGGAATTATCGCGCTTCCTGCCTCTCCTGATCGGCCTGCTGCTCGGCGCCTGGACCATGGCTGCGGCCTGGGCCGTCCTCGCTGCCCGTGCCCGCCAGAAGCGAGCCGAACAGCACCTGCGCTCCGCCCGCCGGCTGGGCAAGATGGTGGAGGAATCCCCCGCGCTGCCGCTGCTGGTCCGCACCGACGGACGAATCGAGGCGAGCCCGCGCCTCGCTCAGTGGCTGGGGCTCGACGGCATGCCGCAGTTTCTCTCGGAACTGGACGGTAACGGCAAGGGCCTGCCCAGCGACAAGCTCGCCGAACTGACCGAAGCGGTGCGCCGCTGCCAGAAGACCGCCGCGCCCTTCCGCATGGTGGCGACGCCGCACGGCTCGAGCCGGAGCTTGGCGCTGCGTGGGCATCTGGCGGACCCGCAGGTTTCGCCCGGCGGCGCGGCGATGGTCTGGGTGTTCGACTTCAGCGACAGCGAGACCGAACTCACGCGCCTGCGCGACGAAGCTGCGAGGGCGCGGGGCGATTTTCATGCGCTAGTTTCGCTGATCGAAGCCGCACCTATGCCGATGTGGTTCCGCCGCCCGGACGGCGAACTGCAACTGGTCAACCACGCCTATGTCGCTGCCGTGGGCGCCGACAGCGCCGATGCGGTGGTCGCCAAAGGCATCGAACTGATCGAGGCGGTCGACGGACTCGCGCCCGGCCACGTCGCGCGGCAGGCGATGGAGAAGGGCACGCCGATCGAGCGTATCGTCTCCACCACCATCGACGGCCAGCGCCGCGCGCTGCGCGTCAGCGACCTGCCGCTCGGCGAGGATGGGGTGGCCGGATACGCCGTGGACATCGAAGATCTCGAGGAAATGTCGCGCTCGTTCCGCGCCTTCCGCGAAGCGCAGCGCGCGCTGCTGGACCAGCTTTCCGCCGGCGTCGCCCAGTTCGACGCCAAGAAGCGCCTGACTTTCGCCAACCAGCCTTTCCAGCGCCTGTTCAAGCTCGACGCCCGCGTCCTGTTCGATCCCCCCGCCTTCGAGCGGCTGCTCGATGCCGCCCGTGATGCCGGGCGAGTCCCCGAAGCGCGCGACTTCCCGGCGTGGCGGCGCGAGAAGGCGGCCTGGTTCTCCGCCGGGACTACGCAGGAGGAGCCCTGGGAACTGGCCGACGGCACGCACCTGCGCATCGTCGCCCAGCCGGTGCCGGACGGCGGCCTGCTGCTTATCGTCGAGGACCGCACCGAACAGCTTCGCCTCTCGGCCGTGCGCGACACGCTGCTGCGCACTCGCACCGCGACGTTCGATAGTCTGTTCGAATCGATCGCGGTCTTCGCGCCCGATGGCCGCATGCAGATCTGGAACCGCCGCTTCGCCGCCGACTGGGGTCTCGACAGCGATTTTCTCGACACCCATCCGCACATCGAGGCCCTGCTGCGCAAGATCGCCGCGCGCCTCAAGCGCCCGGTCGAGGCTGAGACGGTCGGAAACGTCGTGCGCGCGGCCACGCTTGATCGCACCCAAACGGGCGGGCGCATCGCGCTGGCGGACGGGCGGATGCTCGAATTCGCGGGTGTCCCGCTGCCCGACGGCAATGGGCTGCTCGCGGTGCTCGACATCACCGATTCGCAGAAGGCCGAGGACGCCCTGCGCGAAAGCAACGCCGCGCTGATCGAGGCGGACACGATCAAGACCCGCTTCCTCGCCAACATGAGCAAGGAACTGCGCACCCCGCTCACCTCGATCGGCGGCTTCGCGGAAATGCTCGAGATCGGCCTTGGCGGAGAGCTGAGCGAAGCCGGCAAGGATTACGTGACCTCGATCATCGGCGCCTCGGCGCAGCTTGGCGAGCATATCGACAGCCTGCTCGACCTCTCGCAAAGCGAGGCCGGACTGCTTCCGCTCAAGCTGGAGGAGATCGACCCGATGCCCTTCGTGCGCGGCGTGGTCGAGGAACGGGCGGCGCGGCTCCAGAAAGCCGGCCTGACGCTCGACCTTCAGGCGAACGGATTGATGCGCCCGCTCGTTGCCGACCGCCGTCGGTTGGCGCGCGCGATCGGTCACATTGTCGACAACGCCATATCCGCCTCGCCGCGTGGCGCGCGCATCCTGGTTCGCCTGTCGCGCCGTAAGCTGGCTTCGGGGGATGGTGATGCCCTCCAGATCCTCGTGCAGGACAAGGGGCAGGGCATGGACAGCCGCAGCCTCGCCCGAGCCATGGACGGGATGAAGGTCAGCGCCGACGGCAAGAGCGTTGATCGCCTGCGCGGCCTCGGCCTGCCGCTCGCCCGCCAGCTGGTCGAAGCCCACGGCGGCGCGCTGCGGCTGGTTTCGGATCCGGGCAAGGGCACCAGTGCAATGATCGAACTGCCGTGATGGAACTGCCCGACCTTGCCGCCATGGACCGTTTCGGCCGAACTATCGCGGAGGCCCTGCGCCCGGGCGACGTCGTCGCGCTCACCGGCGGGCTCGGCGCGGGTAAGACCACGCTGGCGCGCGCGATCATCGCCGGGCTGGGGCACGAGGGCGAGGTGCCTTCGCCTAGCTTCGCCATCATCGAGCCTTACGATCCGCCGGCGGTTCGCCTCCCGCTGGTCCATGCCGACTTCTACCGCCTCAAGCATCCGAACGAGGCGCAGGAGATCGGTCTCGACGACTACCGAGAGGGCGCCGCGCTGATCGCGGAGTGGCCCGATCATGCCGGCGGGTTCTCCCATGAGCCGGGTTGCCTCTCGATTACGCTGGAAACTGCCGGGGAGGGCAGGATCGCCATTGTCGAAGGCGGGGCGGATTGGTTAGGGCGGTTGCCGACATGATCACGAATCCCACGCTCCTGCCAGATGGCCTCGACGCTTTCCTCGCCGCCGCCGGTTGGGGTGGGGCCGATGTCGATCCGCTTCCCGGCGACGCATCGTTCCGCCGGTACTTTCGCGTCCGCAATGGCGATGGCGAGACCGCCATGCTGATGGATGCGCCGCCGCCCAACGAGGACCCCGGCCCGTTCCTGCGCGCCGCGCACTGGCTCGACGACAACGGCATGCGCGCGCCGCGTATCCTGGCCGAGGACGCCGCGCGCGGCCTCGTCCTGCTCGAGGATTTCGGTGAAGCGCGGATGCGTGACTATCTGGATCAATGGCCCGATGACGAAACGGCGATCTACACCGCTGCCGTCAGCGAACTCGCGAAACTGCACCAACTGCCGGCGGGTCCATTCCTCGACTATTCGCTGGCGGAATACCAGCGCGAAGCGCGGCTGTTCGTCGACTGGTACTGCACCGCGCAGAACCTATACGTCGATGCCGCCGGTTTCGTTACCGCCTGGGAACAGGTCCTGGGTGAACTGCTCGGCCGCCAGCGTCCCGGCGTCACCGTGCTGCGCGACTACCACGCCGAGAACATCATGCTGCTCGGCAGCCTGGAGAAACAGGGCCTGCTCGATTTCCAGGACGCGCTGGTCGGCCATCCGGCCTACGATCTCGTCTCGCTGCTGCAGGACGCCCGCCGCGACGTGTCGCCCGAACTCGAGGCGGCGATGTTCGACCATTACGTGCAGCGCTCCGGCGCGGATGCCGATACCCTGCTGGCCGACTATGCCCGCCTCGGCGCGCAGCGGAACACCAAGATCGTCGGCATCTTCGTGCGGCTGTGGCGGCGCGACGGCAAGC
>NZ_AKKE01000071.1 GCF_000281975.1 Novosphingobium sp. AP12 | reverse complement strand
GGCGGGCAGGCGCTCCTGCCGATGGTGATCCGCTCGTGCCTGTTCTACGGCGAAGCCGACCCGGCCCTGCCGGCGGAGCGGCCCTACCCGATCTTCATGAACATGCCGGGCCTCAAGATAATCGCGCCCTCGAACGCCCACGACATGAAGGGCCTGCTCAAGGCCGCGATCCGCGACGACGAGCCGGTGATGTCGTTCGAGGATGCCACTTGCTGGATGACCGCCTGCGACGTTCCCGAGGACCCGGACTTCCTCGTGCCGCTGGGCAAGGGCGAGATCAGGCGCGCGGGCAGCGACGTGACGGTCGTGGCCATCGCGGGCGCGGTCAACATCGCTCTCGACGCCGCGCGCAAATTGCAGGCGGAGGGAATCTCGGTCGAGGTCGTGGACCCGCGCACGCTGGTCCCGCTGGACCGCGAGATCATCCTGCGGTCGGTGCGCAAGACCGGCCGCGCCATCTGCGTCGATCCGGCCCACGAGACCTGCAGCGCCGCCAGCGAAATCGCCGCCACCATCGCCGAGCAGGCTTTCGGCGCCCTGCGCGCGCCGGTGGTGCGGGTTGCCACCCTCGACATGCAGCTGCCGTCGAACCCTCATGCGGAAAAGCCGCTCTATCCCTCGGTGGAACGCATCATCGAGGCGGCGCGAACGCTGGTGGGCACTGCAACCGCGCGTCCTCGGGCGGCCTGAAGTCCTGAATCGCGCGGCGCGGCGAATGCCGGCGGCCGCAGCCTCTCCGGCGCTCCGACACGATCAAACCATGGCGGCCATGTCAGGCCATCACCCGGGAAAGCATGCGCAAGTGCCGCCGCGCCTCGCCGCGCAGTTCGCCGGCAAGCGGCGGTTCGGCATGCGGGAGAAGCACCTGGCAGATCGCGAGACGCAGGTGCGTTTCGAGCGCGTCATCCGCGATCTCGCGTTTGGCCCACAGGATCACGGTTCCCACCATGCTCATGCAGACCAGGCGCGCCAGCAGGGCGATGTCGTCGACCGTGACCAGCCCCGCCGCGCGCATCGAGCGCAGGGCGCCGCCGGCGTAATTCTCGTATATCTCGGGCAGGCCCACCAGTCCGGCATGGGCGACCAGGATCGGCGCGAAGGCGCGGGCGAGTTCGGGGGCTTCGAACGTCTTGTCCGCGAGCTTGCCGGGCAGGACGCGGAAGAACGCCATGCCTCCATCCTCCGGTTCCGCCCCCGCCTCGCGGTGGGCGGCGGCGATCGTCTCCTCGCTACGCTGCCGCGCGCTGGATGCGAACAGGCCGTCCTTCGAGCCATAAATGTTGAACAGCGTGCGCTCCGCCACGCCCGCTTCCTGTGCGATCATCTTCATCGAAAGCGCCTCGCCGCCGTGGAGGGCGAGGAGAGTGAAGGTCGCGGCCTCGATCCGCTCACGCCTGTCGCGCTGACGCGGGGTGAGCGCGCGCGGCGCGAGAAGGGTTTCGCGGAAGGAAGACGATGTGGCCATGGCGCAAACTTAGAGTGAACTCAGGTAAGATCAAACGCCACAAATGGGTAAATACATCGGTTTCCGTCCCAAGGACAACCTATTCTCCGCGTTCCCGGCAGCGCCCGAGCGGGACCACCATCGGCGCCGTGCCAGCCATGTCGATATGCCCGCTCACGCCGTAGACGGTCCGCAGCCGGTCGGCGCTGAGCACTTCGCGCGGGGTGCCCTCCGCAACGAGTACGCCGCGGTCGATGAGGAGGAGGCGGTCGCAATAGCGCGCGGCCATCGTCAGATCGTGCAGGACGGTGACGACCAGCGCTCCCGCCTTTGCCTCGCGTGAGAGCAGTTCCATGACGTCGATCTGGTGGCCGGGGTCGAGCGAGGCCAGCGGCTCGTCGGCCACGATGCCTTTGGCGCCAACGGCCAGCGCCCGCGCAAGCATGACCCGCGCCCGCTCGCCGCCCGAAAGCTCGGTGACGATGCGGGCGGAGAGATGGGCGACGTCGGCGCGCGTCATTGCCTCCAGCACCGCCGCGCGGTCCTCTGCGCCGATCCGCGACATGGGGGCGAGGTGCGGCAGGCGGCCCAGAGCCACCAGCCGTTCCACGCTGAGCGGCCAGTGCAGGGTCTGGCCCTGCGGCAGGTAAGCGACAGTGCGGGCAAGTTCGCGCGGTCGGAGGGCGGCGACGTCGCGCCCGTCGATGGTGACGGAGCCCTGCATGATCGGGACGAGCCCCAGCATCGCGCGCACGAGCGTCGATTTTCCGGCCCCGTTGGGGCCGATCACGCCCGTCAGCGTGCCCGGCCGCAAGGTGGCGCTCACGCTGGTGAGGACGGCGCGGCGGCCGAGGTCCGCGGAGAGACCTTGAATCGCGATCGTCACCACGAGCGGCGCTCCCGCAGCAGGTGGACGAGGAAGACCGGGACACCCAGGAACGCGGTGACCACGCCGAGTTTCAGCTCGCTCGCGGTCGGGATCAGGCGCACGAGGATGTCCGCTCCGGCCAGCAGGATCGACCCGCCCAGCAGCGAGGGGAGCAATACCGCCGAGGGGCTGCGGTCGGTCAGCGGGCGGACGAGATGCGGCACGATCAGCCCGATGAACCCGATCGAGCCTGACACCGCGACCGCGCCGCCCACGCCCACCGCGACGCCCAGCAGCAGCCGGCGGCGGGTTCGGCGAAGATCGACGCCGAGCGAACGCGCCCCGTCCTCGCCGAGCGACAGCGCATCGAGCGCGCGCGGGTCGTAGAGCAGCAGGCCGATGCCAAGCGCGGCGCAGGGCAGCGCGATCCAGACGTGCTCCATCGTCCGGTTCTCGATCGAACCGAGCAGCCAAGCCATGATTTCCATCGCCGCGAATGGGTTGGAAGACAAGTTCAGCGCGAGGCTGATCCCCGCCCCCGCCAGCGTCGAAACCGCGATGCCGGCAAGGATCAGCGTCAGCGGGCTCTCCGATCGTCCCGCCAGCGCGAACAGCAGCCCCAGCGCGACGAGGCCCAAAGCAATCGAGAGCAGGGGCAGCATGGCGACGTTCCAGTCGGCGATCCCGAAGTAGATCGCCGCGACTGCCCCCAATGCCGCCGAGTTCGACGCGCCCAACACCGAGGGCTCCGCCAGCGGGTTGCGCAGGTAGCCCTGCAGCACCGCGCCCGCGAGCCCGAGCATGGCGCCTACCAGCAGCGCCACGAGGGTGCGCGGCAGGCGCAGTTCGAACAGGATCGCCCGCGCGATCGCGTCGCCATGCCCTGTGAGGGCCACGAGGATGCGCGTTTCCGACAGGTGGACAGGGCCCAGGCTCATCGAAGCCAGAGCCATCACCAGCACGCCGGCGATGAGAAGCGGAATCAGCGCCGGGTGGCGCGCCGCAGGGAATGCGTCGTTGAGCACGAATACCTCGAAATGGATCGGTTCCCCGTCACGCTTGTGTCCCGGGGTCGTGTTGCTATGGGAGCGCTGGTATGGCGCTTACGGCTTATCTTCGTTCTGGCAAGCTCGCGCTGTGCGCGGTCGTGGCCACCCTCGGCGGCGTGGCGGCGTGGGCGGCTTCTGTGCCCAAGCCGATGATCGCGGCGAGGACGCCTCAGCGGATCGTTTCGCTCAACCTCTGCGCGGACCAGCTGGTCATGGCGCTGGCGGACCGGGAGCAGATTGCCGGCCTCACTCGTTACGCCGCCGACCCGGCGATGTCCGCCGCCGCGTCTTCCGCGAAGGGCCTGCCGATCCTGCGCGGCTCGGCCGAGGAAATCATGGCGATCGCCCCCGACCTCGTCATCGGCATGCCCGCGCGGCGCAGCCCGGCCATCGCCGTGCTCAAGGCGAAGAAGTACCCTGCGCTCGATATCAAGTCGCCCGACAGCTACGATGCCATCCTGCGCTCGATCCGCGAGGTCGCGAAGGCGGTCGGGCATCCCCAGCGCGGCGAGGCGCTGATCGCGCGGATGAACCGCGACCTTGCGAGGCTGCCCCACGCACGCACCGGCAAGGTCGCGGCCTACTATCAACGTAGGGGCTACATGACCGGCACCGGGACGCTCATAGACGACCTGATGACGCGCGCGGGCGTCATCAACCTCGCGGGGAAGCTGGGCAAGCCCTCGCTGTCGCAGATGAGCCTCGAGGAGATGGCCGCCGCTCGGCCGGACTTCCTGATCGTCGATACCGCCACCGAAAAGGTCGTCGACCAAGGCACAGCGATGATGCACCACCCGGTGCTGGACGGCATCCCGCGCATCGGCATCCCGCAGGCCTGGACGGTCTGCGGCGGCCCGGCCTACGTCAAGGCGGCGCGGGCGATGTCTGCGGGGGCAGGGGCGGCAGGCGTCAACGCTCGCTGACATTGGCCCTCCAGTCGAGGCGGGCCTGCCAGCCGCGGCGTTCGAGTTCGGGCACTTCGTCCGCCTCCACCGGCTCCCCGAGGCAGAGCAGCGCGACGAAGCGCCAGGCTTGGGGCATGTCGAGCAGCGCCATGACGGTCTCGGGCTCGGCGATCGAGACCCAGCCGAGGCCGAGGCCCCGCGCGCGGGCAGCCAGCCACAAGGTGTGGATCGCCATGACCACCGACCATTCGCGCGTCTGCGGCATCGTCGCCGCGCCGAGGCCCGCACCGATCTCGGTCGCATCGTCGCAGAACACGGCGAGGATTTCCGGGGCCTCCCGCAGGCCGTGGAGTTTCAGCGCGGCGTAGGCCTGGCGGCGGTCGGCCATCGCTTCGCCGGCGCGTTCGGCTTCGCCATCGACGTGGCGGGCGAGATCTTCGCGCAGGGCGGCCGAGCGTATGCGCACGAACCGCCAGGGCTGCGAATTGCCGACCGAGGGGGCGAGTTGGGCAGTGGCCAGCAGTTCGGCGACGACATCTTCGCCGACCGGGTCGCGCCGGAAATGTCGCACGTCGCGCCGCCATGCCAGCAGGGAAGCGAGGTCGTCGCGGAACCGGACGTCGAACAGGGGCCCTGCACTGTCGCCCATAAACCTCGTCGTCCTCGCTTTCGCGGGGAAGACGGAGTGGGTTTTGTCCAGGTCTGTTTCGATCTCGGATGCCATCGGGGCGGAGCCTAGAACTCGATCCCCGGCTGCGCCTTGACCGCCTGTTCGCGGAAGGGGTGCTTCACCAGCGTCATCTCGGTAACAAGATCGGCCTGCTCGATCAGCGCTTCGGGCGCATTGCGCCCCGTCACGATGACGTGCTTCATTTCCGCCTTCGCGCCCAGCACTTCGAGAACTTCGGCGAGCGGCAGATAGTCGTAGCGCAGGACGATGTTTAGCTCGTCCGCCAGCACCATGTCGTAGGCCGGGTCCTCGATCATCCGCTTGACCTCGTCCCACGCCTCGCGGGCGAGGGCGATGTCGCGGGCGCGGTCCTGGGTGTTCCAGGTGAAGCCCTCGCCCATCGGCTTGAACTCGACGTTGGCGGGGAAGGCGTTGAAGACGACCTTCTCGCCGGTGGTCATCGCGCCCTTGACGAACTGCACGACGCCGACCTTCTTGCCGTGCCCGATGGCGCGCACCACCATGCCGAGCGCGGCGGTGGTCTTGCCCTTGCCCTTGCCGGTGTGGACGATCAGCAGGCCCTTCTCGACGGTCTTGGCCGCCATGATCTTGTCGTGGGCGGCCTGCTTCTTCTTCATCTTCTCGGCGTGGCGTTCGTCCGTGCGTTCGGCCATTCTACTCTCCTGCAAGCTGGGCGAGCAGGACGCCCGCGCTGTTCGATTTCGGTTTCCAAAGCCCGCGTTCCAGCGCCTCGGCGAGGCGGGCGGCGGTTTCGCGCAGGGCCGCCGGGTTGGCGTCCTGCATGAAGGCGCGGACGTCATCGTCCTCGATGAAGGCGGCGTGGACGGCGTCGAAGTGGTGGTCCTTCACCGCGTGGGTCGTGGCGGCGAAGGCGAAGAGGTAGTCGACCGAGGCGGCGATCTCGAACGCGCCCTTGTAGCCGTGGCGCATGACACCCGCGATCCACTTGGGGTTGGTGACGCGGGCCCGCACCACGCGGCCGATCTCGTCCTCCAGCGTGCGGATTACCGGGCGTTCGGGGCGCGAGTGGTCGTTGTGATAGGACACGACCTTGCGGCCCTTGAGGTGCTCGACCGCCGCGGCGATGCCACCTTCGAACTGGTAGTAGTCGTCGCTGTCGAGCAGGTCGTGTTCCCGGTTGTCCTGATTCTGGACCACGGCGTCGGACTGCGTGAGACGGGCGGCGAACAGCTCGCGCTCGGCCTCGCCCTCGACGCCCGCGCCGTAGGCGTAGCTGCCCCAGTCGAGATAGATATTCGCCAGGTCGGCGCGCTCGTGCCACAGCTTCTCGTCGATCATCGCCTGAAGGCCGGCACCGTAGGCACCGGGTTTGGAGCCGAAAACGCGGGCGCCGGCCCGGCGGGCGGCGAGTTCGGGTCTCTCGCCCTGCGCGGCGAGCAGGTCGACTTCCTCGCGGTGGCGTTCGGCGGCGGGGTTGTCGCCCTCGGGTTCGTCGAGCGCCATGACGGCGCGGGCGGCGCTGTCGATCAGGTCCATCTGCTCGGGGAAGGCGTCGCGGAAGAAGCCCGAGACGCGCAGGGTCACGTCCACGCGCGGGCGCCGCAATTCGGCGACGGTGATGATCTCGAAGCCGGTGACGCGGCCCGAAGTCCACTCCCAGCGCGGCCGCACGCCCATCAGCGCCAGGGCCTGCGCGATGTCGTCGCCGCCGGTGCGCATGTTGGCTGTGCCCCAGGCCGAGAGCGCCATGGCGCGAGGGTAGTCGCCCTCGCGCTGGAGATAGTCTTCGACCAGCAGCTGCGCGGACTTGAAGCCGAGGTCCCAGGCGACCGCGGTGGGCACGGCGCGGGTGTCCACCGAGTAGAAGTTGCGGCCGGTGGGCAGCACTTCGGGGCGTCCGCGCGTCGGCGCGCCGGAGGGGCCAGGGAGCACGAAGCGGCCGTCGAGCCCAGCGAGCAAGGCGGCGGTTTCGGCCTCGCCGCACGCGTCCACACGCGGGGCGAGGTTATTGGTGATCTCGGCGAGCACGGCGGCGGTTCGGCTGCCGGTCGCCTGGTAGGGTGGAGGCGAATCCGCCCATTTCGCTGCGAGCAGTTCCAGCCGCTCCACCGTATCGCCCAGCGTGCGCCACGGATCGTCCGACACCGCCGCCAGCATCGCCGGTCGCGCACCGTCCCAAGGATCGCCCATCCGGCAGTCGAGCGGATCGAACGCCAGCCCAAAATCCTCCGCCATCGCCCGCAGCAGAGAGGCCTGCCCCGGCCGGTCATACCCGCGCGGCGTACGCGCCAAAGCGACCAGCAGGTCGCGCCGCAGCCGGCCCTTGGGCGAGTGGCCGAAGACGTGCAGCCCGTCGCGGATCTGCAGTTCCTTGAGCTCGCACAGGTAGTTGTCGATCGCGGAGAGGGCATCGTCGCCGTCCCCCGTCGCCCCGGCGTCCTGGTCCAGCCCGTTGCCGCGCGCGAGGTCGAGGATGTCGCGCTTGAGCCGCTCCAGCCGGCGCGGGTCCATGCCCGCGGCGAGGTAGTATTCGTCGACCAGCGCCTCGAGCTGCTTGAGCGGCCCGTAGCTTTCGGCGCGGGTAAGGGGGGGCGTCAGGTGGTCGATCACCACCGCGCCGATGCGGCGCTTGGCCTGCGTGCCCTCGCCGGGGTCGTTGACGATGAAGGGGTAGAGCTGCGGCACCGGCCCGGCGCAAATCTCGGGGAAGCAGTCGGGGGAGAGCGATATCGCCTTGCCGGGCAGCCATTCGAGATTGCCGTGCTTGCCGACATGCACCAGCGCCTGCGCGCCAAACTGCCTGTCGAGCCAGACGTGGAAGGCGAAGTAGGCGTGCGGCGGGGGCAGCGCCGGGTCGTGGTAGCTGGCCTTGGGGTCGATGTTGTACCCGCGCGCCGGCTGGACCGCGAGCGCGACATTGCCGAAGCGGTGGACGGCGAGTCGGAAGGCGCCATCGCGCACGAAGGGGTCGGCCTCGGGCTCACCCCATTTATCGAGCATGGCGGCGCGGGCGGTCTCGGGGACCTGCGCGAAGGCGGCGCGGTGGTCGGCAAGGGGTAGCGCGATCTCACCGGGGCGGGCCAGCGAGGTGAGGTCGTTGGTCACGCCGCCGGTCATCAGCGCCATGAGGCTCGCGCCGTCCTTCGGAGCGTTACCGACATCGTAGCCGGCGCGGCGCAGGCCGGCGAGGATCGAGGCGGCGCTGGCGGGGGTGTCGAGGCCGACGCCGTTGCCGATCCGCCCGTCGCGGTTGGGGTAGTTGGCGAGCACCAGCGCGACCTTGCGCTCGGGCGCGGGGGTGCGGCGCAGGTGGGCCCAGTTGGCGGCGAGGTCGGCGGCGAAGGCCACGCGGTCCGGGGCGACGCGGGGGACGACGATGCCGCACTGGGTCACTTCGTCGAAGCGCTCGGCGGCCTTGAAGGCGACGGCGCGCGTGAAGATGCGCCCGTCCACCTCGGGCAGCGCCACGTTCATGGCGAGGTCGCGCGGGCCAAGGCCGCGCGCGGCGGCGCGCCAGTCGGCCTCCTCGACGCCCGCGAAGGCGACCTGCAGGATCGGGCAGTCGGCGCGTTCGAGCACGCCGGGTGTGCGCGGCTCGCCCGATGAGGAGGAGGCGAAGCTGGTGGCGTTGATGACCACGTCCGGGGCGATCCCGGCCATCAGCCCGCCGAGCCAGTCGATCGCGAAAGGCTCGCGCAGGGCGCGGACGTGGACGGCGGCGACGTTGAGGCCGCGCGCTTCCAGCGCGGCGACCATGGCGTCCACCGCGTCGAGCGTGCCCGCGATCATCAGCGCGCGGTAGAACACCATGAGCGCGACCGGGGCATCCGGCTTCCAGCGCGCGCGAAGGTCGGCGAGGCCGGGGCGGTCCACGCCGGAAATGTAGAGCCCGGCATCGGCGACGGGCACCGGGTCGTCGGGCTGACCGCAGTCCTCTCCGATGATCCGCACGGCGGTGCGCAGGAACGAGAGGGCGTTGGCGGTGCCGCCCTGGCGCAGGTAGTCGCGCAAGTGCTTGACCTGCGCGGCGGGCAGGGTGCAGGCGCGGTCGAGGGCGGGGTCGTCCTCGCGCCCGTCGGCGATGGCGGCGAAGGCGATGCCGCGTTCGCGCGCCACGGCGGCGATCTCGTCGATGCCGTAGGGCCAGTAGCTCTTGCCCCCAAGCAGCACGACGCAGACGAACCGGGCGTGGGCGATCACTTTCTCGACGTAGAGGTCGATCGAGTAGGGATGCTTGAGCTGGAGCAGATTGGCGAGGCGCACGCTCGGCGCGCCCGCGGGCAGCTGCGCCGCCGCCTTGGCGAAGCAGGCGAGTTCACTGTCCGCCACCGTCAGGATGACGATGTCGCCCGGCGGCTGGTCGAGGTCGATTGCCTCTTCGCCGTTGGTGATGGTGCCCGGAGTGGCGGACAGCAGGTGCATCAGGCGGCTAGGGTCCCGAGCACGGATCCCAGCCCGGCCTCGATGGCGGCGCGGTCGAGGCCCTTCTGGCCGATCACCACCAGTTGCGTGCGGCGCGGTTCCTCGAGCTTCCAGGCGCGGTCGTAGAAGTGCTGGATGCGCGGGCCGACGGCCTGCACGATCAGGCGGCTGGGCTTGCCGGCGACGGCGACCATGCCCTTGATGCGCAGGATGTCGTGGACATGGATCAGCGTTTCGAGGCGGCCCGTCAGGCCATCGAGGTCGACGACTTCGCCGCCGGTGACCACAAAGCTGTCGAAGTCGTCGTGGTCGTGGCCTTCGTCGAGGCCGTCGATGTGGGACTTGCGGCTGTCGAGGTCGTCCTCGGCGGCGGCGGTGATGCCGAGCAGGGCGGCGATGTCGACCGCGCCGTGGTCGGCGTGGATGATCTTCACGCCGGGACGGGTCTCGGCCCCGACCAGCCCTTCGACGCGGGCCAGCGCCTCGGGGTCGAGAAGATCGGTCTTGTTGAGCACCACCATGTCCGCGCAGCCGAGCTGCTCCTCGAACAGTTCCTCGAGCGGGCTGTCGTGGTCGAGGTTGGGATCTGCGAGGCGTGCAGCGGTCAGCGCGGCCTCGTCTGTGGCGAAGCGCCCTGCCGCCACGGCATCGGCGTCGATCAGCGCGATGACGCCGTCGACGGTCGCGCGTGTGCGGATGTCGGGCCACTGGAAGGCCTTGACCAGCGGCTTGGGCAGGGCGAGGCCGGAGGTTTCGATGATGATGTGCTCGGGCGGGTTGGGCCGGTCGAGCAGCTTCATCATGGTGGGTAGGAAATCGTCGGCGACGGTGCAGCAGATGCAGCCGTTGGCCAGCTCGACGATGTCGTCCTCGGGGCAGGCCTCGTCGTTGCAGCCCTTCACCAGTTCGCTGTCGACGCCGACGTCGCCGAACTCGTTGATGATGAGAGCGATGCGGCGGCCGTCCGCGTTCCGCAGCAGGTGGCGCACGAGCGTGGTCTTGCCCGCTCCCAGGAAGCCGGTGATGACGGTGGTGGGCACTTTGCTCAATGGTCTTCTCCCCCGCGCGGTCAGCTCTTGCGCGGCGGGGCGTCCCGTCGATCAGGCGATCGACGGCCCGGCATACACGTCAGGCAGGCGCGAGGACGCCCGGCGCGTTTGCCGATGCGGCCCCGGCCGCATGACGAACGTCGCTCAGACGGATTACCGTGCCCCGGCCATCCCCTGGACCAAAGCAAGAGCGACCAGAACGCCGGCAGGTCTCCTGGCTCGCGGGTCAGGGCTTGATGCACGCCTTCCCAGGCCCCGCATGACTTAGCGTCCGGCCCAGTGGCTGCTTCCCCCGACTGGGAGGAAACGATGTGCATCGCGCTCGCCGCTTACAGTTGCAGGGACAGCTGCGGAGTTGGGCGGAAAACCACCCGCACCGCCTTCCCGTTTTAAGCCTCTTTCGAGGCACCGGCGCGATCTTCGAAACCTGCGCGTGAGCGCCGGTCCGGAGGCGGCAATAGGGGGATTTTCGCGGCCTGCCAATCGGAAGATTGCGGGCGGGCGCGGTCAGCGCCAGGCCGATCGGGGAGGCATATCCCAAGAACGGAGATAAGGGAAAATTCTGAGTAGGCGCCGCTACTCCGCCGCCTCGATCATCGCCTCGGCCTCGGCGGCCTGGCGCGACCACATTTCGGTGTAAAGGCCCTCGCGGCGCAGAAGCTGCGCGTGGGTGCCGCTCTCAGCCAGCCGGCCCTCGTTGAGCACGAGGATGCGATCGGCATCGGCGATCGTCGAGAGCCGATGCGCGATGGAGAGAGACGTGCGGTGCTCGGCGACGCGGTGGAGGGTGGCGAGGATGTCCTGCTCGGTCCGCGTGTCGAGGGCGCTGGTCGCCTCGTCGAGCACGAGGATCGGCGGGTTCTTGACGAGTGTGCGGGCGATGGCGACGCGCTGCTTCTCGCCGCCCGAAAGCTTGAGGCCGCGCTCGCCCACTTCGGTCGCGAAGCCCTTGGGCAGCCGGGCGATCAGGCTGGTGAGCGATGCCCCGCGCGCGGCGGCCTCGATTTCCTCGAGGCTGGCGCCGTCGCGGCCATAACCAATATTATAGCCGATGGTGTCGTTGAACAGCACCGAATCCTGCGGCACGATGCCGATCGCGGCGCGCAGGCTCGACTGCGTGACCTCGCGGATATCCTGCCCGTCGATCAGGATGCGGCCCGAAAGCGGATCATAGAAGCGGAACAGCAGCCGGGCGAGCGTCGACTTGCCCGCGCCCGAGGGGCCGACCACCGCGAAAGCCTGTCCGGCGGGCACCTCGAACGACAGTCCATGCAGGATCGTGCGGTCGGGGTCATAGCCGAACACCACGTTGTCGAACACGATCGAGGGCTGGCGGATGACCAACGCCGGCGCGCCGGGCGCGTCGGGCACTTCGACCTGGGTGTCGAGCAGGCGGAACATCTCGGCCATGTCGATCAGGCCCTGCCGGATGGTGCGGTAGACCATGCCCAGCATATCGAGCGGGCGGAACAGCTGCGTCAGGTAGGTCTGTACGAAGACCAGCTGGCCGGCCGTGTACTGCCCCTTATACCAGCCCCACACCGTCCACGCGAGCGCGCCCGCCATCAGCAGCGTCACCACCACGCCCTGCACGATGTTGAGCAGCCCGAGCGAGTTCTCGCTCTTCACCGCCGCTACGGCATAGGCGCGGGTGGCCTGGGCGTAGCGGGCCTCCTCGCGTGCCTCGGCCGAGAAGTATTTCACGGTCTCGTAGTTCAGCAGCGAATCCACGGCGCGGGACAGGGCCTGCCCGTCGAGCCGGTTCATCTGCTCGCGCAGCTTGGTCCGCCACTCGGTGATCGTGCGCGTCACCCAGATATAGGCCGCGACGGCCACGGCGGTGGCGAGCACCAGCCCGATGCCGAAATTGATGTAGAAGATCACCGCGACGACCAGCAGCTGCAGGATGGTCGGCGCGATGTTGAACAGCATGAAGTAGAGCATCGTGTCGATGCTCTTGGTCCCGCGCTCGATGGTCTTGGTGACCTCGCCGGTGCGCCGCGCGAGGTGGAAGCGCAGGCTCAGGCGGTGAAGCTGGCCGAACACGTTCTCCGCCAGCGCCCGCGTCGCGTCCTGGCCGACCCGCTCGAACACGATGTTGCGCAGGTTGTCGAACACCGTCTGCAGCAGCCGCCCGGCCGAGTAGGCGAGCACCGTCAGCATCGCCAGCTGGACCATCTTCGGCCCGGTGGTGCCCATCAGGTCGACCGCCCACTTCATCAGGTACGGCAGCACCAGCTGCGTGCCTGTCGAGAGCAGGATGAACACGCAGGCCCACACGATCCGCCACCGCAGTCCGGCGTCATCACGCGGCCATAGATAGGGCATGAAGCGCAGGAGCGTGCGCCAGCCGTCGTGGCGGGCGTTGGAATCAGGTACGGCTGTATCGGGAGGCATCGGCGCTATTTAGGGATCGGCACGGTTTAAGGAAGTGCCTGCCGCAACAATCCGGCAATGGCGCGTCCCAGGCGCTTCAGTCCACCTTGCCGATGTCGAGCAGCACCTTGCGGGTCGAGAAGTCGATGGCGACGCGCTTGAACGCGCGCAGTTCACGCATTCCAAGGAATATCGCGGGCCGCTTGCTCAGCTTGAGCTCGCCGAAGGCCGGCGCGTCGGCATAGGCGATCAGGACGTTGGTTACCGCGATCCCAGCCAGCTCGAGGCGTTTGGCGACCGCGAGTTCGACCGGCAGGTCATGGCCGGTGACACTCGACAGGGTTCCCCTCAACGGCGGGCGAGACCGCTCCTTGTGTGCCAGCGCGCGTTGCAGCGCGAGATTGCCGACACTGCCGCTGGCGCCGGTGTCGACCACGACGTCGACCCGTATGCCGTCGATCGTCGCGTTGGTGAGGATGAGCCTGCCGGACTTCTGCTTCGCCTGCACGACGATCTCGAAGCCCTGCCTGCCGCCGAGGTCGCGGGGGTTGCCGATCCGGATGGTATTGCGGGCGAAATCGAGGAGCACGCGCTCGTGCTGCAGGCTATCCGTGCCGAGAATGCCGTCGGCGCCCATGTCTCCGCTCTCCAGCAGGGGCACGGTCAGGTCGTAGAAGGAGCGGGGGCCGATATCGATCGAGTCGACCTGGGCGGTGGCGACCTGGTGGATGCCGGCAATACCCATGACCCGCACCTGCGGTCCCTGCGCGAGGCCCAGGGTGCCCGCCAGCGCCGTCGAGACGACCGTGCGCTGCGATCCGGTGTCGATGAGAAAGCGGTAGGGACCGATGTCGTGGATGGCGACATCGATCGTCATACGGGCGTGCGCGTCGGCCGCGCCCTGAACGATATCGGCCGCCGCACTTTCACTACCTGCGACAGGCATAGGCTTGGCGCCCAATATCACGGGATTGGCGATCAGTATCGCCAGGGCCAGGCTCATTCCCGCCATAGCATCCTCCTCGCGAGTTCATGCTCACGTATGTCTTATATAGAGGGCATATTATCACGATCTTGCGCGAGTCGCTAACAGATAGCGCGGTTTATTTCAGGTCGCGCGGACCTTGAGCCGGGCCAGCACGGGCGCAAGAATGTGCGCTGCCATGCCGGCCAGATCCTCGCGCGCCGGGTGACCGGAGAAGGCGACGGCAGCCAGCCATGCCAGGCCGGAAGCGCATCCGGCAGCGACGAGGCCAAGGAAGCCCAGCGTCGCGGGTGTACGCCAGACCGTGATCGCGAGCACCGCCGGAACGATCGTCGCGAGCGTGACCACGGCGCTGGCCCCATAGATGCGCAGGGCCGCGCTCCAGCGGAACCCGATCAGGCGCTGAAGCCACAGGGCATAGAGACAGAACCAGCCTAGCCCGTAGGCGAGGCGCGAGGCAGCGGCGGCCTCCACCCCGATCGCCGCGCCCGCCGCAAGCGTGCCCACCGACAGCGCGGTATCGATCAGGTTGAACCACAAAAGCTGGCGCAGCTTGCCCAGCAGGATCGGCAGGTCGACGTGGAGCGGCAGCGCCACGAAGAAGCACTCCGCGGCCGCAACGAACGCGAGCAGCGGCGCTGCCTCGGCCCAGCCAGGGCCGTAGAGAAGAAGGATCACCGGCTCGCTGAGCACCGCCAGCAGCGCCATCGCCGGCCAGACGATCGCGCCGTGCGCCGCGACCACGCGCTCGTAATAGGGGCCGAGCTCCTTGCCCTCGTCGCGCAGTCGGGCGAAGGCGGGGTAGTAGACCGCGCTGACGGCACCGACGACGAGCGTGTGTAACTGCGCGGCAAGGGCCGCACCCCGGCTGAACAGGCCGGCGGCGGTCATGCCCTGCAGCCCGCCGACGATCATGTCGGGACTGCGCACGCCGATGCCCCCGGAGAGGTAGATCGGCGTCGTCCCCGCGCTGAACTTCAGGATCGCGCGCAGTTCGGTCCAGTTGGCGCCCCGTCCGGGAAACGCGGGCTGGGCGATCTGGGCGATCACCGCGCGCACCACCGCCTGCGCGATCATCCCCCAGGCCAGCGCGAAAGACGACCATCCCAGCCAGGCCAGCGTGAGAGCCACTCCGCTGTTCGCCACCGCTCCGCCAAGGTTGACCGCGAACGTGCGGCTGAAGTCGAGCCGCCTCGCGAGCAGCGCCATCGGCACGATGCTCCAGGGCACGAATATGTACGACGCGGCGATAAGCTGGAGGATCGGCTCGATCCGCGGCTCGTCATAGAGCCGAGAGAGCGGCGCCGCGATCAGGTAGATGACGGCGGCCAAGGCCAGCGCGAAGGTGACCGCTATCGTCGTCGCGGAGCGCACCATCGCGCGGTCGCCGGTCGGGTGGCGGCCGATGTAGCGCTGCAACCCGAAGTCCTGGATGATCGAGAGCACCATCGCGGCGGCCAGCGCCACCGAGAACAGGCCGATCTCCTCGGGCTTCAGGAAGAAGCGCGAGATGACGACGGAAGTGAAGAACTGCAGCGCGAACAGCGAGTATTGGCTCGAGGCTGCCCACAGGGCCGCGGACTTCACGCTCCTGGTGCCGCGTCCGGCGGAAGCTGTATCGTCGGCCATGGCGATCAGGCCGTGCGCAGCAGAGTCGCGGCAAGCCGCAGGGCCCGCGCCGGCTCACGGAAGCGAAGCAGGCGCACCACGACACGCCACATGCCCGCGCGGTCGCCGCCCTCGCGCAAGTAGCGCAGCAGGAGGCCGAAACCCGGTCCGCGCAGACTGGTACGGGAATAGAGCAGTTGAGGGGCGACGCGGGCGCGAACGCCGCGACCAACTCCATCGCGGCCGAACACGCCGTCCAGTTCCTCGATGGCGGGTAGGCGTTCCAGGGCTTCGGTCGGATCGTGCCTTCCTTCCGCTCGCTCACGATAGGCGAGATAGGAGATGGCGGCGCCGATCTGCTGCTCAGTCGCGTGACGACTGGAGACCTGGTTATCGTAGTGACGGTAGCGCAGCAACCGCTCCGGGATGCTGGCGAGCCGGGTGACGCCGGCGAGGCGCAGCCATAGGTCGTAGTCCTCGCAGTGCCGGAACGCTCCGTGATAGCCGCCGACGCTGCACACCACGTCACGGCGGAACATCGCGGCCGGATGGCAGAGCAGCGGCCAGCCGTTCTCGATTGCCACAAGGAAGGCCTCGTGCGTCTCGGGATGCTCCTTGCCGGCCAGATGATAGGGTCGGCCATCGGCATCGATGTCCTCGGTCCAGCTTCCGACGACGCCGTAATCGGGGTGGCCGGCGAGGAAGGCGATCTGTTTCGAGAAACGGTCCGGGCGGCAGATGTCGTCGGCATCCATGCGCGCGATCAGCGGCGCGCAGGCCTGCTCGATCATCTCGTTGAGACTGGCGACGAGCCCCCGGTTCTCGCGCAGCGTTGCGCGGACCCGCGAGTCCTTCTGCGCATAGTGCCGGATGATTTCGGCGGAACCGTCCGTCGAGCCGTCATCGAGGATGAGAAATTCGAAATCCTCGAAATCCTGGGCCAGCACACTCTCGATTGCGGGCGCAAGGAAGCGCTCGCCATTATAGACGCTCATCGCAACACTGATCGCCGGTGTCGGCATGCAACTTCCCGTTGTGGCCGCGCGGGTAGGGCGCGGTCGGTGTAGGCCCCGCTTAGGCGCGCAGGGTAAAGAAAGGGTTTGGAGCGGATATGTCCGCCTGGGACGCTCCTGCACGGCGCAGGGTTGAAACAGGTGGCTGAGCCCCCATATCCCGGCTGCGATGGTCGAAACCGCGGAATTCGGGGTTTTGCCTGGGCCGGTCACTTTTTTGAAAAGGGGTG
>NZ_AKKE01000070.1 GCF_000281975.1 Novosphingobium sp. AP12 | reverse complement strand
TGGCGGCGGCCGCCGCCACCAGTTCGACATGATCGTGACATGGGCGCTGGCTGCAGCATTCTGCGCCTGCGGTGTCTTTCGCAGAGATGCCCTGACGCTTCTCCTCCTCAGGAGCGCCGACGATGAATGACAGGGAAACGCCGGCAGCTCCAACTTTTCCGGACGTCTCGGAGCCGCCCGGCGGAGCGCCGGGAAGGCAGGGCGGACGAAGTTTAGGGCTGCGCGACATCCTCCGCGTCGGTGCACTTGTGGGGCTCGTATGCTGGGGGGCATGGGTGACGCAGAGCCTGGTGGACGGGAACCGCGACCACGACCGTTTCGTGAAACTGCAGCTGCAGAGCCTGATCGCGGAATATCTCCAGGCGCAGGCACGTTCGGGCAATGGCGCCGCCGCTGCCGCGCAGGCGACAACGCAATTCATGGGTGAGCTCGACAAGGCAGTGGCTGCGCTCGGCAGGTCGGGGCACGTGGTTCTCGTCAACGAGGCCGTGATCAGCGGGGATATTCCAGATGTGACATCCGCGGTGAAAAAAGCCGTCTACGCACGCGTGCCAGTGCCCGAGGCCGCTTCCGCGCGCCCGGTCCGCGAGGACATGCAGTCCTTCATGGCAACGGGAGGTCCAAGTGCGGGCAGGCCGTGAGACCGCGCTGATGAGCCTTGCCGCCCCCCGACAGCGGCCTTGTAACCGCAGGCTGGGCGCCGCCTGCGCGATCGCGTCGGCAGGCCTCGTCCTGCAGAGCCTCTCGCACTGGAGCGATACCCATGCGCTGATGATAAACGAAAGCAAGTCCCTCCCCAACTGGGCCTTCCTCGTTGAGTCGGGCCGGTTTCCCAGGCGCGGCGAGTACGTCGTGTTCCATCCCGGCCGAGATCCGCTGGTCGCGCGATATTTCGGTGTGAAGCCCGCCCCTTTCGCCAAAATCGCCTACGGCCTGCCGGGGGACATGGTAAGCCGCTCCGGCGCTTACGTGATGGTGAATGGCCACAAGATCGCCCGCCTCAAACCTTTCACCCGCAGGGGCGATCCGCTTGCAGGGGGGGCGACCGGGAGGATACCAGATGGCTGCGTTTATGCCGGCAGCCCGCACCCGGATGGCTTCGATAGCCGCTACGCCGCGATCGGCTTCGTGTGCCGTGACCGGATCGCCGGGGTGGGGAGGCCGATCCTGTGAAACTCCTGGCCTTCCTCAGTGCGGCGGCCATCGGCGCGCTTAGCGGAATTTTTCTGCCGGGGCAGCATACGGCCGGCGCTGTTGATCACGGCCAGGTCGGCGAGGCCTGGCCGATCACTGAGCCCGACCTTCTCGAAGTGATCCGTGCCCGCCTAGAGCGCGCAAAGGCGCGCGGCAGCCTCGACGCCCTCAACGCTCGCTTCGCCGACCGGGTCAAGGCAAGAGTCCAGCGACCTGTGCCCGTGGCGGGTATTGTCGCCGCAGTGGAGGACAGGACCTGGGAATATGATCCCACTGTGAGGATCGATCACGATATTCGCGACCACAAGGGGAACCTAATCGCGGCGGCGGGCCAGCAGGTTAATCCGCTGGATTCGATCCCGCTCTCGAAGAAACTCGTCTTCATCAACGGCGAAAGCCCGGCCGAAGTCTCCTGGGCAATGGAGCAGGGGGATGACTTCAGGGCCAGGATCATCATGGTCAGGGGCGCGCCCTTCGACCTGATGAAGATGAACCAGCGCCGCTTCTACTTCGACCAGGGAGGTTCGCTGACCCAAAAGTTCGGGATCGAGCGTACGCCCGCCTCGGTCGAGCAGAGCGGCAGGATCCTGGTCGTGCGCGAAATAGCCCTGAGGCAAAGGAAGGGCACATGATGGGTTGGCTGCGCACGCGGCTTCCGGTCCCTATGGCCGCGCCCGAGACCGCAGCCCTTCGCGCGGCTCGCCGCCGTCTGATTGCCGCGTTGATGCTGCTCGCAATGCTGACACTGTTCTGGAATCCGGCTGCCAGTCTCCTCGGCGGCGGGGCATTCGCTTTATTCCTGGTGTTGGTCGTATTCACCGCGTTCCAGGGTGCGTTCTGGATCAGTGCGAAGAATGCCGCCGATGACGCCTGGCTGCTTTCGGGAGAATGGCGCGATGAATAGATGGCTGCTCCGGGTCGCCGCCTGTCTGTTTTTCCTCGTGCCCGGTGCCGCCGCAGCGCGAGCGCCCGCAGCAAGCTGTTCGGGCTCGTTCGTGAACCCGATCACCGACGTGTGCTGGGGCTGCATGTTCCCGCTCTCGGTCGGGAGCCTCAAGATCTGGCCGTCCTCGCGCGCCGATACGAACAATCCGAATTCGCCGATCTGCCTGTGCGGTTCGCCGGTCCCGCGCATCGGCGTCGCCATGGGCTTCTGGGAGCCGGCGCGCCTTATTGATGTGACGACGAAGCCATTCTGCTTCCCGAACCTGGGCGGCATCCGGCTCGATCCGGGCCTCTCGATGGGCGGGGGCTATGCCGCCAGCACCGGATCGAACGGCGGCACCGACACGGCGAAGTACCATGTCCACTACTACGTCTACCCGCTGCTCTACTGGCTGGAGATCCTTACCGATTTCCTGTGCTTCGAGCAGGCAAGCTTCGACATCGCCTACATGACTGAGATTGATCCGCTGTGGCAGGACGACGCACTCACCACGCTCATCAATCCTGAAGCGCTGGTCTTTGCCAATTCTCTTTCGCAGGCGGCCTGCGCGGCGGACTGCACGGCGGCGACGGGGGCGCTGCCGCTCGACGAACTGTTCTGGTGTTCGGGCTGCCAGGGCTCGATGTACCCGATGAATGGCAATATCGGTGCGAGCACCGGCCTGACCCAATCCGGGCGGCTGGCGGCTGAGCGCATGGTCTACAAGATGCACCGCCAGGCCCTCGGATGGGGAACGATGGGCTCGAAGGCCCTGTGCGGCAAATACGTCATGCCGATCCTCAAGAAGAGCCAGTACCGGCTGCAGCAGGTCAACCCGGTGCCGATGGTATCGGGGCGCGAATCCTGCTCGCCGATCGGCGGCTCGGTCCTGCTGCCGCGCGCCGCACGCACGTACCCGGTGACGGGCGAGGACATGGGTTTCCTGCTGTGGAGGAAACGCAATTGCTGTGTCCTGTGAACTATCCCGGAATGCGCAGATCGCTTCTCACGATCAGCGGCGCACTGGCAGTCGGGCTGGTCAGCGCCGCGCTCGCGCAGACGCTCGAAGGCCTGGACGTGCATGGGCTTGAGCGGCGCGGTGAGGCGTCGCAGGCCGACGCCCAAGCGCTGATCGACTTCGTGCGCGGCCAGGGCGAGCCGCAGGCCGCGGCCGCGCAGGAACTCGCGAATGACGCCTACGATCGGATTGCCGACCTCGACGTCAGCAGAGTCGCTGGCAGCGCCAGCGACTCTGCCATTGATCTCGACGAGATGGCTGCGGCGGCCAAAGGCAATCTGGCCGGGCCTAAGTCGAGCCCGCTGTTGATCGCCTTCGTGAGCCTGTCGATGCCCGAGGACGCACTGCATCGCACGATCGCTGACACGGCGAGAGCAGGCGGCGTCGTCGTCCTGCGCGGCTTTTCGAAGGAGGGTGCCAAGGCATTCGTCGAAGGCCTCTCGAAGGTCGTCGACCAAAAAGGCGCCGCGAACATCGCCATCGATCCGCGCCTGTTCCGCGCGTTCCGCGTAGACCGGGTTCCGACTATAGTGTCCGCCGCCAGCGCGTTCGAACCCTGCGACCAGCTGGACTGCGTGACCCCTCCGCCGCCGCACGACCGCATCTCCGGCAATGTCACACTGACTTACGCCCTGCAGACCTTTGTCGATGAAGAGGGGCCCGGAGCGCCTGCGGCCCGGGTGGCCCTGGCGAACCTGGCAAGGCATCCGTGAAACGGTGGCAGCTTCTTGTCGCCGTGGGCACGCTACTCGCGCCGCCGGCGTTCGCGCAGTCTCAAACAGCGCGGGATGCCGAGGACTTCGCCCGGTCGATCCGAGATGGTTCGTCCGCCACCGTCCTGCAGCAGGGAGCGGAAAATAGCTTTCCCGCTTACAGCGGCACTGATTTTGACGCCTCGAAATACCTCGATGACGAAAATAGCCTGACCGATGCCGGGGCGGCGCAGCGCTATGCCGATCCGAACTACGGCGTCGTGATCGATCCGGCCCGGCCGGAGTTCGATCCGGCGACGATCGATCTGTCGTCTGCAAAGCTGATCGAGGATCATCCTCGCAGCTATGTTGGCGCTGACGTCGCCCTTGGCGGATCGGCCGGGGCCTGCGAACCGCTGCCGAGCACCGGTCCCAGTAGCTCGACGTACTACGAAACCTGCAATCAGGGTGACCAGGTCCTGACCACAGCGCAGACCTGCACCTCGGTGCTGGACGTGACGGCGGAGAACCGGACCTTCTGGTTCTACTACGCTGCAGCGGAAGGCCCCTTCGCCGCGCTGGAGAGCCTCCAGGATGAGATGGCCGACGGCATCTGCAAGGCCATCGGCCGGGTTCCCTATTGCAGCTCTTCGCCCATCTATGGGCTCACGCCGCGCGGCGACTGCCAGTCGACCTTCGGCAATACCGTGGTCCAGGATATCCAGTGCTCGGCGCCGGCATCGGTCTACGGTAACAAGGTGCTCTTCTTCGACACCCGGTATCCCGCGATCGCGCCGGCGACCGGGCAGCACTGGTACCGCATGGAGGATCAGCCGGCGCTGGTCTCCGCCGTGCGCAATGACAGCGCCTGCACCCCTTTCGCAGGCAATGCGCAGTGCGCGGAGCAGACCGCCGAGGTATGCACGGACAGCGACCCGATCACCCGCGTCATCAACGGGGTTTCCGTCACGCAGCCCTGCTGGGCGTGGACGCGAAGCTTCCAGTGCACAGAGCGCCGGACGGCGAACGACTGCGGCGAACTGGCCGCCAGACCCGAGTGCCGGTTCGACCACCAGGAATGCCTCAGTGAAGACGAAAACGGCTCGTGCAACGTCTACGACAGCGTCTATGCCTGTACGACGCCGGCTACGGGCGGCGGAGCGCCGGCCGCATACGTGTGCGCCGGCGACCTGTACTGCCTCAACGGCGAATGTACCCAGGTCGAGCGTGAGGCCTCGACCGAGTTCAAGGACGCCATGGTCGCGGTCCAGACGATGGGCAATGTCCGGGGCGAGTTCGATCCCGACACGCTGGCTCTATTTGGCGGCGAAAAGGCCGGGTGTCACAAGCCGGTGTTCGGGCTGGTGAACTGCTGCGCCGGCAAGACTTCCGGCCTGCTGACCACCGCGGCGGGCGCGGCGGCGATCGCCAGCGGGCCCGCCGCCATTGCGGCGCTGGCCACACCGTTTCTCACGACGTTTCTGTGCGGAAGCGAGGAGAAGATGCTCGACGTCAAGGATCGCATGGGCCTGTGCCACTATGTCGGCAGCTACTGCTCGGACAAGGTGCTCGGTGTCTGTACCTCGAAGCGCAAGTCCTACTGCTGCTTCGAAAGCAAGCTCAGCCGCATCCTGCAAGAGCAGGGCCGCCGGCAGATCGGCAAGGACTGGGGCGAGGCCAGGGAGCCCACTTGTGAGGGGTTCAGCATCGAGGAATTCCAGCGGCTCGATCTGTCGGAGATGGATTTCAGCGAAGTCTATGACGAGTTCGTCGATGCCGTCAGGGTGCCGGACGAGGTCCAGACCTCGATCGAAATCCAAGGCAGGATCGAGGACTACTACCGGCTGCACCAGGGGACGTGAGCGGCATGCGGGACCATCCTCGGTACCCGCAGGTCCGCCGTTCCCGGGGCCGCACCGGCACATTTTCCGGTCGTTCGGAGGAGCCCAGCCATGCGTGAATTTGGATCTCTCGCTTTCATCTTACCTGTCGCCCTGACATTTGCAGCCAGCTCGTTTGCAGCACAGGCACAAGACAATCCCTCCGCAGCAATTCCGGCGTCACCGATCCAAGTGGGCACGGCCCGCGACGCCTTTTATTGCGAGCAGCGAAAGCTGGGCAGCTGGTTCTACTGTGACCTCGAACAGAAGGCAGAAACCGACAAGGCCAAGCCGGCGCGGCCGGCAATGCCCGCAGCAAAGCAGCTGGCAGCGATCACCGAACAGTTGGACGAGCTAAAAGCCAGGGCAATCCTCGAGCCGACGACTGAGAACCTGACCGCCTACATGCATTATCAGCGCGAGCAGCTCGATCGCGCGTCCACCTTCGCAGATGTGTGGGGCAGGGCGGTCTGGCAGAACCCCGAGCTCGACTACACGCTCGAGCGGCCGATCAATACGCTGGGCAAGCAGACATGGCTTGCCGATCGCAAGGCCGCGAAGGCCTCGGCGATGAAGGCACTCGCGCAACGCTACGGCGTCTTCTATTTCTACGCATCGGCGTGCTCCGCATGCCGTGTCTTCAGTCCGATCATCCGCTCGCTCTCCGACCAGTACGGGCTCGAGGTCATGGCGGTCTCAATGGACGGTGGCCCGAACGAAGCTTTCCCGCGCTATGCGGTCGATACAGGCCAGTATGAGCGCATGGGGCTGACCGGCAACCAGGTGCCCGCACTCGTCCTGTCGACACGCAGACCAGGCAGCCGATCCCAATCGGCTACGGCCTGATGGCGGGGGACGAGGTGATGGACCGCATCTTCACGCTGACGCGTACCGAGCCCGGGAGGGACTACTGATGACAAAAGTTTGGGCCGCAGCTGCGCGCCGGGGCGGGATCGCGCTCGCCATTCTTGCCGCCGGGCAGATGGCCCTCGTACCCGCGCAGGCGGATGTCGGAGGAGAGCTCAACGATTTCTTCAATGATGTGGGCGGGGCCGGCAATGCCTATGGCCCGACAGCCTTCCAGGGGCAGTCGGCAGGCTATTACACCGGTGGGGGCGTGTGGATGCGGTTTCCCAGCAAACAGCTCAGCCCCGTTAACATCCAGCTGCCCAGCGTGAAAGCCGGGTGCGGCGGCATCGATATGTTCGGCGGCTCGTTCTCGTTTATCAACACCGACCAGATCGTCGCCATGCTCAAGGGCGTGGCCAGCAACGCCCTAGGCTTTGCCTTCCAGCTCGCGATCAAGTCGATCAGCCCGCAGATATCTCAGACCATCGAGGAAATGGCCCAGAAGATCGAGAAATTGAACCAGATGAACATCTCCTCCTGCGAAGCGGCGCAGGGCCTCGTTGCCGGGCTGTGGGGCGAGAGCCAAGGCCGCGATTCCGAGGTCTGCAAGGCGATCGCCAACTCCCAGGGCTTCGCGACGGATTGGGCCAAGGCGCGGCAGGACTGCAACGCGGGCGGTCAGCGCACCGAGATCATTAGTAAGAACGGCGACGAGGCAATCCCGTCAAAATCCTACAACTACACCTGGCACATGCTCGAGAAGAGCTATCCGTCGTTCGACCGCGAGTTCAAGGAATACCTGATGTCACTGGTGGGCACGATCATCTACCAGCGCGCCGACACCGACGAAGGCAGCGGCACGGTCCGGTACGTCGGGCAAGGCAACCGCGAACTCATCCAGGCGCTGCTTCTCGGCACGCCTGGCACCAGCGTTCTGCGCTGTGACGACACGGAGAATTGCCTGGAGCCGGCGCCGAGTGGCACGGTGTCGATCAGCAAGGCGCAGGCGCTGCAGCCGAGGGTTGCCGCCCTGATCGGCTCGATGGCCGCCAAAGTGAAGTCCAATGAGGCTTTGACGCCCGAAGAGGTAGGAATCTTGGGCGGCACGAGCGTTCCTCTCTACAAGATCATAACCGTCAACGCCGCGGCTCAGCTCGGCGGCATGACGGAGGCCGACATCCAGGGCCTTGCCGAAATCGTCGCCGTCGACATGCTCGAGCAGATTGTCCAGGAATTCTACGGATACGTACAGAAGGCGCAGGGCTCCTTCAACGAGGCGGACAAGGCGACGCTGGCGCAGTGGCGTGAGCAGCTCCATACCGTCAGCAAGGTCCTCGACGGCTACAGCTACAGCCTGAACGAGCGGCTCGTGCGAACCCAGACTTTCGTGGAAAAGGCGGTCTTCCTCGAGAGGACCCTGCGCAACTCGATATCCCCCCAGATGTCGGCGGCGCTCTCTTTCCGGTCTGGCGCTGCGGCGCAAGGGCTCGACTAGGGGGCTTTGGAATGCTGGAGGTCTTCACGGTCGGCGGGGGCGAATATATCGTCAACGTCCTGAATGCCGTCGCATCCTGGACCGGGGGAGGGGGCTTTCGCTCCCTGATCCAGGTCACGATGGTAATGGGCCTTGCCTATGTGCTGCTGGTCGTGGCCTTCAGCCTCAACTGGAAGGCCTGGTTCCAGTGGTTCCTGTCGGCAACGCTGATGTACGGCGCGCTGATCGTCCCGACCACGAGCGTCAAGGTCACCGACCGCATCAATCCGGGCCTGGCACCAGCGATTGTGGCAAACGTACCCGTTGGGCTTGCTGCCATCGCCTCCTTTACGAGCCAGATTGGCGACTGGCTGACCAAGCAGGCCGAAATGGTTTTCGTGATGCCTGACACCCTCGCCTTTCGCACGAACGGGATCATCTACGGGGCACGCCTCTATGACAAGACGCGGGATTTCAGATTTCGTGACCCGCGTGTGCGCGCGAACCTGTCGGAATATTTCAGGCAGTGCCTGTTTTATGATTTTCTCCTGGGTCAGAAGAACCCCGCCGATGTCATGAACTCGGACGACATCCTGCGCGATATGGGGCCGGGCTCCCCGGCCAGAGCTATGTCATTCTGGAACGCAGATGGCTCGTCGCAGATCAGGACGTGCGCGGCGGTGTACGCCGAATTTCAGGGCACGACCGGCTTCCCGAGATACACGGATGAGGAACTGCTGCGGACGGCTCCCACCTTCTTTCCCAACCTTACTCAGGTGGCGGCGAAGTCCAAATTGGAAGCCGATCTTCCCGCGGTAGCAGCGGCGTTCCACGGCTCGGCACAGAATGCCGCCCAGCTTTTTCAGCAGCGTGCGCTGACCGATGTGTTTCTCGAAGCGCGGGCCAACCTATCGGGCGCCGACGGTGACACCTTCGCGATGATGCGCGCTGAAACGCAGGCCAAGAATACCTACACTTCGATTTCGCAGCAGGCGATGACCTGGGTGCCGCTTCTCAACATCGTCCTGGTCGTCGTGTTTTATGCCATGTTCCCCGTGATCTTCCCGCTGTTTCTCCTGCCGCAGACGGGCGTGGGCGCGCTGAAAGGTTACCTCACCGGGTTCTTCTATCTGGCCGCTTGGGGTCCGCTCTACGCGGTCTTGCATATGTTCATCATGGGGCGTGAGGAGGCCGCCATGGCCGCGGCGTCGCCTGGCAAGATGACGATGGCAACGATCGAAAGCATCGATGCCGTCAATGCGGACACGGCCACGATCGCGGGCTTCCTGATGATGTCGATTCCGTTTCTGGCGGGCGGGCTCGCGAAAGGCGCGCTGACGATTTCGAGCCAGGCGACCTCGATGTTGGCGCCGGCGCAGGCGGCGGCAGAGGCGGCGGCGATCGAGCGCACGACTGCAAACTACGCCTACGGCAACCAGAGCTTCCAGAACCTCACGGGCAATGTGGTCCAGCGCGACCAGTGGAACACCGCGCCGGTGTATTCTGGAGGGTTCGGCCGCTCGACGTTCGTTAACGACAACGGAACGCAATCATCCCAGACCTCCGATGGCACGGCGATCTACGATAACAGGTTCGCTATCAGTAGCCTTGGCTTCACGCCAAGTGTGTCCCGCTCTACCATGGCCGAAGTGAGCCAGGCGGCTGCCGAGCTCGAGACACGCCGCTCGTCGCTGACGAACTCCAGGTCGGAGCGAGTGGCCGCGCTGGAGCGGGCAGGGTTCAGCGAAGCGAGCGGGTTTCGGACGTCCAGTGGGTCAGAAGCATCGTCTGGACATGGCAACACGGCAAGTCGGGGAGAGAGCCATACCCAGTCGCAAGGCTCAACGGATCAGACTGGTTCGTCACGGGATATCGGCCAATCGACAGATGCTAGCCGGTCGTCTCAGGATCAATACAGGGCGGGCAATGGCACCAACTTAGCCGTGAGTGCCTCCCTACCGGTTCTCGGACGGGGAGCTAGCGCTGCGGGTCGAAAAGGCAGTGCCATTGGCGGTGGATCTTTCTCTGGAAGGATCAACAAAGAGGCATTCGACGGCGTCCAGTTTAGCGATAGCGTAAATGAAAGCAGGTTCGACAAATCTAACATCCAATCGAGCGAGACCAATCGACAGAGTGAAGACCACAGCGAAGATTACCGCCTGAACGAGGAGGGCTACTCACGAAATGCCGACTTCTCGCGCAACGAGGACTATTCGGAACGCCGCTCATTCCGTGACAAGACGGTCGAAGAGATCCGCGCCATCGACAGGCAGCTTGCTGAGATTCAGGACACTTCCCGTTCGCTTGGAACGACTTGGACGAGGCGCGAGGGCGGCGGTATGCAGGTCAGTCAGGACCTCTCTCAGATTGTCGCGAGCCGCTATCAGGAATACGCGAGCAGCGCTGAGTTTCGGGCGCTCGGGGCGCCATCGCTGCAAGCCGTGGACCTCAGTCCGACACAGATGCGTGCACGCGACATGATCGTCGATAGGATAGCCAGGGATTACGTTGACCAAATCATGGAGCCTGTTCGCGACGAGCTTGTGTCCCCGACCGAATTAGGTGGTTCAGTGCAGGTGCCGGGCGATTTCAGCGAAGCGGATTTGCGGAGTAGTGTCGGTTCTGGTGGTGGTGGTCGTCGCGGTGGCCCCGGTGGCGGCAACGGCGTTGCGGATTTTGAAGCTGAAGTGCGTGGGGCTATCAAGGAGGGCAGCGCCTCAATCGAGAACCGACGAATCGCTTCAGAGGGCATCCGACGAGGGGCTGTGCAGGGCGCCGCAGATCTTGGTCAGGAAGCCAACGAGCGAACCAATCGTACTTGGTTTCAGGAGAAGGATCGGCGGCGTTAGATCAGCGTCCCGTACACCATGACGAAAAACAATATCACGGAACCTGGCACGCAGACCAAGGGCTGACGTGGGGTGCGCGGGCAACAAATTCACGTTTGCTGATTTCAGATATCTTGAAGCGAGCTCGCATCCTGTCGAGCGCTTTATGGAACCTTGACGCTATCCAGCTTGCGTTCCCAGGCCAGCGCGTGCTGCACGATGACGGATAGGTCAGCGTATTGAGGAACCCATGGAATGGTCGTCTTGATACGGCTGTTGTCGGAAATGAGGGAATCCGGATCGCCAGCCCTTCGTCCCTCGAGACGGCGCTCCAGTTTCTTGTTGGTCACCCGGTCGACCGCATCTAGCACTTCGAGAACCGAGAATCCGCTTCCGTACCCGCAATTCATCGTCAGCGACCGATCCGGCTTCGAGACAAGCGCCTCGAGCGCTTGGACGTGAGCATCGGCGAGATCCGACACATGGATATAATCGCGTACGCCGGTACCGTCTGCAGTATCGAAGTCCGTTCCGAAGACGGCCACGTGGCTCCGCTTCCCGAGCGCCGCTTCCACAGCGACCTTGATGAGGTGAGTTGCTCCTGCGGTTGACTGTCCAGTTCGACCAGCAGGGTCCGCCCCGGCGACATTGAAGTATCGCAGAGCGCAGTAGTTGAAGGCGTGAGCCCTGCTGACATCCGCGAGCATTGTCTCGGTCATCAGCTTCGACATGCCGTAAGGGTTGATTGGTACCTTTGGGCTATCTTCGGTTACAGGCGAAACCTTCGGGATGCCATAAGTCGCGGCGGTCGAGCTGAAGATGAAATGCGGCACACCGGCCTTTACCGCGGCATCGATCAGTGCCCGGCTTTTGGCGGTGTTGTTGTGGTAGTACTTTAGCGGGTTTTCGACGGATTCGGGGACCACGACTGACCCCGCAAAGTGCATGATGGCGCCAACCCCATCGCCCATTCCGTGTTCAGCAAAAATGCGGGACACCAACTCGCTGTCTTCAATGTCCCCCTGATAAAGGGGTACACCCTCGGGAACGGCAAAACGGAACCCGGTGGTCAGATTGTCGATGACCGCAACAGGCCAACCGGCATCCAGAAGGGCCAAAACAGCGTGGCTGCCGATATAACCGGCACCGCCAGTGACCAGAACGGGAGGTTTGGTAATCATGCTCTACCTTCGCACATGCCCAAAGGCAGCCTGAACAACTCCGGATTTCATATTCGGCGCGCTGCAGTGCGTCAAACGGTTCTGCAAGTCATCATGTGACAGCTGAGTCACTGACGATCCCGGTAGTTTCCGCGGTTGCGACAAGGCTCGATTCGCCATTGCCTAGAGCTGTGTTCTGGCATTAGGAAGCGGTGCGGGATTGGCAAAAATCAGTCCTGCTTTCTGGCGGTCCGAGAAAGTCCCAAGCCATCCACTTCGATCAAAGCCATCTTGCGGCATTCCGTGATTTTCGCCCCACGCTCAGCGAGCTTATCGCAGCGTATCCCGAGGCGCGGCTGCTTGAACTCGGCGGCGGGCGCAAGCCTTCCTTCTCGTTGTCAGAGTTGCCGGGCAACATCGCCAGCTACACTGTGAACGATATCGATCCTTCCGAGCTGGCCCGCACTGCAGACGAATATGACAAGGCCTGCTTCGATGTGACCGGAGATGTGAGCGAATTCGAGGGCCAGTTTGACGTCATTTTTTCGCGGACGCTTATTGAGCACGTCAAGGATGGCGTTCAGATGCATCGCAATGTCATGAAGCTGCTCAGGCCCGGCGGCGTCGCTTTCCACATGGCTCCGACGCTCTATGCGGTGCCATTTGTCATCAATAAATATCTACCTGAGACCCTGTCCACCGGGCTGCTCTATGCTCTTGCACCGAAGCGCAGGCACAACCGCAACAAGTTTCCCGCCCACTACTCATGGTGCTATGGTGACAGGAGAAAGATGCAGGCGATGCTGGAAGGCGTCGGTTTGCGCAGCATCCGAATCCGGACGTTTTACGGCCACGCCTACTTCGAGAAAATCCCGCTTCTGCGTCAAGTAGACAGGGCGCTTTCAAATCTCGCGGCTGACCGGGACTGGTCGGCTCTCGGTTCCTACGCGCATATCACGGCCTACAAGCCACTCACCTGACCGGCTTAGCCGGCGCGCCGCATCCAGAAGGAGCAGCCGTCTCTTCCGGGGGGAAGCGCAAATCCTGGTACCACATTGGCGAAAGCCTTAGGGTGCTGGCGGCCGATCCAGTAATTGGCCAGCATGACCTCGAACCTGTCACCCCCGCTCAGCAGAGCCTCCATCACGTACTGCTCGGTCCAGATCTTGCGTTGTTCGACGACCAGATAAGGATGCACGTCATGCGGGGTGTAGACGTCGTGGACGTGTATGACGACGCCCGGCGCTAGGCGCGGTAGGATTTGAAGATATTCCCGGACGACGTCGCCTTGCGGGCGCACAGTGTGCGAGGAATCGATGAACAGGACGTCGCCGGCCTCCAGTTCGTCGAACAACGCCAGCGGTATGTCTTCAAGGCGCTTGCGCACGATTGTAGCACCCGTCTGCTCGAGCCAGGGCATCTCGTAGGGCTCGATGCACAGATGGCTGCACGCTGTGGCGTTCCGGGAGAGAGCTGCGCTGGCAACTCTGGTCGAGAATCCCGATCCGATCTCGTACATCCGCCGTGGCTGCAGATGGCGCAGCATTGAATAGAGCACATAGCTGTCGATCCGCGCAAAATTGGGATTGTCGAAATCGAAGCCGGCGAGCGCGGTTTCGCATTCCGCGCTGAATGACAGGTCGGATAGCAGGGCGACCTGATGTTCCTCGCGCATGTCGATGCCAGGAAGCTCGCGAGGAGCATCGAGATCGGCGCCCAGATCTGACTGAAAAACCACCGGGCTGTAGTAATGATGCCGTAAAACCGCGATCCCTGCGGAATCGAGAATTCTGCGGGCCAGTCGGCCGCGCCAGCCAAGACGCGCAACCAGAAGCATGACAGGCGTAGCGAGCAGGACCAGGGGGCTAAGCAGCAGATCAACGAAGGGGGCGAGCCGTTCGACCGCCATGCGTCCTGGCGACACCCGGTAGGGAAATTTGCGCGTCACGTGTTCATTCCGTTCATTGGGTCACCGCGGACTTTCAAGCAAAGCACGCGCGCGCAAGGGCATTTCGGACTGGAAGTATCTCGATATCTGCGTCGCGACAGGCCCGCACGGCGCCGGCGAGAACGCCGGCTTCCGTACCGAAGGGCGTCGGGTTGCCACTCACATCATGGGTGTAGAAGATCAACCAGCCATTCTCGGCCTTTGCCTTCTCTAGAATGTGAGCCAATGCCTTCGGATCGAAAACGCTCGATTCCAGACTGACGGCTTTCAGTTGAGCGAGATCCAGAGATCCTGAGTTGATCCCGGGTGCGGTGCCGCGGCAGCAAGCGAAGTGGCGGGAGTAATACCGTTTTGCTGTAATAGAGGCGTGGCCGAACGGGTAGGCGAACGAAGTGGCGATTACGTCACCGGCGACATCGGAAACAAACCGCGCGTTTCGCGTCCGGTCTTCGTCGAGCGCCGCGCGATCATGTCGCGGCACATGGATATGGGCGAAAGTGTGGTCCCCGATCTCGTGGCCGCGCCGCACCAGATCGACAAGATCGGCTTTGTCAAAATAGGAAGTGTCGCCGTCAGCTCCACCGCACAGACCTCCGGCTACATAGAACGTGCCGACCGCACCGTATTCCTCGAGCAAGACCGCTCCGTTATGGGCCGCGCTGGCGGGGAAATCGTCGAACGTGAAACTGGCGACTGGTGCCGTGAGGCGGGATTTCACTCGTTTCACTGGGATATGGGGCGGCACGCGGTAGTCAATGAAATCTCGGATGCGCTCGACAGCTCCCCGACGCTTAATGGCTCTCAAGATCGAACTCCGGCAGCAGTTCCACGGTGACCAGCGATGCATTTTCCAGGACTGTGGTTGTCGGCAACAACCACGTGATTTCGTCTCCCTCTGCCGGGACGGGGGCAGGGGCAAATCCCAGTTCCTTCAAAAGTCTGGCTGAAGCTTCGTTACGGGTGGATGGCCGATACAAAATTCGCAGGTTCTCCTGACCGAGCGTGCCGACCAGGCCTAGAAGGTACTGGACGAGGGCATGTTCCACGAATTTACGCTGAACGCGGCAGCTCATAAACAGATCGAGCACGGTGCCGCTCGAACGGTCGAGCGCCAGAAAGCCAATTATTCCGTAGTCCCCAAAACGATCCCGGCAGCTCAGTACGAGCGGGGTGATGCTGTCATCTTCCGCAAGCCTGGCCACTTCGGCCCGGGTATAGCGGCTTGCTCGGAAGTTGAGCTGATTGGTGCGCTGGGTGAGCTCGAAGGCACGCTCAGCTGTCAGCGCGCTGACGGGCGTAATTGTGAGACGGATATCGCAGCTGGCTACAAAGGCCTTGTAGTCGGTCTTCATGGGATTGAAGGCCTGAGCGCGGTGTCCCTCGGCCTGATACATCTCACGGCGCCGCTTGCTTTCGGCCGTCACCGGCACGTCGAATCGCGGGTTCGCAAGCAGTCCTGCCGTGTCAGTCTCGGGAAAGACCGCGATCGTGGGATGCGCCACCTGAACCTGCGCCCGCTCGAATGCCAGATCGTCGACGAAGGCGAAGCTGTCGATGCCGAGATCGAGACTGGCTGCGATCTGGGCAATGCCATCGCTTTTGGGCTCCCAGCCAATTTGCGGATGAAGGAAAAGATGATCGATCCCAAACATCGTAAGCGCGTCGACGGCTAGAGGCGCGTCATTTTTACTGGCGATCGAATTAAGGATGCCGCGGCGATCGAGCTCCTGGATAGTCTCAACCACATCCCGCCGCAGCGTCAGGCCTTCCAAGCCATCATCTGCCAGCGTGCCGTCCCAAAGGGTATTGTCCAGATCCCAGACCACGACCTTGATCGCGCCGACCGGCTGGTCCCTGGCAGGGGTTGACTGATGATCGTCAACTAATGTGCGAAAGTCCGCCAAACCCAGGTAAATCTCTCTTCCCTGGGCGTCTCCGACAGGCTCGATCTGCACGAGGTAGGGCTGATCGAGGTCCAGCGACCCGGCTATCTCCCTGGCTGAAATCTCTAGGCGCATGTACTGCCGTGACACGGTGAACGCACATTGGAACATGCGCTGATCACTTCCCGAGAGAAAGGTGAGCGTCATCTCGAAAGGGTGTGCGCTGGGTGTCCAGGCCTCGATGGTAAATTTCACCTCTGGGAAATCTAGGACGTCCGCCGACGGCCAGCGATTCTTCCAGCGGTTCCAGCGCTGGATCCAGTTCTGCTTGGGCTCGAATGGTAAGGGCGCCGCGACCAGCCCGGCACCGACGAAACGATCTATCGCGCCCAGTCGCGCACTTGCAGCCGTTGAGAATAGTCCCGCAGGGCCCGTGGCTTCCAGTTTGCCCCATTTGCGGAAAACGATGCGCGTGATCTGGGCGTCGGCGCAATCGATGCTCTCGATGCCGTTTTCGAAACGCTGGCAGGTGAGATCCGGGCGCGGGGTATAAAATGCACAGGTGAACTGACAGCTGGGAAAGGAGCACTCCGTGCAGTGCTCGCCCCAGACAAGCTGGCTTCGCGCCAGCACCCGGCTCTGATAGCTGCGGAACGCCTGTGCCGGGAATTCCGCAGGGGGGAGGTAGCGCTGCCTTGCCGATCGCCAGGTCGTTTCCTTCAAGATCTTATTCCGTGCAGGCCACCGCGTTGTCGCTGTGTTGTACCTAGCATGTGCGGATGGGGAAGCTATCCCCCAATATCAGGGACGCGTTCCATCGGGCGCGATTTCAAGGCTGACGAGTGGGCACGAAGTGGGTGGGGCAGACAAGACTGCCGCGCGGATTCTCTTGACCCGGTGCTTCATGCTGCCATGCGTGGGCGCGTTGAAGAGCGGCATCCAGTCGCGTTTGCCGAGCCGGGTCAGGATCCCTACTCCGCGCGCGATATCGAAGCCGGCGCAGCGTGCGATGGCAGCGCCCGTCAAATCGGCGCGGGCCTCCGCAGCACGCCGGGCAGGCACGCCCATGTCGCGTTTGTCCTGGTACAGGACATGAGCGAGTTCATGTCCCAGGACCAACGCCAGTTCATCGTCATTGAGCGCAAACTCAACAAGTGCTTCCGAAATCGCGACATTTGCGGTGTCGCTGTAAGCCCGGAGGCCCTCGCCCGTCTTGAGAAGAAAACGCGCCCCGCATCGGCTGCGTCTCGCGACAGGCACGTCCACGTCCTGGCCTTCGCGCTTGACCGTCAGCATCAACTGTCGCTGAGCGGGGAGCGCTGCAGTAAGCGCCTGTATGTCATCAGCGAGAAGATCTGGGTCCTTGGCCCCGGCGGCTAGATCCCGCCATCCCCTGCCGTCGATGGCGACTATCTCATCTGCCGGCCGAAGACCGGCCTTATCGGCGGCGCCTCCGGGAACGACAGAGGCAATCTGCGGTGCGTCTCCGAGCCTAAGTACCTGTCTGATGAATGGCCGATCGCGGGCGGTGTAGGCGCCGATGTAATCGAATTCCGCGCCAATAGGCGCCAACCGGTTCGTGCAAACACGATCGGCAGCGTCCTCAAGGCGCCAGCCTATCCCCGAGATCCGGGCGATCTGAACTTGGATCCGCTCTGGCCAGGGCAGCGCATCTTGCGCTTGTGCCATGCAACTCATCAGGCCCCAGCTGGCAATCAGAATCCTCAGCAGCTTGGACAGATGGCCGGACATGGCCCGCATGCCAGCAATTCGATATGCAGTTTTCTGGGGGAACTCTTGCATGTCTGGCAGCACCAATTCGTCTCATCGCGCGCGAAATCAGGTTCCCCTTGCGCCACTTCGGCAGCAATGCAACGCTCTTGCCGCCGCGATGATTGATTTCGTCGATCAGCTCGGCATCTTGATCATGCTAATGCAGTCCGCAACAGTATCCTTTCGCGGAGCAGCGGCAGCCTGTGCACGGCTGGAATCATGCAACGGGGACCGCTGGAGTGACATCCACATACCGAGCCGAGATTGATGGACTGCGCTGCGTAGCCGTGCTGGCTGTACTGTTGTTCCACGCCGGGCTGGCGCTTTTTTCCGGCGGCTTTGTGGGGGTGGACGTATTCTTCGTTATCTCGGGATACCTGATAACAGGGATACTGCTGCGCGAGATGGATGGTGGGACGTTCTCGTTCCTGCGTTTCTTTGAACGAAGAGTGAGAAGGATTCTGCCCGCGACCCTGGCTGTCGTCCTGGTGTCGCTAGTGCTGGCACTGCTTATCCTGACGCCGCCTGATGCCAGAAAAGTCGGCGAGGCGGCCTTGGCCACTGTCCTGTCTGCGGCGAACATATACTTCTATTCTACGCAGAACTATTTCGAGGCCGACAGCGGTAACCTCCCCTTGTTGCATATGTGGTCACTGGGTGTCGAGGAGCAGTTCTACCTCCTGCTACCAGTTCTGCTGAGCGTGCTGGTGAGATATTTCCGCCGCCACCTCGCGGCTGTGCTCGTCGTGTCGACGGTGGGTTCGCTCGCAGTTTACAGTTGGGCAATATTCCGCGACCCCGCAGCAGCTTTCTACCTCCTGCCCTTTCGCGCTTGGGAACTGGGCGTGGGGGCCAGCCTGGCAGCCTGCTTCGGACAGAGCGAATCAAATCAGCCATCTAACTCCGTGTCACATGGTGCAGGCATAACGGGCCTGCTTCTGATTGCGGCCGCCGTTTTTTTCGGCGGCTCTGCAGGCATTCGTCCCGGGCTCGCCGCGCTGCCAGCCTGCCTTGGCGTCGCACTGATTATCGCTCCTATTGGACCTTCGGGCATCGCCTCGAAGTTGCTTTCAGCGCCGCCGGTCCGCTTTGTCGGTAAAATCTCGTTCTCGCTCTATTTGTGGCACTGGCCGGTTCTGGTCTTCGCCAAGCTCGCTCTTCCACCTGCTGCTCCGGCGCGTTGGATACTCATTGCGATCATGTTCGTGCTCGCATGGCTGTCGTGGCGATTTATCGAGCAGCCGTTTCGGGGCGCAATCATCACCCGGCAGGCCGTTTCGCGATCCGTCTGCGCGGGAGCCGTTGCGGCGGTCGCCCTTTCAGTGCTCCTGATGACGACAAAGGGGGTGCCCCAACGCTTCGATGCAGAGACTGTCCAACTTGCATCGTTCCTCGATTACGATCCGCGACCTGCCTTTCGTGAGGGAACCTGCTTCTTAACCGATCGGACCGGCCAGAGCATCGACCTGGAAAGCTGTTTGAAGGCGGATCCCCATCGTCCGAATGTCCTGGTGTTGGGAGACAGTCATGCTGCTCATCTGTGGTATGGACTGGCTCATGAATTACCGGATATCCATTTTGGCCAGCTGACCGTTGCGAGCTGCCGCCTCACGCTCGCCTCCTTGCAGGCATCGGACCAGCGGTGCCGGCAGGCTGCTGACCTCGCTTACCGCCAAGTTCTGCTGCATCAGCGATTTCGGCTCGTCATACTGTCGGGAGCATGGAAACCCGATGATGTTCCCCAGGTCGCGGACACGCTTGCCTGGTTCAAACGTCGGTCGATACCGGTGCTGCTCATGGGGCGGGGCGTCACTTACCGGGAAGATGTCCCCCGGCTGCTGGCTGCGGCCCGAATTCGGGGAGACGCAGGACTTGTTAACAGGTACCGCGTAACCCGAACTGCTGGCATAGACCGGCAGCTTGCAGCCGCTGCCGATGCAGCAGGTGTTCCCTTCATTGCTCTCTCAGGAGTAGAGTGCCGGTCAAACGTATGCATGACGCAGTTGCCGTCAGGGATCCCTGTCAAATTCGACGGCGGACATCTGACCGCGCAGGGGTCGCAGTGGCTTGCTCATAGGCTAATCGTGCGAGGCCGGTTGCAGAACCTTATGGCCGACGTTACCAATCCTGCGCCCTTGAAGCAGTGAAATTCACCGATCGTGGCTCAGAAACGAAAATAGCCGCTGCGTATCGCACAGCGGCTACTTGAATTTAATTCTGCCAAACTGTCCAGCACAGGGACTGACAACGCCAGTCCGAACGTGGATCCACCTGTCAGGAAGGGCTGACGGGTTCGTCCTTGTCCTTGTCATCGATGAGGAAAGCCAAACCGATCCCGACGAGAACTGCTGCTGCGAGAACCGTTGTCCCGGTGCTCATGCGAAGGGAGTTGTCCTGCGCAACATCCTGCGACTTGCGTTCCCCAGTCTGAAGGGGCGCCGATTTGGCAAACTGCGCGCCGCCAGGGCGCACCGAAGCGTTCGCGGCACCAGCAGTCATAAGCATAATCGAAACAGCGCTGGCAATTGCCACATTACGAAGCTTCTGCATGATCTCTTACCCCTTTTGAAGCCCTGATGCCGAAGGAGCGGTAGCACGCCTCCCCGAATTCAAAGCACGGTCTTCATTACTCCACTCGAATAGCCTATCCGCGAAATAACCGCAAGGCGTTCGGTGACGTAGCGCGTTGGCACGTCCTTCGAGCCCTGTCGGATCGGCGTTATCTGGTTTCGCTCCGCTTGTGAGCCCCTTAAGTGACTGCTTTTTCCCGGCCATTCCTTGGCCTGATGACGTACCCCCTTGCGGAGAAATGATTGCGCCCGGCTTCAGATCGCCGCCCCAGCAGTACCGCCTGTGCTGACGGGTTTGCAAAACCGCTTCCTTGCAGGGGTGAGCCTGCGGTTCGGGCATTTGCAATCAGGAAAATGCGTCAGTATGCCACCGCTTCGAGCTGGGAGAATCTATGCACAGAGTACGTCCTGGTTCGCACACGGTCGGGCTGTTTGCAGACTTGCGGTTGTGGTGGCCTATGGCCCTTGCCCTGTGCCTATCCGTTATCTTGGCGGGCAGCAGCGCACTCTCACCGGGAGCGTTCAGTATCGTGCTGGTGGCCGCTTGGTCCGCTTGTATTGCCGTCATTAACAGCAACTGCACACGGCGCCGTCTGACAAAGGCCGCCTGGCTGATGGGCCTCGCGATCGCGGCGATACCCCTCGCGCAAATGATCCCTATCCCGCTTCGCGCAGCGGGAGCGCTCGCGGGGCAAGCGCCTTTGCTCAACGCCGCGTCATTTCTCCAGGTTAACAACTGGCATCCGCTCACGCTCGATGTCGAATCAACCTGGCACTCTTTCCTGCTGGCCAGCGGCTACGTCGCTGTTTTCTGGGGCGCCGCGACGCTCAGCCAGAATGGAAGAGTTGGGCTCATCTACCTCGTGCTTGCTTTGGCGATGGCAGGACTGCTGTTCGGGTTTGCCCAGATGGTCCATCCCGACAGCCGGTTTTATCTACAGCCAGACGCCGTACCAGGGACGCTGACCGGTTTTTTCGGAAATCGCAATCACGAAGCAGATCTGCTGGTGATCGCTGCGGGACTGGCTGTTGCGCTTGCGGGGGCGAGCCCTGCGAGGCTCGAACGACTGACTCTTTATGCTCTGGCGATCGTATTCGCCGCTGGCGTGATTGCCACGCGATCGCGAGCAGGCATCCTGCTGCTTTTCGTGCTGGCAGGCATGCTCCTGCTGCAGCGCTCCGGCTCGCGCAAGGCAGCGTTGCTGAGCGCAGGGGCCGTATTCTCGGCACTGCTAGCGCTCATGTTATTCACGCCGGTTGGCCATATGTCGTTTCTTCGATTTCTTGGCGAAGGCGGATCATTCGACCGAATTCTGATCTGGCGCGAATCGCTCGTCGCGCTGCGGGAGGTTTTCCCTGTCGGGAGCGGGGCAGGCACGTTCGCGCAGGCTTACGCCAGCGTTGAAGCGCTTGAAGATGTGTCGGGGGTCTTCATAAATCATGCGCATAGCGAAGTACTGCAGGTCCCGATTGAGCTTGGCCTTCCGGGGGTCATGCTGGTGGGGGGCGCACTGATTAGCTTGGCCATCCGGTTTGTCCAACTGGGCCGGCAAGGGGAAAAACTCGCTCAGGCGGTGCTTTGCTGCCTTGCTGTTCCGATACTCCATTCCCTCGTTGATTATCCGCTTCGCGATTTCGCGATTGGCAGCGTGGCATGCCTGTTGCTCTCGTTCGCCTTTGCCTCGCGATCCTCAGTCAACGTCCCGAGACCAGTCACGCGCCATCCGAGCCCGCAAACTGCTATCAAGGCGACTGCGATCTACAAGCCTCGGTTCTGGTTGACGGCGGCTGGGTTATTGCTGGTGGCACTGGTTGCGCAGACTGGCGTCGCGGACATTCTGGTCGGCGGAGGCCGTCCGGCTCTTGCGCTCCGGATAACACCGCTTTCGTCACGGGCCCACCTAGCGAGAGCGCAACAGCTTATCGGCGACGGGGAATGGGCAGGGGAAGCGACATATCATGCGCAGCGGGCTCTATGGCTCAACACGTACTCCGCTCGGGCTTGGGCGCTGATCGGATACTCGGCGCTGCAGAGGGGTGACATTGCGCGTGCCGACAGCGCATTCCTGAGCGCAGCTCGCCTCGGCTGGCGGGATGAAGCGGTTCAGCAATATGTGTTCAGGCGCGCCGTTGAGACCGGATCTGCGGAAACAGCGGCCCGCGCAGCGGACGCGCTGCTCCGGCGCAACGCCGCGAGCAGTCAGACGGTTATGGACCAAGTGATCAACCTTCTGCCGGACGCCGGATTTCGTGACGAAATCGCGATCCGGCTCGCGGAATCGCCTTCGTGGAAATCAATCTTCCTGGCACGGCTCAACCCGGAGAATCAGGCGCGAGCCGCTGCCCAGATAGAATTGTTCCGAGCACTGGCGAGGCACAAAGTGCCCTTGGCGGTACCAGATGCGCTCGGCTACCTCGAACGCTCGAATGCTTCAGGAGCCCTGCCGACAGTGCTGGATGCATGGCGTCTAATGCACGGGGCCAAAGCGGGAGACCCGCAGCTTTCTGCCATCGACGGCGCATTCCAATTCAATGATCGGTCGCTGTTCCCGTTTGGCTGGCTGCCGAGGGACGGCAGGCTGGCTCAGGTCGTGGCTCTTAGCCCGGGCTCCCACAGCCTTACCCTTACCTCGCCAGATAGGCAGAAAGATTCGGACGGGCACGCCTCGCCGCGCCTGGATATTTCCTGCGGGGAGAGGGGCAAAGGAGCGAGCGTTGCGGGCATCCAGGCCGCCAAAATTGATGGTAAGCAGGCGATTAGAGGAACAATCACCATCCCGCCGAAACGATGCGCCCTGCAGATTTTAAGCATTGGGCCCGCCACCGAAATACGGTAGTTTCCCTTAGTGGGTACTCCCTACGGAGGACGCAGCAGCGTTTTTTCGGATGCCCTGGACGGAAAGGCTGGCTCTGGTTGAAAATCCTGCACATTGCGCAGATCCTTCAGGGTGGCACTGCGGCGCACATCTGCGAACTGCTTGCCTTGCAGGGTCGCGAGTGGGGAAACGAGTCGATCTACGTTCTCGCTCCGCAGGATCAGGTTTCCTTCCTGGAGGACCTGGAAGACGTCAGCGTTTTGACCTTTCCGTCGAGCCGGCGCGATTTTGGCTCGCTGTGGGGCTTTGCGAAAGCTGCCCGCCGAGCTCTGGTCTCCATCAACCCAGATATCATCCATTTGCATGGGAGCTACGCGGGCCTGGTGGGCAGGCTCGTCGCGCGCTTTGGCAGGTACCGACGAACGCCGATTGTGTACTGCTCACATGGCTGGTCCTTCAACATGCGGGTCTCGCCCAGGTCGCAGGCGGTTTACGGCTCTATCGAGCGCCTGCTTGCGAGCCGAACCGACGCGATCCTGTGCATCTCCCGGTACGAGCACGATTCTGCCGTTGCGCACGGCTTACCTAGGGAACGCCTCGTAACCATTCACAACGGCATCGCCGTAACCCCTTCGACCGGCAATTGGCGGCGCAACGAGGGGAGTGCCGGGTTGCCTCTTCTGTTCGCAGGGCGCGACTGCCGCCAAAAGGGCTTTGACGTCCTGCTGGAGGCTATGGGGCGTCTGGGCGATGCCGACGTTCATGTGGTTGCCGTGGGCCCGGAACCGCGGCCCAGTGACCCTGAGACCGTTACCGCCGTGGGCTGGCGGCGGCGACGCGACCTCAAACCTTTCTATGAAGCCTGTCTGGCCGTCGTGGTGCCGTCCCGTTGGGAGGGATTTGGGCTGGTCGCGCTCGAAGCCATGCGGAATGGAAGGGCGGTCATTGCCAGCGATGTCGATGGACTGTGCGACCTTGTTGTCCCCGGCGTGACCGGGATTCTGGTTTCGCCCAATGACAGCGAGGCATGGTCGCGCACTCTATCGAGCCTCGATTCTGAAATGCTGCGTGAAATGGGACGTCGGGGGCGCGCGCGGTTTCTGGAGCTCTTTACGTCGCAGACAATGCACGAGAAGATATTGCAGATATATCGCCAACTCCTGCCACCGGAAGTCGTGCACAGCAGCAGCCGGCACCCGGAGGCGCCGGCTCGCTTAAGCGCGTAAAGCCTAGCTTTGGAGCTTAGCTCTCGCTGCCGTAATCGTAGTGATAGCTCGCATAGGCATAGTCGTAGCCGGACGCACGTTGCCCGATTTTCGTCATGACGACCCCGTAAAGGAGGGCATGTGAATTGCTTAGGCGCTGAATTGCCGTCCGGATCGCCGCCGGGCGGTTCCGGCCCGCTTCTACCACGTAAACGACGCCTTCAGTAAGATTTGCCAGGATCGGCGCGTCGGCGAGCCCGAGGATTGGGGCCGAGTCGACGACGATCACGTCATATCTCGCGCCCAAATCGGTCAACACACGGGCGAACTGTGTGGCGAGCATCTGCGCGGGATTGTGCGTGAGAGGCCCGGCCGGCAGGAGGTCAAAATCATAGTTGGAAGGACGCACAATGGCCTCCGACGCGTCTGCTTCACCTGACAGTACTGCAGAAAGCCCCTTAACGTTTGCAATACCGACTCGCTTGTGCAGTCCTGGTCGGCGCATGTCCGCGTCGATAAGCAGAGTGCGGACACCGCGCTCGCTCAGGCTGTTGGCAAGGCCCAGCGACGTCGTGGATTTACCTTCACCGACATCCGTGCTGACTACAAGAATGCTCTTGGGCATGCCGTTGGGGGATGCGAGCCGCAACGCGGTCTCGATCGAGAAGTAGGCTTCATGAACTGCAGACTTCTGTTCACGCAGCTGACCATCGAGGTCATCTGCGACCATTGGAGTGATGCCCAGAAGCGGCAGACGTAGCTTCTGAGCCACATCGTTCGGAGTGCTGACGCGCTCCACGATCGCGTCCCGCGCAAAGGCGACACCCATACCGATGCCAAGGCCGGCGACGATGGCGATCAGGAGGTTGATTGGCAGGTTCGGGCTTACCGGAGCGCGCGGAGGAAGCGCCCGATCGACAATGGCGAAGCGGTTGCTTCCTCCATTCGAAATGCCGATTTCCTTGAAGCGCTGAAGCAGCGCATCATAGAGCGCGCGATTGGTCTGCACCTCGCGCTGGAGCGTTGCATATCCCACGCCGCGATTCTGCGTCTCGAAAACCGAACCGCGGGTTTCGCGAAGCTGGCTCTCCAGGGCCTGTTCCTGTTGGACTGCGAGGTCGAAGGACGCATGAAGGGCCGAGATGTTCTGATCGCGAAGCCGGGCGATCTGCGCCTCGGTCTGCTGGATCCGGCTGTGGAGCTCCTCCATCGGGCCGTAGCCTGGCTTGAAGGTTTTGCTTTTCTCTTCATACTCCGCTTCGAGCTTCGCGAGTTCCTGGGTGAGCGTGCTGACCTGCGGGTTGTCCTGCATGGCGGGCAGGTTGTATCCGTTGCGCGAGCTAGCCATGCGCCAGTTCTGTTCAGCAACGATCCGCTGGGCACGCGCCTGTGCCACCCGTTCGATGAGTGCAGGAAGGCCAACGGTCTCGAGCGACTGCGAACCGCCAGCCTCTCCGCCGTTTTGCGTCGGAATCGAAAGGATGCCGTTTTCGCCTGCGTACCCGATCAGCGCGCGCTCCGAGCTCTCCAGCTTCCCCTTGAGCTGTGCAAGGCGCTGACCCAGGAAATCACGAACATAGTTTGACGCGGCAAAACGCCGTTCGACACTCGACAGGAAGAACTGCTCGACGACAGCATTCGAGATGTCCGCTGCCAGGCGGGGATCCTCACCGCTGAAGCTGACTTCGATGACCGATGAATTTTCAAGAACTTGAGTGGCGAGGCCAGCGCGCACCTTGCTTGCCGCGATCTGCTTGCGGCGAACCGCTGTCCCGGCAGCAGATGGTCCGGAAACCTCGTCGTCGTCGCCCATGAATGCAGCGTTCTTGTCGAGCTTAAGCCGATCCACGACAAGATTCGATAGGGCCTGGCTGTTCAAGAGAGCCAGTTGGGTCTGGAGGAAGGCACCATCAGGCCGGCCCTGTTCCGAACCGTCTGTCGTAGTCACCGGCGGAGCGTCGCTCTGCACTTCAAAGGTAGCACGCGCGGTGTACGTCGGCTTCATCAGAAGTGTGACGACAAGCGCGATGGCAATGGTGACAGCGGTGCACGCTGCAATCAGGCGCCAGTGCCTGATCAGAGTCGAAACCGCGTTGCGCACAGGTTCGCCGCCATCGGTCCAGTGGTCGCCGTGTTCGAAAGTCGAGCGTCGAAGCGGACCCGTTTCGGCGTCCGCGAGACTGACGGTGTTCGCCACGGCATTTGCTCCTGATTCGTTGACCATGACGGCTCTACTAGGTGATACGATTGACGGTGTAGAATGCGCCCAGCAGCGGGAACAGCAATCCAATGTCACGCAGGGCCTGTCTCGTGCGGGAGGTGCCCACCATTATGACATCGTTGCCGTAGATCACCGGATCGTTGAGATCGCCTTGTCGGATCATCTTGAGGTCGAATAGCGCGGCCATCTGCTTGTCGCCTACCTTTCGGTAAACAATGACTTCGTGCGGATTTGCGAGGCCACTCGGGCCACCGGCCACCGCAAGCGCCCTAACAAGCGTAGTGCTGCCCGTGACGGCAAATGCCCCTGGGCGGCTGACGGCGCCGTCGATCGTGATCTTCTGGCTAGTGGTCTCCACCATGCCGACGCTGACTGTCGGGTGCACGAGCACATTCGCAGCGAGACGACGGGTAATTTCTGCCCGGATCTGTTCGGTGGTGAGACCGCCGGCCCTAAGCTGGCCAACGATAGGAAGCGAGACGTTGCCGGAGGGATCGACCATAACCGTCTGCGTCATGTCGGGCAGATCCGATACGAATATAGAGAGCTTGTCCGCAGGCCCGACGTAATAGACGTTCTGCATCGATCCGCCGATGTCGCGGGGGTCTGGCGCCGGAAGATCACTGGTCTGCTCGATCGCGGAGCCGGGCCGAGGAGTTGGGCTCGCAGCACATGCGCCGAGCAGGAGCAGTGTTGCGCAGGGCACTAGTTTCATCACCGGTAGGTCACCCCGTTTTTCCTTACACTGCCGCGTCTTCCCGCGGCGCTAGCTCGCAACCGCGGCTTCGTGCAAGTCCCTGTTGTCGAGCACCGTAGGTTTTGCGTTGCCCGCGTCAATATCCTATCGCACTGCAACATGGCATTCGTCGAAAACGATCAGGCGGCGCCCCGCCGCGAGCAAGGAACCGGCTTTTGATTGGACAGGTATTGGCGGTTATACCCGCGCGTGGTGGGTCAAAGGGAATCCCGGGGAAAAACATCCGGGAGGTGGGCGGAAAGCCCCTGATTGCCTATGCAATTGAAGCGGCGCGGACCGCCCAGCGTGTTAGCCGGGTAGTTGTTTCCACAGATGACCATGAGATTGCTGCGGTGGCCCGCCGTTACGGTGCCGACGTCATTGAGCGCCCTGAAAAACTGTCTGGTGACCTGGCGAAATCGGAAGATGCCCTCGTGCACGCTCTCGATGTGCTTGCACTCGAAGGCTACGTCCCTGAAGTGATTCTTCTCGTTCAGTGCACCTCGCCGCTGACAACGAGCGAGGATATCGATGGGACCGTCGCCGCGTTAATTGATGGGCAAGCAGATACGGCAGTAGCAGTGGCCGCGTTTCACTATTTCCTTTGGTCGCGGGATAGCCAGGGCGAAGCTGAGCCGGTCAATCACGACAAATCGGTGAGGCTTATGAGGCAGGAGCGCCGGCCCGAATTCATCGAGACGGGCGCCGTTTATGCGATGCGCGTGCCGGGATTTCGCGAAAACCGGCACCGATTTTTCGGAAAGACGGTGCTTCACGAAACGCCTGCCGAGAATCGGCTTGAGATTGACGAGCCTGAAGACTTGGTGCTTGCCGAGCAGCTCCTCGCGCTGCGCGCCCCTCGCATCGACCAAGGCGGGCAATCTGATCGCCCGAAAGCCATCGTCTTCGATTTCGACGGTGTCATGACCGATGACAGGGTCTTTGTAGACCAGGACGGGCGCGAAAGCGTCGCATGTTCGCGCCGCGATGGCATGGGTATCGAGATTCTGAGGTCGCTTGGCATTCCGATGGTCGTAATATCCAAGGAGAAAAATGCCGTCGTCGCGGCCCGCTGCCGCAAGCTCAAACTCGAAGTGCATCATGGCATCGACAATAAGCTAGAGCTGCTGAAAAGCTGGCTCAGCGAGCAGGCGTTTGAACCTGGCGACTGTCTGTACGTCGGAAATGACATCAACGATGTCGAGTGCATGCGGTATGCTGGGCTTTCCGCGGCGCCTCGCGACGCGCATCCGGCAGCGCTGGACGCGGCGGATCTGGTGCTCGATGCCGATGGCGGCCGCGGCGCGGTACGGGCCCTCAGCGATGCCATCATAGCCGGATCCCTGCCTTATGCGACATCCGCGCGAGCGCCCGTGGCGTGACGCTGGCCGCCCTGCCACGCAGCAAGCTGCACCTGCAATTCCTTCAGGCGAACGACGCCCGGCCTGACATCGTCTTTTACCGGGATGAGCTTATGGCAAGCGCCGTCGAGCAGGCCTATGGCCGCCGGGCCATTCGGCTCGGCCGGGAAAGCCTGCCCGGACGCAGCCCCATGAGCCTGGTCCGGGCCCGGCGCCACAACCGCGCCTATTACGATGCGGTGGCGGCGACGCTTCGCGATCACCAAGTCGACAAGGTCATCATATTTCTCGAAGGAGAACCCCTCGAGAGGTTTGTCTGTTCGCTTCCGGGCATCAGGGAGGTTGAGCTGTGGGAAGACGGGCTCTCACACTACGTCGATCTTACTAGTGATCTTTGGTATGGTGCCAGAGGCGTGATTCAGGCCATGGCAGGATTCTATCCGTCGCAGATCATCCGGCGACGCATGGACCGTCGCCGGGCGACGGTGAGAGACAGGTTTGAGCACGCAAATCTCGTTCTTCCCAGCCCGGCGCCTGGCCGACATGTTCGCCCTGAATTCCTGCTCATCGGCTCGCCTCTGGTTGAGGATCGCCTGATCACGCAGCGTCGGTTCCGGCAGGGCCTTGGCCGGCTCGCCCAAGGTATTGAAATTCCAGTCCGCTACCTCGCACACCCGCGCGAGGATCGGGCACGCCTCAGCGACGATGCTGCGGCTTCGGGCGTAATCCTGGAGCCTGACGTTCGGGGGCTCTTCGAGCATGCGTGCGATTGGTCTTACTTTGGGTACGGCGCAGCAGTTTCGACGGGGCTTCTCGACCTAGCGCGCTTCAATCGCAGTGTTTTCCTTCCTGGCCTGTTCGGTCTCGACCAGATGGAAACCATACTGTCAGGCTGGAAATACAATCCACTGCCGGTAACGCGGGATCTGGCGGGACTGAAATTCCGAGACGGCTGGGGCAAGCCGGAGTGTTCTGTGTGACGGGTGATCAGCGCTAGGAGAAATCGGCGGCTATCAGGATCGCGCGGGCCGCGACCTCGCAGGCCGAGCCGTCGGTAGGGCCCGTCTCTTCGCCGAGGCGCGGCCAATTGATTTCAGTCAGGGCCTCGCCTCGAGCGACCAGACCGATGGCCGTTGTCAGTTCATCGGCTGTGCGTGCAACCGGAACTCCGGTTGCGGTGAGCCAGATCTGCTTCTCGGCTTCGGCTCGTTCGGCAAAACCGTGCTCGGGCACCGGAACGCAGATCGCGGGGCAACCCAGCATGAGGCTTTCGAGAAGCCCGGTAGAATAATGCCCGATGACCGCGTCGGCCCGACCGATTTCAACGTCGATGCTGGCCGTGCCGTCATCCATGGTCGCCGCGAATTCGAGACCTGTGCGAAGGTGCGCGACGTCATCTCCAGTCGAGCGCGGATGTGCGCGTATGGTGAGGTCGAAGGAAATGTTGCGACGCGCGAGGTTGAGACCGGCGATCATCACGTCGAGCGCGGTGCGTGCCGCCTCGTGAGAAACCTTTCCGTGGGCGGCAAAAGGCTGTGTGATGTAGAGCAGGCGTAGGGTCTGCGCGGCTTTTGGACGCGGGGGCCTGGTCTCGCCGCCGGGCGGCGAACTGTACAGTCGATCAAATCGGGGGACGCCGGCGACCTTTACGGCCCGGGGATCGAGTCCCGCATTGATCCATCTGTCGCGGTAGGTCTCTGAAACGGCAATAACGAGGTCGTGCCCCGCCATTCCGTAATCGGGAATGGCGGGTACAAGGCGCGACATGTTGATGAGCGGCGCCAGGGCCGCTTTTGCGCGCAGCATCGAGCTCTGCGCCCGGGTGCTGCCAATGGCGCAAAAAGGCCCTTCCTGGAGGAGCACCGTCGGGATACCTCTGGCTTTCGCGGCTCTGACCAGTGCGGTTTCGACATACATCCGGTCATGACAAAGCACTAGGACATCGGCCTTCGGGCCAATTGCCTGGGCACATCGGGTTAAGAGCTTGCGATAGGCGAGCGGCCCACCGTTCAACATCAGGTTGGTTGTCTGGCTGCCGGTGTAGGCGTGGACCCCGCAGTTCTCGGGAGAGAGGACCTGCACTTGCCCGGTGCCATTGTAGCGGGTGTAGCCGCGGGTGCGCAGGTTGAAGGGCTGCGTGTCGATAAAGACGAAGGTTGAAGCCGGCTCCTGAGCGCGGATCGCAGCCTCTACGAGAGCCAGCGTGTCGCCCGACGACCCCCCAGTACCAACCAAGGCGATATGTTTCGCGTTCATGGGTTCTCGAAAATCACTCTGCCGGAGGAAAGCTTGGATATCGCATGTCCCGGCGTCTTTGCTGCCGGCGCCCGATCCACTTTCCGGCGGCAATACCGGGCTTTTCAACGAAATGGTACAAGACAGACGACGCCGCAAGCACGAGTGGCATTGCCACCGCCAATGACAGTCCGGCGAGAAGCAGGCCGGAAAGCCCGGTTACACCTGCAAGGATCGCCTCAACCGGGACGAGGATGACAAGGTGCACTAGGTAAAGCGAGTACGATATATCGCCAATGTACTGGATACCGCGCGAGCGCAGCAGCGGGAGGGGCCATGTCGTTGCTCTGCCAACCTCGCAAAGGATGAGGAGAGCCAAGGCCAGCACCAGGCCGGGCCGCACGATATTACGTGGGGCCAGAATGCTACCATCGCTTGGCACCAGAGCCAGGAGCACCGCAGCGCCTATAATGAGCGCGGACTGCCGTCCCACCTCGCCGGCAGACGGTTCTCTCGCGAGGCCAGCGAGTACCATCCCTGCCAGGAACAGGTTTAATTTCATCGGCAGGGCCGAGGGCTTTGAGAAAGCCTCGAAATAGCCGGGCAGGGCAAGGAGAAGCAGCACACCGAGAGCTAGGGCCACGGTCACACCTTTCCAGCGATGGCGTTCGGTCACAGCAAAGAGGAGCGGAAAGACAACGTAGAATTGCATCTCCAGAGAGATGCTCCAATCGGGGATCGGCGATCGTGACGAAAAAGCGGGAAAGAGGCCAAAAAGATAAGACAGGTGCAGCAGAACGTTGGACGGACTGTGGTCGGTATACCGCTCGCCCTGTGGGGCGGGGGACCCGAGCGCTGTCAGACTTTCCCGCAGATGCCCGGTCCACTCTGCCAGTCCCAGAGCAACTGCAAAGACGACGAAGAAGGCTGGCGATAGGCGCCAGAACCGCCGCCGCATGAAATCCCAATATGCCTTCGAGGATGAAGCTGGTCCTGCGTCGCCGCGGGCGCGGGAGGTATAGACCATGACGAAGCCGGACAGCACGATGAAGATGTCGACTGCCATGGACGGCTGGTCAACGATGGGAAGCTTCGCGGCGGCGAGATTTACGGAATGCCCGGCGAAGACCCACAGGGCGGCAAAGCCGCGGACCGCCGTCAGCAGTCGCAGTTCCCGTCCGGGCGCGGCGAGATCAGATGTGTTGCTAACGGAACGGTCTCCAGAAAAGAGAACGATTTATGCAGCGACCTGGGTACCGCTGGCGGTCCCTGCGTCGACCAGCATTGCTGGTATTTCTTTTGCGCAGGCCGACAGTTCGCGGGCTGTCTGCCGTATTTGACGGCGCAGCTCCGTCCCGTGCTCAGCAATCCGCGTGAGTTCGCGCCTGATCATCGTCAGGGCATGCTCATCGCGGTACTGAATTTCTTCGGGCACATCACCAAGCCAATGTCGCAGGCTAGCCATCTTGTGTGAGTTGGATTCTAGGAACACGCAGGGCGTACCGCCAACGGAAGCGAGGATACTTGGATGATAGCGGCCTGAAATAAACGCATGGGCATGGGCCAGGATAGCTCCCCCGGCGAAAATTCCTGTATGCACCGGGATGAAGTCACAGCCAGACGACTGGGCAATCGGCTCCAAGAACGCGTCGCCCGTGCAGGTCTGAACGAAGACGCAGCGATAGCCCAGGTGGTCAATCAGTTCTGCAAGGGCAGAATAAAAGGACTTGCCTTCAGCGAACCTCCCCCGCGATCGAAAATAGGAGGACCCCCCCACGCAGATGTACGGTTCTTCGAACGACCATGCCAGGTTGCCGGGCTCTTCCGGAAACGAAGCGAGCATGCGTCCGGGGATCTTGCGGGGATGGGGCCGGGGGAAACGCCCCGAGTCCGCCGCACTGAAAAGAGCGTCGGGTGCGACCATCGTTTTCGTGTCGAGACGCATCTGATTGAGTAGGGCAAAGGATTGACGATCGCGGACCTGAACCCCCGCACACCGCGAGAGATACCTGCGGCACTTTTCCCACGTTTCCTTATTGCGGGGTTCATCCGGGAAATCCGAGATCATCGCGTTTACGTAATACGCCGGCTTGCCGAGCAACCTGGCAACCTCAAGCATCGTCAACTGGAAGCGGACATCCCGTCGTTCCTGGCTTTTGAAGACCATGCTCCCCTCACCATTGACGACGATCCGGTCAGCGTCTTCGAATTTTGCCACCAGTTCCTTGAAAAACGCGCTGTGCTGCTTGTTTGCGAGGATTTGCCGTGCCGAGCGTTCAATGTCGCCCGAAATGTAATCTGACCGTTGCACCACCGCGTTGGCGACTGCCCGCAGCAATGGATTGAGGCGATGACCGGAAAAGCGCGAGATCGCTGCTATCCGGCTTTCCTTGTGGAGGACATCCCGCCTGCCAATGCGACCGGACACCTTGTAGTGCCGCTCGATCAGATCATGAAGCGCGATGCTCGTGGCCCTGCAGCCCCAATTGAGTTCGTCCCGGTTGTCGCAGACAAGGAGAACCTTGTCTGGCCGGGAAAGCGGGTGTGAGCCGGGATGGCCCGGGTCATCGTTCGCACTCAATTGCAGCACTTCGGTCATCGCATATTCCTCCCGGAATTCCTGTCGAGGTGCCCGTCTGCAGCCTAGCAGCGTTCCTCGATCAGATAAGTGCTCGGTTCTATCTCAGTGGTTTTCAGAGTGACCCCGGCGAGATTCCCGATCGAGGCCGCCAGCGCTGCCATCTCGTTTTTCCCGATGCCGGGAAAGCGCCGCTGATCATCGGGTTTGACCCGCTGGCGCAGGCCGGCGGCATCCGCAGCGTGACCCAGCTTTCGCTTGAAGCGGCGGGCAAAGGGCGGTCTGCCCAATCTGGCTGGTGGTTTAGCTTCTGCCATCCGGAAAGCGAGTTCAGCCAGGCGCGATACAGAATGGTCGCCCTCGAGGCTGCCGATGTAGCCCTTTGCTGCCGTTAGCTGAGCGGGCGTGATCCACGCGTGACGGCTTTCGGCAGGCAACATGCGAAGGCGTTCGATAATCTCATCCCAGCTCTCGCATTGGATGCTCAGAAGGTTCGGCAGCGGCGAATCCATACCCATCCCAGGCGTGTGCGGGGGGACATAGGCCAGGGGAGGCGTTTCCAGCATGAATGCCTCAACGGCAGTCGTGCAACTGTTGTGGATGATGGCCTGAGCGCCGATGATCCACGCAAAAACAGGGTCATTAGCCGGCTCGACGAAAATGCGCTCATGGCGGGCTGCCAGTTCGCGGTAGGGGCCCACATCTTCGCTGGGATGGGGTCGGATCACGAAATTCATGTGGGGCAGGGCCTCGTGCAGCGCGGGCAGGCCCACCATGAAAGCATCGAACATGGCCTGTCGGAACTCTCCCCAAAGCGCGAACTTCTCTTCGTCACGCCCATCCCGGATCCGGCCCCCGGCACGAAGGCGCTTCAGCAGGCCTCCTTCACCGTCGGCATGATTGATGAGGTCGAAGTTCGTATTCACAAGCGCATAGACTCCGTAGCGATCCTTGAGTTCCTCCGCCTTCGCAGAATAAAGCTCACGGTAAGGAAAACGCAGTAAATCGAGTCTGCCGTTGCCAAGCGGCAACGGTAAATGGGCATTAGCGGGCAGTGTCATTAGCCAGTCTGAGGCGGCCTGATCACCCCAGGCGATCAGCGCGTCAGCCAGTTTTGCCGGGCCTGCCCCTACCCGGTTCGAAAAATACCATTGCGGGTCAGGATATACCAGACCTTCTTCATCCCAGGCGATGATTGTATGGCCGCGGGCCTTGAGCGCAATCAGCCGCTTTTCCGCTGCCGGTACGAGCAGGGGACTAAAGCAGACGGCATTGCGCGCGTGGCGTGCCCGGTAGTCGACGAAACTGGGATCTCCCAGGACCACTGAAAAACCGCGTTTGACCAGGTGGGCGGCCATCAGGACCCTGGCTTCCAGTTCGCGTGTCTTGGTGACGACTGGCAGGAAAGCGAGCATCTCTGGCCGCAGCATCAGGCCCCCACCGCCCGAACCGGGCTTTGGAGTCTGAGGCGAAGTTGCCTTCTTTTGGTGGCAATGGTGAGAGCGTCGGCCAGTAACTGGTTAAAGCGCTCTTGAAAGGGCTTGGTCGCGTGATCGCGCGCGGCGAAGTAGCCTTCATCGTTAGCCAAGAGCGCGTCGGAGCGTTCTATCAGCGCTGATGCCGAGTTGGATGACAGCGGCACTGACCAGTCCGCGAGATCGCAGCTCTCGAGAAAGTCTCCCACTTTGGGATGACTGGATAGCGCGATCGTCGGGCAGCGCATGCCGATGCCGCAGATGACCGCATGTCCCCGCATGCCGATGACAAGGCGTGCCGCGCGATAACGGCCAAAGAATTCGTTCGCATGCATGGGATGCGGTGTCCCCCCCATTCGGAACGGCCGGTGGACCGAATTCCTGCCGGCAGCAGAATAGAGATTTCGCAGGACGTCCGAACATAATGGTACGTCGTGGTGGATGTGGGGGGTCAACAGGATGTCGAGCCCATGTTTTCGCCAAAGATGGTGGGCAACCTGTGTGATGATATCGGTGAGGGGGGAGCTGGAGCCCTTACGCTTCAGGCGGTTGAGAAGGGCGCCAGCCCGGCTTGTGGGCAAGCGGTCCTTGATAGCATCGCCGGCGATTTGAATGAGGGCGAAGGGCCGGGTTCCGGCATCACTCGGCCAGCGTTCCGGAGCCGCGATGAAAAAGCCGGGATCGGGAATTTCCCTTATGATGTCGGCGGATGCGCCGATTTCTTCAAGCAGGCGAGACCGCGACCCGTCGTTGCGTACCGAAAAGATATCGCCTTTCCTGCGAACGACTTCCAGCAGCTGGCTAAGCTGCCTCGCGTACCTCAATGTCTGGCCGTTAAACAGGTTGTGTCCGAGGCCAACGAACACGAACGGTGTTCGGGTCCTGCTATAGGCATCGAGCGACACTGGCATGGGCGTCCCGGTACGACTGGCAAACGCGCCATTCGAGATGCCGCCGCCTCCACCGACGATCACAAGGTCGTAGGTGTCGAGCACGTCAGGTGAAATTTCCTCACGAAACACCGCAACATCGCGCAGATCAAAATCGATGTCCTGACCATAAAGCGTTTTCAACCCGCTTCTTATGGCCTCGTTCAGGGCGCCATCGCCGACATTGATCTCATGTGAGGCTACGTGAAGCACGCGCAATGCGGCCATATGTCTCTTTCCGGTCAATTTGTTGACTGACCCATCTACGACAAGGTGAAGGCCGGGTCATCAGGTCGAAGCGTCCCTTACTACGGGTTTGGGTAGCTCCTGAAGCAGCCCGTTGCGAACCTCGAAAATGCGATCGCAAAGCGCTAGTGTAGCTGGCCGGTGAGCGACGAGGACGATCGTTGTCTCGCCTTTCAGCTCGGCCAGGGTCTGACCGACGAGCATTTCAGACCGGGCATCGAGCGCGCTCGTGGGTTCATCCATGATGATCAGTTGCGGTGAGGCGAGGAGCGCCCTGGCAATCGACAGTCGCTGGGCCTGCCCCCCAGAAAGGCCGCGTGCGCCGGGACCTATGAGTGTCTCGTAGCGCTGCGGCAGAGCCATGATCTCGTCGTGCACGTGCGCGGCCTGGGCTGCGCGAATCACGCAGGCATCATCGAACCCTTCCCGAAACAGCCTGATATTGTCTGCTACGGTGCCATATAGGAGCCGGTTGTCCTGCGGGACATAGCCGCTCAGTCGTGCCCAGCTCTGCGCCGTGAATTCGGCAAGGTCTGTCCCGCCAATGCAAATCTGTCCCCCATTGGGCGATCGTAGCCGCAGCATCAGGCCCGTAAGTGTGCTCTTGCCGCTTCCAGAGGGGCCGACGATGCCGATCATGTCTCCGCGCTCGATTGTGCAGGAGATATCTCGAAGAGCTGGCTCACCGGGTTTGTACGCGTAACTGACGTGGTCGAACCGGAGGCCCAAAAATTCCTTGCCTTCAAAAGTGCCCTGAGGAGGCAGGTGCATCTCTAGCGCCTTCAGTTCGCTTTCTATTGCTGTGATGTAGGGCGCCATCTCGCGGGCCGTATGGAATGCGCGCTGCAGCTGCCGGACGTATGTGAGCGCGCGCACCAGCAACAGTGCCAAAGGTGCCAGACCGCCCATTTCTCCCGGACTGATTTTCGCGAGAATCGCGACAAACAGGAAAATCAGGCCAATTGCGCCGTACTGGAACAGGTTTGGCATGAGGCGCGCCTCGAAGCGCATTTTGCCCATCGCCGTCGCTGCGCGCCGGATATCCGCCTCGAGCTGGTGCGTGACTGGGGAAGCGACGTCATAGGCCGAGATTTCCTGGCCCATGCGTGATGCCTGGGCCACGCGGCCGACAATTTCGCGATTAGTAAGAATGGGGCTGTTCGCGTTTTGCCTGATGTGTTTCGAAATTGGTGCGAACAGGACGCCGCACAGCGCCAAGGCTGCGACCATGCCCGTAGCGGCCAGAGGCGCGCTGGCAATCGCTCCCGCGAGGACCATCGCAAACATGGCAATGCCCACGGCAGCGAGCGACAGCTGCTGAACGGAGTTCTCAGCCCGCAACGCGTATTCGCCAACGAGCTGCTGGAGCAGGCCTTCGCGCTGGGATTCACGGTACGTCAGACTGGAATGAAGATAGGCATCGAGCATGCGGCTGCGCAGCCTCACCATTGCTCGTGTGCTGAGCGAAGCCATCAGCCGTGCAAGTGGGACCGAAAGCGCGAGAAGAAGGACCACAAGCACCAGGCCGATCGCGCAGGCCATTTCGAGCGGGACTTGCAGGCCGAACCGTTCGGGGCCGAGACGCACGAGAGGGTGGTTCCCTGACATGGCGATCGCGATGGCGGCCACCATGTAGAGAAGCACGGTCTCGAGAAATCCAACCACGAGCGCGAGGCCAATCGACAAGACCAGTCGGGGTCGGTCCGGACCTATGACAATCAGACCGTTGCGAAGAATGGAAATGCCGCCCTGCGAAGGTGGCAGGGGCGATTGCTGGGCGTTGATCTGGGTCGCCTGCGGCGTGCTGGTCATCTGATCATATCCAGTAGTCCAGGCACTTCGCTCGCAAGCCTGCCGGATCGCCGGGCAATTCGGAATCGCAACTCCTGGCCCTGGCCAAGTACGTCCGCGGTGTCCCGGACGATGTCGTTGATCGTATCGCTGTCGGGAAAAGCTGAGTATTCTAGGGGGTTTGGGTATTCTAGCATATGCTGAAGGGCTGCGGTCTTGTGGGAATTGGAGCCCATGAACACGCCCGGAGTACCGCCCAGAGAAGCCAGAATTCCGGGATGCCAGCGGCCGCTGACAAACGCGCGTGCATTGGCCAAAAGGGCAGCGCCCGCCATAATCGGAGCATCGACACTCAGGCATGGCAGACCGGTCCGCCGTGCCACCTCGCGCAGGAAAAAATCTCCAACGCATGTTTCGACCAGAAGCAACGGCAGTCCAAGGCTCTGAAGGCGAGTTGCCAGATCGGTGTAGCAATCTGCTGCGCGTTTCTGGTCGCGGGCAGATTGCGAGCTTCCCGAGAGAACAAGATACGGACGATCGGTACATTTCGGCCGCGCCGTTCCAGTGCGGTCGAACCAAGCCGTCAGCCGTGAGGAATCGTAGGCCAGCGTCGCTTCGCCAGCGAAATGCAGCGACCAATTGAAAAGGGCGTCCGGAAACCACCGGTCGACCATTCCCGGGAGAAGTTTCTGGGCCGCGTCCAGAGAGAGACTGTCTCGTACCGCAATTGTCGCCCCGCCAAGGACTTGCCTGGCGACCTCGACTGTCTCATGATTCACCTCACTGTCCGGGGCGGCCGACACCATGCCGTTGAGCCAGAATACCTGTTTGCCCATCTTGCGCGCCAGTGCGCATATCGTCAGCGTCTGGAGAAGACTGTCGCGGGCAGGCGAGGAAAAGATCATTTCCCCCTCGCCATTCACGACAATGGCATCGCACGGTTCGATCTGCGCGATGAGCGCGTTCGCCTTCGGCGAAGTTTTCCTGCTCGCCCAGAGCAGCTCTGCGTCTGCGGCGATAGCGTGGCTGGGTGAGTGGGTTTCGCCCAGAAAGTCGATCGCGCCGAACGCCAGAGCTCCGATGCCGGGAAGCCGGCGTAGCCGCTCCCGGCGCAGCTTCGTGACGATGGTGGCATGGAGATCTGGCCGGACGCGAGCTTTGGCCGTAAACGGGGCCTTGAGCAGCGTCCGGTCTATCGTTCCTACGATCGCGTGGTCGCGAGACAGCAGTTCGCGCAGTGCAAAGCTCGTTGCTCGACATCCCCAGTTTGGGGAAGTCGAGTTGTCTGCCACGATTGTCAGCCGCATCGCCGATCGCCTGCCCTCGTTTGCGTCGGCGAAGCCGCGTGGTTGTTCAGGCTGAAGCTGCCATTCGCGGCTTGGGCCGCCACTTGAGCTTTTCGCGCTGCGCGACCTCGACTTCGAGAATTTCGGTGGGTTTATAGGTCAAAGAGCGGGAAACCGCGCGTGCATCGCGGACCACGCGGCGCAGGCCGTCCGGTTCGAGCGAAGCGGCGTGGTCAGTGCCCTTCCAGGTGCGGTCGATCGTGAAGTGACGTTCCAGCCACTCTGCGCCCAGCGCAACGGCTGCCATGTCCGCTGCGATGCCGAGATGATGCCCGGAAAATCCGATGTGTTTGACGCGATCGGAGAACTTCTCCTGAAGACGGGAGATTTCCAGAAGGCAAAGCTCATCGAAAGCCACCGGATAACCGGAGGTGCAGGCATAAAGGACCGTATCCTTTGCGCGGCCGCGCGCCTCCAGGAAGTCGACGATGGCGTCTTCTTCTTCCCTGGTTGTCATACCCAGCGAAAGGTGAATTTCGCCCGCATACTCGGTGGCGAGCACGTTCAGCATCTCGAAATGCAAGTTGCAGGCCGAAGGAACTTTGATGAGCCCAGGATTGAGTAAGGCAATCTCGCGGGCAGATGTCACGTCCCATACCGACGTGGAATACTCGATGCCGTTGGCTGCGCACTCGGCAGCGAGTTCACGGTGCTCCTCCAGCGAAAATTCAAGAAATTCCCGGTGAGCCCCGTAAGTCTCGCCGTAGGAATTGGAGGGATTGGGGTGCGGCGCATTGTACTGCGCTTCGGTCAGAAGCTCGCGGTTATTGCGTTTCTGGAACTTCACCACGTCCGCCTTCGCGTAAATCGCGGCGACGCGGATCAGTTCCTTAGCGATCTCGAGATCACCCTTATGGTTGCAACCCACTTCAGCAATGATTTTCACGCTCACGGCGATCTCCCTGCAATGAAACACGACGCACCTTCCCGAAGGATTTAAGATTCCCGCAGGAACCAGTCTCCATGGGGATGCTGCGCCGCAGCATTTATTCCGTCTTACCCGCGTTCCCCTTGCGAGGACGCGACAATATCCTGCGCGCAGGTTCTTCCAGCATACATAGCGACAGGTAGCCTACCGCAATAGCAAAAAAGATTCCCACGATCGACCACACGGTGGTTTGCCACGGGTTGAGCTGGAGAATTCGGCGTCCCAGAAGGGTGATGAACAGCGACTGCACGATCGGATGCAGCATGTAAATTGAATAAGTTAACCGGCCGCCGGGCGCGATCGCCCGGACAATCGGCCCGGCCTGCCCCCCTCGATCAGCAGCAACGCCGAGCGCGGCGGCGAGGTATACGATGAGGACGAGAGCGCCCTTGGGGGCGCCCAAGCCGACGGCAAGGACGAAGCCGGCAAGGCTGGCGGCAAGGAGAACGCGAGCGGCAGGAATTCTAGCTAGCTGACCGTTAAACTGGAACAGCGCCATCCCAAGGCAAAAGCCCGGAACGGCGCGGATCACGCCCCCAGCGTAAGTCCTCTCGATCCAGGGCGGAGACCACGGACTGGTTTCCAGAACGGCTAATAGACAGACCAAACCTGCGAGAAATCCGAAGGGCGTGCGGCGCAGAATGACAAGCAGCAAGGGGAAGGACACGTACATCGCCATTTCGGCACTGATCGACCAGCTAACGGTGTTGAAGGACGGCGCGTTGCAGACCCCGAATGCGTGGATCAGCAGTACATTAGGCAAGAGGCAGTCGAAGCCGTATTTCGAAGGCTTTGACAATGCGGTGTCCGTGACCCCCGCTGTGATGCCTACAGCTACGAAAAACAGCAACGTTGCCCAATGGAGCGGGACTAGCCGTGCCACCCGCCGGCGCAAGAAGGTCGCCCATTCAGCGAGGCTTGTCATGCGATCATGGTAAACCCAGCAGATCACAAATCCGGAGATTGCAAAGAACAGGTCGACACCTACCGACAGGCCGTCCAGGCGCCTGAAAGCCTCCGAACTGTTTGGCCATGCAGCAAGCAGGTTGGTGCGGAAATGCACGACCACGATCGCGATGGACGCCAGCAAGCGCAGGGCATCGAGGTGCAGTAATTCGCCTGATTCGGGTGTCAGCCGTATGAAGCGAGGTCGTGCGCCTGTGCGCTCAGCGGAGGCGAGCGGCGGCTTGGGCAAGGGTAATGGGGCCAAGTGGCCTCGGCGCCGCGATGTGGCGGGACGGGTTACCGGAGGCTGACCGATCGCCGCGGCGATAGGCAAGGGCGCAGAGCGCAAGCAGGATGGCGATCGTCGGCGGGTAAATGAAGGCCGCGTCAGACGCAGCCATGAGAAGATAGGAACCGACCCCGACCACCGCTGCGCGTCGCAGAGGGGTGAAAAGTTGCCAGTTCATCATCGCATAGACGACGGGAAATGCCAGCGCGCCCAGCGCGAGAAGCGTCCCAATGATCCCGAAGCTCTGTAGCAATCCTGCGTAGAGCACCTCACTGATTCTCACTTCTGCCTGGCCGAATGCACTGAGTACCACGTCATTCCATTGCGCCATGCGGCCGCCCAAGTTCGTGTCGACGACTCGATCCGAGGTCCAGCCCATCAGGGGCAGGAGCGCAACGACCATAAGCATTGCGCTGCCGAGCGAGAACCACACGGCCGGCCGACTGATGCGCAATTGCCCGCTCAATATCATGCCAAATGTGACGACAATCAGCCCCGCCCATACCGTCCGGCTCAAACTCAGGATGATGGCGAGAACGAAAAGGCAAAGCCACGTCCGTGAACGCTCAAAATACCAGTAAACCGGCAGCAGCATAACCATGCAAACGCCGTAGATATTGCCATTATTGTATGTTGACACGAGCTTCATCAGAATGCCGCGTCGGTTATTTTTGGAGTAGATATCTCCGAGGTCGAGCGGATTGATCGTCAGGTAGGGGATTTCGATGAAGCGTTTCGATACCGCGAAAAGAACAAAATTGAGAAGGCCCCAGAACACGACGAAGCGCAGGCACCATTTGACAGGCTCCCCGATCTGCCTTTCGCTTAGTCGCTCCAGAACAGGCGCATGGATCAAAAGCATCAGCGCCGGAAGAATCACCAGCGTCACGGCGTAAATTGCCAATCCGTAGCTGCTGCCGCTGGAAAGAAGCTTGAGCATCGCCAGCGCCGAAATCGGCACATAGCCAAACAGAAAATTCGCAATCGCAGCCGGAGCGGGCCCGCCATTGCGCAGCGCGGACAGCACGGAAAACGGGGCCAGGGCCCCAAGCATGACATATCCGAATGTCACGGGTAGCCCTCCCGCCGCAATCCCGCCTTTGGGAAGCGCAAGCAGGAAGATCATGGCCAGCACGAAAGCGGGATAGAAACTGGGCGCCGTTTTTGCCGGGTTCGGCAGCGGACGGTGTTGGCTCTGTGCTAGCAGTGTAACCCCCCGTCTGTCCGGCTGCGAACGTCTCGTGCCGCTTTCGACGCTCGTTCATTTCCGGTCAAGGCGCAATATGTAGGCCTGTCGCTCCCACAGAGCTTCGAGGAAATGCGCTTGTCTCTTACACGACGGTGCTTTGTCGGCCTCGGTATCGCGAGTCCTCTTCTGGGACTGAGCGCTGATGCCAAGAGCGCTGGAGGCGAAGCGGCGGACTGGCCCATTTGGGCTCCGCCGCGCTCCACGCTTTATGATCGGATCAGGACAGCGGCGGCGCGCGAAGGCAAGGATATCCGCGGCTTTGGGGCTACTCTTGATGGTAAGTCCGACGATACGGCCGCGATGGAGAAGGCGCTCGCTTCAGGCGCGCGGGTCATAGTGATCCCGGGACACAAGGGCTCGCGCATGCGCCTCACGCGCGCCTTGGCAATCGATCATGAGGTCCTGATCGTCGGCGTGGGAGGGCGCCCGGTGATCAGCGCGGAGAACCGCGAGCAGACCCTCTTCACCGCAGCACTGCCTGGAGACGATGCGAAAGCCTTTTTACAGGAGATAAGATTCGACAATCTGACGTTCGAGCGCCCTGAACCACGCCGGGCGCACGGGGTGGCTCTGCTGGGGTACAATGTTCGCAACGTCAGCGTAACCCGGTGCAGCGCGATACGAATGGGCCTTATCGAGGTCAATCACGTTCTACAGCGGCAGCGGCGGTACCTGCGTTCAAAGGGAGATAATGCCACTGACCCGGCGGTACTTGCTGGCTTCTCGGCGACAAATACCGACGATCTCAATGAGCATGTGCTGGTTTACGATTGCACGGTCGATGCCAAATCGCATTTTTGTCAGCTTGCTCGCCTCGAATTCACGCGGCAGGTGGCGGTAGCCCACTGCCAAGGGCGGTTTGCCTGTGTGAGCTGGTGGGGCGGCGGCGGACGCCGCAATCAGGGTGGTGATCTGGCATTCCTGCGCCGGGCTCGAGACATCTATGTCTGCGACAATGTGTTCTCGGGAGCGATCGGCGGGATATATGGAAATAATGGCCAGAATATATTGGTCGCGCGAAATCATGTCTCGATGGTTACCGATATTGGCATTGATTTCGAAGGATGTATCGACGTCCTTGCGACAGGAAATACGGTCGAAAATGCCGGTAATTATTGTTACGCGACGCTTTTTGCGGCAAAAAACGTGGTATTCGAGAACAATATCGCGGTACAGGATGGCGCCGCAACAAACATTCATGAGCGTTATGGTGCTCGCAAGGTGGGCGGAGTGAGGGGGCGTACCCTGTTTGCTCTGCGCAGCGCCGGCTTCGCCGGATCGACAGGTGCAGTCGACGTTGCCTATCGCAGAAATCGCTTTGTATGGCGGGGACCTGACGGGGTTGGCTCTTGCCTTGCGAGCTACTTCGACTCGCTGGAATTGACAGGCAATGTGCTGGAGAATGTCCTGTGCCCCATGGCGTACAGCTCGACCCAGCATCTCGTCGTTCGCGAAAACGTTCTTCGCTTCTCGAGAAACGATTTCACGGAGCGGCCAGTCCTGAGTGGCAGCGGCGGTGACATGACGATAGCGGGCAATACGATCGAAGCCAGTCAGCCGCTGCCAGGTGCGGCGATTGCCATTTTTGCCCAGCTGTCGGAACGCACCCGTTCCGTTTCTGTAACCAATAACCGGATCAAAGTGGCAGGGGCTGCTGCAATCGAAATCGCTGGCCATCCCTCCGATCCCGGAACCGGTGCGGTGACGGTGAATGGTAACATAGGCGCAGCGATCAGAATCCCAGAAGGCAGGGTTGCAAGCGTCAGCGGCAACCGGCTGGCCGATGGAACTCCCGCCGCGGTAACACGGGTCCCTGCCGCTTCACCAGCAGCCTCTTGAGCGCGATCTGCGGGGTGTGGAGTTAAGTCGGTCCAGAAGTGTCGACCTCTCCGCTCAGGTTCCGGTTCTGCTTCACGGGAGTTAGAAGGCCTGCGCCGAGAAAGAGGATCAGGGGCCAGGTAAGGGTGTGAACGAAGTCACCGATGGAATCGGTCCACATCCACTTAGGGACATGGTGTCCGAAACGCAGAATGTCGGCCCCTTCGTTTGCGCATTCGAGAATCAATAGCATTGCAAGGCCGGTTCGGGAGCGTAATCCGGATTTCTGGACGGCGCAAACTGCCAGATAGATCACCAGTCCGAGGTGAATGTGAAGGATCGTTCGAATGACATAGCCCTTGGGGGCGATGCTCGTTTTGAGACTTTCGATTACGAAGGCCGCAAACTGCAGGATGTCATGCACGATGCAATTCCCCTTGACCCGTAGGAGTTCGCCTTTGGGGGCGCCATGGTTCAGGCGGCCCAATCCGGTGAAATCGCAGCAAATTTATTCTCGTACCAGAAGAAGTGCCGGCCGCAATGCGGGCTCGCTTTTGCGGCGAACGTAGGTACAATCCTGCGGTGAGGTTGCCGAATCCATGACGCTTGTCTCCAATTTTCCGTTGGGGTGGTCCGCAGAAGAGGCGGAATTGCGCGGTGTCTGGACGAAGCGCCGCCGCAGGCGGCAGTTCATTGCGTTGCTGGTATTTCTGGACGTGGCCGCGCTGTTCGCCGCTTTCTACCTCGCGGCAGTGTTCTACGAAGTGGTCGACAAACACCATTGGATTATCATGGCGCTTGCCATTATGCCAGTCTACCTGGGTTTCGCGGGGAGGAGCCAAGCCTATTCGGGGAGCATTCTGAGGAAGCAGCGGCTCGGCGTTTCGCGTTCTTTCATGTCGCTAATCCAGAGCGTGGGCATCGTGACTCTCGTGGCCTTCCTCCTGAAAATCGGGGAAGCGTTCTCTCGCGTGAATTTCGCGGTTGGCTGCCTCTTGGCGTTTGTGCTGCTCGCCATGACCCGCATCATCCTGGTGCGGTATCTTCAGCGAATTTTAGGTGTCAATCCCTACTGCAGTGTACTCGTGCACGATGGTCACCCGCCCCCCTCCCTGGCCGGCTATTCGATAATTGAACATGCGGATAACTGGCTCGCCGAAGGCGAGGATGTTCCTGCTCGCTACGATCGCATCGGTTCGCTTCTGCTCAATGCGGACAGAGTCGTGGTTGCCTGCTCGGGTGACCGGCGGGACCGGGTCGTTGCGATCCTGAAATCCTGCAACGTACTGACCGAGGTTTTGTCGTCAGACATTGCCGATCTCGCACCTCTGAGCGTAGCGCGCACCAACGGAGTGCCGACCCTGGTCGTCGCCCGTGGATCCCTTGCCCTTTTCGACGAGTTTGTGAAGCGCTGCTTCGATATTACCGTGTCGGTCCTGGCGATCGTCTGCACACTACCGATCATGCTCGTCACGGTCGTCGCCATTAAGGTGACGTCTCCTGGGCCGGTTCTTTTTATCCAGGAGCGGATCGGGCGGGACAATCGCACGTTTCGCGTATTTAAGTTCCGGAGCATGCGGGTCGAAATGAGCGATGCTCATGCGAGCCGTCTTGTGACCCGTGATGATGACCGCGTGACCGCGGTGGGGCGGTTCATCAGGAAGACCAGCATCGACGAACTTCCCCAGCTGTTCAATGTTCTGGCCGGCACGATGAGCATCGTCGGGCCACGGCCGCACGCGCGGGGGGCAAAAGCTGCCGCGAAGTTATACTGGGAAGTCGATTCATCTTATTGGTTCCGGCATTGCGTTAAGCCGGGCCTTACCGGTCTTGCGCAAGTCCGCGGATACAGGGGGAATACTTTCTCTGAGACCGATCTTTCGAACAGGCTTCAAGCGGATCTTGAATATGTTCACGGGTGGTCGTTGCTGCGTGACATAACAATTCTGCTTCGAACCGCGCAGGTGGTCATTTCTAAAGGCGCATTCTGAATAGTGCATCTTGATTTGCGATATTGGCAATTGGTTCTTTTCACAGCACAGCGAGACTGAATGCTTAAATGGTCGAAACTTGCCCTCGGTGCCGGCGCAATCGCGCTGCTGTTCGTCGGGGGTGTGGCGGCGCTTGATTTCCGGCCGAATGATACTCGGATCAGACTGCGAGCGGGGCGAGAATACACGCAGGACGCGTATCTGGCCTATGTCAGCCCCTGGGGCGCAGGACAGGCCTTGACGGGTTTGTGGGGGAGCCGCGCCGACAGCATTCGCGTAGATCCCGCCAAATTCCCCGCCAATTCCCGGATCGGCTGGCGATGGCCCCCGTTCGGGCCGCCAGGAGAACTGAGCATCTGGGGCTACGACCATCTCGCTTTCGGCGATTATGATGGGGGCTTGCCCGAGCAGCAGGTCCAACCTCGTCGGGTATCCCAAATTCAGCGCTTCGAGCAGGCGTTTCGCTGGAAAGGCAGTTTTGAATACGGCGCTGCGACCTTGCTCACCGAGTTCTATCTGCGCAGTGATCCGGCTGATGCCGACAGCAAAACGTTGGAGATCGGGTGGTTTCTTCATGCTCCCGAAGAGACGCGGCGATTCGTTGCCGAGGGAAAGCAGTTAGGTGAGTACCGGGATCCTTCAGGCCGATTATGGCAGGTAGCCCAGAACAAAGCCTATCTCACGTTTCTTCGCAAAGACGGTAAGGATACCGTTTCCGGCAAGGTGGATATGCTCCATGCTCTTAGATGGTTGGAGGGCAGGGGCCTGATCAATCGTAACGAATGGGTAACAGGCCTGGCGCTTGGGGTCGAGCCGATGAAGGGTGTCGGAAGCGCTGAAATTGAAAATTGGCAGGTTTGGCTTGAGTAGGACCACCCCGTGTGACGAACGTCACCGGCCGGGCTTGAAAAGTCCTCGGCTCGCTGCAGGTTTAGGTAGTGGCGATGAAATCCATGTCAGCACCCTCGACATAGATCGCCGTTAGCACGCCGGTCCGGTATGCTCCTGTGTCGATGCCGACACGGTTATGCTGCCGATCGATGTTGGGGGTGATCGAATGCCCGTGAACGACAAGTGCACCGTGATCACTGGAGCTCTGCAAAAATTCGTCGCGTATCCAGATGAGATCTTTCTTGCTCTGCTTGTCGAGCGAAACCTTCGGTTTCACGCCGGCGTGACAGAAATAGTAGTCTCCTGAGCGGGCTGTCAGCGGCCACGATTTCACGAACTTCATCAATTCTTCCGGAAGGGCTCTACGAATGTCCGAGATGAGACGTGGAGTGATCTCAACCTCGCCTTCAGGGATCACAAGGCCAAAACTCTCGAGCGTTTCCCGCCCGCCCACACGTAACCAGGCCTGTATCACCTGCGTGTCTCCGGCGTGCGCCCGCAGCATCATTTCTTCGTGATTGCCGAGCAGCATAACCTGGCCGCGAGCATGCTGAGTCCACTCGTGCAGATAACGCAGGATTTTGGCGGAATCTGGCCCGCGATCGACAACATCGCCCAGGAGCAGAATATGGAGGCTTTCGGGAGCGGGTAATCCACGCGAGTGCGCCTCGATTAGACGCAGAATGTCGCGAAGGAGATCGTACCGGCCGTGAATATCGCCAATAGCATAGATTCGCTCCCCTTTGGCGGTCTTGCGCGAAGCAGGTCGGCGACTGCGATTTTTGCGGGTTTCCATCAGCGTCATCAGGTTTTACGTCTTCGTCATTCGAATGCGGTGGTTTTCTGGCGGCTAGCCACACCAAATAGCCGATTGTCATCTAATTTGCCAAGGTTGGTGAGCAGCTGGGTGCGATCGTGCGAATTTTCCCGCAAAAGCGCATGTATCCGCAGTTTTTAGGGCGGGGGCGGGTCTTCGCTATGGGCTGCTATGGACGAAGCCTCTTGGCGCAGGTTAGACGTGCTGCGGTGCCCGTTGGGCCACTCTCCGGATAGGCTGACATTCATGCAATTTCGCAAGGACATCTGGCAGCCTATGGTTGTTGAGGCGCCAATCCGCCAGATTGCGGAGGCTGGTACCTTGGACGGACTGGCAATGCGGTGGTTGCCATCGGCGCGCGAACTGAGTTTCTCCGCAGACCCGTTCGGGCTCTGGAAGAACGGCGAACTTCATGTGTTCTTTGAAAATTTCGACTATCGGACCGCGCACGGCACAATCGGTGTGCACGTCCTCGACAATACCCTGAATGTGATGGAGTCCCGGATCGTTCTCAAGGAACCCTGGCACCTGTCCTACCCGTTTGTGTTCGAATGGGAAGGGGATGTCTGGATGTTGCCGGAAGCCTGCGGCTCCGGTGCCTCAACGCTCTATCGCGCCCTGGCATTTCCATGGACTTGGGAACCCGCTGCGAGCATCACGCTTGACGTCGTTCCAATCGATGCCACCCTATTATTCGCCAAGGGCAGCTGGTGGATGTTCTACGCACCGGCTGGAAGCAATCTGGAACGCCTCACGGAGCTCTATCTTGCGCAAGCGCCCACGCCTCTCGGGCCGTGGCAGCCCCATCAAGGCAATCCATTTTATACTGATCTGCAAGGTGCTCGGCCGGGGGGAACGGCATTTGAAATGGGCGGCCAGGTCGTATTGCCGCTCCAGGATTGCCGAAAATCATACGGTTCGGGTCTAAAACTGCTGACAATAGCAAATCTTGGAGAGCCATCGATGTCGGCTAGCGCAGGGTCGCTACTAACGCCGCCGCCTACGGCGGCCTTCTCTGACGGCTTTCATACACTTTCAGAGGCTGGGCCCGTGACACTCGTGGATGTCAAGCGGCGCTCCCCTTCCTGGAAGGGCTTGGCAATGCGGCCTCTGCGGTCGATGGATCGCTGGCTTGGCAGTTCGGTCGACCCGGCGCGCCCAGCTTGGAACTAGCTTTGTTTTGCGGCCGAATATTGGTGGCAGGGAACGATGGTGCCGGACGCTCGGAACTTAGCTTTCGATCTTGCTCCGACAGAAAGGGGCGTGAACCAATCGCTTTTGAAATGACCCGGTGCTAGGAGCTGGTTGGCTTGGCCTGGCGGCGATGCAAAGCAAGCCACCCTATCTGGCTGGCGCGAGGCGAAGAAAGGCAGGTATGCGAGGCGATCGCAATGGAAATCTGAAGCTCTTGGCGGTAGCATCAGGCGGCGGTCATTGGGACGAGTTGATGTTGCTCCGCTCGGCGTTGGAGCCTTTCGAAGTGACGTATGTAACCACAAACCCTTTGCTTCCTGTTCGGGATGGCATCGCAGACGCCAATATACTCCCAGATTCCAACAGGGATCAGCTCCTGGGATCGCTGCGGTGCCTGATGGCAAGCTTCAAATTGATCAAGCGCTATCGGCCTGACGTAGTGCTCACTACAGGCGCGCTTCCAGGGCTGTTCTGCATCGTTCTCGCTCGGCTGTTTGGAGCAAAAACGATCTGGGTCGACAGTATCGCGAATTGGGATGAGCCCTCGCTCAGTGGCCGCGTCGCTCGACCCTTTACCTCGTTGTGGCTAACGCAGTGGCCTCATCTGGCCGATGGCCGTTCCAAGCTTTACGGCGGAGCATTGCTGTGATCCTGCTCACGGTCGGGACTCAGTTACCGTTCGATCGTTTGGTTCGCCTTGTCGATGACCTCGCCGGGGATTTGCCGGGCCCGTTCTACGCCCAGATCGGAAAGGGAAAATACGAGCCCAGGAACATGGAGTGGCAGCGCGTTATTGCTCCCCAGCAGTTCGAAAAGCTCGTGTCGTCTGCAAGTCTGATCGTTGCCCACGCCGGCATCGGCACACTGGTTACGGCGGAGCGCCATGGCAAAAGCTTAATACTCTTCCCTCGATCAGCGTCACTGGCAGAGCATCGCAACGACCACCAAATGGCAACCATCCGCGCACTGGCGGGGCGTGAAGGGGTTGGTTTCGCGACCAGCGCAGAGGAACTTCGGGCTCTCATCATGAGCCCGCCGCAGCCATCGACGCCGCGAACAAAGAGCGGTAACAATGCTATGCTATGTGCGACCATCTCCGCGTTCCTCGGAACTATTGCTAAAGAGGTCTAATTTGCCGCGCGTCTCCAGTCGTACAGCTCAGGCGCCCGAAGTTCGCCGCACAAGTGAGGGTGGCAATCCCATCGGTCGACGTCGGCGCTCCCGATCAAAGACATCAGAGGCGCCGGTCAAAGTGGGCGCGCTGGTCGTGGCATTCTGTGCGCTGCTAACTCTCACGCTTCTCGGGCCACTTATGACCTATGAATCTGAGGGCGTTTCGGGTGGCGGCCAACTCGTTCGGCAATTAGGGTATATCGCAATAGCACTGTTGGCCGCTTACAGCGTGCGTGCCACCAAGGTTTGGCGCCGTTTGGCCGTGGTGCCGGTCCCAATTATCATAGCAATTGTATGGTGCTGGTTAAGTGTCACTTGGGCCTTCGATCCTCGGATTTCGGTTCGCCGTGTCATTTTGCTTACTATGGTTTTATGGTCTTGTTTTGTGATCGTCAGGCAGCTTGGATACCGAGCTACGCTTTTTCTTGTACGCTCTTCTCTAGTTATCCTGTTGATCGCAAATCTTATTGCGGTGTTTTATTACCCTTCTATCGCTATTCATAATTTTGACCCTCTTGGCGAGGATTCCCTCAAGGGTGACTGGCGCGGCATCATGGGGCATAAGAACATGGCAGGGCTAGTGGCAGCCTTGACCGTTCTGCTTTTCACTTTCGATAGAAATGAGATGCCGCGGTTGGTCCAGCTGGCTGTCATCGGGGTCGCATCTTACTTTCTGTGGTTTACCAGTTCGCGGACGTCGGTCGCAGTATGCGGCGCTGCTCTTGTGATTGGATTTCTTTATTCCTGGTATCGCTTTAAATACAGGCCATTGGCGATTGGCGCAGTAGTGATTTTGACCCTCGTTGGGGCAATTGTTCAAAACGTCTATTCAGATCCGTTTTTACGGACGTTAAATGATCCCGCTGCCTTTACTGGCCGAACGGTTATCTGGGCGGCCATGTGGAATTTTTACCGAAATTTCCCGTTTTTTGGCGCTGGCTACGGATCGTTCTGGAACATCGGTCCTGCCAGTCCAATCAATCAATATGGCTCGGACTGGCTGCTCAACGTGTATGAAGGTCACAACGGCTACCTTGACCTGCTTGTGACGATCGGGCCGGTTGGTCTTGGTTTGGTGGTTTTCGCGGCAATCATCATGCCGATTGTCCGGCTCATGAATTGGCGGCAGAACAGGGCCCAGGCGGGCGCGCTCCTAATGAGCGTAATGGTTTTTGCCATCGGTCATAATGCGACCGAGAGCAGCCTCTTCGACAGAGATAGCATCGGTCAGGTTTTTCTGATGATCAACCTTGCGCTGATATGGTCCGTCACGGCAGGTGGAAGGGGAGTTGCGGCCGGAGGCGCGGATCTGTTCAGTTGGGCGAACCGGGACGAAAAGAACCCTGATTCCAGCGATGGTTGATGAGGAACATGAAAGGCCGCAGGGGGCAGCGGGCGTCCATGTGTGGCTCGTCGGCGGCACCCCTGATCATCCGGGGGGTCTTGAATCCTATTGTGATCGCGCCCTGCTTGCGCTCGAAAGCTATGGGCAAGGGCTTACGGTTAATCAGTTGGCTGCTAACACAGCCTACATGAGCCTTAGAGATGCCTGGTACATGGGACGGGCATTTATGGCACTCGCGAGAGCGCGGCGAAGGATAGACCTGGTCTGGGTTCAAGTCAGCAATCTTCCGGATCTCATGTATCTGCTCGTGGCAAAATTGCTTGGATTGCCGACCCTTGTGACGCCGCATTTTGGTGCGAACAGTCGGATGCAAACAGTGGCATGGCGTCGATTTCTGTGCCGGACCCTACTGGGTATCGCGGATCGTATAGGGCTATTGTTCGACGACCAGGATCGTGAGATCAGCCTCCCTAACGGAGCCGTACTGTCGACCGTCTCGACCTTTCTTCCTGGATCTGCATTGGTCGATCCGCCTGCTGGCGCGAGCGTCGAGAAACGCCGACTGCGTCTAATCCACGCGGGGCGGTTTTCGGCAGACAAGGGTTCATTTCAGATGCTCGAAGTCTGCGCATGCCTGCGCGAGCGAGGGATTGCTTTCAATGCTCAGCTCATCGGTCGTTCTGATGAGGCGACTATGAAGCGCATGCGAGAGATGATTGCCGCATCTGACCTGGAAAGCGAGGTCGAGATGGTCGACTGGCTGAGTGAGGCTGACATGCAGCAAGCGCTTCGTGATGCGGACGTTCTTGTCCATCTATCAGCCATAGACAGCTTTCCGCTTATCGTGCTTGAAGCCCTGGCTTGCGGTACCTTGCCAATAATCAGGAACATGGCCGGTGCCAAGCACATGGTGACCAAGCTTGGGGGGCACGTAGTAGCGAATGCCAGGGCCGTGGCGGATGCGTGTGAGTGGATCAGCAGTCTCGACAAGGAAAGCCTCCGCGAACAGCAGGCGCAGGCAAGAATTCGTACCCGCGCCACTTATGGCTGGCCGACTGTCGTTTCAGCGCTCAGTGCGACTTTCGAACAGACCCTGAAGTGATCGGTATAGATTTGATTTCGCGGAAAGCGACAGGGTGAGGCCGAGGCTGCCGTGTCATGAGGGAGTGTAAACTGGCGAGTGTGCACAGGTTCCAGTAGACGAACGAATACGCTCCTAAATGAACCGACTTTCGGCGCAATGCCAGAAACCCCAACGGCGCCAGAAGCATTGCTAGAGCGACGAGCGCGCCCCCCGTCAGCAAGGCAACAGGCAGTGCGATCCACCAGACGAGAATCGTCAGAAAGACTCTAAGCTGCGTGAGGTGTTTGAGCACGAACCCAAGATGGGGTTCGCCCAGGGCAGCCCGAAGAACCGCGCCAGCGCCTCCCATTTGCCCCGATGAAAACCGGAAGCGCAGCATTGCGAAACCGGACTTTTTATGCCCGGTATGCTCTACCGCCCTGACCGGTAGGCGTGCAAGCCTCCAGCCTCTCGCCTGAAGACGCGCAGCGAGGTCAAACTCCTCATATGATTTCAGGGCCTGATGAGCAAAGTACCCTGCCTCGCGAATGGCGTTGGTTCGATACAGGCCCCCGCCATCAAGTCTGTCGACTAATCCTGTCCGCCGGTGATGTTCACGGCCCATTGCCTTGTTGCGGATTTTGAACTCCGGGTTCGCCAGCAGTGTCTCCACGACGGCCCCTCCGACGCCGGCGCAGTCAGGATGGGCATCAAGCCATTCCAACGCTTCTGCGATGAAGGTTTCATCGAGACGCATGTCCCCGTCCATCAAATAGAAATAGGGCGTATCGACACCCTGGAAGGCAAGCTGGGCTGCCGCGCCGCAGGACCTGCGATCACCGTCCGTCATCTGGAGGATCTGCACGGGATATCTGCTAGCAATGTCGACTGTGGCATCGGTGGACGCACTGTCGGCGAGTACGACCCGTCCGGAAAGGCGTTCGCTTACAAGCAGTGCGCTCTCCAGGGCCGCAGCGATATGCTCCTGTTCATTGTAGGCTTTGATTGCGATCGTGATTGTCACGTCGTGAACCTCTTAGAGACCTTCCTGTGCGCACCTAACAACAAGAAACCTGAGATAAGCTCTCCCAGACAGATGGCTGCAAGGGACCATACCGGCTGCGCGACTTGAAGGAGCAGTATGACGCCGCAAATACTGAAAGGAGCTGACCATATGCGGGGCCAAGCCAATTCCGCGAATGCCCCATGAGACTGCATTTCAGTCGTTTCAGGAAGGTATAGGACACGGATCAAGAGAAGCGCTGTCCAGAGCCAGGCGCCCACAAGTACCGCATTTCGAGCGTAGCCAGGACCAAACATCCGTTCACTGGCATAGGTCAGAACGCAGTAAGTGAAAACGGCTGTGACCACCCAGAACGTAAATGCGGCGGCGCGGAAGAGCTGCCGGGCCCTGCGCAGCCTTGAGTGTTGGTCACTGCCGGTGATGCGGGACATTCGTGCACGCTCGAATTCGGAAAGAGCATTTAGGCCGACCACGGCAGGGCGTATCAACACGCTGCTAGCGGCGATGGGACCGAATGCAGCCGGACCCAAGGCGAAAGTCACGACGTAACTATGCGCATTGGCAGTAGTCTCTGTGGCAATCACACCAAGGAGGGACCACGATGAATATCGGGACCAAACGTGCCGGTAATTCTGAAGCAATGGGCCGACGCCGGGGAATCGCAGGCCAAAACCATAGGAGCGGAAGAGCGCGATGACGCCGATCAAATTGCCTGCGCCAAGGATCAGAAACGCTACTGTGGCATCTGGAGTTTCAACGAAATACAGCAGGGCGGTCAGGGCAAGAACGCAGATCGTAAAAAGTCCGTCGGATGTAACGACAGCCTTTTGCTGGGCGTGCGCATAGGACGCGACCCGTCCGTAAAGCCGCAATCCCCCGACCAGCACGAGCGTAGCGTAGGCGAGCGACGAAGCACTGTCCTGACCTGCTTTGGACGCCAAGGCGTATCCGCCAAACATGGATGCAATGCCGAAGCAGAGCTGCATCCATGTCGTGGCCTGCGCTACGGGGTCTTGCACAGCGGAGTTTTGGGAAACTATCCGCGCCAAAGGGGCGGAGAATAAAGCTCCACCCAGTGCCCAGATGAACTGCGCCACTAACCAGAGAAACGCAAATTGACCGAACTGCTCCGCTGCCAGTCCTTTTAGCAGGACAAGCGTCAGCAGAAACTGGGCACCGGAGCTACCGGCAGATCCGAGTAGGGCCGCGAAATACCTACCCAGATCACCGGCGAGTAAAGACTTTAGGCCCACCGTCAGTTCTGCCTTTGCCGACGGCGGAGCCTATCCGTCAGGATGAGGTCGACTGATAATAGTTCGAGTAACGGTCGAGATAATAGCCGCCAGCCAGCATGCCTGAAGTCTCGGCGACTGCGTTGACGAGGACGCCTGCGGGCTCCCGCCCAATTGCTTGGAGGGCGTCGAGGGCATTGCGGGCGGCCGGCAGTGGGGTGGAGTTCCATTTCACCACGAAGACAATTGCATCCGCAAGTGCAGCGAGGTTTCGGCCATCGGCGAGGCCGACGATCGGTGGGAGATCGAGCACGATCTGATCATAGTTCTGTCTCGCCACTTCCAGCAAACGCGCCATACGATCGCTCTCAAACAGATTGGTGCTGTTGAAGAAGGGAGCATTGACCATGATCACATCGAGGTGCGGACTATCCGTCTTGATAGTGATCTCATCCGGATTGGCTCTGCCTTGCAGATAGGCGATGAGGTCCAGTTTCCCTGGATTGATCCCCGAGGCTTCCTGCATGGCTGCGCGCCGCACGTCGCAATCGATCAGAAGGGTCCTACGCTCGGTGTCAGAAAGCGAGCGGGCAAAGGCAAGCGACGAAGTTGTCTTACCGTCTCCAGGAAGCGACGAGGTGAAGGCAATAATCGGCGTTTCCGCCGGCCATCCCTTGGAGCCAAACAGAGCGGTACGCGCGATGCGGAACGATTCTGCATAGAACGATGTTGGCCGGTCCATCAGGAGCGATGCCGGATGCTTGTCCTCGACATAGGGAACTGCAGCGAGCATGCGCAGTCCCAGCTTTTCCTCGATGTCTTCAGTACTACGGATTGAGCCCGAGAGCATTTCCTGAATGGCGATCGTAGCAGCGCCGGCCATAGCACCCAATATTGCAGCAAGGGCCAGATAAAGCGGCTTGTTCGGCGAACTGGGTTCTTTGGGCGGGATCGCCTGATCGACAATCGTCGCGCTAGACATCGAATTTTGCGATGCCTGCAAGCTACCCTGCGCCTCTTCGCTCAGTTGCTTGTAAAGGTCGCGTTTGGTCTGGGCATCACGATCAAGCGTATTGGCAACCACGCTGGCGCGAGCTTGTTCGGTACGTACATTCTCGACTTGGCCGAGGGCCGTTCGAAGACTTGCGGCACGGGCATCAGCTGATGCAGCTGCAGAGCCTAGGGAAGATATCACGCGGGAGCTGGCGGCAGCAATCTGTCTGTCGATGGACGCGACGTTATCAGCATTCTGCCGGCTGACCGGATGTCGGGGGCCATATTGTGCCGCCGCCTGCGTTTGCTGCTGGACGGCGGTAGCCCGCTGCGCCTGCAACTGTGCAATTATCGGAGACTGCAGCACGGCGCCGACCGAGCCGGAACCGGCGCGTGCGGACTGAGCCCGTGCAGCCTGATATTCCGCTTTTGCTGCAGCCGCAGACGATTCTGCGTCTGCGAGGCTTGCTGCCAGGGATGGCACCTGCTGGTCAGTGATGGTGCCCTGGAATGACCCGTCAACCGTTCCTACGGTAAGCCCGTGCGCGGCTTTGAAACGCGCGGCAGCGCCATCAGCCTGTGCGATTTGGCCGCTCAGTTCGGCGAGCTGCTCGCGGTACCATTGCGCTTGGGCAGAAGCGACGCTGGTCCGGGAGCCCACCGCGCCCTTGATATAATTGGAGGCAAACGAGTTTGCGATCTGGGCGGCCTTCACGGGATCGCGATCTTCGAATGCGACGTTCAAGACGTAGGTCTGCTGTTCGCGGAAAACCGCGAGTTTGCGGAGGAGGGTCGTTGCGACCGCGGTCTTTCTGTCTTCACTGGTTCGAATCAGCGGGTCATCGTTCGACGGAGCAAATGCGGCGTCGTTGGTGAGGCGAAGTTCGTCGACCACGGTCTTGGCGAGAGCGAGCGAATAGAAGGCAGAAACTTCCGTATCGATTGACTCGTCGGAAAGGCTAGACTTAGCATCGCCACGTTGAGTCGCGACAGGATCACGGGTCGGATCGATGCGAACATGGACTGTTGCAGTGTAATTGGGCTTCAGGAAGAAGACCGCTACCGCGAGAACGACAAAGATGCCGAGCGCAACTACTGCGAAGGTCTTCCACCTACGCTGAAGGGTGTCCCGCGCACGACCGAGGAGTTCGGCGAGCGTAGCATCATTTTGCTGTGCTAGTGCAATTTCCATGTCCGGACCTGCTCTTCCGTCGATTCTAAAGCTTGAATGTCGCTGCGACACCGCCAACCAGCTCATCAACATTACTGTTTGTGCTGACCGGCGTCGAGCGACGCGTTGAATAAGAAATGGCGCCACTCAGTTCAAATCGCCGCGAAGCGAGATAAGTGGCGCTAAAAAGCGCATTCTGGATGCGCGAGACCTGCTGTGAATTCAAATAACTTTGCCGCGCGACGTTGCCTTCAGCAGCCAACTTGAGATTTCGTAAGAGGGCATGGTCAAGCCTGAGTTTGACATAACTCATATTGAAGGCTGAGCTATCAATAAGCCTCGCATCAGCTAGGCGCCGACCGAAATCAATCGTGACGGTAGTCAGAGGCGATGGAAAGAATTCCAGTCGCGCTTCTGCTGATGGGCCACTTACAGATTTTAGTCCATTGCGATCGTAATCGCGCCAGGCATACCCTGCCGAAACCGTTGCTCGTCCGAGGCCGGCGATAGACAATATCCCACCTGCAATAACGCGAGTGCCGGATGATGAAGCATTCTGCGTTGTGGGAATTATGACGGAGTCGAACGAAAAGTCCGCATAAGTCGCCTGGGTGAACAGCGTCAAATCAGGAGTAAAGCTGTATTCAAACTGGCCAGTCAACCGTTTGGCATCATGGTTCAGATTTGACTGGTCGCGGGTGGTCCCGTCCGTCAGCAGCAGCTGGCCGTAACGAAAATTGAAATATTCCGCCGTAACTACACTACGAGCATGCCCAGATCTATAGGTAGCGCTCGCTGACAGTTGGTCTTGGCGGATCGTTACGACGGAGGCCGCGTCGAGTTGAACTTCGCCGGAGAAGCGATTGAGAGCAAGTTGACTTGCGCGCGCGATAAATTCGAGACGTAGCTCGCCGGTTACGTCAAGATCACTCGTTGCTGAAAGGTCCCAGACATCCTCATTGCGCCGCGATTGCCCCACGAAACGTTTGAAGGTTCCGCTTGCGTTGAGCACCAGAGCGTGACGCGACCAGTCCGATCGAGCGACCAGCTTCGGCGACAGAATTTCGATCGCGCTCGCTTTTGCATTGGCACCGCTGGAGTAGGTATTCGTTGTCACGCTTTGGCCGACGGTGACTTCGGGGAAAAGTACGAACGATTCAACGGGCACGCCCAACGCGGCCCATTCTCCATCACCTTGTTGACTGACTGAGTGTTCCAGATACGCGTCGTACCCTAATGGCAAGACGGGCGTGACAATGATCGACTCTGCGGCCTGGGCAGCCGCGGGCGGCGCGTAGAACGACGCAATTGTGCATCCGATGGCACCGGCAACGGCTAGTTTTGCTACTGGATGGCGAGCGACAGAGGTTCGATTGGTCACGGCCAGCCTACTTGATCGCGCGATGAGCGGCGCGAACACAGCAAACGATCCGAATGGAGGGCGCACAGACGTGGATAGGGGCGCGTCAGAAATAACGTTCGCCGACACGAATAGTGTCGCCCGGGTAGACCCGCAACATGGGTGTGACCTGGTAAGCCTCCTCATCAAGTCCATCCTCACTGCGGATGAAAACAATCTTTTTGTTGGCCCGGGGAGCATAGCCTTCTGCGGTCGCCATGGCGCTCTGGACCGTCATGCCCGGGCTGAAAGGATACTGGCCCGGTTTTCCAACTTCGCCGAGAATATAAATCGGGCGATATTTGCTGACCTGCATCGACACGCTCGGCTCGCGCAGGAAACCGGTTCCGTACAGCCGCACCGCTTCCGAGGTGAGCTCCGGCACAGATTTTCCGCGAGCCATCAGCTTTCCGATGAGGGGCAGCATGATCGACCCCTCAGGGCTCACGATATAATCGCCGGTTATCGTGCTCTCGCCATAAACTTGGACCTTGAGCTCATCGCCAACGCCCAGTTTGTACTCTTCCGTAGCGGAAATCGCCTGAAAGCGTGGGCCAGTGGTGATAAGGTCGGTGTTGCTCAGCGTGCTGCAAGCGGAAAGCGACAGCGCGACAATCGCCGCCAATTTACCTGAAAACTTCACTGGGCCCCCTTGGCGCATCCCGGTACGGGTTGTTGAATGGCACGGTTACGTATTGCTCGCAACCTCGTAGCGGGGATTTCGCAGATGCGAAAGGCCCGTATGCAAGACATCGCCTGCGGGTCTGGGTGTTAACCACGGGCTGCGATTTGACGGTTTTCAGTCCTCTGCCTGGGTAATTCAACTAAGGTGATAGGGCCAGGGTAAAAACCAGCAGATGGCAGCCGTCACAGGAACTCGTTCTGCCGTATAGATGAAAACAGAAATCATAAAATCATAGTTAATAGAATAAAATATGTTGTAGGCAATTCTATTGCTTAGCTAAAAATGCGCCCTCTGGTTTTAGCCCAGCTTAAAATATATTTACGATTAATGGCGATTTAATTGAAATTTTGCGAGGGAGTATTGTGTTTAATGAGTTTCGAACGAATAATGTAATGGATAATCGCTGCGGTTGGGTTTGACGCGGCTGATCCAGGCAAGTCTTGATGTCGCTGGTTTAGCGCCTGTAAGGGGCAGCAGTTCACTTACAACAACCTTGCTCCATTTCGCGAACGCAATACAGTCGGGCTCGCTGAGAGGAGACAAATTTTGAGTTTTGGACGAGATTTAGCGGCGAGGTTGCTGCAATGCAGCATGGCTTGGGAGTTGATTGTTGCAATGCCAAATCCCCGACAGACGAGCATTTGCAGATGAGCGCCTTGCTGCCGATCCGTGAGGTCGAGAAGCCGTGGGGCAAGGACAAGCTGCCTGCGCCTTTTTCCGCGGCGGAGGGCATGCGGATCGGTGAGATCTGGTTCGAGCCTCCCGCCGCGTTGCCCGAGCTCCTGGTCAAGTACATCTTCACCAGCGAAGCCCTGTCCGTACAGGTCCACCCTACCGACGCGCAGACGATCGCCAAGGGGCTTGGCCGCCAAGGCAAGGAAGAATGCTGGCTGATTGTCGCGGCCGAACCCGGCGGCAAGCTGGGCATTGGCTTCAACGCGGATATTTCGGACGAGGCGATGCGCGCTGCCGCGCTTGACGGCTCGATCGAGGAGCTGATGACCTGGCACGACGTTTCCCCGGGCGACTTCTTCTACATCCCGGGCAACACTGTCCATGCCATAGGCGCGGGGGTCAGCCTGATTGAGGTGCAGCAGAACAGCGACATCACCTACCGTCTCTACGACTACGGCCGCCCGCGGGAGCTGCATCTGGAGGACGGCGTGGCCGTGGCCAAGGGCGAGCCTTATCGGCTGGAGCGCTGGTCGAAGCATGTCCCCGCGCACGGCTCGCAACTGCTGGTGGACGGCCCGTTGTTCGTCCTCGAGCAGGTGGCTGGCGCCCCGACCGCCGAGATCGCAAGCCGTTACCCGGCCGCGTTGCTGGTCATTCCGCGCGAGGGTGAGGTTCAGATCGGCGGCGAAACCATCGCGCCGGGCGGCTGCGGGCTCGCCGGCAGCCTCGCCGACATCCGGTTCGCGGATAACGGCGTCTGCCTGCTTGCAAGGCCCTGTGCGCGGATTGTCTAGCGGGGCCAGCAGCGCAGCATGCGCAGTCGGCCTTCGCAGATTCGAGCTATGTTAGTGGAGACGCAGCGTTGCGGTCTGAACGCTCAACTGACCCGTTCAGCGTGTCCCAGCCCAAATGAGATTGACTCCGGTCTCGGATTCGACACTGTCGCCGCGATGCAGCAAAGGCTAGTCACTCTGAACTCGCGCGCTCGAGCGGGCGTCAGGGCCATAGGCGATATTCGCGTGGCAACGGTCGCGCGGCTGTTGCTCTTGCTCGTTCCCGTCCTGCTGGGCAGCGCGATCGCGCGCACTGACCGAACTCAATCGGCCGACCTGAAGCATCAAGGCCGGTTCACGGATGTGCCTGGCCCCGCCGGATTTCTCGGCGTCCCCCCTAAACCCGAGCCATTGACCTTTGAAACGCTTGCTCCAAGCGATGCACGGCTGGCTAACCTGCGAACTCCTTTTGCTCCGGGTGTTGGAGCCGCCGCGCCCGCATTCTTTTTTGGCGGCTCTGTCGTAAGCAGGATGCGGGCCGTCGACTGCCTTGCGAGCGCGATGTGGTATGAAGCGGGGAATGGTGATCTGGGCCAGCGCGCCGTCGCACAGGTAGTGCTCAATCGCGTGCGCCATCCCGCATTTCCGAGCACGGTGTGCGGGGTCGTCTTCCAGGGGGCTGAGAGAAAGACCGGCTGCCAGTTCACGTTCACGTGCGACGGGGCCTTGCATAGACGGCCATCGCCGCGCGATCTCGCTCTTGCTCGCATGCGCGCAGAGGTCATGCTGAATGGCGGAGTCGTTCCGCAAGTCGGTCTTGCAACGCACTACCACACGGACTGGGTTCATCCGGTTTGGAGCAGTGCCATGGACAAGCTGACGAGCGTCGATACCCACCTGTTCTTCCGCTGGGCTGGCGCCTGGGGCAAACCTGCGGCCTTCCGGCAGCATTACAGCCAGAACGAGCCGGCCATTGGTTTGCTTGCCGTGATTTCCGAGGCTCACAATTCGCTGACTGATCCCGAGACCCTTCTGCCACGCGCGATCGAGGACAGCGCTCTTGAAGCCGGTGGTGCTCCGGATGCGGTGCCTGCACCGCCAGCCGGCGCGGCCGGGCAGGGGCAGCCGCGTCCCGGCCAACCCATCACGATTTGGATGATGCCGGGTGGAGACGGGGGGCGGCAGTCATACCAGGCGCTTGGCCGCTGTACGGGTCAGATCGCATGCAAAGTATTCGGTTATGTTGATGGCCGACCGGACAAGCTGGCGTTCCTTTACGTCCGCGACCGCCGCGCCGGATGGACCGAGATCATGCTATGGGATTGCACCGTCTTCCCGCGAGCGAAAAGCGGCGAATGCCTTTCCGCCGCAAGTCAGAAGTCGATCGATTACGCGATTTAGGAAGCATCGGGACCGAGTGCCAGCTGCTTTACGACAGCGGCTCGCGGAAGTTGATCACTGAACGGCTTGCCTACCAAGGCTTTTTTCCGTCGGCGCCTCGCATGCAGTCCGGGCGAACCGCACGAGCGTGGAGGAATCTGATGACCGTCCTTACCCGATCCGCCGTCAGGCTTGGAATGCTTGTTGGTCTCCAGCTTGTCGTTTGTGCGGCGCCGGTCAAAGCTCGCGCGGACCAGACGGATGCCTCAGATAGCCGAATTAAACTTGGCGACCGCGAATTTTATTCTAAGGGCCGTTACGTCGCTTTTGCGGCGCCCTGGTGCGCAGATGGGAAGAAGGACCTCGTCGTCGGCAGGGACATTTCGGGCGCCATCGTCTTGGATTCAGGCCGTTTTCCTGCGCAGACCTCTATCGTCTCGCGGGCGCCGGACGTAAGCCCTAACGTGCACGGATGCGGTGTCTACGCCTACAACCACATTGCATTCGGGAATTATAACGGCGGCATCCCGAAGACAGCCGTTGCACCCGTGCAAATCTCTTCAATTCGCAGGCTTACGGCGTCGTTCTCGCTCCACCACCATGGGCAGGGCGAGTATAACGTTCTTCAGGAATTTTTCCTGCGATCGTCGATATCTCCGCCGGGACGGCAAGTGGCAGAGCTCGGTTTTTTCCAACATGCATCGGCTTCCGCCATCACATTTGCCAAATCCGGCAAACGGTACGCTGACTATAGGGATTCCGAAGGAAGGGTTTGGCACCTCTACCGCAAAGTGCGTTACTTCATGTTCTTTCCGGCCAAGGGCGATCTTTCGTCTGGCCGCATGGACATGCACCATGTGCTGGAAGAGATGGTGCGCCGTCGCCTTCTCAAGGGCACCGAGTGGTTCACCGGCATGGCGATCGGCGTGGAACCGGTTACCGGCGAGAGCTCGCTTGCAGTGCACCAGTGGGACATCTCCCTAGATTAGCTGGACCGCGTCATCGCCTTGCCGGCCGGTCGGTCGTTCAAGTCGGTCACCCAAGAGCATGCCGGCATCCGGCCCGCTGCGCTTTAGGCATGGGCTGTCAGAACGCCTTCTCGTGCACGAGGACTCGCAGGGTCAGAAATATGATCTGAATGTCCCGCATGATGGTCCAGCCTTCGAGGTACTCGAGATCTGCTTGCAGGCGGTCAATGAGATCAGACTCATGATCAGTTGCGCCGCGAAAACCGCGGACCTGTGCCAGGCCGGACAGGCCGGGCTTCAGCGAATGGCGCTGCCAATACCGCTGGTCCACCTCCCAGAACAGCTTGTCGCCGGCAAGCGAGCCAGTTGCATGCGGACGCGGTCCCACGAGGCTCATGTCGCCGAGCAGAACGTTGAACAGCTGCGGAAGCTCGTCAATGCTGGTCCGGCGGATAAACCGGCCAACAGGAGTGATACGCTTGTCATCGCGCGCTGCCGAGACATTGCCATGAGCGTCGCCGAGGGAGTGGGTCATCGAGCGGAACTTGTACATGCTGAAGAACCGGTTGCCTCGGCCCATGCGGCGCTGGATGAAGAAGACCGGTCCGCGGTCCTGAAGTTTCACCGCCAAAGTAACCGCGATCAGCAGGGGCGAAAGGGCAAGAATGGCGCTGCCCGCGAACGCGACGTCGAACGCACGTTTTATCGCTCGTTCGCGGGTTCCCAGAGGGCCGGCCGATACCAGCAGAAGACCATGGTTCTCTGCTACGCGCGCTCCCTTGGCGCCGAAGCGGGCCACGTCGTCAGCAAGGACCTCTCCATCAACATTGGCGCCCTTGAGCATCATCGCCCAGGCCGCGCGCCGGCTGGGAGGACAACTGATAACAACCCGGTCGATGTTGCGCAGCGCCAGGCCGAACCGGTCAAGCGCTGCAGGATTGCTGAGGTCCGGACTTAGGCCCATTCCTGAGGCGGACACGCGGAAAGCGCCATCGAAGGTCAGCTGCGGGCCACCGTCGTCGATGATCAACTCGTTGATCACGTGGGAGCCGCAGTTCCAGAAGACAAACTTTCGCAATTGCAGGCGGATCAAGACAATCAGGAATGCCGCGCAGACCGCGCCGCCGCTGAGCATTCCTGGAGAAAGTTCTATACGCGGGCGGATCAGGAATTGCGCGAAAACCGACGTGATGATCGCGATCAACAAGGCGATCACCGCGCGGCCAATGCCGCTCCAGGCCTCCTGCAGGGTGGCGATCGTGTAAGACCCGTTGTGCAGCGCTAGAACGAGGAAAATCGCTAGCACCGGCGCCACATCATCCAGAGCCGCGCTTATGCCGGTGACCGCTGAAATGAGATGCCCGGCCAGAGCGAACCCGGCGAGGATCGCGACCAGATCGGCAGTGAGTAGCACCAGGTAGCATTGCATCCGCCTGCGCTGGCGCGAGCGGGCGATTGGAAGTCCGCCGTCCGCGATGGTCCGATCGCCGGCTTGGTGTTCAAGTGCGCGCGCTATTCGCGGAAGTTCCATCGTCAAAGGAGCGTCGCCATTGTCAATCCGGAGAATTCTGGAGGTATAAACACCCTCGTCGATCGGGTAGGCCCTTTCTATGACAAAATACCTACTTTTGGCAACTTCGGGATAACCTTTTGAGGCCTCAGGCGTTTCCGGCGAAATTTTTGGAGGTGAGGGCGATTAGGGGGTAAGGCGCGGTCAACGCCGAAGCGGCCGGCTCTTCGCCTGAAAGCGCGGCTGCTCCGCGTAGTAATCAACAAGATGGGACTCGGTGAAGCTTTGTCCGGTCTTGCGGGCGTAAAGGAACGTTCCTCCAGCGCCATCGATGGCTCGCCTGTTGTCGCAGAAGCGATCCAGCAGACGTAGTGCGGAGAAGGGGAATGCGGCAATCTGCCCGAGCCGGGTGCTGCGCAACAGCGACTGGAGCAAGTAGCGAAGGGCCACCGCTGCGACGGTTCCTGGTCCGGACGAGGAGCCTGCGGCAATCAATTCGAAGTTGCGGAACAGCCAGCGATGGGCGCTCGCGCTGAACCGCTGGAAATCGAATGCTTCTTCGCAGACCGGCCAGAGGAAAGAGGTGTCGGCAAAAACCAACCCGTCAGATCTCAGGACCCGGTGTAATTCGGCAACGACCGCTTCGGGCTTCGTGACATGCTCCAGTACGGACTGGATCCATACTGCATCGATGCTCTCATCGCGAAGCGGCAGGTGGTGAGCATCGCCGATGATATTGACATGAGGCGACAGGTAAACGTCCAGAGCAATGATTCTTACCTTCTGCGAACTATAGAGGGCTTGTGATCCGCTGCCGATCTGCCCCCCGCCAATGACAAGCAGGGTCGGCGTGTGCGTTTCGCATTGCTCAAGGCGCGCCACGATATCCTCAGCGAAATGAGGCGCAAATCGATTGCCGCCGTCGACGACACGTTGGAGCAACTCTTTCCAGGGGCGTCGCTCGATGACGCTCTCGCCGCTGCTTTCGAGCAGCGCCTCGCGGTCCACCACGCTCCGCTGGAAATCCACCAGCAGATCACAGCCCTCGACGCCGGGAAACTCGGCGTTCCCTATGGAGCAGGTCTGAGACGTGCAGCGCAGATTGCCGCGAGCACTGCGGTCAAGCGGTTCCTTGCAACGCGGGCAAACAAGCAAATCGTCAAATGATCGGAGCTGCGCCAGCGGCATGTTCAATCCGTTCTTGCAGTGGTTGGATCGATGGAGCGTAAGGCGTGACATCGCCCCTGCTCGCGGGCGCGCGCCCCAAGATTGTCCGGGCTTGTCGCCGGGACAAGATCCGCAAGTGGTGTCTGCCTTGCCGCGGCGTGCTCAAGAAAAATGCATCCACGGCAAACAGAGTAGGCGGGATGGATGCCAGCATGCGCTTGGCATGAGCGCGACCGCTCGGCTGCTGCGCGATCTCGGCGGTTGTGTGGCGACGCGCTTCCAGCGCTGGCCAAAACGTTTCAAACAAGTTCGCGAATGCCCCTGCCGTTTCGCATCAGCCGAAAATCAACGGGCTGTCCGCATCACAGGGTAGGTGGTTAAGATTTCTGCAATATCTGCAGCGCCGTGTCGAATTGTTGCTCTTGATCGTTCCGGCGCGCGGATTGCGATCTCGCACGGGAGACGGTCGAGGACCCGGCATCGTGGTGCCCGCCCCCCGCTGCTCTTAAGACCGCGGAAGCCGGGCATCGGCGGCCAGTCCGTTTCTTCAGACGCTTGATGCGTCAGGCGTTGAAATGCTGGAGGATGCGACCGTCGAGCGGCTCCTTGAAGCGCACCGCGACGCGGCGGGCGCTCGGCTCGATCGGGGTCTGGGTGATGGTCGCCGCGAACGGGCCGACCGCACCGATCCACAGCGCGACATCACTGTCGAACATGCCCGTCGGCGTGTCGATCTCGAGGTCGCAACCTTCGTTCGCGAGCGCCCAGATCCGCACAGTAGCTGTATCGCGGGCGCTTACGCACTCGCCATAGAGAATTGCCGTCATTTTCTCTCAGCCGTCCGGTTGCCCGGCGTCCTCTTGTTATCTTTCGGTCGGCCGTGTTCGGACTCGCCGCGCCAGCCGGCGAGACTCTGCCCCGCACCCACTCCATAATCGTCGTAGAGGTCAGAACGGTTGCAGGCGAGCATCAAAATTATGATGATTGTTGTTAGGACCGCGATAACCAGAGGGTCGACGAAAGGAGGGTGCGCTCAGGCGGCCTCTTCACGCGACAGGCCGCTGCTGCCTCCATCCTTGCCACCGTCCTTCGCCTTGTCCTTGCCGATCAGCGCCTGGACGAACTGCTCGCGCCAATGGATCACATCCTCGTCGCGAACGGAAGCGAGCAGCTTGGCGTGCCGCCGCTTACGCTCGGGCAGAGGCATTTCCAGCGCGCGTTTGATGGTCTCGGCGACGTGCTCTACAGAATGCGGATTGACCAGCAGCGCGTCCTTGAGCTGCAGCGCAGCGCCCGCGAACTGCGAGAGGATCAGCACCCCGGGGTCCTCGGGATCCTGCGCGGCGACGTACTCCTTGGCGACGAGGTTCATGCCGTCGCGAAGGGGCGTAACGAGGCCAATGTCGGCAGCGCGGTAGTAGCCCGCCAGCATGGCGCGGTCGTAGCCGCGGTTGACGTAGCGGATCGGCACGAAGTTCACGTCGGCATGGGCGCCGTTGATGTGGCCGGTCTTGCGCTCGAGATCCTCGCGGATTTGCTGGTAGCTGGCGACGTCGCCCCGGCTTGGCGGTGCGATCTGAAGGAGCACCGCGTCGCCGGCCTGCGCGGGATAATCGGACAGGAAGCGGGCGAAGCCCTCGAACCGCTCGCCCAGGCCCTTGGAATAGTCGAGCCGGTCCACGCCGATGAGGATCTTGCGGCCGCGCACGCTGGACTTGAGCGCCTTGTAGGCGTCTTGGGCCTCCTGGCTGCCGGCGGCTTCGGTGAACTCGGCATAGTCGATACCGATCGGGAAGGCGCGGGCGACGACCTTGCGACCCTTGTAGTCGATCGAATTGTCGAGGTTGACCTTCAGGCCCATTTCCTTCTGCACATAATGCAGGAAGCTCTCCAGCCACTCGACGGTCTGGAAGCCGAGCACGTCGTATTCCAGCATCGAGGCGACAAGCCGCTCGTGGAATGGCAGCGAGGCGAGCAGGCGGGTCGGCGGCCAGGGCGTGTGCAGGAACAAGCCCATGCGGTTCTTCACCCCCTTGCCGCGAAGGATCGAGCCGAGCGGCAGCAGATGGTAGTCGTGGACCCAGACGAGGTCGTCGGGTTCGATCAGCGGCAGCACCGAATCGGCGAAACGCTCGTTCACGCGCTCGTAGCCCTCGCCGAAGTTACGGTCGTATTCGGTGAGATCGATGCGGTAGTGGAACAGCGGCCAAAGCGTGCGGTTGGCATAGCCGTTGTAGTATTCGTCGATGTCCTGCGGCTCGAGGTCGATGGTTGCGGTGGTGACGTCGTCGTTGCGCTGCATGTCGAGGTGGCCGGTGAACTCGGCGGTTTCCTGGCCCGACCAGCCGAACCAGATGCCCCGGTGTTCGCGCAGCGCCGAATTGAGCGCTACCGCGAGCCCACCTTGCGCGCCCGCGGCGCCGGCCGCCTTGGGAACGCTGACCCGGTTGGAGATGACGATCAGACGGCTCATGTTACTTCCTCGGTCGCGCCTGGACGGCGCATGATGTTCAGACGCCGCGACCGGCGCAGGGATGGGGGACTATGGCGCCGTCAGCGCCAGTCCCGCCAGGACCGGGACAGCTGCCCGGCGCAATTGATGATGCCAACCAGCGAGTAGGTCTGCGGGAAGTTGCCCCACAGCTCGCCGGTCTCAAAATCCATGTCCTCGGATAGCAGGCCCGATCTAGTGCGGTGGGCGAGCATGGCCTCGAAGATGCGGCGCGCTTCCTCGTCCTCGCCGCTGCGGTGCAGCGCCTCGATCAGCCAGAAGGTGCAGATGTTGAAGGCGGTTTCGGGCAGGCCGAAATCGTCCTCGTTGTCGTAGCGCAACATGTGTTCGCCGCGCCTGAGCGCTTTTTGCACTGCCTTTAGCGTGGCCTTGAACTTGGGATCGTCGGCGGGAAGATAGCGCAGTTCCACCATCTGCAGCAGGCTGGCGTCGAGTTGGCCGCTGCCGAAGCTGGCGGCGTAGTGGCCGCCCGCGTCGTGCCCCTCGATCGCATGCCACGCGCCTTCGTCGATGTTGGCGCGCACAGTCGTCGCCCGCTCTCGCCACAGCGCGGCTCGGTCGTGGAGGCCAAGGTGCTCGGCGGCGTTGGCGAGACGGTCGCAGGCGGCCCAGCTCATCACGCTAGAATAGGTATGGACCGCCGTGCGAGTGCGCAGCTCCCACAACCCCGCGTCGGGCTGGTCGTGGGTCTTCCACGCCATCTCGCCGACTTTCTCTAGCTCGCGGAAGTCGTCCTCGGTGGCGATACGCAGCAGGCGCTGGTCCCAGAACGCCTGGATCGAGGGCAGGACGATCTGACCGTAGCAGTCGTTCTGAATTTGGTAGTAGGCGGCGTTGCCGATGCGCACCGGGCCGGTGTCACGATAGCCGGGGAGGTCGGGCGCTTCCCATTCGATGATTTCCTTCGCCCCGCTCACCGCATAGAGCGGCTGGATCACGCCGCCTGGCGCGTCAGCGACGATGTTGCGCAGGTAGCCGAGGTACTTCTCCAGCACGTCGAGAGCGCCGAGGTGGTTGAGCGCCTGCACCGTGTAGTAGGCGTCGCGAATCCAGCAGTAGCGATAGTCCCAGTTGCGCATCGAGCCCGGCGCCTCGGGAATCGATGTGGTGAGCGCGGCGACGATCGCGCCGGTTTCTTCGTGCTGACACAGCTTAAGCGTGATCGCGGCGCGGATTACCGCATCCTGCCAGTCGAGCGGGGTGGCGAGCCCGCGCACCCACTGGCGCCAGTAGTTGCCGGTCATCTGGAGCATGGTCTCGACGTCGTGCTCAACATCGCCTGCGAAGGGCTCGTCGGGGCCGAGGAAGAAGTGCATCGCCTTTTCCAGCCGAAACCAGCGCTCGTCGAGCACGTAGCCGACCGGCGCATCGGTCGTCAGGCGCATGGCGTTGCGCTCGACCAGGTAGCGGATATGGTTCGAGCCCTGCGTGATCGGGGCGAGCTTTGCCCCGTAGCCGCTCATCGGGGTGAGGATCGTGCGGATGCGCGGCGCGCCTGACACTGGCCGGACGATGCGCGCAAAGGCGACCGGGCGGTACATCCGACCCGATCGTTCGAAACGCGGCGCAAAGTCGAACACGTCCACCGCGCCACCGTTCGAGTCCTCAAGCCGGGTGACGAGGATCGGGGTGTTACGCAAGTAGCGCTGGCTGACGGAGACCTGGTTCTCCAGTTCGAAGCGCCAGGTGCCCGCGTCCTGCCCCTTGTTGCCGCGTAGGAGCGCGCAAAATGTCGGGTCGCCATCGACGCGCGGCACGCAGCCCCAGACGATCGCGCCCGCCTCGTCGATCAGCCCGCTGACCTGGCAGTTGCCGATCGGCCATAGCTCGAGCGTGCTCAGGGGCGTGGCGGTTTCCGCGGCGTTGGCGCCGAGCGTGCCGGCTTCGGGTACGTTCATGGGCGTGTGGTTCCTTCGAGCCCGGCTTTCAGCCATGCGTGGACGGCGGCGACTCCGGGCAGGCGCGTCGCGGCGGCGGTGGGGCGCATCGGGCCGACCAGCACGCCCTGTCCGCCAAGACGGCGCATGGCGTGGAAGGCGTCCTCGTCGGTCACGTCGTCGCCGAGGAACAGCGGCGTTTTGCCCGCAAATTCGGGAAGGGCCATGAATCGGGCAGCGGCAGTGCCCTTGTCGGAGCCCGGCATGGCCAGTTCGATGACCTGCTTGCCATGCTTCATTGACAGCCCGGCGGCCGAGGCAAGGCTCTGCGCGCAGGTCAGCAAGCCCTCCAGCGCATCGGGATGATGGCGGTAGTGGACCGCGACGCTGAACGGCTTGGGCTCGACCAGCAACCCGCCGTTGGCCGTTGCAAAGTCTTCCAGAACAGAGACGATTTCGGGCGGCAACGGCTCGGCGAGCGGTTCTATGTCCGCGGCGGGGGAGCGGCGAAATTCGCCCCCGTGCGATCCGGCGACCGCGACCTCGACCGGACCCAGCAGCAATTCCAGTGCGGCAATCGAGCGGCCGGTGACGATGGCGAATCGGCCGTCCAGCCGGCGCGCGAGGTCAGCGAGAAGCTGTGAAAGGCCGGGCGCTACGATGACATCGTCAGGATGGTCGGCGATCTCCACCAGAGTGCCGTCGAAATCGAGGAAGACCGCGGAGGCGTCAGGGTCAAGCGGTTGTGGTGGAGACAAGTCAAAAGGCAACGAATCGCCTGTCTCCCGCTCGGGCGCAGTGGATGAAAGCGTGGCGTCTAAGTCGTTCATCGTCGTTCGGTCTCGCCCCCGGAATGCATGAGACTGCGCTGGACTGCGGCGCGAAACAGGGCACACGCACGGCCGGGCGACGCAAATTGCCACTCGCCCTGAAAGGACCCAACGATCGGAGCGCAGGGATGTTCCCTTTCCTGGCGCCGCAGTGCAACATGTTCGCCATCAATCAGTGGCATCACTCGGGCCAACGACCCCATAAGAGGTTTGTTGACCCGAACTTTTTGCATGTGCGAATAAAATCGCAACCATCACGGTGTCGGACGCCTTTGGCACTTGCCTGATCGTCTGGCACACGCTTTGGATGCAACCGGTGTGCCGTTAGCGGCGCAGGCAGAACAAGCGCGAAAGGCATGGAATGAAAAAAATCGTGGCGTTCGACCTCGACGGAACCCTGGCGCTGAGCAAGCAGCCGCTGACTGATGAGATGGCGGACCTTTTCGCGCAGCTCCTCACCGTCGCCCAGGTCGCGGTGATCTCGGGCGGGGACTGGCCGCAGTTCGAAAAGCAGGTCGCCAGCCGGCTGCCCGCCCACGCCGACGTCTCACGTCTGTGGATGATGCCGACCAGCGGCGCCAAGCTCTACCGCCACCGCGAGGGCGCGTGGCAGCCGATCTACGCCGAACTCTTCACCGAGGATCAGAAACGTGAAATCCTCGAAGCCTTCGACGCCTCGCTGGCGGCGACCGGCTTCACGCCCGAGGAAGTCTGGGGCGAACGGATCGAGGATCGCGGCAGCCAGATCACCTTCTCCGCGCTCGGCCAGCAGGCCCCGCTCGAAGCGAAGGAAGTGTGGGACCCGGACTTCGCCAAGCGCAAGGTGATCCAGGCCGACCTCGTCAAGCGCCTGCCCGGCGTCTCGATTAACCTGGGCGGCGCCACCTCGGTCGACGTGACCCAGCCGGGCGTCGATAAGGCTTGGGGCCTCAGGCGCCTGGCCGAACACAGCGGTGTCGCCGAGGCCGACATCCTGTTCATCGGCGACGCCATCTTCCCCGGCGGCAACGACTATCCCGCTAAGGCCATGGGCCTCGACACCGTCTGCGTGCGCGATCCGGCCGACACCGCCAACGTCATTACCGCCATCGTCGCCTGTCAGAAGGGGTGAGGGCCGGACGCGGCGGCCGAGCTGAATGCCCGCGTTCTATCTCACCCTGATCGCAGTCCTGCTCGCCGGTCTCGGCGCGCGGGACCAGGTGACGGTCGCTGGACTGGCGGCGCGGCAAGGGCGGCGGCCGGCGGTGCTGATCGTCGCTGTCGTCGCTTCCGTGTTCACGGCGCTCATCGCGGCATACGCGGCGCGTTTTATGCTGGCGCAGCTGCCGCCGCCTGCGCGCACGATCTTCGCCGCCATCGCGTTGGGGCTCGCGGGGCTGGAATCGATGGTCCTGTCGCCACGAAAGACACCCCGCGAGCCTACCAACTCTCTCGGCGCGCTGGCGCTGGTGCTGGTGGCCCACCAGATCGTCGACGCGGCGCGCTTCGTCATCTTCGGCATGGGCGTGGGCTTTGCTGCCCCGTGGTATGCCGGCGCGGCGGGTGCCGCGGGCGGAGCCGTCCTGGTCGCCTTCGCCTGGGCGCGGCCCGACCTCCTGGCACTGCCCGCCGCACGCTGGACCCGGCGCGCCGCCGGACTTTTGCTTCTGCTCACGGCGACGGCGATGTTCCTTTCGGAATTCGGTATTCTCTGATCGACAATTGCGATCGAACCGGGGCTTTGCATTCGCGTTCCTGGTCCGTATTCGTGTTCACAACACACCGCAGAAGAGGGAATCGACATGACTTCCAAGGACAACTCGAAGGCCGCTCTGATCGACAGCCTCAACGGGCTGCTCGCCGACACCTTCGCGCTCTACGTGAAGACCAAGAACTTCCACTGGCATGTCCGCGGCCCGCAGTTCCACGACCTGCACCTGCTGTTCGACGCGCAGGCGACCGAGGTCTTCGGCCTGACCGACCTTATCGCCGAGCGCGTGCGCAAGCTGGGCGGCACCACGCTGACTTCGATCGGCGCGATCGCCGCCAAGACCTCGATTAAGGACGAGGACGACACGAAGCTCGACGCGATGGCCATGGTCAAGGCGCTGTTCGAAGACAACTCGGCCTACGTCGAGACGCTGAAGGCGACCAAGGAACTCGCCGGTGAAGCGGGCGACAACGCCACCGACGGCATCATCGACGACTGGACCGACCAGGCCGAACAGCGCGCGTGGTTCCTGCGCGAAATCATCGCGTAAGAGTTCCGGAAAGGGCGGGGGAGTGATAGGTCTCCCCCATGCCTGATATCAAACTGATCGAGGACGCCGACGACGGCGCCATAACCACGTGGCTCGCTGAGCACCTTCGCGCTGCCCTTGCAGTTTCGGCTGAGATCGCCGTCTCCGTGCCCGGCGGATCAACCCCGTTTCCCATCTTCGACAGGTTGGCCCGGGTCAATTTGCCGTGGCAGCGCATCAGTGTCTGGCCGGGAGACGACCGCATCGTGCCCGAAGATCATCCCGCCAGTAATGTCGGGAAAATTCGCGCTCGACTTGAACCGGCCGGAGCCCGGATCGTCCCATTGACGCGTGACGCGCAGCCGCCTCATTTTGCGATCGCCTGGCTGGGCATGGGTGCAGATGGTCACGTGGCGTCGCTATTCCCCAACACGGATCCGCGCGCGGACGATAGGCTCGCCGTTCGCCAGTTGACCCCTGACCCGCTGCCCCCCGAGGCACCCTTCGACCGGCTTACGCTCACTATTCCATCATTGGTCGACAGCGACGAAATGGTCTTTGTGATTCGCGGCGCCGACAAGCGCACAGTGTTCGAAGCCGCGATGAAAGGTGAGCGCGATCTGCCAATCACCCGCTTGCTTAAGGCGGCCCGCCACAAGGTCACCTGCTTCTGCTAAACCTGCTTCCGGCGCCGTTTCACAGGTCCCTCTACCGGCTGGCGCACCTTCTCCGGGTGCAGCTATGGCGCGTATGGCGTCCTCCTCACGGAAGTGTGCGCGTGTTGGCGCTCGACCGGGCTGGCCGTCTTTTGCTGGTGCGGCATTCCTATGGGCCGCCGGTCTGGATGCCCCCTGGTGGAGGACTTCGCCGTAGCGAGGACCCTGTGGTCGCCGGCATGCGCGAGCTGCGCGAAGAAACGGGCTGCATCCTGCTTCAGGCACGCCTGCTCGCGTTGCGGCCACAGGACTTGCATGGCTCGAACGATGCGGTCCGCACCGTCGCCGGGCAGGTGGACGGCGGAGCAGTGCCCGACGGACGAGAGATCGTCGCAGCCCAATTCTTTCCGCTCGACGCGCTCCCCGAGGAGGTTCTGCGCAGCCACCGCTCGGCGCTGCCGCTTTGGGTGGACAGTTACTGGTCGGCGATCGGCGCAGGCTCGCAAGGAGCATCGAAGCAAGAGAGCTAAAGCAGCGAGAGTTGCCGTTCGCCAGGCAGCCGCGATAGCTCCTGCTCTTCCCGCTCCAGCCCTGAGAGAGTAAGCCCCATCAACCGGATAGGCTGGGGCAGTGGCAGGTGATCGTCCAGCAGTGCATGGCCGATGGCTGAAAATTCGCCCTTGTCAGCTACAGATCGGGAGAGCGAGCGCGCGCGCGTGAGGGTCTGGAAGTCGGCGTAGCGCAGCTTCATCGTGACTGTCCGGCCGCGGGCCTGCGCACGCTCGATGCGCTCCCAGACGACGTCAACGATGTGGTCCATCGTCTCGCGCAGCGCCTGCGGGTCCTCGATGTTCTCGAAGAAAGTACGCTCGCCGCCTACCGACTTGCGCTGCCGGTCGGCGCGCACTTGCCGCAGGTCGACGCCTCGCGCGGCGCGGAACAGGTACTCCGCCAAGCTGCCGAAGTTAGCGCGCAGGAAGGCGAGGTCCCGGGCCGCGAGGTCCGCCCCAGTCTCGATGCCGAGCCGTGCCATCTTCTCTGCGCCGCGCGGGCCGACGCCGTGGAAGCGGCGCACCGGCAGCCCCGCC
>NZ_AKKE01000069.1 GCF_000281975.1 Novosphingobium sp. AP12 | reverse complement strand
CCGCATCGGGCCGTTGGTATTACGACTGGAAGACCAAGACATGGGTCGTGCCCATCAATGTGACCGTGGCGCAGCTCACCAAGATCGGACAGCAGCGGGTCCAGGTGGGCATCGGCGGGCGTTATTACGTGGAGAAGCCGCAAGGCGGCCCGGACTGGGGCATCCGCGCGATCCTGACGTTCCTGTTCCCCGAATAAGCGCTAGCGCTTGACGGTGATCGACGCGGTGCCGTCCGCCCAGACCGGCAGGTAGAGGCCCTGGCCCGCCGCCCGGATGCGGCCCGTGCGGGTGCGGGTGACTTCGGCGCGGATGAGCAGGTCGCCCTCGCGCTTGTCCTCGATGGCGCGGTCGATCTTGACCAGCAGCTTGTTGTAGTCGTTCTCGAAATTCTGCGCGAGCGCGGCGGCGATCGTGTGCGCCATGCCCGGTGTGTTGGCGAGGCGCAGGATGAGGTTGCCGCCGGTCATGTCGGTGGTGCCGCTTACCTCGAAGTTCTCGAAACCGATGCGGCGCGAGTTGTCGGCGTTGACCGGAACGCCCGTCATCCACACCGTCCCCTTTGTGGTCCCGACCCGGCCGGCCTGGTCGGTCGCGGTGAACTCGACGCCCACCGCGATACGCCCGCCGTGCGTGCCGTAGATCGTCACCTTGCGGAAATCCGCCTTGACCGGCCCGACGCCGGGCACTTCGAACGGCCGCGCCGAGCGCTTGTGCAGCGCCTTCATCAGCACCGGCTCGAGCTGGACGTAGTCGGCGACGACCGGGATGAAGAAGGCGAGCCTGCCGGCTTCAGCCTCCAGCGGGCGGACGGGCGGCAGCGGCGTGGGCGTGGGATCGGCGGGGCGCTCGCCGACGCGGGTTTCGGTCACCGCCTTGACGCCGAGGCGCAGGACGAGGCGCTTGCCGTCGAGTTCGTAGCCGCCGTACTGCAGTTCGCGCGGGCTCACCCGCATCCACACCGGCGGGTTGTCGCGGTTGAGCGAGAGCGTCGTGAAGGCGGAGTTCCACGCCCGCTCGACCTGGCGGCGGACCTCCAGTTTGCCGAGTTGGCCCGGCAGTTCGCGCTCGAGGCGGGCGATGACGGGCGCGAGCTTTTCCTCGGCCTGTTCGGTGAAGTCGATGCGCTTGCCGAGGAAGTCGAGGTGCGGGCGGTTGGTCCAGCCGTAGCGTATGTCCACGGTGCCGCGCGGGCTCCAGTCCTGCGCCAGCGTCAGGTTGATCACCGCATGGGCGACGGCGTCGGCGGTGGCGGTTTCGCGCTTGAGCACGCCGCCGATGTCTTCGGCGCGCACGACCGCGTGGAGCGGCATGTCGAGCACGATCTCGCGGCCCTTGCCGGCGAAGCGCAGGGGGCCACGCGTCACGTCGCCGACGATGCGGCACTTGAGCGAGGGGGTCTTGATCTTGGCGATGCCGATGTCGACGGACTTCGACGGCACGCAGGTCTGGCCGGGCTTGTCGATGGTCCAGAGCGTGCGCGGGATTTCGCGCTCGAGCGCGGCGGCGAGGTTGCCGAGGTCGGCGTGGATGGGCACGGTGATGAGCGAGGCCTGAGGATCGACCTTGATCGCGTCATGGGCGCGGGGCGGCGGCTCGTCGTCGCGCCGATGGCAGGCGGGCAGGGTGAGCAGCGATGCGGTCAGGGCCGCGGCGGTGACGTATCGTCTGGTTCTCATTGCCGCGTTGCCCCCGGATTGCCTTGTGACATGCGAAAATTCGCCGCGCGGCGAAGTGTTCCAAGGCAACAGATGTTCCCGCCGGAAGGGGCACTGGCAATCGGTAGTTTCCGCGCTCCGGGAGAGGGTCTTTCCCCGTGCAAACGAAAAGGGCCGGCGCTTTCACGCCGGCCCTTCCGTTCTCTAGCGACAGTCGATCAGATGTGGATCGGCTTGCCGGTGACCGCCATCGCCGCTTCCTTGATCGCCTCGGAGTGCGTCGGGTGAGCGTGGCAGGTGTAGGCGATGTCCTCGCTGGTGGCGCCGAACTCCATGGCCTGCGCGGCCTGGGCGATCATGGTGCCGGCCACCGAGGCGATGCACCACACGCCGAGCACGCGGTCGGTCTCGGCGTCGGCGATGACCTTCACGAAGCCGTCGGGCTCGTGGTTGGTCTTGGCGCGCGAGTTGGCGAGCATCGGGAACTTGCCGACCTTGACGGCGCCGCGCTCCTTGGCGGCCTCCTCGGTCAGGCCAACGCCGGCGAACTCGGGCTGGGTGTAGACCACGCCGGGGATGACGTCGTGGTTCACGATGCCGGTCAGCCCTGCGATGTTCTCGGCTACGGCGATGCCTTCGTCCTCGGCCTTGTGCGCGAGCATGGGGCCGGGGATGACGTCGCCGATGGCCCAGACGCCGTCGACCTTGGTGCCGAAGTCATGGTCGGTCTCGATCTGGGCGCGCTGGTTGAGTTCCAGCCCGATCTTGTCGAGGCCGAGGCCCTCGGTGTTGGGACGGCGGCCAATCGAGACGAGCACGACGTCGGCTTCGATGACTTCCGCGGCACCGCCCTTGGCGGGCTCGACGGTGACCTTCGCGGTCTTGCCCTCGACCGTCACGCCGGTGACCTTGGTGCCGAGCTTGAGCGTCATGCCCTGCTTCTTGAAGATCTTGGCGGCTTCGCGGCGGACGTCGCCGTCCATGCCGGGGAGCAGCTGGTCGAGGAATTCGACCACGATGACTTCCGCGCCGAGGCGGCGCCACACCGAGCCAAGCTCAAGGCCGATCACGCCGCCGCCGATGACGACCATCTTTTTCGGAACCGAAGTCAGTTCCAGCGCGCCGGTGGAATCCACCACCACGCCGCCGGCATTGTCGATCTCGACGCCGGGGAGGGGGGTGACAGACGAGCCGGTGGCGATCACGATGTTCTTGGCGGTCACGGTCTTGCCGGCGACTTCGACGCTGTGGGCGTCCTTGAAGGTGGCGTAGCCCTTGATCCAGTCGATCTTGTTCTTCTTGAACAGGAACTCGATGCCGCCGGTCAGGCCCTTCACCGCGTCGAGGCGCTGGGCCTGCATGGTGCCCAGGTCCAGCTCGGGGGTCACCTTGATGCCCATCGCCGCCATCGCGCCGTTCTTCGCCGCATCGAAGTATTCCGACGCGTGGAGCAGGGCCTTGGAGGGGATGCAGCCGACGTTGAGGCAAGTGCCGCCCAGCGTCTCGCGCCCTTCGGCGCAGGCGGTCTTGAGGCCCAGCTGCGCGGCGCGGATCGCCGCGACGTAGCCGCCGGGGCCGGAACCGATGACAAGGACGTCGTAATCGTAATCAGCCATGTTCAGGCCTCCGTACGCTCGTGCATCGCAACTTGGTGGCACGAGCGGAAAATAGTCAATTCAGCGCAAGTGAAAACCCCGCCCGTCCGGTGTGGGCGGGCGGGGCTTTTCGTCTCAGAGGTCGATCAGGAGCCTGGTGGGATCCTCGATCGCTTCCTTGATGGTCTTGAGCGCGGTGACCGCCTCGCGGCCGTCGATGATGCGGTGGTCGTAGGACAGGGCGATGTACATCATCGGGCGGATCACGATCTCGCCGTTGCGGACGACAGCGCGGTCCTCGATGCGGTGGAGGCCCAGCACCGCCGACTGCGGCGGGTTGATGATCGGGGTCGACATCAGGCCGCCGAACACGCCGCCGTTGGAGATCGTGAAGGTGCCGCCCTTCATGTCTTCCATGGTCAGCTTGCCTTCCTTGGCCTTCTTGCCGAAGTCCGCGATGGCCTTCTCGATGCCCGCGAAGCCCAGCTTGTCGCAGTCCTTGACGACCGGGACGACGAGGCCGTTCGGGGCCGAGACCGCGATCGAGATGTCGACGTAGTCGTGGTAGACGATCTCGTCGCCGTCCATCTGCGCGTTGACCGCCGGGATGTCCTTGAGCGCCAGGACCGAAGCCTTGGCGAAGAACGACATAAAGCCGAGCTTGATGCCGTGCTTCTTCTGGAACACGTCCTTGTACTTCTCGCGCGCCTCGATGACGGCCGACATGTCGACGTCGTTGAAGGTGGTGAGGAGGGCTGCGGTTTCCTGCGCGGACTTCAGGCGCTTGGCGATCGTCTGGCGCAGGCGGGTCATCTTGACGCGCTCTTCGCTCCGCGCCGAGGCGGGGGCCGAAGCAGGCGCCGAGGCGGCCGCGGGGGCGGAAGCCGGCTTGTTCTTGGCCGCTTCGAGGACGTCGTCCTTGGTGATGCGGCCGTCCTTGCCGGTGCCCTTGATGGTGGCCGGATCGATGCCGTGCTCGAGAATCGCGCGGCGCACGGCCGGGGACAGCACCGATGCGCCTGCCGAAGCCTCTTCCGTCGTGGCGGCAGCCGGGGCGGGCGAGGGCGTCGGAGCCGGAGCCGGAGCGGAAGCGGCTGGCGCGGCAGCCGGGGCGGCGGCGGGCTTGGCGGCTGCGGGAGCGCCCGAGCCGGCTTCGATCGTGGTGATCAGCGCGCCGACGGTGACGGTGTCACCTTCCTTGGCGATGTGCTGGCCCATGACGCCTGCGAGGGGCGCCATGACGTCGATCGCGACCTTGTCGGTTTCGAGGCTGGCAATGGCTTCATCGGCAGCGACGGCTTCGCCGGGCTGCTTCAGCCATTGGCCGATGGTGGCTTCGGAGACGGACTCGCCGAGCGTGGGGACATTGACTTCAGTGGACATGATTTATCTCAAGCCTTCTGCTTGCGACGAAGTTCGGAACGGACGGAAAGATGTAGCGCGTCGGCGACCAGCGCCGCCTGTTCGGCGGTGTGGCGCTTGGCGAGGCCGGTGGCCGGCGAGGCCGAGGCGGAACGGCCGGCGTAGCGTGGACGCGGGGCCGAAACGCCCGCTGCCTTGGCGGCTTCCTCGATCAGCGGATCGACGAAGAACCACGAACCGTTGTTGCGCGGTTCTTCCTGGCACCAGACGATTTCCTCGAGGTTCGGCATCCGCGACAGACGCTCGGACAGCGGCTCGCCCGGGAAGGGGTAGAGCTGCTCGAGGCGGATGATCTGGGTATCGGTGATCTCGGCCGCGTCGCGCGCCTCGAGCAGGTCGTAGAAGACCTTGCCCGAGCACAGGATGACCTTCTTCGTTTCCGCGTCCGCCGAGGGACGGGGATCGGAGAGGATGCGCTTGAAGTCGCCGTCGATGAACTCCGCCGCCGACGACTTCGCCAGCGGATGGCGGAGCAGCGACTTGGGGGTCATGATGATCAGCGGCTTGCGGAACGGACGGTGCATCTGCCGGCGCAGGACGTGGAAGTAGTTCGCCGGGCTGGTGATGTTGCAGACCTGGATGTTGTCCTGCGCGCAGAGCTGCAGGTAGCGTTCCAGGCGCGCCGACGAGTGCTCAGGACCCTGGCCTTCGTAACCGTGGGGCAGCAGCATGACGAGGCCGTTCGCGCGCAGCCACTTGGATTCGGCCGAGGCGACGTACTGGTCGATGATGATCTGCGCGCCGTTGGCGAAATCGCCGAACTGCGCTTCCCACAGCACCATGGTCTTGGGGTCGGCGCTGGCGTAGCCGTACTCGAAGCCGAGCACGCCGTATTCCGAGAGCGTGGAGTCCAGCACCTCGAAGCGGCCGTGCGGCAGCGTGGTGAGGGGGGTGTACTTGTGCTCGTCGGTCTGGTCGGTCCAGACGGCGTGGCGCTGCGAGAAGGTGCCGCGGCCGCAGTCCTGGCCCGACAGGCGAACGCCGTAGCCCTCGGTGACGAGGCTGCCGAAGGCGAGCGCCTCCGCCGTCGCCCAGTCGAAGCCTTCGCCCGACTTGAACATCTCTTCCTTGGCGGCGAGCACGCGGGCCAGCGTCTTGTGGACGGTGAGGCCTTCCGGAACCGTCGTCAGCGTGCGGCCCAGGCTCTCGAACAGCTTGGGTTCGATCTTGGTGTCGACGTTGCGGCGCGCGGTCTCGGGGTCGGCGGGCTTGTGGAAGCCGCTCCACTGGCCGGAGAACCAGTCGGCCTGGTTGGCCTTGTAGGTCTTGGCCGCCTCGAACTGCTCCTCGAGGTGGGCGGTGAAGCTTTCCTCGGTGCGGGGCAGGAAGGCGTCGTCGATCACGCCTTCGCCCTTCAGGCGGTCGGCGTAGATCTTGCTGACCGGCGGGTGCTGGCGGATCTTGGCGTACATCAGCGGCTGCGTGAAGCCGGGCTCGTCGCCCTCGTTGTGGCCGAAGCGGCGGTAGCACCACATGTCGATCACGATGTCGCGGTGGAAGGTCTGGCGGTAGTCGATCGCCAGCTTGCAGGCGAAGGTCACGGCCGCCGGGTCATCGCCGTTGACGTGCAGGATCGGCGCCTGGACGCCCTTGGCGACGTCCGAGGGATACGGCGAGTTGCGCGCGAACTGCGGGCTCGTCGTGAAGCCGATCTGATTGTTGATGATGAAGTGGATGCAGCCGCCGGTGTTGTAGCCCTTCACGCCCGAGAGGCCGAAGCACTCCCAGATGATGCCCTGGCCGGCGAAGGCCGCGTCGCCGTGGATGAGTACGGGGAGGACCTGGTTGTGCTTGCCGCCGGGACCCACGTCGTCGCCGATGTCGTCGGCGATCACCTGGTAGGCGCGGACCTTGCCGAGCACGACCGGGTCGACGGTTTCGAGGTGCGAGGGGTTGGGCATCAGGCTCATGTGGACCTTGATGCCGTCGAACTCACGGTCGGCCGAAGTGCCGAGGTGGTACTTCACGTCGCCCGAGCCGCCCACGTCCTCGGGATTGGCGGTGCCGCCCGAGAACTCGTGGAAGATGACCTTGTAGGGCTTGGCGAGGACGTTCGCGAGGACGTTCAGGCGGCCGCGGTGGGCCATGCCGTAGACGATCTCCTTCACGCCGAGCTGGCCGCCGTACTTGATGACGGCCTCCAGCGCGGGGATCATCGACTCGCCGCCGTCCAGGCCGAAGCGCTTGGTGCCGACGTACTTCTTGCCGAGGAACTTCTCGTACTGCTCGCCGCGCACGACGGCCTGCAGGATCGCCTTCTTGCCTTCGGGCGTGAACTCGATTTCCTTGTTCGCGCCTTCCATGCGGTCCTGGAGGAAGCGGCGCTCCTCCACGTCCGCGATGTGCATGTATTCGAGGCCGACCTTGCCGCAGTAGTTGGCGCGCAGGATCTGGACGATCTCGGTGACCGTCGCCCACTCGAGGCCGAGGGTGCCGCCGACGTAGATCTTGCGGTCCTTCGCGGCGCCCGTGAAGCCGTGGTACTCGGGCGTGAGGTCCGCCGGAAGCTGGCGCTGGTTGAGGCCGAGCGGGTCGAGGTCCGCCGCGAGGTGACCGCGCACGCGATATGTGCGGATCAGCGTCATCGCGCGGATGGCGTCGGCCGCGGCTTCGTCTATGCGGGATTGATCGACCTTGGCGCCGCCCTTCGCGGCGGCCTTGGCCACCTCGGCCTTGAGGGCCGTCGGGTCGAGGCCCTGGGTCCAGTCGTCCTCGGCGTCACCGCCGACGAGGGGCCAGTTGCGGGGCTGCCAGCTCGGGCCGGCCTGGGGCTCCTCGAGTCCCATGTCGGGGGTGAATTCGAAACTCTCGTCGCCCATAGGAATCACCTATCGCCACGCCGGACGGACTTGTCCCGGCGTTGTCCTGTGTTCGCGGAGCCGACGGTTCCCGGGGAGGAAGGACCGAAAGTCCGCTTGGGTAGTGCCGCGCCCGGGCCGTATGCCCGGCGCGTATCGTCGTAAGTGCCCGGCGGCGGCAGGGTTCCGAGGAACCCGCGCCGCGCGCCGGGCGCCTGAATTCAGGCGAGTTCCTTGAGGCGTTCCACAAGGGTTTCGCCGAGCAGCGAGGGCGAGGACGACACCTTGATGCCGGCTTCTTCCATCGCCGCGATCTTGTCCTCGGCGCCGCCCTGGCCGCCCGAGACGATCGCGCCCGCGTGGCCCATGCGGCGGCCCGGAGGCGCCGTGCGGCCGGCGATGAAGCCCGCCATGGGCTTCTTGCGGCCGCGCTTGGCTTCGTCCTTGAGGAACTGCGCCGCTTCTTCTTCGGCCGAGCCGCCGATCTCGCCGATCATGATGATCGACTGGGTGGCGTCGTCGGCCAGGAACAGTTCGAGGACGTCGATGAAGTTGGTGCCGTTGACCGGGTCGCCGCCGATGCCGACCGCGGTGGTCTGGCCGAGGCCGGCGTTGGTGGTCTGGAACACGGCTTCATAGGTAAGCGTGCCCGAGCGCGAAACAACACCCACCGAACCCTTGGAGAAGATCGAACCGGGCATGATGCCGATCTTGCACTCGCCGGGGGTCAGGACGCCGGGGCAGTTCGGGCCGATGAGGCGCGACTTGGAACCCGAGAGCGCGCGCTTGACGCGGACCATGTCGAGGACGGGGATGCCCTCGGTGATGCAGACGATCAGTTCCATCTCGGCGTCGATCGCCTCGAGGATCGAGTCGGCGGCGAACGGCGGCGGAACGTAGATGCAGGTGGCCGAGGCGCCGGTGGCGGCCTTGGCTTCGGCGACCGTGTTGTAGTTGGGCAGGCCGATGTGGGTCGTGCCGCCCTTGCCGGGAGTGACGCCCGCGACCATCTGCGTGCCGTAGGCCAGCGCCTGCTCGGTGTGGAACGTGCCGGTCGCGCCGGTCATGCCCTGCGTGATGACCTTGGTATTCTTGTCAATGAGGATCGACATCGATTCCTACCTTTTCCGTGATCCCGGCGATGGCCGGGATCCAGTGAAACAACGGCCGGGGGCCAGTCAAAAAATCGACTCGAACAGGTCGTTCCAGTCGGGGTTCATTTCCTCGACGATGCGCAGCTTCCAGGCGCGTCGCCATTCCTTCATCTGCTTTTCACGGCGGATGGCATCTTCGACGCGATCGAACACGGCATACCATACAAGGTGTTTGCAGCCGTATTTCTTCGTGAAACCGTCGAAAGTGCCTTCCTTGTGTTGCCACACCCGGCCGCGCAGATCGCTGGTGACGCCGATATAGAGCGTTCCGTTGCGCTGGCTGGCCATGATGTAGACAGTGCCGTGCTTCTCCAGCAAATGGTGCGTCCCTTTCCCGTCACCCCGGCGAAGGCCGGGGCCCAGCTCAACAAAGAAAGTCGCTCCGCGGCATTTTTTGCAGGCTGGGTCCCGGCCTACGCCGGGATGACGGGGGGATGCGAATTAACTTCCTTAGGCGAGCGAGCCGTCGATGGCCTTGCAGGCCACCAGCAGTTCCTTGACCGCGTCGATCGAGACCTGGAGGCCGGCCTTGGCCTGCTCGGTCAGTTCGATCTCGATGACCTGCTCGACGCCGCCGGCGCCGATCACGACGGGCACGCCGACGTAGAGGTTGTCGACGCCGTACTGGCCGGTCAGGTTCGCGGCGCAGGGCAGGATGCGCTTCTGGTCGTCGAGGTACGATTCAGCCATGGCGATCGCCGAGGCGGCGGGCGCGTAGAAGGCCGAGCCGGTCTTCAGCAGGCCGACGATCTCGCCGCCGCCGTTGGCGGTGCGCTTCACGATGGCGTCCATGCGCTCCTGCGTGGAGCGGCCCATCTTGATGAGGTCGGGAACCGGGATGCCCTTGATCGTCGAGTACTCGACGACGGGGACCATGGTGTCGCCGTGGCCGCCGAGGACGAAGCTGGTGACGTCACGGACCGAGACGCCGAACTCCCAAGCGAGGAAGGTCGAGAAGCGCGCCGAGTCGAGCACGCCGGCCATGCCGACGACCTTGTTGTGCGGGAGACCCGAGAATTCGCGCAGCGCCCAGACCATCGCGTCGAGCGGGTTGGTGATGCAGATCACGAAAGCGTCGGGTGCGTTGGCGGCGATGCCTTCGCCGACCGACTTCATCACCTTGAGGTTGATGCCCAGCAGGTCGTCGCGGCTCATGCCGGGCTTGCGGGCGACACCGGCGGTGACGATGATGACGTCGGCGCCGGCGATGTCGGCGTAGTCGTTGGTGCCCGTGATGGCGGCGTCGAAGCCTTCGACCGGGCCGCACTGCGACAGGTCGAGCGCCTTGCCCTGCGGCAGGCCTTCAGCGACGTCGAACAGGACGATATCGCCCAGTTCCTTCTGCGCGGCGAGGTGAGCGAGAGTGCCACCGATGTTGCCTGCGCCGATGAGGGCAATCTTCTTACGAGCCATGATCCGTGCTTGTCCTTCCCAGTGGCGGGATTGTCCGGACTTCAAGGCGGCCTGCTTTCAATCCCGCAGAAGGCAGACGCCGGGTTTGCGGAGCCGGCCCTACGCCCCCGGGCACGACATTGCAACCGACAAAGGGTTGCTGGCGCATGGATCGGCGCACTTTTAAGTGATAATAGTTCGCAATTGCAATAGGGTGCGTAATCGGCGGAAAATCGGCCCTCTTTTTGCAGTGCGGAGGGGTAAGGGCGGCGGCCGGAGACTCTGCGCGAGAGATTTCGGGCATCGCGCGGGAGGAGGCAAGCCCTCTCTGGCGCGACTCGTCGACTGCCGGATACGGGCGGGCTCTATCCGCGTCCCACTAGGAGCTTACGCGCCCAGGCGGCGCTCGGCGGCCCTGGCCATGCGGCGGTCCAGCCGGCGGCAGATGTCGAGCCAATGGACACTGGCCTCGACGTCGCCCGAGGCGTGCGCGGCGAGCGCCTCGTCGCGGGCCTGGGTGGCAGCGGACAGGCCGTGGCGGGCGAAGTGCATCAGCGCGGCCGCAAGGCCCGCGTCGAGTTCGGCTTCGGGCGCGGACGGCACCGCGTGGAGAGCGAGGCGGCGCGCCGAGAGCGGATTGTCGTTGCTCGCGCCGAGCGGGGCGCCGAGGCACAGCGAGCGCGAAAGGACCGGGGTCGTTCCGCCCCAGGCGGCGGCAAAACGGATGGTCATGTTCGGTGGGCCTCTTTGTTCGCGGTCGTTGCTTGACGCCTTTCCTAGCAGGAAGGCGCTAATCCATCATGAGAGGACTTGGTTGCTTAAATCTTGACCATGACCCCTAGGGGCTTTCCCCGGGATACCCATTTGCCATCGATTGATCGTCAATTTTGCGGGTTTGCTATCCATTGCCCGGAGTTGGCGTACTCCGCCTTGATGCCTTGCGAGGCGGGCAGGTTCTGCGCGCGGTAGAGGGATTCGCCGCCGCGCTGGGTGACTTCCGCCGAGTATACCGGCGTGGCCGTGGCCGCCGCCTGCGGTGCGGGCGCTGCGCTGGCCTTGGTCTCGGTGAGGCCGAAAGCGCGCTGGACGGCCAGCGGGTCGAGCGCGGCGGCGGCTGCGGCGGCGCTGGAACTGTCGTCGCGGCGGTGGGGCGCTGCCACCGGCTCGCCGCCGAGGTAGGCGTAGCGGAAGGTCGCCGGGCTGCCTGCCGCGCCGCGCAGGGCGTAGAACCGGTGCGCGCCGATGGTACCGAGGTAGTTGAGGCTCGGCGCCCAGTAAGGGCTGACCTGGACCGTGTGGTAATGCGTGGCGAGGCCGACCGGCGCATAGACGTAGCCGGCGAGCGCGGCGCGGGCGACATCCTCAGCGCGGTCCCAGAACAGCCGCTGCGGATGGCGGGCCAGTGCGCCGTCGCAGGTGAACGAGAACTGGCAGCCGGTGGGCCGCTCGGATCCCTGGTAGACGACGCCGCAGACGGTCTTGGGATAGCTGGGGTGGGCGACGCGGTTGAGCACGACCTGCGCCACCGCGCGCTGGCCGGCATCGGCCTCGCTCGCGGCTTCGTAGTAGATCGCGGCGGTCAGGCATTGGAGCGCGCGGGTGCGATCGACGCCGGAGTTGTCGATGCGGAAGGCCCGGGCGATCGGGCCGGGGCCGGACACCACGTCGTCCGCGTCGGAATGGATGCCCTCGCCCACGCGCAGGGGCGGGACTTCGCTGTCGAGGTAATAGAATGCCGAGCCGGGGAAGCTCGCGCCGGCCTGCTCGAAGGGCATCGGCGAGACGGGGGTTTCCGGCGTCACGGCGTCGGCGATGACGAAACGGTCGGGCGCGGCGAAGGCGGGCAGGGCCACGGCGGCGAGCGCGGTGACCGCCAGCGTCCAGCGGCGATGGAGCTTTACCCCGTGGTGCCCGATCCCTCGCGCGGTGCGAGCGAAACGGCCCGAGAAGTCGCGCGGGCGTTCCCAGCCTTCGAATCCGCGCGCGTCCGCCGGAGCGGCCGGGAGCAGGGAAGAGGCGGGGGAAGGGGGCACTCGGTTCCAGTCGTTCAGAAGGCGCAGTACTGCAGCACCGGGCCATACCGGAAGGCACGCAGCGCGCACCCCGCCATTCGTCGCCGTCCCGTTGCGGTACAAGACACGCCTCTACGCTTAAGGGCTTAAGAAATTGCGTGCCTGCGCAGGGATGACGGCTTGCTTGCAAGTCACGCAACTCCGCACTATCGGCGCTCTCACGTCATGGGTGCCCGGTTTGCCGGGCCTAAGAGGGAAGCCGGCCGCAACTGCCGGCGCTGCCCCCGCAACTGTGACCGGAGAGCCCGTCTCCATCGCGCCACTGGCCGTTTTCGGCTGGGAAGGCGGGGGCGGGCGATGATCCGGGAGCCAGGAGACCTGCCCAGAGACGGTCGTTCCGCAGCCGGACGGGGTGTTCCGGGTGCAGCGGGTCCGCGTGCCATGAGGGGCGCGCGAGGCCTCCGCCATGAACGGCGAGACACGTTCAAGGTTCGGAGGAAGACCACATGAAGTACCTGTTTCTGCTCGGCACCGCGCTGGCGGTGAGCACTCCCGCGATGGCGCAGGAGGCCGGCGTGTTCGACGAGGGCGATCCCGCCGCCATCCGCATGGACCGCGGCCATATCGTCGTCACCCCGACTCGCGAGCCCACGCCCGTCACCGAGATCGGCCAGTCGGTCAGCATCGTCACCCGCGACCAGATCGAGCGTACGCAGGCCACCACCGCGACCGACGTGCTGGCGCGCCTCCCCGGCGTGACCGTCGTGCAGTCGGGCGGCTTCGGCCAGCCCTCCAGCGTGTTCATCCGCGGCGCCGAGAATTCGCAGAGCCTCGTTCTGATCGACGGCGTGCGCATCAACGATCCGGGCGACGTCGGCGGCGGCTTCGACTTCGGCGCGCTCACCATCGGCCAGTTCGACCGCGTCGAGGTCGTGCGCGGATCGTCGGGCGTGCTGTGGGGCAGCCGCGCGATCGGCGGCGTCATCAACTTCATCACCGCGCGCCCGACCGAGCAGTGGACCGCGCGCGGTCAGGCCGAATACGGCTGGCGCGACCGCAGGAACGTGAGCGCCTCCGCCGCCGGCCTCGTCGGCCCCGTCGGCCTGACGCTGGGCGGCAACTGGCTCAAGGGCGACGGCTACTCCGCCTTCAACGAGGACCGCGGCGCCACCGAGAAGGACGGCTTCGAGAGCAAGTCGGCCAATGCGCGCGCCGAGGTCGAGCTGGCGCAGGGCCTTTCGGTCGATGCCGGCGGCTTCTATACCAAGGCGAACTACGACTACGACAACACCGGCGCCGATGCGCTCAACGTCGGCCGCAAGCGCGATACGCTGGGCTATGCCAACGTGCGCTATTCGGGTCTCGAGGACCGGCTTTCGGCGCGGATCGGCTACGGCATCAACGACACCAACCGGATCTCGGACGACGCGGTGTTCGGTCCCTACGAGACCAACGGGCGCACCGAGCGCTTCGAAGGCCAGCTGTCCTTCGCCCCGATCGAGATGGCCAGCGTCCAGCTCGGCGCCGAGACCGAGAAGCAGAAGTTCGACGACAACTTCGGTTCGAAGGACTCGACCTCGATCGACAGCTACTACGGCAACCTCACGGTGCGCCCGCTGACGGGCCTCACGCTGAACGGCGGCCTGCGCTACGACGACAACGCGGACTTCGGCCACAAGACCAGCTTCGCCGCCAACGGCGCCTGGGTGATCGGCGAGGGCGACGAGGCCCCGATCCTGCGCGCCAGCTACGGCGAGGGCTTCAAGGCGCCGTCGCTCTACCAGCTCTACAGCAACGCCGGTTTCCGCGCGCTCGATCCCGAGACCTCGAAGAGCTGGGACGCCGGCGTGGAACTGCCCTTCGCGCAGGGAACCGGTGCGTTCACGGTGACTTACTTCGACAGGAAGACCAAAAACCTGATCGACTACGACCTGACGCAGTTCAACTACTACAACGTCGGGCGCGCACGGGCGCAGGGCGTGGAACTGGGCATGCAGGTCACCAACTGGGAAGGCTTCGACGTCAACATCGCCGCCACCTACCTCGATGCCACCAACGAGCTGACCGGGGCCCGCCTTGCCCGCCGGCCGCGCACCAACCTATACGCCAGCATCGACAAGGCGTGGGAGCTGGGCCTCAAGCTCGGCGCCGACCTGCGCGTCGGCGGCGGGCGTTATGACGACACCGCCAACACGCAGTACGTCGGCGGCAACGTCGTCGTCGGCCTGCGCGGCGCGTTCGAGGTCACCGACAACGTAGAGGTCTACGGCCGGGTCGAGAACCTGTTCGACGAGCACTACGAAGTGGTGCGGACCTACGGCACGCCGGGCCGCTCGGCCTACGCCGGCGTTCGCGTGAAGATGTGAAGGCAGGGTCGGTCGTCACAGGGCCGACCCAGGCCGCCTTTCTCGCGCAGAGGGCGGCGGCCGATCGTCTACCGTCACGGCAGCCATGCCACCGAAATCCTCGTCGTTTCTTCGCGGGAATGACGAGGCGGGGTGCGATGGCACTCACTCTGGCGCTCGCGGCCTGCGGGCCGGGCGGTCCCGTCGTCGATGCCTCGCGTCCGCGCATCGTGTCGCTCAACCCCTGCACCGACGCGGTGCTGGCCGAAGTGGCAGCGCCGGGGCAGCTGCTGGCGATCTCGCACTACAGCCATGATCCGTCCGCGACCTCGATGGACATCACCCGCGCTCGCCAGTTCGCGGCAGTCTCGGGCTCTGTCGAGGAGATCGCCGCGCTCAAGCCGGACGTGGTGGTGGCGAGCAGCTTCCTCTCGCCCACCACCGCGCAGGCGCTGCGCGACCTCGGCATGCGCGTGGTGCTGGAGCCGATCCCCTCCGACGTGCCGCAGGCGCTGGAGCAGGTCCGCAGCCTCGCGGCGCTGACCGGCAACCGCAAGGCGGGCGAGGCGCTGACCCGCCGCATCAACCTCGCGCTGAACGACGCCGCGCCCGCGCCGGGTTCCGCGCGGATCCCTGCGCTGATCTGGCAGTCGGGCGGCATCGTCGCGGGGGAGCGCACGCTGGTCGCCGACCTGCTCGGCCGGTCCGGCTTCGTCAACGCCGCCGCCGCGCGCGGGCTGGCCCAGGCGGACTACCTGCCGCTCGAGCGCGTGCTGGCCGATCCGCCGCGCGTGATCTTCACCGTGGGCTCGCCGGCCGCCGAGGAGGACCGCATGCTGCGCCATCCCGCGCTGAAGCGCCTGACGGGCACGGTCCGCGCCCCGCTCGACAGCTCGCTGCTGTGGTGCGGCGGGCCGACCATCCCGCGCGCGCTGTCACGGCTGGCGCAGGTGCGCGCGGGGCTGGGCGGACACGCTCCGGCACGCGCCGCACCTGCGGGTAGCTCGGTCCTCACGCACGTACACACCGAAAACCCGCCCCTCCCGCACACGCCAGAGGCCCAGCCTTGAACCGACGCCTCATCCTGTTCCTGATCGCCGCGCTGGTGCTTGCGATACCGCTGTCGTTGCTGGCAGGGCGCGTATGGATCGACCCCTTCGCGCCTTCGACCCGCAACGCCATGCTGATCCTGTTCGAACTGCGCCTGCCGCGCGCGGCGCTGGCGCTGGTGATCGGGGCGGGGCTGGGCGTCTCGGGCGCGGCGATGCAGGGATACCTGCGCAATCCGCTCGCCGATCCGGGACTGTTCGGCATCGCGCCCGGCGCGGCGCTGGGCGCGGTGCTGAGTTTCTGGACCGGCTATTCCGCCTCGGTCTGGTTGCTGCCGGTCTTCGCGCTCGTCGGCGCGGGCGGAGCGATGGCGCTGCTGGCGCTGATCGCCGGGCGCGAGGGCGGGATCGCGCTGTTCACCATGGCCGGCCTGATGATCGCCAGCCTCGCCGGTGCGCTGACGAGCCTCGCCATCAGCCTTTCGCCCACGCCCTTCGCGATGAGCGAGATCGTGACGTGGCTGATGGGCGCGCTGGCCGACCGTTCGTGGCGCGAGGTCGGCATCGCCGCGCCGCTGACGCTGGCGGGCGTGGCCGTCCTGCTAGCCGCCGGGCGCGGGCTCGATGCGCTGACCCTGGGCGAGGCCGCCGCGCGCTCGCTCGGGCTCGATCCCCGGCGACTGCAGTGGCTGATGATCGTCGGCGTCGGCCTGACGGTCGGCGCGGGCGTGGCGGTGGCGGGAGTGATCGGCTTCGTCGGGCTGATGGTGCCGCATCTGGTCCGTCCGCTGACCGACCGGCGGCCGTCCTCGCTCATGGTGCCGAGCGCGCTGGCGGGAGCGTTGCTGCTGCTGGTCGCCGACTGCGCGTGCCGCCTGCTCCCGCTCACCGGGGGCGAGCTGCGGCTGGGCATCGCGCTCAGCCTGCTGGGCGCGCCGTTCTTCCTCGCGCTCCTGCTGCGCATGCGCCGGGGGCTGGCATGAGGCTCGAAGTCGTGGACCTGACGCTGGCGGGGCGCTTGTCCGACCTGACCCTGGCCATCCACTCGGGCGAGGTGACCGCGATCTGCGGGCCGAACGGCGCGGGCAAGTCCACGCTGCTGTCGTGCCTCGCCGGGCTGGTCAGGCCGGACGGCGGGATCGCGGCGATGGGAGGCCGGCTGCTGCGCGACGTGTCCGCCACCGAACGTGCGCGCTGCATCGGCTACCTTCCGCAGGCGCCCGAAGTCGCGTGGGACGTGACGGTGGACGTGCTCGTCTCGCTCGGCCGCCTGCCATGGGGCGACGAGCGCACCGACGAGGGCAGGGCGGCGATCGAGGAGGCGATCGATGTCATGGACCTCGACCAGTTCCGCGACCGCCCGGTAACGCGCCTGTCTGGCGGTGAGCGGGCGCGGGCGCTGATGGCGCGCGTGCTCGCCACCCAGCCCCCGTGGCTGCTGGCGGACGAACCGCTCGCCAATCTCGACCTGGCTCATGCGATGGCGTTGATGCGTCGCTTCCGCGATCAGGCGCGCGGAGGGCGCGGCGTGGTGCTGGTGCTGCACGACCTGGCGACGGCGATGAACTTCGCCGACCGGGTGATCGTGCTGGAGGGCGGGCGACTGGCAGCCGACGGCGAGCCGGTCCATGCACTTTCGTCCGAGGTGATCGAGAGCGTGTGGAAATGCCCCGCCCGCTGGCTCGGGGAGCCGGGGGCGCGGGCATTGTCGCTGGGGTAGGGATCAGTTCTGGACGAAGTGGCCCTTCGACCAGACGCGCATTTCCTCCGCGTGCTCTTCGTTTTCGCGCACGTTTTCCTTGCGCTGGCGGTCGAAGATCAGCGATCCGGTGAGACGCGCGAAGCGGCTGCGGCGGAAGGGGATCTCGGCTCCGATATTCATGACGTTTCTCCTCTCGAGGAGATAACGCCCGGGGCGCCCACAGGGTTCCTCAGCGCGTGCCCACCCCGCGCGCGAACTGGGCCTGCAGGCTGGCGAGCGAGCTTGCGGGGAGCGGCGGGAGTTCGCGGGCGGACTTGCCCTTGCGCAGGGCGGCGCGGTCCTTTTCCTCGGGCTCGACCACGCGCACGCGCACGGCCGCCTTGCCTTTTGCCCGCACGCCGAGCTGCTGGGCCGCGCCTTTCGACAGGTCGAGGATGCGGGTGGGATCGCCGTAGGGCCCGCGGTCGTTGACACGCACCAGGATGCGGCGGCCGGTGTCGAGCGCGGTGACCTCGACATAGCTCGGCAGCGGCAGGGTCGTGTGCGCGGCCGTGACCCAGTCGGGGCGGAAGCGCTCGCCGTTGGCGACCTGGTTGCCGCTCTCGCCCCCGTACCACGTCGCATAGCCGAGCATGTCGTAAGTGGGCTGGGCGGCGGGCACGTAAGTCGCGCCGCGCACCTTGTAGGGCGGGCCGATGCGGACCGGCACGTCGCTCACCGGTCGGTACTTCACCCCGCCCCCGCAGCCGGCGAGCGAGGCCGCGAGCGTGAGGCCGAGGAGGTTGCGCAAGGTGAGCATGGCACCAGCCTAGGCGCGGCGCGGGCAGCGACCAACGACCGGGCGCCGCCTTTCCACAAGCATGGCCGGAACCGGGCGCGGGTGCCGCCGCTTTCTCCCGCGACCGAAGGAGACCCGATGCCCACGATCCTGCAGACGATGACCGTCGCCGCGCGCGACCGCGCCCGCATGGCCGAGGTGAGCGCGGTGATCGCCCGCTTCGGGCTGGACTCGCTGCTGGCGCGTCTTGGCCTAGGCGGCGAGGCGGCGCGCGAGGATGCCGACCTGCCCACCCGCACCCGGCGCGCGCTGGAGGCGCTGGGGCCGACTTACGTGAAGCTCGGCCAGATCCTCGCCACCCGTCGCGACATGCTGAGCGACGAGTGGATCGCCGCTTTCGAGCAGCTCCAGAGCGATGCCCCGCGCCTGCCGTTCGAGGACTTGCGCCCCGCCGTGGAGGCCGCGCTGGGTGAGGCGCCCGAGACCGCCTTCGCGCGCTTCGACACCGAGCCGCTCGCCGCCGCTTCGATCGCGCAGGTCCACCGGGCCACGCTGCACGACGGGCGCGAGGTGGTGGTCAAGATCCGCCGCCCCGGCATCCGCCGCGCGATGGAGGCCGACCTGCGCCTGCTGCGCCATCTCGCCGCGCTGGTCGAGGCGCGCAGCGACATGGTGCGCCGGATGATGCCCGGCGCGATGATAGAGCAGCTGGGCCGCGAGATCCTCGACGAGCTGGATTTCACCAACGAGGGCCGCAACGCCGACATGCTGCGCGCCGACCTCGCCCCCATGGCGCGCGTCGTCGTGCCCACGATCCACTGGGAATACACGTCGAACGCGCTGCTCGTGATGGACTATGTGGACGGCATCCCCCCGCGCGATCCCGCCACCTTGCGCGCTGCCGGGATCGACCCCGACGCCATCGCCGACCTCGGCGCGCAGCTGGTGCTGGAGATGGTGCTGGTGAACGGGCGCTTCCACGCCGATCCGCACCCCGGCAACCTGCTGTGCCTGCCGTCTGCGGGGGAGGGAGACCGGCTGGCCCTGCTCGACCTCGGCTCCGTGGGCTTCGTCTCGCCGCGCCGCCAGCACGAGTTCCTGACCTTCATCCTCTCGCTGCGGGGCAACGATCCCGGCGGCGTGGCGGACATGCTGGCGCTGTGGTCGCAGGCGGGCCAAGTCCCGCGCGAGCGGCTGCTGACCGCGTCGGAACGCCTCGTCGCGCGGCATGGGAGCGGGGCGCTGGTGCTGAACGCGATGGTCGCCGACTTCTTCCCACTGCTGCGCAAGGAGGGGCTGGTGCTGCCGCCGGACCTCGTGCTGATCTTCAAGGCGATGGTGACTATGGACGGGGTGCTGTCGGGCATCGCGCCGGGCTTCGATCTTTCGGAGGCGCTGAACGGCCTTCGCGGGCGGCTGGTCGCCTCGCGCCTGACGCGGCTTGCCGCGCCGGGGCAGATGGAGGCGGTGCTGCTGGAACTGTCGCGCCTCTCGGCCGACGCGCCGCGCCTGATCCGCGCCGCCACCGCGCGGCTGGAGCAGGCGGACCTGCCGCGCGCCGCACCGGACAGCGCAGGCGCCATCCGCTATGCCGGTACTCTGGTGGCGGGCGCGATCGTGCTCCATGCGATCGCCACTTTCGCCGGGGTCATTCTGTGACGACGACGGGGCACTTCTTGTTGAACCCTGCCATCTCTTCGGCGGGATAGACCTGAACCCACGCATTACCGGCGTTCTGGGCGCGCTTGTATCCGTTGTAGAAAAAGTCTGGCCTCAGGCCGGGAAGCGCGACGTCGTTGAGGAACAGGAACAACTGGCCGGACTTGCGCGCCTTGAAGGAGCCGACGGTGCGCTTTCCAGGGCTGGAGTAGCAGAGGGCATCGCCGCCGAACTCGAGCTGCTGGACTACGGCCCGGTCGTAGAGGATCGCCTTGTCCTCCCTCACGTCGCGGATCTGGACCACGGGCTCGAGCCAGCGGGCGGTGCCGACGCGGCGGAAGCCCGCCGACAGGGCCATCAAGCCGAACTGTTTCCAGTCGAGGTTGAAGGTCGCCTTACCTTCGGCGGGAACCCGGATGTTCGGCCCGTCATTCCACGGCGTGGCTGAAGGCGTGAGCGGTTCGATGAAGACGAAGTAGCGCTTCCCCTTTTTCACCTGGACGGGGACGGCGGCGTTGGCTTCCGTCCGGGGCTGTGTCGTTTCGACCGGCTTCGTCTGCACCACTTTGAGGCATGTCTGCGACGCGTCGAGCAGCTGCCCCGTGCCCATGGTGGCGGGGCCGGGCGACTTGCCGGAGCAGTAGGTGCCGACCGTTTCCTTGTAGTAAAGGGCCGCCTGGACCCCGACCACCGCCAGCGCATAGACCCCGGCGAGCAGGATGCCCCCGCCGGTGAGGCCGGGCATCACGTCCCATTTCCAGCGCTGCAGCGTGCGCTGGTAACGGTAGCTGCTACGGAACTTTCGCAGCCCGGACGGCTCCGGCGTGTCGGCGGGGATACCATCGACCGAATCCCACCAGAGCACCCGCATGCGGTCGCGCAGGGTGGCTTCGAGGCCGACCATCACCTGGCTCATCGCGAACAGCACCAGGAGGATCACCAGCGTTTCCGCCCAGTGCTGCGTCAGCGCGACATACCATGGGCTCAGGAAGCCGGGGACGAAGCCGCCGATCCACGTGAACGTGCCGTCGACCCAGTTCAGCCAGAAATTCTCCGGGTTGGGGATATGCACGCGATCCTTGCGCAGCGGCGCGATGACCAGCAGCAGGGAAACCGCGACGACCAGAAAGTACCCGACGCGCCGCACCCACACGAGGTCCCAGTGGTTCTCCTGGACCTGTACGCGCGGACCGGCGATTTTCGGGTCCTCGACATTGGCGATGGCGGCGCGGACCCTCGGGTCGGTGGCGGGCTGGAGCGCATCGACCTCGAACGTCTCGGGCAGGACGATGGGGGCGTAGTTGTCGTTGCCGACCGCGATGCGCTCGACCACGCTGCGGTGGATCAGGCAGCGCAGCAGCAGGCCCTGGGGCCGGTGCGGCTTCTCGCCGATGGTGGGGTCGCGCAGGACCCGCGTCTCGTCGAGCGTGATCGAGTCCCCGGCGCGCGGGTGGAGCATCGCCGAGATCTTGCGCGGCTGGTAGCGATAGTACGCCGCCACGCCGGACCGGGAATCGTGCATCGGCCCCAGCGGGTTGGCGAACTCGGCGATCCGCAGCCTTTCGCTGGGGATGAATTCAAGCCGGTCGCCGATCTCGGCCATCATCCAGTCGAGCGAGACGTAGGCGAGGCTGTCGTCGGGATAGCCGCCGCCCACGTCCGAATGCATCCCGCAGAACCACACCTGCTTGAGACGGGGCGCCCGTACCAGTGCCTTGCGCTCGTCGTCGGACAGGGCGTCGATGCGCTGCCGTTCCGTGAGCGCCCGCTGCAGTTCCTTGAGCAGCCCTTCGACCGGCTGCTTTGTCTCCAGCGCCTTCTCGAGCCTGAGCGAGACCTGCTCGATCGGCAGCTTGTCGGCCAGTGCCTGCTGGAGGTCCTTCAGCGCAGGATCGACCGACCGTCTTTTCGCGAGTGCCTTGTCCAGCTTTTCGGTGATTTCCGCGATCGGCCGCTGTTCCGCCACCTCGTCCCACAGCAGCGGCCAGAAGCTGTCGCGCTCCTCATCGAGCGCGAGGGCGTGGCGGGCGGTCTTCACCTTCCGGTTGAGCATGTAGTCAGTCATCGTCAGCGGCCAGACGTACTGGTCGATGCCGCGCGTCAGTTCGCTGATCGGCCCGCCATAGGCGGCAACGGTGTCCCACACCCCGACGAACTCGATGTCGGGCCGGTGCGCGGCCTGCTGGTTGAAGTCCTGATGTCGCATCCCGCGCCAGCCCCGGATCAACAGGTCGCGCACGCCGCGAACGACGAGGAACAGCAGGCCGAACCGGTCCGGCAGGTTGTGGCCGAGGAAGCGGCGCAGCGCGTCGGCGCAGTTGCGCTTCAGTTCGCGCTCGTCCTTGTAGGGCATGATGCCTTCCTCGCAGATGAGCGCGACGAGGAGCCGGATGGTGAAGGCGCCGCGGCTGAAGCCGAAGGCGTGGATCTCGTCGCCCGCGTTGTAGTTGCGGCAGACGTAGCAGTAGAGTTCGGCGAGGTTGCGCTTGAGCCCCAGCCCGAAGATGCCGCCCAGCACCGCGAAGAGCCGTATGCTCGAGGTGCCGACGCCGTTATCGTAGTAGGCGATCTGCGGCTTGGCCATGGTGACCTCGCCAAGCCGCAGCGCCGTGTAAAGCCGGTAGACGTTGGTGCGAAACAGCTTGCCGCTGCTGTTTCCGGTGCCGTCCGAAAAGGCGATGATGCGTTTCGCGCTGGAAATGGGCGGAGAAGAGTCGGCGCGGCGTTCCGGTTTTTGCTCTTCTGTTTTAGGAGCTGTTCCTTGCTCATTGGGATCGCCGACTTCGGTTGATTTGAGTTCCTTCGACTCCGCCACGCCATTTCTCCCACCCGGCCGAGTCGAATACTATGGACTTAGTATCGGGCGCAATACGCACGGCTGCGGGGCACTCCCCGGAGGCGCCCGGCGGACACACCTTGTGCGCGCAGCCATTGTCATGACGCCATCCGCGCCCATCTATGGGACTAGCGAAATCGGCGCCTGCCACTTGATGGCCGCGAACAAATCTGGAACATACCGCCTCCATGAGTCTCACCCACATCACAGTGCGCGGTGCGCGCGAGCATAACCTCAAGGGCTTCGACATCGCGCTCCCGCGCGAGAAGCTGATCGTCATCACCGGGCTTTCGGGCTCGGGCAAGTCGAGCTTGGCGTTCGACACGATCTACGCCGAAGGGCAGCGCCGCTACGTCGAGAGCCTGAGCGCCTACGCGCGCCAGTTCCTCGAGATGATGCAGAAGCCCGACGTCGAGCATATCGACGGCCTCAGCCCCGCCATCTCGATCGAGCAGAAGACCACCAGCCGCAACCCGCGCTCGACCGTGGCGACGGTGACCGAGATCTGGGACTACATGCGCCTGCTCTGGGCGCGCGTGGGCATTCCCTATTCGCCCGCCACCGGCCTGCCGATCGAGGCGCAGACCGTCTCCAACATGGTCGACCGGGTGATGGAACTGCCCGAGGGCACGCGCTTCTACCTGCTCGCCCCCGTGGTGCGCGGCCGCAAGGGCGAATACCGCAAGGAACTCGCCGAGTGGCAGAAGGCGGGCTACACCCGCGTGCGCGTCGACGGCGAATTCTACGCGATCGAGGACGCGCCCGCGCTCGACAAGAAGTACAAGCACGACATCGAAGTCGTGGTCGACCGTATCGCGGTGAAGGACGGCATCCAGACGCGCCTTGCCGACAGCTTCGAGCAGGCGCTCAAGCTGGCCGAGGGGCTGGCCTATGCCGACATGGCGGACGGCAACGTCCCCGGCCGCGACGACGAGGACGCGACGGGCACCAACCTCAAGGGCGCGGGGCTGCCCGCCAACCGCATCGTATTCTCTGAGAAGTTCGCCTGCCCGGTCAGCGGCTTCACGATCGAGGAGATCGAGCCGCGCCTGTTCTCGTTCAACGCGCCGCAGGGTGCGTGCCCGGCCTGCGACGGCCTGGGTGAAAAGCTGCTGTTCGACCCCCAGCTGGTGGTGCCGAACGAGCACCTGACGCTCAAGCAGGGCGCGATCGTGCCCTGGGCCAAGTCGAACCCGCCTTCGCCTTACTACATGCAGGTGCTCTCCAGCCTGGCGAAGCACTTCGGCTTCGACCTGACGACGCCGTGGGACGCGCTGCCGGGCGAAGTGCAGCTGGTCATCCTCTACGGCACCGGCGGCAAGGCCGTGCCGCTGACCTTCAAGGACGGGCGCAAGGAATATACCGTCAACAAGGCGTTCGAAGGTGTCATCGGCAACCTCAACCGCCGCCTGATCCAGACCGACAGCGCCTGGATGCGCGAGGAACTGACCAAGTTCCAGACCGCGCAGCCCTGCGAGACCTGCCACGGCAAGCGCCTCAAGCCCGAGGCCCTGTCGGTCAAGATCGCCGGCAGCGACATCGCCGATGCCGCGCGCTTCTCGGTGTCGGACGGCTATGCGTGGTTCGGCGAGCTGGAAGCCAAGCTCACCGAGCAGCAGAAGCAGATCGCCAAGGCCATCCTCAAGGAGATCAACGAGCGCCTCGGCTTCCTCAACAACGTCGGGCTCGACTACCTCAACCTCGACCGCACCTCGGGCACGCTTTCGGGCGGCGAGAGCCAGCGCATCCGCCTCGCCAGCCAGATCGGCTCGGGCCTCTCGGGCGTGCTCTACGTGCTGGACGAGCCCAGCATCGGCCTGCACCAGCGCGACAACGACATGCTGCTCGTCACTCTCAAGCGCCTGCGCGACCTCGGCAACACCGTGATCGTGGTGGAGCATGACGAGGACGCCATCCGCACCGCCGACTACATCGTCGACCTCGGCCCCGGCGCCGGCGTCCACGGCGGCGAGGTGGTGGCCGAGGGCACGCTCAAGCAGGTGCTCAAGTCCAAGGACAGCCTCACCGCCGCCTATCTCAACGGCACCCGCCGGATCGAGGTCCCGAAGAAGCGCCGCAAGGGCAACGGCAGCTTCGTCACGGTTGAGAACGCGCGCGCCAACAACCTGCGCGGGGTGACCGCGAAGTTCCCGCTCGGCACCTTCTGCTGCGTGACGGGCGTGTCGGGCTCGGGCAAGTCCTCGCTCACCATCGACACGCTGCAGGCGGGCGCCAGCCGCCAGCTCAACGGCGCGCGGGTGATCGCGGGCGCGCACGACCGGATCAAGGGCCTGGAGAAGTGCGACAAGGTCATCGAGATCGACCAGTCGCCGATCGGCCGCACCCCGCGCTCGAACCCGGCCACCTACACCGGCGCCTTCACCCAGATCCGCGACTGGTTCGCAGGCCTCCCTGAAAGCCAGGCGCGCGGCTACAAGCCGGGGCGCTTCAGCTTCAACGTCAAGGGCGGCCGCTGCGAGGCGTGCCAGGGCGACGGCCTCATCAAGATCGAGATGCACTTCCTCCCCGACGTCTACGTGACGTGCGAGGAATGCCACGGCAAGCGCTACAACCGCGAGACGCTGGAGGTGAAGTTCAAGAGCCACTCGATCGCCGACGTGCTCGACATGACGATCGAGGACGCCGAGGAGTTCTTCAAGGCCGTCCCCCCGATCCGCGACAAGATGCACATGCTCAACGAGGTCGGGCTCGGCTACGTCAAGGTCGGCCAGCAGGCGACCACGCTCTCGGGCGGCGAGGCGCAGCGCGTCAAGCTCGCCAAGGAACTGGCGCGCCGCTCCACCGGGCAGACGCTCTACATCCTCGACGAGCCCACCACCGGCCTCCACTTCGAGGACGTGCGCAAGCTCCTCGAAGTGCTGCACCGCCTGGTCGACCAGGGCAATTCGGTGATCGTCATCGAACACAACCTCGACGTCATCAAGACCGCGGACTGGATCATCGACATGGGCCCCGAAGGCGGCATCCGCGGCGGCGAGATCGTCGCCGTCGGCACCCCCGAGCAGGTCGTCAAGGAACCCCGCTCGTTCACCGGCCACTACCTGAAGCCGCTGCTGGGGAAGTGACGCGCTTATTCCTCCCTGTCGCGCCGCGACGGGGAGGGGAACCGCCCGCGCAGCGGGTGGTAGAGGGGTGCGTGCGGCTCAATCCGATCCCACGCGGAGATGCGGAAGAAGACAAAGCGTGAAACCCGCCCGATCCTAACGCAAACATGGGGGCCATATACGACGAAGGCAGCGTGCAGGTATCGGAGGTGATTCCCGATACTCACACGCTGCGTATTAAAGAACACTCGCCTAAGCGAGCCGCGGTTAAGGCTTCTGGTTCTGCGACATCACTGACGCCGCAAGCGTCATAGTTTCAGTCTTGGACAGCTTACCGCCATTGGCCATCGCTTTCCCAGCGATGGACGAAGGGGTCTTGCCGCTGTCGCGCGGCGTCGGCGACTTCGAGGGCGGCTTCCCGCCAGACTTCGCAGCCATTTCTAATGTTCCTTTGACCTATGAATCTTAGGCATGCTAACAAGAACCGCGCCGGAGGCGTCTGCCCCCGGACGCGGCGTCCGCTTAGTTCAACAAGGCGGTTTGCCACATAGGGATACTCCTAGCTCGTGCTCCCGGCTGAGTGGGATAGGGTTGACCAACAAAGGCAGCCGAGGCGTTGGCGCGCCTCGGTTGCCAAGCTAGGGCCGCCTGTTGGGGCGGCCCTTTTCGTTTGATGGACGCAGAGCCGGCCATCAAAACGGAATCTCGGAATCGTCGTCGAAGCCTGAGCCGAAGTCCCCGTTGACCGGCGGAGCGGGGTTTCCCCACTGCGTCTCAATGGTTTTGAAGTTCGATGTTGTGAACCAGACTTCGCCGTTTAGGATGAGCTCGCCCTCTTCTTTCAGGCGGCTCAGTTGGGGCGAGAGGCTTGTCCGCTCTATATCGCGACCAAATTCCTTCTTGATGGCGTCGAGAATACCGCTGGAATTAAGCCCACTCGTTTGGCCTGAGAGTACTTGTCTCGCCATCTCTTTGATGGTCGCAGTGGCCCCAGATGGCGCGGAAGAAGGCGGCGATGCCTGCCCCCCAAGAGCGGCTTTCGCAATCTGAAGCTCGCGCAGTTCCGCCTTCAGAGCCTTCTGCTGGTCCCTGATTTCGGTTTCGCGCTGGGCGATGAAGTCTCGGAGCGTTGTCGCCATTTCCATGACGTAGTCTAACCCGAGTTTCAGCGCAAGCGGGTCGGTAAAAATCCTCAGACTTAACCCCAGACTTCGGCGATGGCCTTAAGGAACCGGAGAAAGCTCGGGAAGTCTGCGACGTTTCTCGTCCTTAGAATGTGGACATAAAGGTATTGAGGAAGGGTCATGTTAACTGGGTTTTGGCGGCGAAATCCTTTTTAACAGTCGGTCCCGCTTTCCTACAAACCCCCACATGCGATAAATATCCGTCCCCCTCGACGCGCCCTCGCGGCGTGCCCTGGGTTTTCGTGGCTTTCCTCTTGGGCGAGGTGGACGATGACGGACGTTTTGGGCGGTTTCGGTATGAACGATGGCTCGCGTGATGGGGCTGTGCCGCTCGCTCCACCTGCGGATGGTCTCCCTCTCGGTTCCGGGGAGGGGCGGTCGCGGTTCGGGCGGGGGTGGATTCCGGGGGGCCGCGATATCGGGTTGCCGGGGGACGACCTCGCCGCCCCGCGCGGTGCGGGTCCTTGCGAGGGCGCCGGCGATCCCGGCCTGCGGCGGGATGACGATTGTGTCCCGCGCGGCGACGGGGCTCCGCACACGGCCTGGGATGCGGAACGGAAGGTGCGGTTCCTCGATCATCTCGCGGGGAAGGGCGACGTGTCCTCGGCCTGTGCGCGGGTGGGGATGAGCCGGACTTCGGCCTACCTGCTGCGGCGGCGCGACACTGCGTTCGCGGCCGGGTGGCAGGCGGCGCTGGTGCTGGCGCGCCGGCATGTCGAGGACGTGCTGGCGACGCGCGCGCTCGACGGGACCGAGGAGGCGGTGTGGTTTCGCGGCGAGCTGGTCGGCACCCGGCGCAGGTACGATGCGCGGCTGCTGCTGGCGCACCTCGCGCGGCTCGACCGCGCGGCGGGGGCCGACGGGGGCGAGGGGGAAGCGCTCGCCGGCCGCTTCGACGAGATGCTGGCGGTCGTCGCGGGGGAGCGCCCGGGGCTGGGGCCGGACGGGCTCGCGGCGGATGCGCAGGAGCCGGGCGCGCTGCCGCCGGCCCGCGCGGACTATCTGGAGGCGAGTGCCGGGCCCGGCTGGATCGAGGTGCGGGGCGCGTGGCTCGATGCGGTCGAGGCGATCGACCGGGCGGTCGCGGCGGACCCGGACGCCGAGGCGCCGGACTATCCGCCCGCGCCGGAGCGCGCCGACCTCCACCAGACGAGCGCGGCGCGCTGGGACGCCTGGCAGTCGCGCGCCTTCGCCCGCGTCGATGCGCTGCTGGCGGGGGAGATGGAATACAAGTCGCTCGGCGGGCCGGGCGCGGCGGGGGCCGGAGAGGGGGCGGGAGTGCTCGCCCTGGACCGTGTAAACCGTGTAAACCTCACGGCTCGTCGACGGCGCGGAGCGGCTGGGCAGAAAGTGATGGGGTCCGGGAACGCCCGGGCGTGTTCGCCGTTATCAGGTGTGAAGGCCGGCGCGGCGCTTCCCCCACCCCTCCCGAGCTGCGCCGGCCGACACTTTTCCCCTACATCGAGAAATCCGGCCGGGCCGATCAGTCGTTGAGGACGGCCAGTTCGACCTTGCTGCTGCCCTTGCCGAGAATGCCGATTTCCTCGGCGGCGGCATGCGACAGGTCGATCACGCGGTTGCCGTGGAAAGGCCCGCGGTCGTTGACGGTGACGACGACGCTCTCGCCGTTGGCCGGGTTGGTCACCTGGACCTTGGTGCCGAAAGCGAGCGTGCGGTGCGCGCAGGTGAGCGCGTCGGGGTTGAAACGCTGGCCGCTGGCGGTGCGCGCTCCGGCCAGATGGCGGCCGTAGTAGCTGGCGACGCCGCCGGCGATGGGCTCGATGTCGAGCTCCAGCGAGGGGGCGGCGGGGGTCGGCAGCATGGAGACGGGAACTTCTGGGGCGACAGTGGCGTTGACCGCGAGAATACCGGAATCGGCCTGGACAGGACCCGCGAGGGTCAGGACAGTCGCAGCGCAAAGCGCCGACAGTCGGCTGGCCAGGTGGCCTGAGTTCCGGAGTTTCAAGAATGCCCCACTTCGTCGTTGACGATGCGGGAGTCCTAAAGGCGCGGGTTCCCGGTGGCTACCCATGCAAAAGCGGCCCGTCGCGCTTTGGCAACGGGCCGCCTGATGCGGTTAAGCTATCGGAAAGACTCTAGCGGCCCTGCTGGGCGAGCAGGCGCAGGCGCAGGGCGTTGAGCTTGATGAAGCCCGCCGCGTCCTTCTGGTCGTAGGCGCCGGCGTCGTCCTCGAAAGTGACGTGGCGTTCGGAGTAGAGAGAATCGGGGCTCTTGCGGCCAACGACCGAGACCGAGCCCTTGTAGAGCTTGAGCCGGACGGTGCCGTTAACGCGGGCCTGGCTGTGGTCGATCGCGGCCTGCAGCATCTCGCGCTCCGGGGCGAACCAGAAGCCGTTGTAGATGAGCTCGGCGTATTTGGGCATGAGCTCGTCCTTGAGGTGAGCGGCGCCGCGGTCAAGCGTGATTTGCTCGATGCCGCGGTGGGCGCGGGCGTAGATCTCGCCGCCCGGCGTCTCGTACATGCCGCGCGACTTCATGCCGACGAAGCGGTTCTCGACGAGGTCGAGGCGGCCGATGCCGTGCTTGCGGCCAAGCTCGTTGAGTGCGGTGAGCAGGGTGGCGGGCGACATGGCCTCGCCGTTGAGTGCGATGCCGTCACCCTTGGCGAAGTCGACCGTGATGTATTCGGGCACGTCGGGCGCGTCTTCCGGGTTGACGGTGCGCGAGTAGACGTAGTCCGGCGTCTCCTCCCATGGATCCTCGAGCACCTTGCCCTCGGAGGAGGTGTGCAGGAGGTTGGCGTCGGTGGAGAACGGGCTCTCGCCGCGCTTGTCCTTGGGGACGGGGATCTGGTGCTGCTCGGCCCAGGCGATGAGGGCGGTGCGGCTGGTCAGGTCCCACTCGCGCCAGGGGGCGATGACCTTGATGTTCGGGTCGAGCGCATAGGCGGAGAGCTCGAAGCGGACCTGGTCGTTGCCCTTGCCGGTGGCACCGTGGGCGACAGCGTCGGCGCCGGTCTCGTGGGCGATCTCGATCAGGCGCTTGGAGATGAGCGGGCGGGCGATCGAGGTGCCGAGGAGGTAGTCGCCCTCGTAGCGGGCGTTGGCGCGCATCATCGGGAAGACGAAGTCGCGCACGAACTCCTCGCGCAGGTCGTCGATGTAGATGTTCTCGTCCGGCAGGCCCATCAGCTTGGCCTTGGCGCGCGCGGGCTCTAGTTCCTCGCCCTGGCCGAGGTCGGCGGTGAAGGTCACCACTTCGCAGTTGTAGTTGACCTGCAGCCACTTGAGGATGACGCTGGTGTCGAGGCCGCCGGAGTAGGCGAGGACGACCTTCTTGATGGTGTCGGACATGGGCAACGGCTCCGCGAGAATGGGCGGTGAATGGTTGGGCGCGCGGCTAGCAGGTGCGCCGCCGGATCGCAATGCGCATCACTCGCCGGGCAGTTGCTTCTCCGCTTCCGCCAGGTAGTCGCGGGTGAGGGGCAGGGCGTGGCGGCTGCGGGTGTACTGGATCTGGTAGTTGCACATGCCGCCGCTCTCGAACGCCGCCGTCGCACCCGCTAGGTAGAATATCCACATGCGGTAGAAGCGCTCGTCCATGAGGGCGACGATGGCGTCCCTGTTGGCGACGCAGCGCTTGTACCATTCGCGCAAGGTGAGGGCGTAGTGGAGACGCAGCGTCTCGATGTCGGTGGCGATCAGGCGGACTTTTTCGCTGGCAACCAAGGTCTCGCTGAGGGCGGGGATGTAGCCGCCCGGGAAGATGTACTTTCGGGTGAAGGCGTCGGTCGAGCCGGGGCTGCCCATTCGTCCGATCGTGTGCATCAGCATCACGCCGTCGTCGGTGAGCAGGTTCGCGCAGTCGCGGAAGAAGCGGCCGAACTGGGCTTGGCCGACGTGCTCGAACATGCCGACCGAGACGATGCGGTCGAACTTGTCGCCGCGGGCGGCGAGGTCGCGATAGTCGATCAGCTCGAAGTCGACGCGGTCCGCGACGCCGGCCTCTGCGGCGCGGGTGCGGGCGAGGGCGAGCTGTTCCTCGCTCAGCGTTATGCCCTTGACCGAGACGCCGCAGTTCTTTGCGAGGTAGATCGCCATGCCGCCCCACCCGCAGCCGATGTCGAGCACTTTCTGGCCCGGCTCCAGCGCAAGCTTGGCGGCGATGTGGGCGAGCTTGGCGCTCTGCGCCTGCTCCAGCGTGATGTTTTCGCTGGGCCAGTACGCGCAGGAATACTGCATGTGCTCGGTGTCGAGGAACAGGCGGTAGAGGTCGTTGCCGACGTCGTAGTGGTGGGCGATGTTGGCCTTGGCACTGGCGGCGCGGTTGATGCCGTCGATCAGGGTGAGCGCCTTGGCTCCCACTTTCTTGAGCGGCGATATTTCGTCGAAGGTGCCGCCGCGGTCCCATGGCTTGTTGCCCCGCAGCAGTTCGATGAGGGCCATGATGTCGCCCTCCTCGACCACGAGCTGGCCGTCCATGTAGGCCTCGGCCGCGCCCAGCCTGGGATCCCTGAGGATGCGGCGTTCGCCGGATTTGTCGGTGAAGCGGATGCGGACTTGCGGGAAGCCCTCCTGCGGGGTGCCGAAGCGGCGAAGGCTGCCATCGGGACGGAGGACCTCGAGGACGCCGCGGCGGACGCCGCGCTCGAGGAAGCGGTCAAGGATTGCCATTGAGGGTTTCTGCGGGGGTAGGCGCCGGGCCGCAAGGGGTCTTGTGTTGCAAAATGCACAAAACTTGGAGAGACCCTTTCGTTTCCTGCATGTTACTGGCGGGCGAGGAACAGGACGTCGCGCGGCTGGGCGGTCAGGTGCTGGCCCGAATCGACGTAGAGCGTCTCGCCGCTCGCCAACCAGCCGCCGGCGAGGAACAGCGCCGCCCCGGCCACGTCCTGCGCGGTGGCGCGGCGACCCAGCAGGTTCATCCGGTGCGACACTTCGGCCTCGGCCTCGGTCTGGTCGTGGCTGGCGAGGATGGCGCCCGGCGCGATGCCGTAGACGCGGTCGCGTTCGTCGGTGCGCGCCATCGAAAGCATCGGGATGGTCGCGGACAACGCGTGCTTGCTCATGGTGTAGGAGAAGAAATCGGGGTTCGGGTTGACCAGCTTCTGGTCGGTGACGTGGATCAGCCTCCGCCCGCCCGCTGCCCGCGCATGGCCGAGGAACGCCTGGCCGAGCCGGGCCGGCGTTGCCGCGTTGACGCGCAGGGCCGAGGTGAAGATCGCCGGGTCGAGCGCCTGCGCGCTGTCGATGTCGAACACCCCGCCGCAATTCACCAGCACGCGCCAGTCGCCCAGCCGCGTGGCCAGCGCCTCGACCATCGCAGGCCCCTGGTCCCAGTCGTCGAGGTCGGCGGAGACGATTTCGGCGGAAGGCAGATCGGCGGCCAGTTCTTCGGCCTGCGCCTGCGAGCGGCCGTAATGGATCACGACATGCCAGCCCGCGTCTCCGAAGGCGCGGGCGATCGCGGCGCCGATCCGCTTGGCGCCGCCGGTTACCAGCATGGCGGGGCGGCCTTGCAATTCGCTCATCGAGCCGCGTCCACGGTGATCACAAGGCGACAAGGTTTACACGGTTTACACAGTCCTGGGAGAACGGCGCGGAGCCCCGGGACGGCCTCCGAATGCTGGGCGGTGCAAGGCGTAAATGATTGAGAAACGAGTGACTGAACCATGGTTCCCCTTGGAGCATAGCCGGCCGGAGTAGGAAAGGCCCGCCAGCTGGCGGCAGGTTCGGATCGCCGCGGCGCGGCATCTGCTACCGGCCGCCGGAGCGCAATTGCGACGCCCAAACGAAAAAGGCGCGCCGCAGGGGAACGGCGCGCCTCTCTCTCAGGGGACTGTGCAGGTGTCAGCGGCAGCGCGACTTCGAACCGCCGCGATCGATCTCGCGGCCGAGGACTGCACCGCCCGCGGCGCCCAGCAGGGTGCCGACGGTACGGTCGCCGCGGGTATCGACAGCGCGTCCGGCAAGAGCGCCGGCAACGCCGCCAACCAGCAGGCCGGTGGTGCCGTTGTTCTTCTTGCAGCGATAGCGACCGTCGTTGCCCTTCCAGTAGCGAACGCCGTCGTTGGTGCGGTGATACTTTCGGTTGTCGCGAGCCTCGGCGGGAGCGGAAACGGCCATCATGGCGGGAGCGGTGAGTGCCATCATGGTGGCGGCGAGAATGATTTTACGCATGGGAGTGTGCCCTCATTGGTAGCGTGGAATGATCTGGTAACGCCGCTCTTCGTTCATTGATCCACAACGTCAGATGAACGTGTCGTTGTGAACGGAAAACTCTGACGAGACGCGCGGCAGGCGCGACGAGTGGTGCGGCGATGTTGCTGCCAGACATAAAGCGGGCTCTTTCCATAAGGTTGCGCGCAGCCCATGGCCGCGGCCGAATTTCGGCAACGCCTCGCACGAACTATAGCGTTGGCCGCTGGGACGCCGGACCGATAGAGCAGGGCAGCTACGAACGGAGACCTGCCTTGCCGCTTATTCGGGCCGTCCATTTTGCTCTCGCTTGCCTTTTGGGAGGCGCTTGGGCGCTGCCCTCTGCCGCGATCGCCGCACCCGAGCGCCGCAAGGTCATCGTCGACCAGGATGCGTTCGAGGGGCCAGGGCTCCAGCCGATCCTCATGCTGCTGCAGGACCCCACCGTCGAGGTGCTGGGCATCACCACCGTCAGCGGCGACGGCTGGGCGCCCGAGGAGACGGCGGCGACGCTGCGCATGCTCGAACTGGTCGGCCGCACCGACGTGCCGGTGGTCGAGGGCGCGGTGTTCCCGCTGGTCAACACGCGCGAAAGCACCCGGCGGCGCGAGGCGCTCTATGGTCCCATGCCCTACAAGGGCGCGTGGATGGACAGCTGGCCCGCCTACAACACCATGAAGCGGCGCGAGCCGCACGGCCCCTTCGAAGTGCCGCCACTGCCCGAGGGCATGCCCAGGGCGAAGGCCCGGCCCGGCTCGGCGGCGGAGTTCCTGCTGGAAATGTCGCGCAGGTATCCGGGCCAGGTCAGTGTGATCGCGATGGGTCCGCTGACCAACCTCGCGCTCGCCCAGCGGCTCGACCCCGGTTTCGCGGACCGGCTGAAGGAACTCGTCACCGAGGGCGGTAACTTCATCGCCAGCGACGTGGACGGGCAGCACGACGAGTTCGCGATGCAGACCGCCTATGCCCCGCGCATGTCGTTCAACCACTTCTTCGATCCCGAAGCCGCCCACATCGTCTTCACCACCAAGTGGAAGCGGCTCGTGCTGGTGACCGGCGACGCCAACGAGGGTATCTTCGGCACCCGGGCGCTGATCGACAGGGCGGCGGCGAGCGGTCGGCCGGCGGCGCGCTATCTCGCGAAGACGGCGCAGGCGGGCTTCCCGCTGTGGGACGAAGTACAGGCGGCGGCGTGGCTCGACCCCGCGATCGTCAGGCGCGGAGGACGCATGGCCATGGACGTCGACCTCATGCCCGGCGCCAACTACGGCGCGCTCGTGACCTGGCCGGCGGGCAAGGGCCCGGGCCTCGGGGAGCAGGACGTGGACGTGGTCTACCGCGTCGACAAGGCGCGGGTGGAAGCGATGTTCGTGGATCTGCTGGGGCGGTGATCCGCGGTCCTCCCCATCGCTTCGCGATGGGGAGGGTGCGAGGCTATCGCCTTACCGGCACTTCATGTCGCCCTTGTCGATCTCGCGTCCGGCCACGCCGCCGAGGACGCCGCCGAGGATGGTGCCGATGGTCTTGTCGCGGCTTCCGGCGACTTGGTTGCCGGCCAGCGCGCCCACGCCCGCGCCGATGATGAGGCCGGTCGTGCCGTTGTCGCGCTTGCAGTAATAGCGCCCATCGTTGCCGCGCCAGAGGCGTGAGTTGCGGTCGATGCGGCGCGGCTCGGAGTAGCGGCCGCGCGAATCGTAGGCGCTGCGCTGCTGGTAGCCCCGGCGGTCGTTACCGCGATAGTCGCGCCTGTCGTCACGTCTATCGTCACGGCGGTCTCCCCGCCGGTCGTCGCGGTCCCGGCGGTCGTCTCGGTCACGGTTCGACCACTGCTGGTCGGCGAAGGCGGGGGCGACCGGGAGGGCGGCGGCGGTGGCGGCGAATGCGGCCAGAGCCAGCAGGGTTTTCTTCATAGTTCCAGCTCCTGCGGAGATTGATGCAGGACCACGGGGATGCCATGGCCGGCGAAATTCGAACCGGTCCAAGCCGGTGTCTGTCACGATGGAACGCGCAAGCGCCTGATAGGATGCGGAGAACTGCATGATGTTGCTCGATCTCGTGGACGTGTTCGGCTCCGGTTCGCTCAGCGGCAACCCGCTGGCGGTGGTGCGCGGGGGCGAAGGGCTGGACGCGGCGGCGATGCTGCGGCTGACGCGGTGGCTCGGTTTCTCCGAGACGACGTTCCTGCTCCCGCCCACCGATCCGGGCGCCGACTACCGCGTGCGCATCTTCTATCCGGCGGGCGAACTGCCCTTTGCCGGGCACCCGACGCTGGGCACCGCGCATGCGTGGCTGGCAGCGGGAGGCGTGCCGCGCGAGGCGGGCAAGGTGGTGCAGGAGTGCGGCATCGGTCTCGTCGAAGTCCGGGCCGACGGTGAGCGGCTGGCCTTCCGCGCGCCGCCGCTGATCCGCTCCGGGCCGCTCGATGCGGGCGACCTTGCCGAGACGCTGCGGCTGACGGGGGCCGACGCGGGTGATGTGATCGCGGCCGTCCACGCCGCCAACGGGCCGCAGTGGAAGCTGCTCCATCTCGGCTCGGCCGAGGCAGTGCTGGCGGCCGAGCCCGTGCCCCGCGCGCCGGTCGGCACCGACGTCGCGCTGCTCGGCCCCTGCGCGCCGGGCGGACCGGCGCAGTTCGAGGTGCGGGCGTTCTTCGCCGACCCAGCGGGCAAGCTCGTCGAGGACCCGGTGACCGGCAGCCTCAACGCCGCGATCGCGCAGTACCTCTTCGCCAGCGGGCAGGCGCAGGGCCGATACGTCGCCGCGCAGGGCCGCAAGGTCGGCGCCGACGGGCTGGTCCATTGCTCGCAAGGCGAGGGCGGTGAGGTGTGGATCGCCGGCCGGGTGGAGACCGTCTCACGCGGCGGCGACCTGTTCCCCGGTTAGGCGGGCTTCTTCGGCAGCGCGATCTCGGCGGTGCCGGTGCACATGGTGGTGCCCTTCTGGTTCTTCATCAGGTGCTTGACGTGGATGAGCGCGCGGCCCTCGTCGTCGATCGACTTGTCGACCACTTCGGCGGTCTGGATCGTCGCGTCGCCGGTCAGCGCCGGGCCGCGGTAGTTGGCGACCGAGTGGACGACCATGCCGTGCTCGCCCGCCCAGCCCGAGAGGTAGTCGGTCACCCACGAGCCCATCGAGGCCCCATAGCCGTAGCCGCGCGGCATGCCGATCTTCCGGGCGAACTTGGGGAACAGGTGCCCGCGCGAGGGGCCGTAATAAGCGCCGTCGGTGAGGAAGGGGTTGACCTTGAGCATGACGGGATCGTTCTCGTAGCCCGCCATCTCCTTGGTGAAGCCCATCGCCTCGAGGTCCTGGACGCGCAGGTCGATGGCGCCCCAGGTGTTGACGATGAAGGCGCGCCATTCGGTGGCGAAGCTGGCGATCGAATGCGGGCCGAACACGCGCTCGGGCAGCTGGTCGCCCACGGTCACGTCATCCCACCAGCGCTCGGCGTGGCCGAGGTCGTGGAGCACCTGCACCCAGGCGAAGCGGCGGGCCTCGATGTCCTCGATCTCGGCGTCGGTCCATTCCGGCTCCTCGAAGTCGGCAGTCTTGACGTTGTCGCCGCCGGCCGCCGCGCGGTAGCGGATCGAGGTCGAGCGCTGGCGCGCGATCGCCTCGCCGTCCTGGTTGGAATAGTTGTTGTCGCCGCGCTGGAACACGGTCGGCCCGAAGCCGGTCTGCTTGAGCGTGTAGTCGAAGGGAATGCGGGTGTTGGTGACGATGTCGCCCGGCTTGATGCGCGGGCCGTAGAACCACCATTCGTCGCCGCCGAACAGCAGGTGCGAATCGGCAAGGCGGCCGACGCAGGCAGGCGCGGCGCCGTGGCCGTCGTCGGTGGCGATCGCGAAGCTCTGCGGCGCGACGAGGCCGCCCCAGCGGCTCGCGTTCGCGGTGTCGGGATCGAAGTGGACGAGGTTGGGATAGTGCATCGCGTGGACCCAGCGGCGGATGTCGTTGGGGGCGATCGGCTCGCGCAGGGGCGAGAAGTCCATCGGCTTGCCGAGGTACTGGTCGATGTCGGACGTGTCGAAGTCGTCGCTCATGTTTCGGATGTCTCTTTCAGGAAATTCAGAACTGGCGCTGGCCGGTGGCCTCGCTCGCCTGGAACACGGGGATGGGCTCGAGCGCCTTCATCATGACCAGCGGAATCACGCGGTCGGTGGCCTTCTGGTAGCTGTCGTAGAAGGGGTGGCAGTCGGCCATGAAGGCCCAGACCTTCTCGCGCTCGGCCCCTTCCGGCTCCCGCCAGGTGCCGCGGAAGGCCTGCGTGGCGACCTGGAACTCGACCACGTCGGACTCGATGAGGTTGAGATACCAGGCGGGGTGGTGGTCGGCGCCGCCCTTCGACGCGCAGATCACCACTTCGCCGCCGATGTCGGCGTAGCAGAGCGGGGTGATGAACACCTTGCCGCTCTTGCGGCCGGTGTACTTGATCATGCAGTGGGTCGCGAATGCGCGGCCGCCCACCGGCGTGATGTCCATGATGTGGCCCTTGGCGCCGCCCGATTCGAGATACATCTCGCGGTGCTCGCTGGCCCAGTCCTTGCGGGTGTCGCGGATCGCGGCTGACGATTCGTCGCTCATGGCTTTTGTCCTCTCCTGCCGAAGCGGGCGGAGGATGGCCGATGGGGGCTGCGGGCGTCTAACCCCGAATGGGAACGGCGGCCAGTGATCGCCCCAGCGGTCCCGGTTGCCAGCAGCCCGGTTCAGTCCTCCCGCTGCGGCGGGAAGGAGAAGTGCGCCATCATGTTGTCGACGAAGGCTTCCTGCTGGGCCTTGGTGGTCGGGGCGGGGCGCAGCAGGATATCGGTGCGGTAGCCGGTGACGGCAGCCACCGTGAACTGGGTGAGGCGCATCGCTTCCTCGTCGTCGTAGCGGGTGGCGAAGAACCGGGCGATGACGGCGCGCATCTTGGAAGGTCCGCGCGCGTAGAACATCTCCTTGATCTCGGGGAAGCGATCCCCTTCGCTCACCACGAGGCGGTAGAGCAGGACCGAATTCTCGTTCAGCAGGCAATCGAGGAAGCGCAGGCAGGCGCGGCGCAGGGCCGGGGGGGAGAAGGTCTGCCCGGTCAGCACTTCGTCGATGTCTTTGGAGAACTGCTCGACATGCATGTCGATGACGGCGGCGAAGATGTCCTCCTTCGAGGCGAAATGCGCCCAGAGCGTCGCCTTCGAACCACCCAGAGCATCGGAAATCGCCGACATGGTGGTCGCGGCATAACCCTGCTCGAAGAACAGGCGGGTGGCGACCGTCACGATCTCCGCGCGCTTGCGGGCCTTGTTGAGCTCTCGTTTTCCCATCGTCGCTGTCATAGTCGTACTATCTAGTACACTTTTCGTTTGACAGGATCAAGCAACACTTCGTAAAAAATGTACTGATGAGTACGCATATCAAACCACGATTCGCGGCGGCCTCGCTGCTGGCGATTTCATTGTCCCTCGGAGCCTGCACGGCGCCCGACCTTGGCCCGCGTCCGCAGATGACGGCGCCCGGAACGCTGGAGGCGGGCCAGTCGCTCACCTCGGCATCCGCGTCGCGCGACTGGCCGCAGGAACGCTGGTGGACCGTCTACGGCGATCCGCAGCTCGATGCCCTGGTCGATGAGGCGCTGGCCGGATCGCCGAGCGTGGCCGCGGCGCAGGCGCGCATCCGCCAGGCGCGGGGCGCCGCCGGCATTGCCGGCGCGGCGCTGCTGCCGACGCTGAACGGGCAGGGCGCGGCCGGCTTCACCAAGCAGAGCTACAACAACGGCGTCCCCGCCGACTTCGTCCCCAAGGGCTGGAACAGCACCGGCACGCTGGCGCTTTCGGGCGACTTCGACCTCGACCTTTGGGGCGCCAACCGCAAGGCGCTCGCCGCCGCGACGTCCGAGGCCGAAGCCGCCGAAGCCGATGCGCGGCAGGCCGAACTGATGATCTCGACCAACGTCGTCTCGTCCTATTTCGACCTCGCTCGCCTGGTCGAGCGCGGCAAGGCGCTCGACGACGCGAACACCGCGCGCCGCTCCTTCGTCGACCTGACCAGCCAGCGCGAGCAGGCCGGTATCGACAACCAGGCCCCGCTGCGCCGCGCCGAATCCGCCGCCGCCGCCGCGCGTGCGGAATCCTCGTCCAATGCGGAGCAGACCCTGCTGCGCCGCCATGCGCTCGCCGCGCTGCTGGGCAAGGGCCCCGACCGCGGCCTTTCGATCGTGCCCCGTGCGCTCGACACAGTGCCCTTCTCGGGCGTTCCCGCCGATGCCGGCATCGAACTCGCCGGACGCCGCCCGGACATCGTCGCGGCGCGCCTCCGGGCCGAAGCGGCGGGATCGCGGATCGACGTCGCCAAGGCGGCCTACATGCCCAACATCAGCTTGCGGGGCCTGTTCGGGCTGACCTCGCTGGGCCTGTCCAACCTGATCGACAGCGGCTCGACCTACGGTAACGCGGGCGGCGCGCTCAGCCTGCCGATCTTCCAGGGCGGACGGCTGAAGGGCCAGTACACGCAGGCGCGCGGCGGCTACGACGCCGCCGTCGCCAACTACAACGAGACGGTCGTCAGTGCGCTCCAGGAAGTCGCCGACGCGCTCGCCAGCCGCGAGGCCTCGATCGCGCAGGAACGCGAGATCAACGAGGCGGCCCGCACCGCGCAGATCGCCTACGACCTTTCGATGCAGCGTTTCCGGGGCGGTCTCTCGACCTATCTCGACGCGCTGACCGCCCAGACCAACGCGCTCGAGGCGCGCCGCACGGCGGTCGATGCCCATTTCCGTACCCTCGCCCTGGAAGTCGCGCTGCAGCGCGCGCTTGGCGGCGGGTTCGCAGACAATTCCAGTGAGAAGGCTTCCGACGATGAGTGATGACGTGCAGCAGCAGCCGGCGGCATCTGCCAGCAACGACGGCGGCGGCAGCGTGGTCGACAAGAAGAACCGCAAGCCGCTGCTGATCGGGCTGGCGGTGGCGGTGGTTGCGATCGCCGCGATCTTCTTCCTCTACGACGTGCTCATCGGCAGCCGCTCGGTCTCGACCGACAATGCCTATGTCGGCGGCGAGAGCGCGGAAGTGACCCCGCTCACCGCCGGGCAGGTCGCCGAGGTCCACGTCACCGACACGCAGCCGGTGCGCAAGGGCCAGATCCTGTTCCGCCTCGACGACAAGGACCAGCGTATCGCGCTGGCCCAGGCCGAGGCGCAGCTCGAATATGCGACCCGCCGCTACGGCCAGTCGCTCGCCAACAACAACGCGCTGGGCGCCGCCGCCGATGCCACGGCCGCGCAGATCAACTCCGCGATCGCGAGGCAGGCTTCGGCCAAGGCGACCCTCGCCAAGGCGCAGGAAGACTTCCGCCGGCGTGACAGCCTTGCCGCGGGCGGCGCCGTTTCGGGCGAGGAACTGACCTCGGCCCGCCAGGCGCTGGCCTCCGCGCAGGCCGGCGCGGCGGAAGCCGCCGCCGCCGTCGCTCAGGCGCGCGCCAACACCAACAGCGCCCGCCGCCAGGAAGAGGCTTCGGTCGCCCTGACGCGCGGCACCTCCAACCAGACCGCACCCGAAGTGCTGCTCGCCAAGGCTCAGCTCGCCACCGCCCAGCTGGCGATGGAGCGCACCGTGATCCGCGCGCCGATCGACGGCGTCATCGCGCGCCGCTCGATCCAGGTCGGCCAGAAGATCGACGTGGGCGTCGTCGCGATGATGATCGTGCCGGTGAACGCGCTCTACGTCGACGCCAACTTCAAGGAAGACCAGCTCGGCAAGGTCCGCTCGGGCCAGACCGCCATCGTCACTTCGGACTTCTACGGCGACGACGTGGAGTTCCACGGCAAGGTCGTCGGCTTCTCGGGCGGCACCGGCGCGGCGTTCTCGCTGATCCCGGCACAGAACGCGACCGGCAACTGGATCAAGGTCGTGCAGCGCCTGCCGGTGCGCATCGAACTCGATCCCAAGGAACTGCAGGAGCACCCGCTGCGGATCGGCCTGTCGATGGAAGCCAAGATCGACCTGACGAGTAAGGACTGATGGCCAGCGCGGCAGCAGCGACGGGGTCCGGTAGCGCGGCGCAGCCCCTGACAGGCGCGAAGCTGGTGCTGGCCGGCCTCGTGCTGGCCATGGCCAACTTCATCGTCGTGCTCGACACGACGATCGCCAACGTCTCGGTCCCGCACATCGCCGGCGGCCTCGCCGTCTCGGTGTCGAGCGGGACCTGGGTCATCACGTCCTACGCCGTGGCCGAGGCGATCTGCGTGCCGCTGACCGGCTGGCTATCCAACCGCTTCGGCACCTTGCGCGTGTTCATACTGTCGCTGATCGGCTTCGGGCTGTTCTCGACCCTGTGCGGGCTGTCGAACTCGCTGTCGATGTTGGTGATCTTCCGTCTGGGGCAGGGCTTTTGCGGCGGTCCGCTGATGCCGCTGACGCAGACGCTGCTGCTGCGCATCTTCCCCAAGCACCTTCACCCCAAGGCCATGGCGATGTGGGCGATGACCATCGTCACCGCCCCGATCGCAGGCCCGATCCTGGGCGGCTACATCTCCGACAACTGGTCGTGGGAGTGGATCTTCTTCATCAACGTGCCGATCGTCATCCTGATCTTCTTCGGCGTGTTCACCCTGCTGCGGGGCGCGGAAACGCCGACGCAGAAGCTGCCGATCGACAAGATCGGGCTGGGACTGCTCGTGATCTGGGTCGGCGCATTCCAGATGATGCTCGACCTCGGCCGGGACGAGGACTGGTTCTCGTCGCCCAAGATCGTCGCTCTTGCCTGCATCGCCGCGGTGTTCTTCGTGGTGTTCCTGGTCTGGGAGCTGACCGAGGAGCATCCGATCGTCAACATATCGGTGTTCCGACACCGGGGCTTCTCGGCCGCAACGCTGTCCCTGACAATCGCCTTCGGCACCTACTTCGCCGCGATCGTGATCGTGCCGCAATGGCTGCAGACCTCGATGGGCTACACCGCCACCGACGCAGGACTGGCGATGTCGTTCAGCGGGGTGCTGGCGGTGGTCGCCTCGCCGTTCGTGCCCAAGCTGATGCAGAAATTCGACCCGCGCCTGATCGTCTTCATCGGCATCACCTGGATCGGCGTGTGTTCGCTGATGCGCATGACATGGTCGACCGACATCACGTTCTGGAGCATCGCCCTGCCGCAGCTGCTTCAGGGCGTGGGGGTGTCGATGATGATCGTCCCGCTCACCACCATCAGCCTCAGCTCGGTGCTGCCGCACGAGACCGCCTCGGCGGCGGGTATCGCCAACTTCGGGCGGACGCTGGCCGGCGCGGTCGCCACCGCGATCGTCACGACGCTATGGAGCGACATGTCGCGCGACCGCGCGGACACGCTCTCGGGCACGCTGAACGGAGCAGCGGCGATCTCGCAAAAGCTGCAGGCGCAGGGCTTCAGCGCCGAGCAGGCACGCGGCACCATCGCCCGGCTGGTCGAGAACCAGGGCACGGCGGTGGCGACGGCGGAGCTGTTCGGCATCAGCGCCGTGGCTCTGTTCCTGGCGGCCTTCACTATCTGGCTGGCGCCCCGCCCGCCGAAGAACGTCAAGCCCGCTTCGGGGCACTGAGGTACAGGTCCTTCGGGTCGCATCGAAGGAACCTGAGCGTCCGGCCCGGACGGAAGGCAGGCAGCCCCCCAGCCTATCGCCCTTCCGTCCGGCCGGCGCACCCGCCGGGCGCAACCCGGCCTTGCGCGGCGGCGCCGACCGCTCCATCCCATAGGCATGACGCAAGACGACCGCCGAGAGGCCCCCGCCACCGCGCGCAACCGCGAGCCCATTCTCCAGGTCTTGCGCGACGTCCTGCCGCTGTCCGGCCGGGTGCTGGAAGTCGCCAGCGGCACCGGCGAGCATGCCGTCCATTTCGCCGCCGCGCTGCCCGACCTCATCTGGCAGCCGAGCGACCCCGATCCCGAAGCCCGCGCCTCCATCGCGGCGTACCGGGGCGATGCGGGGCTCTCGAACCTGCTCGAACCCATCGCGCTCGACGCGGCATCTTCGGCTTGGCCGGACACGCCGTTCGAGGCGGTCGTCTGCATCAACATGATCCACATCAGCCCCTGGGCCTCGACCGAGGGACTGATGGCGGGGGCGGCGAAGGCGCTCGATTCCGGGCGACCGCTGGTGCTCTACGGCCCGTACCGCCGCGCCGACCGCGCGATAGAGCCGAGCAACGAGGCGTTCGACGAGGACCTCAAGCTGCGCAATCCCGAATGGGGCCTGCGCGGCGTGGAGAGCGTGCGCGCCTGCGCGCTCGACCACGACCTCGCGTTCGACCAGCTGGTCGAGATGCCTGCCAACAATCTGATCCTGGTGTTCAGGAAACGCTGAAGCTGCGCCGCGCGAGGCGCGGCAGCACCAGCGCCTGCCCTGCCGCGCGGGCGCCGAACAGCGCGGCGAAGGCGGCCCACAAGCCGTGATTGCCCAGCGGCGCCAGGCCTGCGAGCATCGCGAGGTAGAGCGCCAGCGCCGCCGCCATCGTCCCCAGCATCGCGCGCGTCCAGCCCGCTCCCACGAACACTCCGTCGAACACGAAGGAAGCCACGCCCAGCAGCGGCAGCACGGCGAGCCAGACGGCATAGTCCCCCGTCGCCGCGATCACCTGCGGGTCGGTGCTGAACGCCGCGGCGAGCCGCGCGCCGCCCAGCGCGTAGGCGGCCGAAACGGCGAGGCCCGTCACCCCGCCCCAGACCAGAGCGGCGCGTATCGCAGCGTCGAAGCGCCGCCGCTCGCCGGCACCGACGGCCTCGCCGCACAGTACCTGCGCAGCGCTTTCGAAGCCGTCGAGCAGCAGCGTGGCGAGCATGAACAGCTGGAACAGGATGCCGTTGGCGGCCAGCGTCACCGGCCCCGCCTGTGCCCCGCTGCGCGCGAAGAGCAGGATCGCGCCGGTGAGCAGCAAGGTCCTCACGAAGAGGTCGCGGTTGAGTGCGAAGAGGCGCAGCAGGTCGGCGCGCGCCCAGGTCGCCCGGATGCGGAGGGCGGCGAGTGCCTCGCGCGCGGCGCCCTCGCGCACGACCACGGCGGCGAGCAGGGCGAACTTCAAGAGCTCGGACAGGACCGTCGCGCTTGCCACTCCGGCGACGCCCCAGCGCACCACGAGCACCAGCAGCAGGTCGAGCGCGATGTGCACGAGGTTGGCGGCGATCTCTACGCAAAGGACGTAGCGCAGGTGCCGCCGCCCGATCAGCCAGCCCACGAGGACGCAGTTGGCAAGCCAGACCGGTCCCGCCCAGTAGCGGATCGCGACGTAGGTCTGCGCGTCCGCGCGCACCGGCCCGCTCGCTTCCAGCAGGTCGAGGCCGAGCGGGATCGCCCAAGGCATCACCATCAGCAGCAGTGCGCCGATGCCGAGCGCCACCGCCATGGCGCGCGCCAGCGTCGCCCCCTGCGCACCGTCGTCGCCGCGTCCGCTGCCCTGCGCGGTGAGGGCGACGGTACTGGTGCGCAGGAAGTTGAAGACGTTCAGCAGGCCGAGCATGAACTTGGCGCCCAGTTCCACCGCACCCTGTGCCGGGGCGTCGCCGAGGCGTCCGATCGCCCACATGTCGGCAAGGCCGAACAGCGCCGTCGCGACATTGGTCAGCATCGCGGGCAAGGCGATCGACCAGAGCTGGCGGGCAGTGTCGCTTCGGGTCAAGGGGGAGGGCATCCGGGCTGATAGCGGCTGGCGCCGGCTTTATCGGACAGCGGAGGGGACCACAATCCGCGCCATGGCCGCGAATCGCTGGTCCAAGGCCACCAGCTCGCCAGCTAAGTCCGCGATTTTGCTGCAATGCGCAAAAGTACACGTGCAAAAGTTTGCTGACAGGCCAAACAAACCTTGCGCCGCGTCGCGATTTCGGGGAGGTTGACGTTTAAGGAAGGCAGTTGCGGGCATTGCTGCAACTGCGAGAAAAAATCGGCGCGCCGGGGTGTTTTAGTTCCCCGGCGCGCTCTCTCCCAACACCGGTAAGGTTGCAAGAACCTTTCACGGGCCACATTGCATCAGAAATTCGTGTCGGCCAAGCCGGAATCGCGTTTTCGTGCTGCGCAGCATTGAAAAAATTTCGTTCCATCGGGTTTGCCCCGCGCGGCGCGTGGCCAACCCCTGCGCGTCACCGGGGCGATGAGTTGTGTGCGTGCGTTGCGCGAATGCCTTCGCGATGGTCCCTTGCCGGCAAAGGAGAGGGACATTGGCGACGGGTACACGGCATCGTGTCGATGAGAGGGACGGCGATCCCGCCGCATACCTCGCAGGCATCGAGGCGCTCTCGCAGCGGGTCGAGACTCCCTGCGGCCAGGGCACGATGGTCTGGCGCATCTGGGGCGAGGGCGAACCGCTGGTGCTGGCCCACGGCGCGCAGGGGTCATGGACTCACTGGGTCCGAAACATCGAGCGACTGTCCCGCCATCGCCGCCTGATCGTCGCCGACCTGCCGGGGCACGGCGCCTCCGCCATGCCGGCGAGCGAGGATCACGAGGGCATCTCGGCGGCGCTGGCCAGCGGGCTCGAGGTGATCCTGGGGGCGAAGCGCCTGCCCGTCGACCTGTGCGGCTTCTCGTTCGGCGGCGTGGCGTTGGCGCACCTTGCGGCGCTGCACCGCCACGTCGCGCGGCGGCTGGTGATCGTCGGCTGCGGCGGGCTCGACACGCCGATGGGTCATCCCCGCCTAGGCCGCATCAGCGGGCTGGTGGGAGAGGAGCGCCGCGCGGCGCTCAAGGGCAACCTGCTCGGCCTGATGCTGCATCACCCGGACAGCGCCGACGACCTCGCCATCCACATGCTGCTGCCTACCGCCAAGGCCGCGCGGCTGCATGTGCCGCCGCTGGTGGTCCCCGACCGGCTGCTTCGGGTGCTGCCCGAGGTCCGTGTCCCGGTCGATGCGATCTGGGGGGAGCGCGACCTGCCGCACCCCGATCCGGCGGCACAGGAAGCGGCGCTCCGCTCGGTCCAGGGCGAGGCGCTGTTCCGTGTGATCGAGGGCGCCGGGCACTGGGCGATGTACGAAAGACCGGAGGCGTTCGAAGCGGCGCTGCTGGAGATACTGGCCGCGCCGCTGCACAAGCTCTGACGGATATCCCGTCATCCCAGCGAAGGCTGGGATCGCTGGCCGTGTCGCGGAACCTCTCGGCCGGTCCTGCCGAGGGGCTCCGCCTCAGGAGTTCACAGCGGTCCCAGCCTTCGCTGGGACGACGGGTTTTATCGCGTAGGATACATCGCGATCTGTGGGTTTGTCTTCACCACACCAGCGGCAGATGCTCCGGCCCGATTACGCCGCCGGGGCGGTACTCGATCTCGGTGCCCGGCTTGACCGAGAACTTCGGGATGCGCTTGAGCCATTCCTGCAGGCCGATCTTGACCTCAAGCCGCGCAAGGTGCGCGCCCATGCAGCTGTGGACGCCGACGGTGAAAGCGAGGATCGTCTTGCGCGGGCGGTCGAAGTCGACCTCCTTGGGGTTGGGGAAGACGTCGGGGTCGAAGTTGCAGGCGGGCAGCACGAAGGTCACGCGGTCGCCCTTCTTCATCTGCACCCCGCGCATCTCGTAGTCCTTTTCCAGCACGCGGCCCGAGAACGTCACCGACCAGCGGCGCAGCAGTTCCTCGACGATCTTGTCGATGTCGTCCGGGCGGCGGTGGATTTCCTCCAGCTTCTCGGGGTTCTGCGCGAGGTAGAGCCAGATGTTGTTCATGGTCGCGAACACGGTGTCGAGGCCGCCGATGAACAGGAAGCAGACGAAGCCGAAGATCTCCTTGTCGGACAGCGGCACGCCGTCGGGCGCGGCATGGGCGATGCGGCTGACGACGCCGTCGTCGGGATTGGCCTTCTTCTCGGCGATCGCGCTCTTCAGGTAGACCGTGATCTTCTGCATGGCCTCGCCCATGGCCTCGCGGCTGTTCGAGTGGAGCAGCTGCACCGCCCACTCGACGAACTCGTCGCGCATCGACTGCGGCAGGCCCATGATGTCGAGGAAGACCGAGACCGGCAGCGGGCGGCCGTAGTCCTCGGTGTACTCGCAGCCTTCACCGGCCTCGACCTTGGCCTCGATCGCGTCGAGCAGGTCGTTGGCGCGCTGGCGGATCTGGCCTTCCAGCCTGAGCACGCCCTGGGGGCTGAACACCGGGTCGACGATGTTGCGGTACTTGCGGTGCTCGGGCGGGTCGATCTCGATCGGGATGAAGTAGAAGTAGTCGCTGGGATCGCGCGGGAAGGGGGTGGCGCCCTCGTTCGAGAAGACCTCGGGATGGCGCAGGCCGAACAGCGCGTCCTCGTGCTTGATGAGGTGCCACATGTTGCCCATCGGCGAGACGTCGTAATAGATCGGCGGCTGCTTCTCGTGCATCGCCGCCATGAAGTCGTGAGGCCCTGCGAGGAAATCCGGGCCGACCGTGAGCCCCGACTGGCGGATCAGTTCGGGCGGCACGTGCGCGGGGACCTGGTCCATCCCGACGTGGCGCGGGAAGACGGGCGGGACGGGATTGGCGGCGTCGATGGGCATGGCTATCTCTCTCGGTTTCCGGCGTTTGCCGCCGTGATCAGAACTGGTGCTCGGGCATGTGGACGACGAGGCCGTCGAGCGCCTCGGTGACGACGAGCTGGCACGACAGGCGGCTGGTGGACTTCACTTCGGCCGCCGCCGATTCGAGCAGTTCGGCCTCGGCCTCGGACGAGGGGCCGCCCGCCGCATCGGTCCACGCCTCGTCGACGTAGCAGTGGCAGGTGGCGCAGGAGAGCCCGCCGCCGCACTCGCCGGTGATGCCCTCGATGCCGTTGTAGAGCGCGCCGCGCATGACGTTCTCGCCGACCTCGATATCGACTTCGACCGCCGCTCCGGTGTGATCGACGTATGTGACCTTGGCCATGGATCCTCTTTCTCTTCTGTCGGTGCGCTCTCGCCCTGCCGCGAGAACGCTGTTCTCACTCTTTTACGCCAATCGCGGTGAAAAAGTCAATCAAGCGGAGGGTGGACCGGGGCGCCGCCACGCCTTAGCGGGGAAGCGATGGCCATTTCCTATCCTTCCCTCTTCACGCTTCCCGCACCTGCCGACGGCGAACAGGATCGCACCCGGCTGCTAGTCCAGGCGGCCTATGACCTGCTCGACGAATCCGGTCTCGAAGGGCTGACGATCCGCGCCGTGCTGGCGCGTGCGGGTCTGGCCCGGCGGGCATTCTACGAGCGGTTCCAGGGCAAGGACGACCTCGTGCTCGCGGTGTTCGACAGCTCGCTGCGCGCTGCCGGGGTGCAGTTCCGCGAGATCACGGCGCGCTGCGCCGGGCCGGTCGAGGCGCTGGAGGCGGTGGTCACGGGCATCGTCGTCGGCCAGCTCGGGCAGGACCGCATGGGTGCCAACCGGCGCGGGGCCGCGCTCAGCCGCGAGCACCTTCGCCTTGCGCAGTCCCGTCCGGCGGAACTGAACTCGGCGCTGGAGCCGCTTCTCGACGTGATTGCAGGGCTGGTGGCGGAAGGCGTGGGGCAGGGGCTGTTCCGCAGTGCCGATCCGCAGCTGCAGGCGCGGCTGATCTACAACCTCGTGTCGACCACCGTGCACACCGTCCTGCTTGCGGAGGAAGGCGGCGCCGCCGACCCGGCCGAGCGCGAGGGTCTGGCCGAGGACCTCTGGGAATTCTGCCGCCGCGCGATCATGGCCTGAGCGGCTGGCTCGCTCTCCGCCTCACACCACGCCCTCGCGGCAGCCCGTGACGGTGCTGTCTCAGGCTGCCTGAGAGGGGGCCGGCTGCGATGCGGCCGCGATCAATTCCGCCGGGACCGCCTTGCCGAACAGGTAGCCCTGGCCCTGCGTGCAGCCTTCGCCGCGCAGGTAGTCGCGCTCGATCTCGCGCTCGATCCCCTCGGCGGCGACCGTCAGGCCGAGGCTGCGGCCCAGGCCGATGACGGCGCGGATCACCGCGCGCGAACTCGATTCCTCCTGAAGGTTCAGAATGAACGACTTGTCGATCTTGATCTTGGTGAAGGGGTAGTTGAGCAGGTAGCTCAGCGAGGAATAGCCGGTGCCGAAATCGTCGAGCGAGATGCCGATGCCGAAGGCGCGCAGGTTGCGGATGATGGCGGCGGGGCGCGGCCCCTTTTCCATCAGCACCGCCTCGGTGATCTCCAGCTCCAGGCGCTCGGCGGGAAGGCCCGAGGTGGAGAGCGCGTTGATGACCGTGCTCAGCAGGTTGCCGTTGCGGAACTGCAGCGGCGAGACGTTGACCGCGACGCGCACGTGCGCGGGCCAGCGCATGGCCTCCCCGCAGGCGCTGTGGAGGACGAAGCGGCCGATCTGGTCGATCAGGCCCATCTCCTCGGCCAGCGGCACGAAGACGTCCGGCGGCACCTGCCCGCGCTCGGGATGGTTCCAGCGCAGCAGCGCTTCGTAGCATTCGACCGCGCCGGTCTGGAGGTCGACGATGGGCTGGTAGTGGACCGCCAGCTCTCCCCCCCGCACGGCGGCGCGCAGGTCCTTCTCGAGCCGGTTCTTCTCCTGCGCGGCGGCGTCCATGCCTGCTTCGAAGCCCCGGCAGGTGCCGCGCCGCTCGCCCTTGGCGGCGTAGAGCGCTAGGTCGGCGTAGCGCAGCAGCGTCTCGCCGTCGCGGCTGTCGTAGGGGGAGGACGCGAAGCCGACGGTGGCGCCTATGTGGATCATGTGGCCCTGCACGAAGAACGGCTCGGACAGGGTGGTGATGATCGACTTCGAGACGAGTTCGGCCTGGGTCAGGCTGGAGCGGCGAAAGATCACCGCGAACTCGTCGCCCCCGATGCGGCACAGCAGCGCCTCGGGCGGGATCAGCTCACGCATCCGCTGCGCCGCCTCGGTCAGCACGATGTCGCCGAAGTGGTGGCCGTAGGTGTCGTTGACGGGCTTGAAATGGTCGAGGTCGACGAGCGCGAGGGTGATCGTCTCGGTGCCGTTGGCGCCGTCGTCGAGCAGTTCGCGAAGACGCTCGCGGCAATGCGCGCGGTTGGCGAGGCCGGTCAGTTCGTCATGGCGGGCCATATGCGCCATGCGCTGCTCGATGCGGCGGCGCTCGGTGACGTCGAAGATCGAGACGATGGTGCCCGTGTAGCCTTCCAGCGCCGACCGGCGGGTTGCGATCACGGCGTCGATGCAGGTGCCGTCCCGGCGCAACATTTCCCAGCAATCGCGGGTGTCGGACGTGTCTCCGGCGAGGCGCGGGCCGGCTTCCGGCCAGAGCGAATCGGGGAAGAGGCTGCGTGCGCACAGGCCGTCCATGGCACCCGCTTTGTACCCGAACAGCGCGCAGGCCGCCTCGTTGGCGGCGCGGATCTTGCCGGTCTCGATGTCGAAGACGAGCATGGAGAGCGGGTTGCGCTCGAACAGCAGGCGGAAGGTTTCCTCCTTCTGCTTGAGGTCGGTGATGTCGACGCGGATACCGATGGTGCCGCCGCCCTCGATGCGGCGTTCCTCGATCATGATGCAGCGGCCGTTGGACAGGCGCTGCTCGTGGCGCAGGCCGGGCTGGCGCAGCTGGGCCACTCGCTCGGCGAGCCAGGCTTCTTCCCGGCCCAGCGCGTCCGGATAGTCCCCGCGCTCGATGCCGATGCGCAGCGCATCCTGCAGGCGCACACCAGGCTGGAGGAGGTCGGCGGACTTCTCGTAGATCTGGGCGTAGCGCTCGTTCCAGAGGATGTAGCGGTCCTCCTCGTCGAGGAAGACGATGCCCTGCGGCATGGCCTCGATGGCCTCGCGCAGGCGCCGGTCGGCGAGCGAGGCCGCCTGCAGCGCCGTGTCGAGCGAAGGCTTGCCCCCGCCGCTCTCGGCCACGCCCGAAATGTCGGCGCCCGGCGGTTCGTCTTCCCGCACCAAATACACGCCCGTTCTCGCCTGGTTTCATGCAGCGTATCGGCGAGGGAGTTAATTTTCCGTCCATGGTAAACGGGACTGTGACGAAAGTTTAACCGCCTTCCGCCGCCTCCGCCCCTTCGAGGCTGGGCGCGCGGGCCGGGCGGCCGAAGTAGTAGCCCTGTCCCTCGTCGCAGCCCTCCGCTTCCAGCACGCGGAGCTGGCCTTCGGTTTCGATCCCCTCGGCAAGGACCGGGATGTCGAGGCTGCGGCCGAGCGCCAGTACGGCGCGGATGATGGCGCGGGCCTGGGCGCTGGCTTCGGACTTCAGCAGGAACGACTTGTCGATCTTGATCTTGTCGAACGGGAAGGACGGCAGGGTGTTGAGCGAGGAATAGCCGGTGCCGAAGTCGTCGATCGCGACGCTGACCCCCATCGCCTTGATCCCGCGCAGGCAATGCAGCGCGCGCAGCTTGTCGTGGATGATCGCCGTCTCGGTGATTTCCAGTTCGAGACGGCGCGCGGGGAGCCCCGTCTCCAGCAGGATCGCGCGCACCATCTCCACGAGGTCGGGCTGGAGGAACTGCACGGCCGAGAGGTTGACCGCGACCTTTTCCTCGCCGGGCCACGTCCGCGCCTCGGCGCAGGCCTGGCGCAGCACCCATTCGCCGAGCGGGATGATCTCGCCGGTCTCCTCGGCGATGGGGATGAACTCGTCCGGCGGGACGAGGCCGCGGCGCGGGTGGTGCCAGCGCAGCAGCGCCTCGTAGCCGGCCAGCGTGCCGGTGCGCAGCGAGCGCTGCGGCTGATAGAGCAGGCTCAGTTCGCCTCGCGCGGCGGCCTGGCGCAGGTCGTTGGCGAGCTGGCGGCGCTCCCGCGCGCTCTCGTCCATGCCGGCCTCGAAGAAGCACACGGCCTCGCCCAGCGTTGCCTTGGCGCGGTACATCGCGAGGTCTGCGTTGTTCAGCAGCGTCTCGCGCGTGGTGCCGTGCTGGGGGCAGACCGCGATGCCGAGGCTCGCGCCGACGAGCAGCGGCTGGCCGCCGTCGTCGAAGGGCGCGGGCACGGGCGCGGTGATGCAACCCTGGATGCGGGCGATGAAGTCGTTCAGCTCGGAGCGGCGGGTGAAACGGACGGCGGCCGCGAACTCGTCGCCGCCGAGCCGGGCGATCGATTCGCCATCGCGGCGGGTGAGGATGAAGCGCTCGGCCAGGGTTCGCAGCAGGCGGTCGCCGGAAGCGTGGCCGAAGGTGTCGTTGATCTCCTTGAAGCGGTCGAGGTCGATCGCGACGACGGCGACCTTCTCGCCGGTCTGGGCGCCCTGCGCGATCATCTCGTCGAGGCCGAGGTAGAAGCGCGCGCGGTTGGGCAGGCCGGTCAGCGCATCGTGCATCGCCATGTGCGCGATCTTCGCCTCGGAGCGGCGCTGGCGGGTGATGTCCTCGAACGTCGCGATCCAGCCGCCGCCGGGCACCGGCCGCTCGCTGACGGCGAGCACGAGGTCCTCGCTGAAATCGAGGTTCCACGTCGGGTTGCCGCCCGAAGCCTGGGCGCGGGCCACTGACTTGCGGATCATGTCGAGCGTCTCGGCGGGGCGGTACTCGGTCGAGAAGAACCCCGCATAAGCCAGCTGCGACAGCGTGGTGCCCGGCTGGCAGCGGTCCTCGGGGATGTTCCAGATGGCGTAGAAGGCGCGGTTGGCGAAGACCAGACGCTCCTCGGCGTCGAACAGGCACAGGCCCTGGCTCATGTGCTCCAGCGCGGTGTCCATCTGGTCGGTCTTCGCGGCCAGAGCATCCTGTGCGCGCTTGATTTCGGTGATGTCGCGGGTGATGAGCGAATAGCCGATGACCACGCCGTCCTCGTCGCACAGTATCTCGACCGTGCCGTGCGCCCAGAAGTGCGAGCCGTCGCGGCGCACGCAGAGCCACTGGCCCTTGGCGATGCCGTTGGCCTCGGCCTCGGCGATGGCGAGGGCGGGGCGGCCGGCGGCGCGGTCCTCGTCGGTGAAGAACCGCGCGAAGGGCAGGCCCATGGCCTCGTCCTCGTCGTAGCCGATCAGCGAGAGCCCGCCCGCGTTCCACTGCGCCACGCGGGCACTGCGGTCGAGCATGCAGATCGCGTAGTCGGACGTGCCCTTGACCAGCATCGAGAACTGCCGCTCGCCCAGCTGCCGCGCGGCGTGGCTGCGTTCGCGCAGCTGGTGGGCGAAGGCGCTCACCGTCATGATCACAAGTGACGCTACCGACAGCCAGGCGGCAAGCGCCTCCTGCGGCACCGAGATGCCCCGGTCCGACGATATGTGCGAGGGAATGAAGCTGAGCGCGGCGGTGCCCGTGAAATGCAGCACGAGGACGGCGGAGGATACCAGCACGGTCGCCGCGAAGACCTGCAGGTTCCTGCGCGCGCGAAGGGCGATGTAGAGCGCGGGGTGCAGCAGCATGACCGGCAGCAGCACCGACGCGGCGACGAGGTGCCAGTCCCAGCGCAGCAGCGCCGGAACCCTCAGCGCCGCCATGCCGGTGTAGTGCATTGCGGCCAGCCCGGCGCTCAGCATCAGCGCGGCCGAGGCGCGGCCGACAAGGCTGCGCGAGCGCACCGCGAACCACAGCGCCACCTGAGAGCCGACGACGCCCACCGCCAGCGACGCGGCGGTCATCGTCAGCGAGTAGCCCGCCACGTAACCGCTGTCGTATCCCAGGATCGTTATGAAGTGCGCGGCCCAGCCGCCGAAGCCGAGCATCAGCCCGGCGAGCAGGCACCACCCGCGCTGCTGCCGGCGCCGCGTCGCTCCTCGCGCCGAAACTGCGAGGGGCATCAGCGACATGGCCTTGCCCGCCGCCAGCCCGCAGGCGAGCATGGCGAGGAGAACCATTTCCGGTCGGTGCTGGTCCCTTACGCAGGAGATGACCTGAAGAAAGTGTGTTGCGCCCAGTCCGCTCATGACGGCCGCTTTATCGCGGCAATATTTAACGGGCTTTGAAACGATTACATCCACTGGCGCGGAAGTGGGTCCACAACGGTGGTAATCATATGAAATGGCCCGCCGCACGACGTGCGACGGGCCAAGCTTTCCTCCCCAGGAAAACTCGAATTACCTCGGCGCGTCAGCGGCGCGTGGCGCTGCCGAGGCGATGATAGAGGTTGGAATACTTGGACGAGATCGGATCATCTTCGTGCGCCTTGAGATAGTAGAGGACAGCTTCCTGCAGCAGCTTGAAGTCCTCGTTCGAGAGCACCGCGCGGGCGCGGGCCGGTTCGGCGGTCATGGTGGTCATGCTCATTCCTTTCCTTGCTTGCGGGTTGCTTCCCCTGGAGCCGGGACCATCCCCGGGGCTCCATCCAATCCTGTTATGCAGCGAATTGATTCCCCCGCTGCCTCAGGCAGCGAACTGGTTCATCGTGTTGTGCGCGCCGCCGGCCTTGAGCGCGGCCTCGCCGGCGAAGTATTCCTTGTGGTCGTCGCCGAGGTCGGAGCCGGCCATGTTCTGGTGGCGCACGCAGGCGATGCCCTGGCGGATTTCCTCGCGCTGCACCCCCTTCACGTAGCCGAGCATCCCGGCCTCGCCGAAGTATTCCCTGGCGAGATTGTCGGTCGACAGCGCCGCCGTGTGGTAGGTCGGCAGCGTGATGAGGTGGTGGAAGATCCCCGCCTCGCGCGCCGAGTCCTTCTGGAAGGTGCGGATGCGCTCGTCGGCCTCGTCCGCGAGCGGCGTGCCGTCGTAGTCCACGCTCATCAGGCGCGCCCGGTCATAGGCCGAGACATCCTCTCCCGCCGCCTGCCAGGCATCGTAGACCTGCTGGCGGAAATTCAGCGTCCAGTTGAAGCTGGGCGAGTTGTTGTAGACCAGCTTGGCATTCGGGATCACTTCGCGGATGCGGCGGACCATGCCGCCGATCTGGCCGATGTGCGGCTTCTCGGTTTCGATCCACAGCAGGTCCGCGCCGTTCTCGAGCGCGTGGATGCAGTCGAGCACGCAGCGGTCCTCGCCGGTCCCGACGCGGAACTGGTAGAGGTTGCTGGGCAGGCGGCGCGGCTTCATCAGCTTGCCGTCGCGGCTGATGAGCACGTCGCCGTGGTCGAGCGCCGAGGTATCGACCTCCTCGCAGTCCAGAAAACCATTGTAGAGGTCGCCGATGTCGCCCGCTTCACGGGTAAACGCGATCTGCTTCGTCAGGCCCGCGCCGAGCGAGTCGGTGCGCGCCACGATCACGCCGTCGTCGACGCCCAGTTCCATGAAGGCGTAGCGGACCGCGCGGATCTTCGCGATGAAGTCCTCATGCGGGACCGTGACCTTGCCGTCCTGATGGCCGCACTGCTTCTCGTCCGAGACCTGGTTCTCGATCTGGATGCAGCAGGCCCCGGCCTCGATGAACTTGCGGGCAAGCAGGTAGGTCGCCTCGGCATTGCCGAAGCCCGCATCGATGTCGGCGACGATCGGCACGACGTGCGTCTCATAGGTGTCGATCGCGTGTTCGAGGCGCTTGGCCTCCATCTCGTCGCCGGCCTCGCGAGCCTTGTCGAGTTCGCGGAACATCATGCCCAGCTCGCGCGCATCGGCCTGGCGCAGGAAGGTGTACAGTTCCTCGACGAGCGCGGGGACCGAGGTCTTCTCGTGCATCGACTGGTCGGGCAGCGGCCCGAAGTCGCTACGCAGCGCGGCGACCATCCAGCCTGAGAGGTACAGGTAGCGGCCCTTGGTCGTGCCGAAGTGCTTCTTGATGGAGATCATCTTCTGCTGGCCGATGAACCCGTGCCAGCAGCCCAGCGACTGGGTGTAGTTGGCGGGATCGCGGTCATAGGCGGCCATGTCCTCGCGCATGATCTTCGCGGTGTAGCGGGCGATGTCGAGGCCGGTCTGGAAGCGGTTCTGCAGGCGCATACGGGCGACCGACTCGGCCTCGATCCCGTTCCAGTGGGTCTCGGTCCCGATCGTCTTGCCGGCTTCGATGATCTTGCTCTGGTAGGTCACGGTACGGGTTCCCCTTGAGGAAGATTGAGTTTCGATGAACCCGAGGTAGTCGCCCTCGCTGCAGTGCGGAACTGCTGCCGAGGTGCTGTTGTCAAACTTGACAGATATTCCTTGTAAAGTTGTGTGGTCCTGACAAACTTGCACGACAATGGCAGAAAACCGTCCTCTCTACCTCGGCCCGCGCCTGCGCCGGTTGCGCCGTGAACTTGGCCTGACGCAGCAGGCGATGGCTGACGACCTCGAAATTTCGCCCAGCTACGTCGCCCTGATCGAGCGTAACCAGCGCCCCGTCACCGCCGACATGCTGCTGCGCCTCGCGCGGACCTACCGCCTCGACATCGCCGAGATCGCGGGCGACGACGGGACGGATTATGCCCGCCGCCTGACCGAAGTGCTGCGCGATCCGATCTTCGCCGACATCGACCTGCCCGCGCTCGAAGTGGCCGACCTTGCCACCAGCTTCCCCGGCGTCTCCGAAGCGTTGCTGCGCCTGCACCAGGCCTATACACGCGAGGCGCAGGCGCTCGCCGAGCAACGCGCCGCCGGGCCGATGGCGGACGAGAACGAACCCGTGCGCGAGGCCCAGCGCTTCCTGGCGGGTGCGCGCAACTACTTTCACGCCCTCGACAGCCGCGCCGAGGACCTTGCCGCCGAGATCGACAAGGCGGGCGGGGCGACCGATTGGCTCGCCGAGCAGGGCGTCCGGGTCCGTTTCCTGCCGCCGGATGTCCTCGTCGATTCGCTGCGGCGCTTCGACCGCCACAACCAGCAACTGCTGATCGCCGACACGCTCGACGCCGCCAGCCGTGCGTTCCAGATCGCTACCCACATCGCGCACACCGCGCTGCGCGCCGAGATCAAGCAGGCGATCCGCGCCGACAGCTTCTCCAGCCGCACAACCGCCACGCTGCTGCTGCGCGCGCTGGCAGGTTATGCCGCCGCCGCGATCGTCATGCCCTACGGCCGCTTTGCCCGCGCGGCGGACCAGCGGGGCTACGACATAGACGCCCTCTGCGCCCTGTTCGGTGCCAGCTTCGAGCAGGTCGCCCACCGCCTCACCACGCTCCAGCGCCCCCGCGAGGAGCGCGTCGGCTTCTTCTTCATCCGCGTGGACGAGGCGGGCAACGTCTCCAAGCGGCTCGACGGCGCGGGCTTCCCCTTCGCCGCGCATGGGGGCGGGTGCCCGCTATGGAGCGTCCACCAGGTCTTCCGCCGCCCGGGCGAGATCGTCACGCAGTGGCTCGAACTGCCCGGCGGCGAACGCTTCTTCTCGATCGCGCGTACCGTCACGGGCGGAGCGACCGGCTACGGCGGCCCCCGCGTGCTGCGCGCCGTGGCGCTCGCCTGCGCGGCGGAGCAGGCGGAGCGGCTGGTCTATGCGCGGGGCGTGGACCCTGCCGCCGCACCCTCGACCCCGATCGGCGTGACCTGCCGACTGTGCCAGCGCGCCGAATGCACGGCGCGCTCGGTGCCGCCCATCGGCCGCGACGTGCTGGCCGACGACTATCGGCGCGCCGCCCAGCCCTACACCTTCGCCGAGAGTTGACGACGCCCGCGCGGTATCCTGCCTGAGGCACGCAAACTTCGTTGCGCTCGCGTTGATAATCCTCAATATCGACGCTAAGTTTGAAATATCGAATTGTTGGCCCACTCCCCAAGTGGGGAGGATGGACAAGCGGCGCGCTGCTTTCCATCGTCGGACGAACGCGAAGCACCGCCGGGCCCTTAGGGCACCAAGGTGGGCGAGAGAGGGAACGAGAGAGTGAGCAGCGACACCGCCCCATCGGTCCTAGAGACGCCCGGCGCCGACGCGCCCGGCAAGGCCACCACTTTCGCGCAGCTCATCCGCGCCGCCGCTGCCGCCTACGGCGATGCCGTCGCCGTGGTGCTCGAGGACGGCGAGGATGTCGTCTCCCAGATCACCTACCGCGAACTCGACGAGCGTTCGGCCCTGGTCGCGCGCGGGTTGCTGGCGCGCGGCATCGGCAAGGGCGCGCGGGTCGGCTTCGTGCATGGCAACGGGCCGGAGTTCGCGGTCTCGCTGGCGGCGATCAGTCGGATCGGGGCGATCGCGGTGCCGATCAGCACGATGATCCGCGCGAACGAACTCGTCCGCGTACTGCGCCAGAGCGACGTGCAGGGCGTAATCCTCCAGCGCACCATGCTGGGCAAGGACTTCGCCGAGCGCATCGTCGACGCGCTGCCCGAGCTGGACGGACAGGAAAGCGGTGCGCTGCGCGTGTCCCGTGCGCCGTACCTGCGCTGGATCGTATCGGAAGGGCAGGGTCTGCCCTCGTGCATCGCAGGCCTTGAGTTCCTCACCGATGCCGCGGCCACCGTCGACGAGGCGCTGCTGGCCGAGATCGAATCGGAAGTGCACCCCACCGACCAGATGGTCGAGATCTACACCTCCGGCTCGATGGCGCTGCCCAAGGGCGTGCGCCATGCCCATGGCCCGGTGCTGTTCCGCAGCCACACCATGCGCGCCATGATCGGTCATCACTTCGGCAAGCGGGTGCCCTGCAGGCTGCCGATGTTCTGGGTGGGCGGGCTGATGATGTACCTCGTCCCCGGGCTCGAGGCGGGATCGGTGGTCGTCTGCACCGAGCGCACGCTGTCCAACAGCCGCTTCGCCATGGGCAGCGTGCTTGCAGAGGAGGACCTTGCGCTGATCCGGGGGCCTAAGCCCTGGTGGGGGCTGGGGATGAGCGAGACGCTCGGGCCCTATTCGTGGGGCGACGACTTCCGCGCGCCCGGCTACCCGGTCTGCGCGCCGATGGACCACTTCGGCCCCGGTTACGAGATCCGCATCGCCGATACCGACCACCGCCCCGTCGCCGCCGGCGAAGTGGGCGAGATGCAGGTGCGCGGCTACCCGATCGCCAGCGGGCTCCACAAGATCGAACGGTCCGAGCACTACACCCCCGACGGCTACTACCGCACCGGCGACATGTGCACGATCGAGGACCGCGCCGAGGGTCGCCGCGTCCACTTCGTCGGGCGCGGGGGCGACATGATCAAGGTCGCCAGTTCCAACGTCTCGCCCGCCGAGGTGGAGATGGAGATGCAGTCGCTGGACGGCGTCCACAGCGCCTACGTGGTCGGCATCCCCGACAAGGAACGCGGCTCGCTGCTGGTCGCCGCCGTGGTCCCGCGCGACGGAGCGGCGCTCGACTTCGCCGCGATCGAGACGGAACTTCGCCGCCGCCTGTCGGGCTACAAGGTGCCACGCGCCTACGTCCAGTTGTCGCGCGAGGAAGTGCCGCTGCTGCACTCCAACAAGGTTGCGCGGCGCGAGGTGGCGAAGCTGATGGAGGAGCGGCTGGGGCGTTGACAAATCGCCCACCAAATTCGCCCCAATGAACAATTGTGTCTATTGACGAACGGGGAGCGTTGCCCTTAGGCCCGGCTATTCGAAATAGCGAAAGAGCCCATGTCGCGTTCCTCTCCCGGCGTTGCCCGCGTGGCCGCCATCCTCAACTTCATCGCCGACCATCCGGGGCAGGCGTTCGCGCTCACCGACCTCGTCCGCGCCCTGAAGCTGAGCCGGGCGACGTGCCATGCGCTGCTGACCGGCCTGGTCGACGTCGGCTATCTCTATCGCACCACAGACAAGACTTACGTGCTCGGCCCCGCGCTCGCGGCGATCGGGCGCACGGCGGCGGACCACTTCTCGCCGCTGCAGGTCGCGCAGCCCGAGATGCGCAGCCTTGCCGACGAGTTCGACGTGGTCTGCGGCGCCTACTTCCTCGAAGGCGACATCATCCACCTGCGTGAGCGCGCAGCCTCGCTCAGCCACATCGGCTACCCGGTGCCGCTGGGCACCCGCATGCCGCTGCGCTGGATCCAGGCCATCACCTTCTTCGCCCGCTCGCCGCGCGAGGCCGACGCCTGGATCGCCCGCGCCGACCCGCCGCTGGACGACGAGAACACCGCGCAGTTCCGTGCCGGGCTGGAGTTCGCCCGGAGCAATGGCTTCACCGCGCTCGTGCGCCGCCCCGGCGCCGACGAGGCCGGTATTCGCTCGGGCACCGAAGACCCGCCGGTGGTCCCCGTTGTCACGATCGAGCCGGGCCGGACGTATCCGCTGATGGCGGTGATGGCGCCCATCTACGACGCCCGTAACCGGGTGATGATGGCACTGGTGATGGCGGGCTTTCACGGCGCGATGGATGGCGATGCGGTGAACCACGCGGGCCAACGCCTCGCCGCCGCCTGCGAGCGTATCTCCGGCTTCCTGTCCGGCCGCGGCGAGGCCGACTGAGCTAGACTTTCCACTCCTGAAATCCCGCTCGGGCGAGGTGCGCTTCGCTTGACCCCGCCTTGTTGTCGTCATATCAAATAGGCGAAAACAAATTCGCCATGTCGAACTTATGCGGCGACGTCGGCGAAAAGCGGGAGAGTGGCTGTGTCGGACGTGATCGTTGCCCCGGAAACGCGGGATCTTGAGGAACTGGCCGGGCGCCTGGCGCACTGGCTTTCGGGCAAGCTGCCCGGCGCGAGCGGCATCACCATCACCAACCTCGCCTATCCGCGCGGCGCCGGGCAGAGCCACGAGACGGTGCTGTTCGACGCGCATTGGAGTGAAGGCGGACGGGAACACGCGCAGGGATGCGTCGTGCGCATCAAGCCCCGCAGCTTCACCGTCTTCCCGGACAACCTGTTCGACGAGCAGTACCAGGTGATGAAGCTCCTCGCCGAAGAAGGGGAGGTCCGGGTCGCCCGGCCTCTGTGGTTCGAGGAAGACCCTGAAATCCTCGGCAACGCCTTCTTCGTGATGGAGAAGAAGCAGGGCCGCGTGCCCGTCTCGATCCCGCCCTATGCGCGCGAAGGCTGGCTGCGAGACGCGACGCCCACGCAGCGCCGGACCCTGTGGGAGGGCGCGGTGGAGCAACTCGCCCTGATCCAGCGCGTACCAGTCTCCAAGGTCGGCTTCCTCAAAGGCCCGGACCACGCCCCGCAGGGCTGGGCGCAGGAGTGGGACAAGTACCAGCGCTTCACCGCATGGCTCGAGGAAACGGCGCCGCAGCCGGTGCTGCGCGATGCGCTGGCTCGGCTGGAAGCGGAGAAGCCCGCGCACGATCCCGAGGGTCTCGTCTGGGGCGACGCGCGCATCGGCAACATGATGTTCGACGAGGACTTCAAGGTGGTCGCGGTGATGGACTGGGAGCAGCCTTCGCTTGGCGGCGCGCTGCACGACCTCGCATGGTTCTGCACGCTGGCCGAGACCATGCACGGCAGGACCTCCAGCCACGGTGCCTACCTCGAAGGCATGGGCACCCGCGCCGAGACGATCGCGCTGTGGGAGGACATCAGCGGAAAGTCCTCCGATGGCCTCGAATGGTACGAGGAATTCACCCACTTCAAGATGACCTGCACGGGCGTACGCCTCGGCCACCTGCGCGGCACGCCGATTATGGACGAGGCGACGATGCGACGGCGCCTGAAGGTCGCCTGAGGAGCTAGCCGACGAACCGGGCCAGCCGTCTGGACCGGCGCATGGCCAGAACCAGTACGGTCGCGGCCAGGAACGTGGCGAGCGCCAGCGCGAAAGCCTCCGGGGCAGTGGCCCTGTCGGTGAAGCGGGAGAGCGTCAGCAGGATCATGAGGTGGGATGCATAGATGCCCAGGCTCAGCTTGCCGAAGCTGGCGCATGCCGTGATCAGCCGGCTCGCCGGTAGCGACTGCGCGACGAGAAACAGCGACATGCCGAGCGGGATCGTCGATGCCACGAAGTCATGGCTTGCGAGCTGGGTCGCCTGAGTGGCAGCGCGGATAAAATGCTCCTCGGCCGCTACCAGCAGGTTGGCGGCAGCGAACAGGCCAGCGGCGTGGAGAGGCTTCATGCGCAGCCCGTGCAGCGCGGCCATGTGGCCGGCGAAGATGAGCAGCGGGGCGATCAGCAGCCCGCCGCGCCGCGGCTCCATGGCAGGATCGATGAACGGCGCATAGCTGCTGGTGGCGATGCCGATCACCGCAAGTCCGAGGCAGGCAAGGCCGGTGGCCCAAGGGCCGGCGATCCGCATGCCCAGTCCGACCGATACCATTCCGAAACCCAGGGCAGGCAGGAACCAGAGGTGGAACGCCCCGCCTCCGGAAATCAGGTCCTGCGGCCGGGCGATGAGCGTGCCGACCGGGTTGAGCGTGAAATACAGGAAGTAGATGGCCATCCACAGCGCGTAGACCGGCACGATCCGCATGGCCGTCTTCCGCACGAAATCCAGGGCCGGGCTCGGCGCTCGCGGCAGGAAATAGCCACTCGTGACGAAGAAGAACGGCACGGCCGCCCGGCAGGCGAACTGGGTCGTCACGGCCCAGCCGGGCTCGGGATCGCCGGGCAGGGCGTGGAGCAACACGACCAGGAACGCCAGCCCATACCGCAAGGCATCGATGCCGAGATTGCGGGCGGATTGCTCCGGGCTCGCCGCCGGAGGGTTGCGCGAGGCGAGCCCGAGGGCAGGATGTCCGGCCGTGCTACTCTGTATCAACACGTCATCCTCGCCAGCGGCAGTCCGCAGGCAGCCTAGCGGCGGGGATGACACGCAATCCATCCGGAGAAATGGGCAGGAGCTTCCCCCGGGTGACGGTCCCTCCGGGCGCCGTCCCGATCCTCCACATCCATCGCATCTGGCGCACGCCTGGCCTCTTGACCCGCTCCCGTCGCCGGGGCACCCAAGCGCCATGAACAAAAAGACCAGGAACGTCGCGAGCCTGGCACTGACCTCGCTCGCGCTCGCCATCGCCGTGCCCCACGCTGCCGCCGCGCAGGACGGGGCGACTCCCACCGACACCATGATGAACGAGCAGGTGAAGTCCTACGACTGGGTGCGCCCCCAGGCGGACTACGTGCGCAAGGTCGTGATGGTGCCGATGCGCGACGGCAAGAAGCTCTACACCGTCATCGTCTACCGCAAGGGCACCACCGACGGCCCGATCCTGCTCAGCCGCACCCCCTACAACGCGGACGGGATGACCAGCCGCAACCGCAGCCAGAAGATCGAGGAAATCCTGCCCGTCGCCGACGCCGAGTTCGTCAACGACGGCTATATCCGCGTCTACCAGGACGTGCGCGGGCTCGACGGGTCCGAGGGCGACTACGTGATGAACCGCCCGCTGCGCGGTCCGCTGAACAAGACCAAGGTCGATCACGCGACCGACGCCTACGACACGATCGACTGGCTGGTGAAGAACGTGAAGGAGAGCAACGGCAAGGTCGGCATCACCGGCTCGTCGTACCTTGGCTTCACCTCGCTGATGGCGCTGGTCGATCCGCACCCGGCGCTCAAGGCTTCGGTGCCGCAGAGCCCGATGGTCGACGGCTGGATGGGCGACGACTGGTTCCACAACGGCGCCTTCCGCACCATGGGCCTCGACTACGACCTCGGCCAGACGGTCAAGAAGGGTGGCGGCTCGGTCCCGCGCGGGACCGGCGACGATTACTCGCACTACCTCTCGGTCGGCTCGGCGATGGACTATGCCAAGGCTTACGGTCTCACCGACCTGCCGGTGGTGCGCAAGGTGCTCGAGCATCCGAGCTACGACGCATGGTGGCAGGGCCAGGCGGTCGACAAGCTGCTGGGCGCGCGCAAGCTGACCGTGCCGACCATGCTCGTCGTCGGCCAGTGGGACCAGGAGGACAGCTACGGCGCGCCGGCGGTCTACCACGCGCTCAAGGCGAACGGCGCCGATAACGTGAGCCTGGTGATCGGCCCGTGGCGTCACTCCCAGGTGAACTACGAGGCGCGCTCGCTCGGGCCCCTGAAGTGGGAGGGTGACACCGGCCTGCAGTTCCGCAAGCAGTACATGAAGCCGTTCCTCGACTGCCACCTCAAGACCAACGCGCCGGCCTGCGACACGCCGCCGGTGCTGACTTATGCGACCGGCGAGAACCGCTGGGAGGTGTCGCAGCAGTGGCCCGCGGGCACCTATACACCGCTGTATCTGGCTGCGAACTCCGGCCTGTCGTGGAGCAAGCCGCAGGCGGGCACCGACGCTTACGTCTCCGACCCCGCCAAGCCCGTGCCGATGCTGCCGCGCCCGATCACCATGTCGGGCGATGAGTGGAAGACCTGGCTCGTCCACGACCAGCGCTTCGTCGACGGGCGCACCGACGTGCTCAGCTACTCGACCGGCGTGCTCGACAAGCCGCTGCACATCAAGGGCGCACCCAAGGTGGACCTGCGCGCGGCGACCAGCGGGCGCGACAGCGACTACGTGGTCAAGCTGATCGACGTCTACCCGGCCGAGAACAGCGCCGACCCCACGATGGCCGGCTACCAGCTGGGCATCGGCATCGAGATCTTCCGCGGCCGCTACGTGGGCGGCTTCGACAAGCCGCAGCCGCTGGAGCCGGGCAAGGTCTACGACTTCAAGTGGGCACTGCCCAACGTCGACCACGTCTTCCTGCCGGGCCACAAGATCATGGTGCAGGTCCAGTCCAGCCTCTTCCCGCTCTACGACCGCAACCCGCAGAGCTGGGTGCCGTCCATCATGGAAGCGAAGCCTGGGGACTATGTGAAGGCGACCGAGACGATACATTGGGGCGGCGACTCGGCCAGCGCCGTCTGGCTTCCGGTCGCGCAGGACTGAGGCAGGGGAGATCCACTCCCCGCCGAAACGGGGAGTGGATGAATGAGCGCAGCATTCGATCTGGCGGGCCGCGTCGCGCTCGTCACCGGCGGGGCGAGCGGCATCGGCGCGGGCATCTGCGAAGTGCTCACCGAAGCCGGCGCCCGCGTGGTCATCACCGACCGCGACGAGGGCGGTGCGCGCGCCCGGATCGAAGAGGGCGCGGCGGCGGATTTCGTCGCCGTCGACCTCACCGACGAAGCCTCGATCGTCGCGGCCTGCGCCGAGGTCGTCGGGCGGCACGGCGCGCCCTGGCTGCTCGTCAACAACGCCGGGCTCCAGCACCGCGAGATGCTGCTCAATGCCACTGCCGCGCATTGGGAGCGGATCAACGCCGTCAACGCGCGCGCACCGTTCCTGATGATCCGCGAAGTCGCGCGCGCGATGATCGCGGGCGGCGCTGGAGGGCGCATCGTCAACTGCGCCTCGTCCGGGCTCGTCGGCCAGTTCGTGCAGGGCCTCGCCGCCTACACCGCGAGCAAGGGCGCGATCGCCGCGCTCACCACCTCGGCAGCGTTCGAGCTTGCGGAGCATGGCATCACCGTCAACACCGTGCTGCCCGGCGGCGTAGGCACGCCCGGAGCGATCGGCGCTGAAGGCCCGCCGCCGGTCGGCCCCGGCAACCGCCGCCCGCCGCTCGGCACCTGCACCCCGCGCGACATTGCCTCCGCCGTGCTGTTCTTCGCGACCCCGATGGCCGCGCGCGTCACCAATCAGGTGCTTGCGGTGGACGGCGGCTTCACGATCACCTGAGCGACAATGAGGGGAGGTAAACCATGACCATCGCGTTTTCCGACTGGCTCGCGATCTGCGAAACCAAGGCGCGGTACTGCCGTCTGATGGACACCAAGGACTGGGACGGCTGGGCGGACTGCTTCGTCGACGACCTCGTGCTCGATACCTCGCCCGCCGGCGGGAAGCGCGTGGAGGGCCGCGACGAGGCGATCCGCTACGTGCGCGGGTCCATCGAGCATGCCCGCACCGCGCACCACGTCCACAACCCCGAAATCGCGATCGACGCGGATGGAAACGGCGCCAGCGTGGTCTGGGCGATGAACGACCGGGTCGAGATGGCCGATAACCGCCGCGCTGCCGTCGGCGAGACCGGGCACACCGGCTACGGCCACTACCGCGAACGGTATCGGCGATGTGCCGACGGCCGCTGGCGGATCGCCGAGACGCAGCTGAGCTATCTGATCTACGACAGCCGTCCGCTCCCTCGGGAATCCTGAGCCGGGCAACGAAAAGGGGCCGCGCTGACGGCGCGGCCCCTCCCGATGTCTATGCGAGGCGCCTTTACTTCGGCGGCATGCGGATCGCGCCGTCGAGGCGGATGCACTGGCCGTTGAAGTAGGTGTTGCGCGCCAGTTCTAGTACGAAGGACCCGAACTCCTCCGGCTTGCCGAGGCGGCGGGGGAAGGGGACGGCCTTGCCGAGGTTGTCGTAGACCTCGGGCGCGTGCTCCTTGACGCGCAGCATCGGCGGGGTGGCGAACGTGCCGGGCATGATCGCGTTGACGCGGATGCCGAGGTCCATGAGGTCGCGCGCCATCGGTAGGACCATGGCGTTCACCGCGCCCTTGCCGCCGCCGTAGGCGACCTGGCCGACCTGGCCGTCCTGCGCCGCAGCCGAGGAGGTCAGGATAATCGCCCCGCGCTCGCCGTCGTCGTTGAGCGGGTCGGCATTGGCCATGCCCAGCGCCGCGATCGAGGCGACGCGGTACGAGGCGGTGAAGATGCCCTCGGCCGACTTGGAAATCTGCTCGGTGGCGGTGCGCTTGTACGCGCCGGTCTTCTTGTCGAACGAGACGGTCTTGCCGCCGCCGGCCACGACCGCGCAGTGAACGACGATGCGCTCCTGCCCGTGGGCCGCGCGGGCCTTGGCGAAGCCGGCCTCGACGCTGTCCTCGTCCATGATGTTGACGTTGCAGAAGACGCCGCCGATCTCGGCCGCGAACGCCTCACCGGCTTCCTCGCTGATGTCGAAGATGGCGACCTTGACGCCCGCGTCCGCCAGAGCCTGCGCGCTGGCGCGGCCGAGACCCGAGGCGCCGCCGGTGACGATGGCTGCGAGGCTGTTGTCGATCTGCATTGGAATGTGTCTCCCCGAACTCTGCTCGAATCGTATGCTGGCCTCGCTACCGCAGGGAGTGGACAGATGTCGAAACGACGATGCTAACCCACTGCAAGTATCGCCCCTGCGGAGGCGGCGCGATCCCCACTGGTCCGCATCGGCAATCGCGCTTGCACGCGCTGCCGATGCTCTTGCGCCTGCGGGCGAGCGCGCCTTGGATGGCGCCGCGAAAGAGCGAAGCTCAACGATACGGGACGGATGAACGATGGCCGAAGGTGACGTCACCCTGGATACCAGCGATGTCGACAAGTGGGTGGGCAAGCCCGTCATCTTCGCGGAGTTCTACGACCCCTGCAACGCGACCGACATCCGCCGCTGGGTACAGGCGATGGACTATGCCAACCCGCTCCACTGGGACGAGCAGTACGCCCGGGCGAGCAGGTTCGGCGGCATCGTCGCGCCGCAGAGCTTCACCGTGGCGATGGACTACGGCCACGGCTGCCACCCCTCGTGCGTGGGCAAGATCCCCGGGTCGCACCTGATCTTCGCGGGCGAGGAGTGGTGGTTCTACGGCACCCCCGTCCGCCCCGGCGACAAGCTGACGCAGGAGCGCAGCTTCGCGGGGTACAAGATCGCCGACACAAGCTTTGCCGGGCCGACGATGTTCGCCGACGGCGACACCGTCCACCGCAACCAGCACGGCGCCCTCGTCGCCAAGGAGCGGGCCACTTCGATCCGCTACCTCGTGGAGGAGGCGGCCAAGCGCAAGGTGTACGACAAGGGCAACGTGCCGCCCAAGCTCTGGTCGCGCTCGGAGCTCGAGGAAGTTGCGAAGGTGCGGCTCGACTGGATCAGGGCAGGGCGCTCGGGCGTCTCGCCGCTGTGGAGCGAGGTGAAGGTCGGCGACCCGCTGCCGCGCCGCGTGATCGGTCCGCACAGCCGGGTGACCTTCGCGCTCGAATGCCGCGCGCACCGCCAGAACATCTGGGGGACATGGCGCTGGAACGTGCCCGAGGGCGTCTACGATCCCGCCACCGAGGACGCCGGTTTCGCCGACGACATGTCCTACGACTTCGAGGCCCGCAAGATCGATCCGCGCCACGGAGACGGCCTGTTCCACGGCCCCAGCTCGGGCCATATCAATGCCGAGAAGGGCGAGAAGGTCGGCATGGGCGGGGTCTATGGCTACGGCTCGTCGATGAACGCCTGGCACCTGGATACGGTGGCCTACTGGGCCGGGGTCGACGGTTTTATCTGGCACTCCAAGACCCAGTTCCGCAGCCCCGCCTTCGAAGGCGACGTGACCTATGTGGACGCCACGGTGGTCGACAAGCAGGAGACCAGCGCTTTCGGCCTGCCGGTCGTCACGGTCGAGACCCGCATGACCACGCAGGAAGGCGCGACGATCCTCAAGGGCACCGCCACCGTCTCGCTGCCGCGCTGAAAGGAACCGCCATGGCCGACCGCGAGGACATCGTCGAACTGCTGAACCTATACGGGTTCGCCATGGACACCCGCCGCTGGGACCTGTTCGACCGGATATTCACGCCCGGCGTCGACGCCGACTACGGCCCGACCTCCAGCTGGACCGACCGTGAGCGGTTCAAGGCCGACTTCGGCGCGTTCCACGAACTGTTCGACGCCACCCAGCACATGATGACCAACCACCTCGTCAAAGTGGCGGGCGACCGCGCCTCGGCCCATACTTACGGGAGCTGGCGGCTTGTCCGGCATGCCGCGGGTGATCCTCCGGTGTGGGACGGCACCGGTTATTACGACGATAGCCTGGTGCGCACTCCCGAGGGCTGGCGGATCGAGAAACGCACCTGCCGCGTGGTGTTCTGGACCGGCAACCCGCGCGTCCAGACGCCGATGGAGGACATGGTGTTCCAGCTCGACCTCGTCTCGCTCCACCAGGAGGAGCGGGCAGGGCGGATCGGCTTCGCGAAGGCGCTGGGCTAGAAACCGCGACGATATCGCCCCGCCGGTTCGACAACAATACGACCTTGCGGGACAACCGCCGGGCACTGGGGAGAGCGATGATGTCGTCTAGCTACACCGGCGAACTGCGCCGCAACATGCGGCCGCTGATCGCTGCCAGCCTGGGGTCGGGCACCAGCCTGCCGCTGTTCGCCTACACCAACAGCGCCTTCGCGCCGCACCTCGTGCGCGAGTTCGGCTGGTCGCGGTCGCAGTTCGCGCTCGTCGGGCTGACCATGCTGACGACGATCTTCATCCTGCCTTTCGTCGGCCGCTTCACCGACAAGCTCGGCGTGCGGCGCATGGCGCTGCTAGGCACGCTGGCGATCCCGCTGTGCTTCATCGGCTATGCCACGCAGAACGGCAGCTTCGCCTGGTTCCTCGCCGCTTCCACCGCGACGCTGGCGGTCGGCAGCCTGACCAGCACGCTCGTCTACACCCGCCTCATCGCCGAGAACTTCGAGAAGGCGACCGGCCTAGCACTGACGATCGTCAACTGCGTGCCGGCGCTGTTGGCGATGGCGCTGGTGCCGCTCACGAACTGGTGGATCGAGGCCATAGGCTGGAGAAGCGCCTATCTCGTGCTCGGCGCGATCGCGCTGTTCGCCGGGCTCGCGGCGGTGCGGATGATCCCGAAGGGCACCGGGCCGGGGCACGAGGCGGGGCCGGGGGCCAACCTGCCCGACCTGCCCGTCACTGCCGAACTTCACCGTCCGGCACGCGGAGACTACGCGATGATCCTGCGCAGTCCCGTGTTCTGGACCATCTTCGCCGCGATGTTCCTGTGCCTGCTGCAGACGCCGCTCCACGCCTCGCAGATGAACCTCATGCTCGTCGACAACCACATCTCTGCGCAGACCGCCGCGAACATCGTCACCGTCTACGCAGCCGGCACGGTGATCGGGCGCATCGCTTGCGGGCTCGCGCTCGACCGCTTCGCGACTCCGCTGGTGACGAGCCTGTCCATGGTGCTGCCCGCGCTCGGCTTCTTCGTGCTGGGGACCAACCACGATTCGGTGCCGGTGATCGGAGGCGCGATGTTCCTCGTCGGCCTCGCCGTGGGGGCGGAGAGCGACCTGATCTCGTACCTCGTCGCGCGCTACTTCAGCTTGCGAATCTACAATACGACGCTCGGACTGGTCTACACGGTGAGCTTCTTCGCCTCGGCGCTGGGCGCGCTGGCGATCAGCCGCACGCTCGCCGCCTACGACAGCTTCGCACCGTTCCTCTACGCGGTGTCGGGCTCGATCGCGGTGGGCGCGGTGCTGTTCCTGTTCCTGCCGTGGTCGCCGGACAAGCCCAAGGTCGGGTGATTCGAGAGTGGGCCGGTTTAATCCGGCTTGCTCTGCGGATCGCTCGTGTCGAGCGCCGCGATGCCCGTTTCCGCCGCAGTCGCTTCCGCGATCAGGGCACGCAATGCCGTGGCGGTGTCGTCCAGCAGGCGGGCGCTGATCGGCAGGTCGCCATTCACGAACCGCCGGAGCGCCCGTTCGTCGATGCCGAGCCGGCGCGAGGCAGCGGTCGTGCCGCCAAACACCTGGATGCAATGAGCGAAGTGGTCGCGCGTATCCTGTATTGCGGATGATGCGGTCATTGGTCCTCCTCTCGCCCTTGTCGGCGGTGAAGTGCTGGCTGGGGCGGCAGGATTCGAACCTGCGAATGCCGGTACCAAAAACCGGTGCCTTACCACTTGGCGACGCCCCAGCGGATCGGCCGCGCTTGTGCGGCCTCACGGGAGAGGCGCCGCTTAGCGGCTTATACCGGCGCTGAAAAGGCCCTTTGGACCGAGTTATCCAGCGCCGGCAGGTCGGTCAGCCTTTGAGGACAATGTCGATGTCGGCCGCGCTGTGGCGTTCGGGCACGAGGCCCTCGCCTTTGCGGTTGACGATGCGGCCCCGCCGGACACCCTCGCGCGCGCCGAGTTCCTCGCCCCAGCGCACGAGATTCGTGTAGCTCGGCACGTCGAGGAAGGTCGCGGCGTCGCCATAAGCATCGCCGCGCACGAAGGCGCCGAACCAGCCATAAGCGGCGATGTCGGCGATCGTGTAGTCATCGCCCGCCAGGTAGCGGGTTTCGCCGAGGCGCTTGTCGGCGACGTCGAGGATGCGCTTGGTTTCCATGGCGTAGCGGTTGATCGGGTACTCGTACTTCTCGGGCGCATAGGCGTAGAAGTGGCCGAAGCCGCCGCCGATCAGCGGCGCGGTCGACATCTGCCACATCAGCCACGACATGCATTCGGTGCGCGCCGGGCCGCTGCCAGGCAGGAAGGCGCCGAACTTCTCGGCCAGGTGGAACAGGATCGCGCCCGATTCGAACACGCGCACCGGCTCGCCGCCCGAGTAGTCGAGCAGGGCGGGGATCTTGGAGTTGGGGTTGACCGAAACGAAGCCCGAGGAGAACTGGTCGCCGTCGCCGATGTTGATCAGCCAGGCGTCGTATTCGGCGTCGGAGTAGCCGGCCGCGAGCAGTTCCTCGAACAGGATCGTGACCTTCTGGCCATTGGGCGTGCCGAGCGAGTGGAGCTGGAAGGGATGCTTGCCGCGCGGCAGGTCCTTCTCGTGCGTGGCGCCGGAAACCGGGCGGTTGATGTTGGCGAACTGGCCGCCGTTGGCCTTGTCCCAGGTCCAGACCTTGGGCGGCGTGTAAGTGAGATCGGCCATGCGGGGGGTGCTCCTTGGGGAGAGGGAATTGCCGCCCACAGGTAGGTGTGCACTTGTGCGCCGACAAGGGCGGACAGGGAGCTATCCGCACGGCAGCAAGGGCGCGTCGTCTGGACGTTCGATCAAGCCCGTATGATTGACTCGGGGGTCCTCAGGGGGTGCAATCAGGCCCTGTCCAGAAGAGCCGCAATCGGGCCGCAGAACGGGAGAATTGCACCATGACCGCCACCTCGCTGGCCACGCCGCCGCCCGCTGCGCCCTTGGGCAACCGCACCGTGGAGACGATCCGCGGCCAGCATCACAAATTCATGCTGATCCCGATGGTCGAGCGCCACGCGCGGTGGTTCGACGCGGGACTGGTCTCGATCGCGGTGGAGGCGCGAGCTCTGGGTGACAGTCCGCAGCGCATGGTGCGCGGCCCCAGCATCCACGTCTTCAACGCCGCGCGCGACGAGGAATACCTGCGCTTCGACGTCTTCGGGAAAGTGCTGCACTACCACTACATCCTCAACGGACCGGGCCACAACGTGCTGTGGGGCTACGACCCCGACGTCAACGGCCCGATGATCCCCTGGGTGACCGCCGCGCTGCGCGAGCGCCTGCCGGTCATGCTGCGACGTGCGGAAGCCGGCGCGCTGGCGGACGAGGTCGAGCAGCAGGGCTGGGATACCTCGGTCCTGCCCGAAGTCGCGCGCGAGGCGGCGCTGGCCCTGGCGCCGCGCGACGACGACCTCGTGCGCGCGCGGGAAGGCATGGACTGGATGTATGAATGGAAGCGCCTCCACCCGCAGTTCAACACCGTGGGCGAGGGTGAGTATTGAGGGGAGGTCGTCGTCCCAGCGAAGGCCGGGACCGCTGTGTATTCTGAAGGCGGCCGCTCTCGAACGGCCAGCCCTTGCATCAGCCCAGCCGAGAGTTCGGCGCGGCCTTGCCAGCGGTCCCGATCAAGCCGGGACGACGGTATTCTCAGCCGATCTTGCGGATCCAGCCATGGGTGTCGGGTGCTTCGCCGCGCTGGATGGCGACGAGGCGGTTCTTGAGCTTGCCGGTGAGCTGGCCGGGGCCGCCGGTGCCGACGGTGAACTCGCCGTCACGGCCCGAGACCTTGCCGACTGCGGTGACGACCGCGGCGGTGCCGCAGGCGAACGTCTCCACCAGCTTGCCCGAAGCGGCGTCTTCACGCCACTGGTCGAGACTGTAGCGACCTTCCACGACGTTGAGGCCCTCCTCGCGCGCCAGCGTCAGCAGGCTGTCGCGCGTGATGCCAGGCAGGATGGTGCCGGTCAGCGCCGGGGTCAGCAGGGTGCCGTCGTCGAACACGAAGTAGAGGTTCATGCCGCCCAGTTCCTCGATCCACTTGTGCTCGGCGGCGTCGAGGAAGACGACCTGGTCATGGCCGCGCGCGATCGCTTCGGCCTGGGGCACGAGGCTGGCGGCGTAGTTGCCGCCGCACTTGGCAGCGCCGGTGCCGCCGGGCGCGGCGCGAGTGTAGTCGCTGACCCAGATCGAGACGGCGGGCGCGCCCGATTTGAAGTAGTTGCCCGCCGGGCTGGCGATGACGATGAACTTGTACTGCCGGGCAGGGCGCACGCCGAGGAACGCCTCGGTCGCGATCATGAACGGGCGCAGGTAGAGCGAGCTGCCTTCGCCTTCCGGGATCCAGTCCCGGTCGAGCGCCACGAGGCGTTCGATGGCCTCGACGAACAGCGTCTCGGGCAGGTCGGGCATGGCAAGGCGCTGCGCGGAGAGATTGAAGCGCGCGGCGTTGGCTTCGGGACGGAACAGCGAGATCGATCCGTCGGCCTGCTTGTACGCCTTCAGGCCCTCGAAGATTTCCTGCGCGTAATGCAGCACGGCCGCCGCCGGGTCGAGCGCGATGGGCTGGCGCGGGCCGATTACCGCGTCATGCCAGCCTTGCCCCTCGGTCCACTCGATCGTCACCATGTGGTCGGTGAAGTTGGTGCCGAAGCCGGGGTTCGCGAGTACCGCGCCGCGCGCTTCGGCGCTGGTCGGGGCAGGGTGGGCAAGAGTGGTGAAAGACAGGCCGGTATCGGCGAGACTCGCCATCGAACGAACTTCCTATAACTGCGATCAGGATGCGCCGTTGAACGAAAATGTCGTAGATCGCAACCCTAAAGCAACATTGCTTCTCGTCGCTTCGGGTGTAGCACGAAGGTTGGGACGGCGAAATCCTGTCCTGCAATGGCAGTCTGGCGAGATAGTGCAGGGATAGCGGGCGCTTACGGGAAAGCCCGTAATTTTGAGCGGCCGTGAGTTGGTCCGGCCCAAATGAGAAGGGCCGCACCGGAGTTCCGGTACGGCCCTTCGCATGGTCAGCGGCCGGGAAGTGCCGCCAGCGAAGCCTTTATCGCTAGTCAGGAATAGCGATAATGCTCCGCGACGGGAATTGCCGACCTCTCTGCTGAACCATGAGACATCGGATCACCTCCTTTCGCGCTGTTGAGCCAGGTTTGCCGCACTGAAGCGGCGAGGACTTCGGTAACTCCCGGGCGCGTTTCCCGGGTCCCGTTGTCCTGATGAAAATGTGGCTCATTCCGCACCGCACAACAAGTCTTGCAATGATTTTTTTTGCCGTCATGATCTTCGCTTCCGGCCCGCATTTACCCAGCTTTGAAGCGGGTTTAGAGGCAGCCAGCGGGACTGCTGGCCGGATTTTTCCACAGTCCAGAATGAGCGCTGTGCGGGTCGGCCGCAGCGGGCCTAGCGGCAGTCCTCGACCACGCGAGTCACCTCTGTCCAGCTGGGCACATAGAGTGTCTGCTCTCCCGTAACCGCGATCACGAAACGGCCCCGGCTCAGCGCCATGGAGTCGAGCAGCGGGTCGCGCGCGGGCAGGGTTGCCTCGATGCCGGCCGAGGCGCCGGTGCCGGTGAGAGCGCGGCTGGTGTTCGAGGTCGTCACGCCCATCGAGACCGACGCCGAGCGGGGCGTGCCCGCGCGGATGAGGCTGACGGTGCGGGCCTGCGGATTGCAGCGCATGCTGAACACGCCGCCGCCGAAACTCGCCACCGAGCCTCCTGCATTGGCGGCGTAAGTCCAGTCGCCCGGCGTGATCGGTGCGTCGCGCCAGTCGGCGGAGAGCGGCGGCGCAGGTGCAGGACGCTGGGGCGGTACCGGCGCGGCCGTCGGCGTCGGGGAGGGCATGGTGGGCGGCGGCGGCACGCAGCCGGCCAGCATTCCCGCAAGGAGCGAGGAGGAAATGGCCGCCGTGGAGGGGAAGCGGGAAACGATGGCGCGGACGCGCGGATTTGCCTTCATGCCCCCGGTATGGAATGACGCGCGGCCCATCTCAAGTGCGCACTGGCCCATGACCGACCCATCCGAGCCCCGTCCTGTCGAAAAGAAGCCCGCCAAGGCGCGCGTGGACCAGATGCTGGTCGACCGGGGGTTGGCCGAGAGCCGCACCCGCGCGCAGGCTCTGGTGCTCGCGGGCCTCGTCTTCTCAGGCGAGAGCAAGATAGCCAAGCCGGGCCAGAGCCTCAGGGGCGACGCGCCGCTCGAGGTCCGCGGCCGCGACCATCCCTGGGTCTCGCGCGGCGGAATTAAACTGGCCCACGCGATCGAGCACTTCGGGCTCGATCCCTCGGGCGCGACGGCGATGGACATCGGCAGCTCGACCGGGGGCTTCACCGACGTGCTGTTGACGAACGGTGCGGTGCGGGTTTTCGCGGTCGACTCGGGCACCAACCAGCTCGCGTGGAAACTGCGCAATGACCCGCGCGTCACCGTGCTCGAGCAGACCAGCGCCCGCATCCTCACGCCCGCCGAGATCGATGCGCCCTGCGATTGGGTGGTGTGCGACGCCAGCTTCATCGGCCTCGCCAAGGTGCTGGAGGTGCCGCTGCGTCTCGCCGCGCCGCGCTGCCGGCTGGTCGCCCTCATCAAGCCGCAGTTCGAGGTCGGGCGCGCCGAAGTGGGCAAGGGCGGCGTCGTGCGAGACCCTGTGCTGCACGAGCGGGTCTGCGGCGAAGTTCGCGACTGGCTCGAGGGTGAGGGCTGGGTCATCCAGGGAATCGTCGAGAGCCCGATCAAGGGTCCGGAAGGAAACGTGGAGTTTCTCGTTTCGGCACAACGTGAAGGCTAGGCTACTGCCAACGATTGCGCCCGGGCCTGCGCCGTTCCACAAACCGCGAAAGGCCGCTGTCCGGCCGTCGATTCGGAGATTTTCGCGCCCATGAACCTGCTAGCCTCGTCGGGCCAGTTGCGTGCCGGTTTCATGCGGTGGCTGCTCGTTTGCGTTCCCCTCGTCGTGCTGCTCGGATTCCTGTCGGGCACCCTGTCCCAGAGCGGGCCGGAAAACCCCTGGTTCGCCGAGCTGGTCAAGCCCGCCGGCTATCCGCCGCCCGCGACTTTCGGGATCGTCTGGACGGTCCTTTACCTCATGATGGGCACGGCGCTGGCGCTGGTTCTCTCGGCACGCGGCGCGCGGGACCGGGGCGTGGCGGCAGCGGTTTTCGGCGCGCATTTCCTCCTCAACCTCGCATGGTCGCCGGTGTTCTTCGGAATGCACCTGATGTCGGTCGCGCTGATCGTGATCGTGGCGATGCTGCTGGCGGCGATCGCCACCACTGTCCTGTTCTGGCGCGTGCGGCCGGTCGCGGGGGCGCTGCTGTTGCCCTATCTCGTGTGGCTGGTGTTCGCGACCTACCTCAATTTCGCGATCCTGCGCGAGAATCCCGGCATGGACGGCGTGCAGCGTTCGGGCGCGGTGGAACGCTTCGAGATCTGATCCCCCTTGCGTCCGGCGCGCGGGAGTTCCATTTAGGCATCATGCAAAGCGAAAACCCCTTCGTCGCCGATTTCGTGAAGATGATGAACAGCGCCGCCGGTACGCTGGCCGGTGTCGGCCGCGAGGCGCGCGACGGCGCGCGTGAGCGCGTCAAGGAGTTCATGGGCGACATGGACTTCGTCAGCCGCGAGGAATTCGACGCGGTGAAGGACATGGCCTCGACGGCTCGCGGCGAGCTGGAAACGCTCAAGGCCCGCCTCGACGCGCTCGAAGCGAAGCTCAACACCCCCAACTGATCCCCGTCCGGCGGCGATGCACTTTCGCGCGCCCGCCGTCGTCTGCGCCGCCCTGTCGCATGGTGAGACTGCCGTCATTGCGCGGTTGATGACGGCGGAGCATGGCCTCGTCGCGGCTTATGTCGCGGGGGGCAGGGGGCGGCAGCTGCGCCCGGTGCTGATCCCCGGCAATACCGTCGACATCGAAGTGCGCTCGAAGTCCGAGAGCCAGCTTCCCTTCGCCCGCGTCGAACTCATGCAGAGCCGCGCGCCGTGGCTCCCCGAGCC
>NZ_AKKE01000068.1 GCF_000281975.1 Novosphingobium sp. AP12 | reverse complement strand
GATATCGTCGATGTCAGCGGTGAACGCCTCGTCATAACCTTCGCCGATGACGACCGCGAAATCCTGCTCCTGCCGGTCGGTCAGCATCTTCATTACGGAAACCGCCCGCGTCGGCGAGAAGATGGCAAGGGCGCAGGACTTGGGCGGCATCACCGCGAAACCGTGATTGAGATGGCTGCCCTCGACACCGGCAACGACACGGGCGTTCGCGCAGAGGTGAGCGATTTCATCGACGCTCGCATAGCTGGGATCGATAATCTGGAAACCGCGTGTGCGTTCAAGCCGCTCGGCGATTTGCCATTCGTTACGCAGCACGCGCGGATCCCCGGTATTGCCCCGCAGAAGAAACACGCCCGGGTGGTCGGGCATGGCATCACGGGCCCGCCGGTTCCGAATGGCATCGGCGCGACGACGCTTGTGCCGATTGTTGGAGGCATCATCGAAGACGTGGAGTTCGCGAAACCATGCGCTCGACCCACGCTCCGGGACCATGCCCAGCCGGTCCTCGTAATCGGCTTTATGGCCCGTCCGCTGGCCGATGGTGAACGGGTGTCCGGTTTCCTCTGCCAGTCGATAAGTGGGGCAGTCGTTTGCGAGCCATAACCCAAACCAGCGGTTGCCCATCCAGCTTTCGTAGATAGACGCGGTGTCGAACTCGCGAGCAGGCCGCGCCGCAGGCGTCCATCTGGCGCGCCGCTGCAGGGGCCGAACGGCGCCTTCGGCATAGAGAGTGCCGTCGCTGAGCAGCACGTTCTTCAGGCGGTAGCCCATCGTCGCGGCCTGCATCGACGCGAAGCCGCCTTTGAAGTCGCGCAGGACCTCTTCCACAGAACCGAATTCCGAGCCACGTATACGGTCTAGTTGGCCAGGTAGACAGATTGCCGGACGCACCGTCACTTCGGTTCCGGGTGCGATCTGCCAGGATTCGATGGCAGCGGAGATCAGTTCGGCGCGGGGACGACGCAGCAGCTTGCTGAACGCGGATGCGGCGGGCCGAAGCGACATGCGAGGCGCGACTGACGACTTTTGATCAAATGTCCGCCCGCTCGGGGCCGAATCCTGGGAGAGATACATGCAAATACTCCGGCTGTGCGTATGCCAGTCAAGCACACACAACGCGCAAGAAGTATTCGTAATATTAAGACCACTCCGTCTTTAGCATTTGGCTTTCGAGAGGTACAATTATTTCCAGATGATTGCTGAATGGAAACATAGTTAATCACATTGAACGGGGACGGCCCAAATTGGAGGGGCGGGTGACAGAAGCAGGAGCTTTGGGAAGCCTCTCGAAGACTAAACTGAATGCAAACGAAGCTTGCGCAAAAGTTGCGGCGCCAATTCTTGCTCATTTACTGATATCGTCCGAACCTATCGCAGCGGCTAGGCACCCGAGTGCCCCCTATGGGTTGTGCCTCTCGCCACACCTCGCCGTGACACCTCGCATACCCGGTTAATGGCTTCCATCGCCAGTCTCATCCACTCGCTTCCACCATTTAGACACGGGCCGCCGCCATCGTCGCGTATGATCGGTGACCGGCGCCTGAAAACCGGCGCCGGGGGGCCATGGCGTTGAGCGTCAGACAGGGCAGGGCCAGGCACACAGCCGGCGTCGGCTTGATCGACTTGTCCTTCGCTGCCACGCGCGCAGCATCGAGCACCTCGATCGCATGTCGGTTCCTTCGGTGAAAAGAGGGTGCGGGAATCGCTATTTCTACGCCATACCGATTTCGGAACAAATATGGAGCAAATAGGTTGGTCCCAACTTCGCAATGCAGTGATTATCGCCATGGCTAGCTCATGAAACAGGACTTCACCAACCTGTGCATCAAGGTAGAGGGTGGCAAATACCGAGTTCGACATGAAGTCGGCTTCGAAATGCGGTTGGAGGTTTGGCAGACCGCGGGCGGGCCGCTGATCGCGGTATTGGCGACGGACGTAGAGACGCGCGAAGCGTTGTGGAACCTGGTGACGAGATGGATATGCGCTGCGCCGCGATGGACGCCTTTGACTGTGCCGAACGAGCGCGGTCGATGCTGAGGGATCAGCTTAAGTGGAAATATGTCAGGGAGGTTCCATGAAGACCACGCTCGAACGCGCCGCACGGGCTCTCTGCGAACTCGATGGTCAAGCCACCGATGCGAAGGTGGGCCCGAAGTCGATGTGGCAGGACTACCTGCCAGAGGTCCGGGCGGTCTTCGAAGCCATCCGGCATCCATCTCTGGATCTCGTGGCGACCGGCGGTCAAATTGAGGATCTCGGGGGCACACCGATCGGCGCGCTACGTGCCGAAGCAGTGTGGGTCAGCATGATCGAGCGAGCGCTGACGAAGCCATCCTGAGACTAGCGGAACTGCCTGAAACCCCCGCCCTATCCCGGTTACGGAGATCCCCGCTACCGGCGTAGCTGCCCACCCGAGCGCATCCAGAGTTCTCTGAGCGTCAAATCGGGATGCCGGAACTTGAACCGGTCATGCAGTTTCTTCCCGGGTTGATTGTCGCCGCTGGGAAGAAGGGCAGCGTTCCCGCGGCGATAAGCGAGCGCGGTGGAGCGCGACCTCTACCGCGCTCGCCCCGGCGGCCACCCTAGACGCCGTGCTGCAATCGTAATTCGTACCGATCCAAAACACTTACCCAGCTTGTTTGCTCTTGTGCGTTGTTATGAGGCCCGCTTACCCTTCAACGGACGAAGTGTGTTGCGGCTTGCGGGGCCGGCGCAGCCGTCCCGTTCGCTAGCTCGAGACGAACGTGGCAAAAGCGTTGCTTCGGCAGTTGCATCCGCAATTGTCAGGCGCGCCCATGAAAGGACCCAAAAACGAGCTATTCTGAGGCAGAAATTCGGAATCTCTCGAGAACCGTCACAACGCCGGGACTTTCCGTTTGAATGGTGAATCCTCAAGCTTCCAAAACCATGAACGTTGGCAATTGAATTGACGAGTCTGTGTAGACATACAGAGGCCGCTCACGCCGTTTCAAGAAATTCTTGAAACTTCCACAATTTGGAAGTATCTCGAATTTTATGAGCGCACTTGCTGATCAGGTCACACAGTCAAGCCTTGCTGAACGGATCTTCAGCGAAGGCCAGCTTGGTGAGCTTCTGGGTGGCAGCGATGCCCGCCGCTATGCTCTGGTACACAGGGCGCTAAAGGACGGTTCGTTGATCCGTCTCAAACGGGCCACCTATATGCTGGGCCGGCGAAGCAGTAACGATGCCGTCCATCCCTTTGTCGTGGCGCAGGCGCTCCTGCCAGGCAGCTATATCTCCTTTGAAACAGCCCTGGCCCACCATGGCTGGATTCCAGAGGCTGTTTTCACCACGGCTAGCGTTTCACCGGGCCGCAAGACGATTACGTATGATACGCCATCCCTCGGGCGATTCAGCTTTCACCCGCTTGCACTCCAAGAATACCAATTCCTAGCGAGCGTGGATCGTGAAAAGTTCGGCAAGCTCACGGCATTTGTCGCGCAACCCTTACGAGCACTGATCGATCTTGTCGCTTTGCGCAAAGAGCATTGGGCAGGTCTGGACTGGCTCACCCAGGGCATGCGGATCGACGAGGACCGGCTGCGATCGCTCAGGCGCAAGGATTTCATCGCGCTCCGGCCCGTTTACAAGCACAAGGCCGCCAACGTGTTCCTCCGTTCACTCGAAGAGGCCATTCTGACGACCAAAGGACGTCTGACGGATGATTGAAATTATTCAGGATAAGCTCCGCCAGTATGGAGCGACCAACGCAGTTGAGGAAGAGAATGCGACCAAGGAAATCGTCCAGGAGATTGCTCTCTATGCGCTCTGGCGTGGCGATTTTTTTGATATCGCTCTTTTCCAGGGTGGCACCAGCCTGCGCATTCTGCACCGCCTGCCCAGATTTTCCGAAGACCTCGATTTCATGCTCCGGTCACCGAACCCCGAGTTCGACTGGGCTCCCTATCTCAAAATTCTGGTCGAGGTATTCGCCCAGTTCGGGTTGAAGCTCGATGCCCAGCCCAAGGAGAGGATGGACAGGGCGGTTCGGGAAGCCGTGCTCAAGGATGAGTCCATCGCGAGTCAGCTCGATCTGACCTTCGCAGGCACGGGACGCCGCAGGACGATCAAGATCAAGCTGGAGATTGACACTAATCCGCCGCCCGGGTCAGGCGAAGCCACCACCTTTCTCGATTTTCCTTCCGATTACGAGGTGCGGCATCAGAATCTTCCTTCCAACTTCGCGCTGAAAATCCACGCGCTGCTTTGTCGGGGCTATCTGAAGGGCAGGGATTGGTATGATTTCTCCTGGTATGTCTCAAAAGGGGTGTCTCCCAAGTTGACGCATCTCCAGGCTGCCCTCATCCAGGCAGGCCCATGGGCAGGGGAGGAAGATCTCGAGATCGACATGGCATGGCTGGCGGACACGTTGCGGAGCAATATAGCCGCTATCGACTGGAAGGCCGCCGCCGATGATGTCAGGCGCTTCCTGCGCCCGGCGGAGGCAAAGTCGTTGGAATTATGGAGCGACCGCTTCTTCCTCGCGAAAGTTGAAAAAATGGTCGGGGAATGACTCTTTTGTCCGAAAATATGGGTCGGCATCGGCATTTCAGTCATCCAGCGGTCCATCTGCAATGATAGATGATCCTGCCAAAACCGACCGCCTTGTTGCAGAAATGGAAACCTCGCTTCCATTGCAAACCAGACTGTCGCCGAAGGTCCAAAGCATGCTTGCGAAACAGTCGCCTAAATCGGCGATCTGGACAGGTGCATGATCACAAAAAAATCTTCTACATGGGCGAAGAGTGTAATATATTTTGTGGTCTGAAAATCGGCGGACCGGATACTAAAGCCCCCTTCTTCGTATCCATAATCATCTTATCTTCAACAGACGTGGCGCCATATCCCGCCAGATTGAAGCCGATCATCGGCACCGCGCCAAAAACCTCAAACAACAGCATGCGCGCGATCACTGACGGCCAGTATGATTTATCGAGCCGATGCGCGCGGCTCAGGTAATGCTGCCAGCCATTCGATGAAACGCCCCTTCCGAGCATACAGCTCGCGGATTTCGTAATCGAACCGTGCATCCCAGGTCGGATATCTCGACTCCAGCCCGTTAAATACGACAACCGCCGGTACAGATTACAGAAGTCTTCGTCGTCGTGACCGGATCAAGTTGCGATCTATGCGCTCGTCAGCAGCTCAGCACACTTCCAGCTGTTGATCTTCAGGCACTCGGTCAGGCGATCAACGAGACGGTGATTCATACCGGCAGCCTGCATCCCACCACGAACTTTCATTGCTTCGCCGGGTAACCGCGCCGCCATTTCCCGAATTCGCCCGAAAACCTTTACCGGATCGAGGGCGACCTCCTCGCACAACTTTTCCCAGTTTCGCATCGAGATCTCGCGAAGTCGGTATTTTCCGCCGATCTTCATCGCCAGCTTGATGCGCATGGGGTCGAAATCATCGTACGGAAGGATGCTGGCAACGTCGTACAAAGGCGCTAGCCGGACCTGCCCGGCCCCGGCATTAGCATCGAGTAATTCTTGGCGTGCGCATCGGACCCCGCGATCAGCCAGTTGAACGCGATCGCGTCGACGAACGTCCCTACATCCTCGTCCGGCTCGCTGGAGTTTTGCCGAAGCAGTTCGACGATCCGGCGGGTTCCGGGTCCGCCTTCATTTTCGTATTTCATAGTCGGCAAGATACCGCCGCCTGGCACATATCTTCCTGGTGGACCCGGATGACGCCGCGCGCCGTGACCTGACGATCGTACCGCTCCGTGACGAAGGCGACCTCGTCGCCAAAGCGGACGACTCTCGACGTCGCCGCAGGCAGTCCGAGCGCACGGGCAAGGGCGAGGCAGAAATGCTCGTTCTCCGCGTGCCCGTCGAAATCATGCCTGGGAGGCTTGAGAATATGGGTCGTAGGAATTCGCCCGCTGGGCACACCCCAGCGCCCGGCCTGCAGCAGCAACGCCGTTTTCGGCTGCACCCCGGCCAGACTGAACTGGCCGACGTCACCAGCGCGACGCCATGCCGAATGATCGGATTTCAGGGCGCGCAGGCGCTCGGCGATCCCGGCCTCATCAAGCCACGCAATGTCGTCGCCTCCACCTTCGAGGACGGCTTCGACACGCTCAGGTCGCACGAACTGCACCGCGCCCGCACAGTCCTCGCCAACCTGCGAGATCAGGGCAAACGCATTGCGGGCCGACACCTGGAAATTCTTTGCCCACCGGGCCAGTACGAGCTCGTTGTCGGGGAGCAGTCCCCAGATGTAGGCCTCGATGCTTTCGTGGGGATGTTCCAGGGCGGCAAGCGGCATGGACAGCGACAACGGATAACTCCCCCGCGTTTCCCGCCAGACCGCATCGTAGACAAACTCGAGCTTGCCGCGTTCATTCTGCGTTACCCGGCCGACCGGGCGTCCAGACAGAAATACGATGAGTTCCTTGCTCAAGATGACGGACCTCGTGCGTTGCGGACGATCGAGCTGATGTCGACGGGCTCAAGCTCGTTCGATTGAGGGGCGGCGGGCCCGTCGGTGCCGATCCGGATTTCGACTCCGAGGGCAGCAAGCGCCTTCATGACCAACCCGATTTCGGCACGTGGCTTCCCGCCCTCGATTTCCATGACCCAGCGGCGGTTGACGCCGATCAAGGCAGCAAGCTGCGACTGGCCCAGTTTCTGGTGCTTGCGTCGGTCCCGAATGAACGTGCCGATTTCCTCCGGAGTATGAACCAGCATTCGAGACCTCGTGTGAGCAATCGGTGGCTCTGTGAAAATAGCACCGAACGCTCACTTCGTATCGATGATACCGTTCACTCACAAGAGAAATACGACAGGGCTGCTCGAGTACGACGGGCCGACGCCATCAGGCGGTAACCTCACCCGCCGTAAGGGAAACTGCCTTTCCGCCATCGCGAAGTGAATCGAGATAGTCGCTCCAACACTGGTGCATCGCGACCCGTTCATCCCAGTACCGGCCCCGATTGTATGTCCCGCGGATCGTATCCTTGTCGGCATGGGCCAAAGAGCGCTCGATGGCGTCGGGGCTCCACTTCCCGCTCTCGTTGAGCAGCGTCGACGCAGTAGTGCGTAGGCCATGGGCGGTCAGTTTGGCGGCCGAATAGCCCATTCGCCGGAATGCCTGGTTCATCGTGTTTTCGCTCATGGGCCGCCGCGAGGTGTGGAAGGCCGGAAAGACGAACCCGTCTGGCCCGGTCAGCGTTGCAAATGTGCCAGGATGTCGAGCACCTGACGCGAGAGCGGAACCGAATGAGCACGACACATCTTCATTCGCTCGGCCGGGATATGCCAGACCGCGTTCTCGAGGTCGAATTCGGGCCATACCGCTTTGCGCAGCTCGCCAGGACGGGCCATGAGATGTGGGGCCATTTGGAGCGCCAGGCGGGTCACGCCATGGCCCGAGTAGGCATCGATGCTCCGCAGCAGATCGCCAACCGCCTCCGGCTCCAGCAGGGCACTGTGATGCTTGGGCTTGGGCTTGGGCTTGGGCTTGGGCTTGGGCTTGGGCTTGGGCTTGGGCTTGGGCTTAGGCGCGATCAGGGCGCCGCGCAGGACCGAGGTTGGATCGGTTTCCGTTCGCCCCGTCGCCGCGCCATAGCGGAATACCGGCTGGCGAAAGAACGGCAGCGGCGTGCCGTTTCATATTTGCCCCGCGCCTCCATGCGCTTGAGCGCGCTGAAGATGTTGACCGGCTTGAGGTCAGCTATCGGCGAGCGATATCGGCTCCAGCTGTTCGAGCAACCAGTTCGCCTTCCTCGTAATCGCGGTGGCCCGCCCCTCGTTGACCATCTTGTCGATGTATTCCCTGGCCACGTCCCCGAAGGTGTTGGCGGCCTGATACCGCGCAACCAGCTTGCTGCGGCGGCGTTCCGCCCCCGGATCGACGCCGTCAGCCACCATCAGCCGCGCCTCGTCGCATTTCCGCCGGGCATCGCCGAGCCCTACGTCGGGATAGCGGCCCAGCGCGATCCGCTTTTCTTTGCCCAGATGGCGGTACTTGTAGCGCCAGAGCTTTGAACCGCTGGGGTGGACCTCCAGGTAGAGGCCACGGGCGTCTGCGCACTTGTAGACCCGGTCGCGCGGCTGGAGGGCGCGAATTGCAACATCGGCGAGAGCCATAACCATTCCTCCTTTTCAGGTGGTTCCGGTCCAGCGCTTCCGAAGCGGCGGGGCTCGTCATCCGACCCCATGGGGCCATGAAAAATCAGCGGGCATGATGGCCCACTGCCATGGCCCCAAACGGGGTGAGATGGCCCCAGATCGCTTCGGATGATTTGAAACAGAACCAAGGACAAAGTGGCGGAAATCCGCCAATTTGTCGATGGTTTTGGGATCCCCTGAGAGGGGAAATGGTGCCCAGAAGAGCTTTCGGCCGGGCGACCTAAGCGATTGATTTCGCAGTAAAATCATAGACTTGCGAAGTCGCCGGGAGCAACTTTAGCATGCTTTCGATTTGTGGAAAAGGCTGGACGTAGATGGACGGGTCGCCTCTGGTCGCTGCGTTCTTTGATGCGCGTCCGGGCCTGGGACAAACCCGCCATTCGTGATCATCATGCAGATGAGCGGCAGGTTTCGGCGAACGCGGACGTTCGCGGTTTTGCGGCAATCGGCCTAGGATGGGCAATTCTTGGCCGATTATGGACTGACGGCTTATGGAACGGAGGAGCAGATAGCTGCCTGTCGTCTATCGGGGTGGGGTGCGACCACAACTGCCGGGGGGCAGGTCAACGGCCATGTCGCGGGGGAGCGCAGGTCAGCGCTCTCCCCCGGCATTTAGCTTGGCGCTCAGCGAAATGTGGGAGTTCTATCTCGCACAAAAAGCGGACATCGATTGCTACTTTGCGGCAAGCAGCCTTGCTTGGGAAATAAGGTCAATCGCGGCCTCTCTGGTCACGATCCCTGTGTAGCGCGCGATATTGCCGCAGAAGCCCCCCACGCGCCCCGGTCGCTCAACCTGCGCGACCAGCGGAGTTTTCACTATCGAACCATCTGCCTTTGTGACGATTGCTTCAGCCGTTAGCCGGACGCGGTTCTTGCACGCAGTCTGGAGATCGCTTTTGCCCATGCAACGGAGCAGAGTCGAACCCGACGTCAAGCGAAGAGAAACGTTAGGAAACGTCGTGCCCTCGGCAGCCAAGGACGGCGAGTGGCTGGCTTGGGCGACAAGGTCTTGGAGCAGAACCGACACGGGGTTCTCGATGTGGTAAGCTTGACAGTATATGCTGGCGGTGATCACCCGATGGTCCGCAGCGGTAGGCGTTTCCAACGCAATATTCGGCCCTGGACCGAGGGCAGGCGAGAACGGTCCGGGAATTCCTTGGTCGAGGGCAGCCGCATCAATTGCGGAAATGTCGGTCAGGTACTCGACCGTCCGTGCGTTTGCTGGGCAAGTTGAGAGCATCGCGAACAGAACCGCGGCTGCGCCGCCCACCCGAAGGAGGGCGACGGATCGGCCTGCATTAAGGGCCGACATCAAGCGCCCGTGGAAGACTTGGAGGCAGCTTCAGCGGCTTTATCGGCCGCTTTGACACGCTTTTTCCAGTCTTTCTTCGTGCTGCCGGTGAGAATGCGTGAGCTTTCCAGCGCGAACTCCTCAACGAGCTTCTCTCGGATGCCGCTGCCGCGCATGGCCAATCCCGCAAGACCGCCATGGCTATTGACCACCTGCACGTAGAAACTGCCGAGTTGCGCCTGCGTGACCGGATCGACGACCGCTACTTCTCCCGAAAGCTCGTCGCTGCTGCCCATTAGCAAAGCCATTCCGGCATTGGCGGTCTTGATGTTCTCGATGGTCACGACAAGATCTAGCGCCTTGCCCCCACGTTCCTGGGTCAGCCCCCACTTACGCGTGACGTCCTGCATCACAGCAGGCATCATCGCGGCAAAAGGCACACCGGAATACTGATCTGCCGGAATGGTGTTTTCGCTTTCGGAGTAGGCTGCAAGTCCTGATTCAGCCCGCTTCTCGGTCGCTTTGGCTTCCAGTTCTGCCATCTTCTTTGTGGCCGTATCTGCCACAATGACCTTCACGCCGTTGATGTAGTTGTGATCCACAATCTCAGCTGGCAGCTGTTCGATGACGGTACGCTGTTTGGCCGCTACCGGCGTTACAAATGCCGGAGCGGAAAGAGCTACGAACATGCTCGCGGCGAGAACGATTTTTTTCATGATTGCCCCCAATACGAAGCGGGTGCCCCCCGTTTCTCAATCATTTCTGTCGCTGCGGTATAGCTATGTCAACTAGGGAGCCGCAGGGCGTTTTTAGCCGGGCACTTTCGAGATAAAAACGTTGCAACGCCGCCATTCCGCTTTCCGAGTTCGCCACGATGTCGATTAATGGCTTAGATGGGTGGTTAGTTGCCCTCGGAAGCCGTTCGACGTTGCCGGAACCAAGAAACAAACAGGACGAGTGCAGAGAGTGAGCCAGTCATCAACGAGCCATAATAGAATGTTCGCCAATCAACGGCTAATCCCGTGAAAGCGGCTGCGCAGTGTGCGCCAGCGGAGGCATACAGGATGCGTTCGGCAATCTTCATGCCAAGAGAATGGCTGTGATATTCGACTTCTGCAATGGGGCGGCTGCCGCCGAGCTGCTTTCGGACTGATATCGTGCAATCTGCCCTTCCAATCTAGAGCGTGTCCACACGCAGCTCTGTGGGCTTTCGGACAGTCCGCCTATATAGCTGACCACGGAAAGCCGCATATGGAAATCCTCAAAACACAAATGGTGTGGGAATGAGTTATACGATTTTTTTCTTCGCCATGGCGGCATTTTATATCGTTGTAGGTTACACCGGGCCATATGCGCAGTGGTGCCGCTATATGCTGGGGCTATCTAAAGAGAATAAAAAAGACGATGTAGCAGCATTACTATGGAGCAAACATAAGGCAGACATATTAGATTCATACTATATCGGTGGATCGATTTTTGCTTCGTTGATATCATCGTTTGTAATGAATACCGATCTTATAGCTCCGATAGCGAAGGTAATAATAGCTGTGCCGATATCGTTCATTCCACTTTCTCTTTTATGCTGGAGAATACATTTCTTTTGGGCGAACCGACCTAAATAGAGAGCGTCGTGAGTCATGCGACGGCCACTTAGGGGCGTAAGCTGCCTTTCCGCCTTCGGGAACGCTTTTTGCGTTCGTGAACGGCAAAGAAGGGTGGCAAGCGGACGTTGCCCTCAGCCATATCCGATAAGATTGGCTACCAATCCGACGCCCATGAACGAAGCCACCGGCAACAGGATCATCATCCTCGTCCGCCTGAGCCCGCGATTGAAGAAGACCCCGATTGTGAGTGGCAGTATAAGCATCCATACCACGTGAAGTCCCGATTTGAATCCAAATATCCAAGCCAGCCATGCGAAAGTGGCGGAAATCAAGAACGTCACTACAAGCTGCAATGCGACAGATAGCGCTGTCGAATTATCCAAGCGAGATTGTCCTATCACGTGATCCCCCATTTGTGGGTCCATCCTGCGCTCACCCCCAAATGTCTGCAAGGGGGCGTCTCCGATCAGGCTGTTTTTCTTGGGAAGCAGCGGAAACCGGACAGGCCCCTATCGAGCGGGTCCCTCGGCGTCCTGAGGGGCCGGAAGGGGCGAGACCGGATAGACGCCTTTTCAGGGATCGGTTTTGCTTGCCGCTCTCGGCATGCGGTTTACTCTGAGTACCTATTACAAGGAGGTCTATGATGCGCTGGTCTGTGTCTATCCTAGCTATTGCGCGATGCCTTCAGTGACATTCGCCGCACCTGCACCGCCCCCGCCGCCGGGTGTGACCGAACTTGCGTCGAAAATTTCCGATACCCTCACGCCAGCAACATTCGATCAATATGCTTCTCTGTTTGCCGACGACGTTAAAGTCTACTCAAATGAGAAGTTGTTAGCTGGCAGTAAAGCAGAGTGGCTGGTGATCGCTCGAAAAATATCGGAAAAATGGTCAATCACCAAAATTGACTCAGCAATTGACCCAAGCAGCGTGCTAATATCGGAAACCGTCAGCAGCATTGCCCCGTACCGGCCGGGGGTTATATCGGACTGCTGTTATTGGGCGCGAGCTTCGAGGTACAGTATAAGCAGTTCGAAACTCATAAACGAAGTGCGTTTTTTGGAAAGCGGTAGCTACTGGCGCTCATTTACAAAAGCGCGGTGAGCGCGACAATGACCGCTAAGGGGCGTGTCAGGCACGTCGCTGATCGGCGATTTTGGGTGGTTAGTTGCCGCGAAACGTGACACCGTTGGGACCTTTACTCAGTGGAGGTCGGCCCTCGTGCTCAAACAGGTTTTGGTATCGCTCTCGATCTTCCTCACCGGCCATGTGCCCGCGCAGGCATGTTCGATACCGAATTATGACCAAGAGAGGGAACAAGAACAGCGGGCGCAAGGAATTGCGAACTCCGGCGTCGTGATCGACGGCATCGTCATTCAGGGTTTTGACGCACGTAGGCACAAGCCCGAGATCATCAAAGCGATTAAAGTCTACATTGGTGACCATAACAGGGGCACCTTCCTGATTTCCAGAACCAAAGGAGAACTTGGCGTGGACGAGGAAGGTGTTATTACTCCGCCTCCAATATGCGGAGTTTCCGGTCTTCAGCAAAAGTACTGGAAGCGTGGAGAAAGGATCACCCAGGTCGCGTTGATCCCCGTGACGTATCCTACCGAGGGTCCTACTGCCTTCTATTTCGATCAGCCACTGTCGTCGCCTAACGACGTCGCCCGAAGGGCACAGGAATTAGCTAAAGCGAACGGACGCCTTCGCGTACCACTAGGAGGTACTGACCATAGTGTTACTCGATAGCACTTTCAGGTTTCAAAGTATTCGGCTCTATCCGTGCATACTTCAAGGGATCAGTTCCGTTGAGGGACGGATGACCCTATGCGGAATGCTGTGGTTGGGGCGTCTGCCAACGGGCAGCTTTTCTATTGTCAGACGGGCCGGTCCAACCTGAACGAACGACCGCTTCCGAGCAACGAAGATGAGCCGCTGTCTGACGATAATGGGCGCAGACCCGAATGGCGGGTTTTAGGGTAACCCGACATACGCGGCTCCAAGCCGGAATGGCATAAGTTGGTCGGACATAGCCACGAAGCGCCGATCACCGATGGCCCCTGCGGTGACGAATGAGATGCCTCAGAAGGTCATCGTTGGACCGTGCCATGCCATTCAAATCATTGGGTATCTGGACGCCGGTAAACCAGCTCGCACCTGAATGACGGGATGGTTCGAGTCCTTTTGGCATTCGGCTGCTCATGTCCGAAATACACCCACAAATTTCGGACAATGAGCGATGCCCTAGGTGGTAATCATGCAGCCGGTTCGTTCAACGAGCGCTGGAGCGTTTCGACGGTTGCGAGAACGTCATCGAAGTCGGGCACATCGCCGAAGATCATGCCGGCCATGGCACCATAGTCGCGGCGAAGGTCAGCGATCATCGCATCGGTCGGCATCAGGGAGAAGCTACCGGGCTCAGCATGGGCAAGATCAAGGTCGCGGCTGTTGAAGAACATCCGGGCGTGTGCGACGCAATCCCTGCCGAGCGCGGGGTTAGCCATCGCTGAAGCGCCCGTTCCGGCGATCATCAGTTGGTGCACGTCGTAGTAATGGCGCGAGACGCGCTGGCCACCCGCACGCAGAACCTGCCGGGCGTCGAACCAGCGGCGCAGGCCATGGAGTATGACGACCTTGTCCCAGAAGGTGCGTTCCGCATCGACGATGGTCACGTTGGCAACCGTCAGATCGAGGGCGGGCAGATCGTCAGCGAGATAGGGAATGACGCTGTGGCGGGCATGAGGGTCGAGAGCGGATTTGGCCCCGGATTCTATTTTGACGGCTTTGCGGATGTAGCCATCGGACTCGGCGGTCACGCTTGGATACCAAAGGAGAATGCTCTGGGCGCTTTCATCGTCCCGATCGAGTTCGACCTTCGCGCCTGCCATGCCCTCGCCAACTGCATCGGCTAGAGTCTTCGAAAGCTGGGCGAGCAGGTCTCCGCCTATGAAGGCCTGGCATGCCGCCTTGATGGCGTCGAGCTTTGCCTGTCGATTCTTACCGGACATCTCCTCCAGCGCCTCGACGCTTGCATCTTGGCCGATGTCTTCACGAAACACTGTGATGTCGATGTCTTCGGAGAAACGTTGAATCAGGCCGAAGCCCTTCGACAGCGACGTGCCCCCTTTGAACAGGAAGCGCGGGCCGTGGGACGCCGGACCATTGAAAAGCGCATCGAGCGTCCAGCAGACCCAGAAATCCTTCTCGATATTCTGGGGCGCAGTGCCGAGCCGCTGCCCGGCGCCGATAAACACATCCCGTCGATCCGTCGGGTCGGCCGCAAGGAACTGGGCGTAAGCGGGATTCATTGTCATGCTCGCTTGGTCTTCGGACGGTTGGCTGACGCGGTAGCCGGCATCGTATCGCGCAGGAGATTCTGCATCCAGAGCGGGAGCGTCAGCATATCGGTCTGAAGGTCGTTGACGATGTCGGCGCCGTGACCGGGGTGGGCGAAGATGTTGCGCAGACGCTTGGCAACATCCGGATCGGTATCGCCCCCGGCGTCGTGCAACCAATGCAGGGCCTGCACGACCCGCATCGCTGGTCGCCCAGCCCAATGAAGCCGACTTGGCGCAGTGGTTTTGAAATCGATCTTGAGGTTGCCGAGCGTGATGGGCTTCAACCTCGCGTCCGTGTGGACGACGATACGAGCAGGGACGGCATCGGAGAGTCCTAGATCGTTGGCTGCGGTTACGCCATCGACGAGGATACGGGCTTGGTCCCGGCGAGCCAGCGCATCGATGACAGTGCGCGGATCGGGATTCGTGGGCTTGCCCGTGAGGGAGTTGAGTTTCGGCTTGTCATAAAGCCCGCGGGCAATCCTGCGGACTTCGCCGTTGCGGGTCAGTCGATGGAGCACTTGGTCGACGGCATCGCGAGAACCGAGGTCGAGAAAGTCCTGCGGCGTCCAGACCGAAGGCACGCCGCCGGAGACCATCCGGCTCGTTATGGCACTTTTGAGATCGAGACCCGGCCCGCGCATGGCAATTCCTTTGTCAGAAGCGTGTATACGCAATTCTGACAAACCACAATTAGTTTGTCAGATACATGACGCGAATTTCTGACAAATCACAAGAGGGGCTGGCGGCGTCGGAACGCAGCGCCATGTCGGAAATAGCTGGACGAACGTGGACGTTGATAGACGAACACGGACTCAGAAGAGCTTTCTGAGGCGCCGCCTAAGCGGTTGATTTCTCAAACAAGAGCGGGGAAAAGATATCGCCACCAATGGGTGTGCTCATGCAGTTCCTTAAGCATGGCGATCACTTGACGGGACAGCGGCACCCGGTGCGGCCGCCGCATCTTCATACGTTCGGCAGGAATGAACCAGATGGCTTCGTCGAAGTCTATGTCGGTCCATTCGGCTTGCCTAAGCTCGCCGGGACGGAGCAGCACGTGCGGGGACAAGCGCAGCGCCATCACCGTCACCTTGTGACCGCTGTATCCGTCGATGGCCCGCAGCAGCGCACCGACCTCCGACGGCTTGGTAATGGCGGCGAAATGCTTGACTTTTGGCGAGGCGATTGCACCACGCAAGTCCGCGGCAACATCCTTGTCGCATCGCACCGTCGCGACGCCATAGCGGAAGACGCGGCTCAGCACGCTTCGCATGCGCCGCGCGCTTTCATAGGCGCCGGTGGCTTCGACCTTGCGCAGGACTGCAAGAGCTTCGTGCGGGGTGATCTGCGCGATGGGGATACTGCCGATGACCGGGTAGGCCTTGGCGAGCAGCCAGCGGATTTTGTCTACCGTTACTGGGGCGAGGCCATCTCGCTCGCATTTGACGAGCCATTCCTCCGCCACCGCCTCGAAAGTGTTTGCAGCGGCATACTTGGCGGCGATCCTCGCGCGCTTTTTCTCAAGCGCCGGGTCGATCCCTTCAGCAACCTTCTTCCTGGCTTCGTCACGTCGGGCACGCGCATCTGCGAGGCTTAGTGTTGGCCACCCCCCAAGATGAAGCTTCTTCTGTTTGTCCAGAAAACGATAGTTGAAGCGCCATAGCTTCGAACCGTTCGGCTGGATAACGAGATAGAGGCCTTGGGAATCGGAGAGGTTCCAGGCTTTCGCTCGAGGCTTGGCGGCGTTGATCTGAATGTAGGTCAGCATGGTCGTTTTCCCAGCAAGGCCGGGTCGATCCGAGGGCAACAAAAAGGACCACATTTTGTGGTCGCTGCTGTTGCCCTTAGCTGGATTTCGCCGGACGGTGTCTGGCGATTCTCTGTCGGAAAATGCTGTGAAACCGGCCGCTTACCGGACGCCTCTGGACGAATCCAGAGGCGTCAGTGGTGCCCAGAAGAGGACTCGAACCTCCACGCCCTTGCGAGCGCCAGCACCTGAAGCTGGTGCGTCTACCAATTCCGCCATCTGGGCACGGTAGCAAGGGGGCGAAGCGCCGTCCCTGCTGGGTAGGAGGGCGCCTCTACGCAGCGGCCGCAGGCTTGTCAACACTGCAAGGCGCAACAATTTTCGCTGCGGACGATTGCTTAGGTTTACATGCGAGGCGAACTGGCCGGTTGCCCCTGCCCCGGCCTTGTGGCAGGGGCGATTTCAATGTGCTGCAGCGCGGGATAGTCGCCCCGTGCGGCGACGGAAGGACCGAATTCTGACCATGAGCCCCAGCCCCGTTATCGACACCACGAACGCCCTTTACGGCAAGATCGTCACCGTCCTGGGCGGCAGCGGCTTCGTCGGTCGGCATCTCGCGCAGGAACTGCTGGCGCGCGGTGCTCGCCTGCGGATCGCCAGCCGCTATCCGAAGAAGGCCTTCACGATCCGGACGTTGGCCAACCTGGGCCAGGTCCAGTTCGCCGGGGTCGACGTAACCAAGCCCGATTCAATCGCAGCCGTGCTGGCGGGCTCGGACGCGGTGGTGAACCTCGTCGGCGCGTTCGGCGGCAATCTCGACGCCGTGCAGGGCAAGGGAGCCGGCGCGATCGCCGCTGCCGCCAAGGTAGCGGGCGTCAGCGCCTTCGTCCATATTTCGGCGATCGGGGCGGATGCGCGCTCGGACATCGACTACGCCCGCACCAAGGGCGAGGGCGAAGACGCCGTGCGCGCCGCCTTCCCCGAGGCGACGATCCTGCGCCCCTCGCTGATGTTCGGCCCCGATGACCGCTTCGTCATGATGTTCGCCGAACTGATCTCGCGCATGCCAGCGCTGCCAGTGTTCGCCCCGCAGGCGAAGCTGCAGCCGGTGTTCGTCGACGACGTGGCAGCAGCGATCGGCAATGCCCTCGCCGATCCCGAGACGCATGGCGGCCGGACCTACGAGGTCGCCGGCCCCGAGGTCATCACCATGATTGAATTCAACGAACGCATCGCCGCCGCGCAGAGCCGCTCGCGCAGTTTCGCGCAGCTGCCCGACATGGTGTCCGGCCTCATCGCCAGCGCCACCGGCTGGCTGCCGGGTGCACCGATCAATTCCGACCAGTTCAAGTTGCTGAAGGCCGGCAGCGTCGCTAGCGGCACGCTGCCCGGCATCGCCGACCTCGGCGTCACGCCGCGCCCGCTGGGGCTGTTCCTCGACCGCTGGATGGTGCGCTTCCGCAAGCACGGCCGCTTCGGCGCCAAGCACGCGGCGTAAGCATCCGTTCGAGAATGGGTTCGCCCATTCTACGGCACCGGCCCGCGCCCTCACCGGGCCGCCCCACAACAGTACTCTGTGGGTGGCCGGCCGGGGGAGCAGGCCCGTGCAGCATTCCAGATGCGCCCTTCCGCGCATCTGGAGGAATAAAGTCAGCCGTCCACTTCGGCGTAGTGGCTTGGCGGCTGGATCACTTCCATGCGCTCGCTCAGCAGCGGCCGGAACGAGGGGCGCGACTTCATCACCAGGTACCAGGCGCGGGCCTGCTCATGGCTCGACCAGTCGAGACCGCCCAAGTAGTCCGCCACCGAAATCTGCGCGGCGGCGGCAAGATCGGCGAGCGTCATCGTCGCGCCGGCAAGCCAGGGGCGGTTGTCGATCAGGTAGTCGATGTAATCGAGATAGTCGTGCGCGAGCTTCATCGATTCGCGCAGCGCCTTGGCATCCGGCGACTGGCGCAGCACGAGGCGCTTCTTCATGCGCTCGAGCAAAAGCGGGCCTGAGACATCGGCGTGGAAGTTCTCGTCGAACATCGCGATCAGGCGGCGGATCTCGGCGCGCTGCTGGGCGGTGCCGCTGATCAGCGGACTACGCTCGACGGTTTCCTCGAAATACTCGCAGATCGCGCGGCTGTCCGACAGGACGTGGCCCTTCTCGGTCTCGCGGATGACGGGCGTGCGGCCTGCCGGGTTCATCGCGAACAGCCGGTCCTCGCCCTCCCACGGCCGGGCGGTCTGGAGTTCGTAGGCGATGCCCTTCTCGGCCATGAGCAGCCGAACCTTGCGGCTGAAGGGGCAGAGCGGAAACTGATAGATGTGCCACATGCGGTTTCGATGCCAAAGCCGGGGGACAGCGTCCACCGACGGGGATTCGGGGCGGGGGCTAAACGCGTGGATAAGTCTCGCGGCTGCGACGGTCGGAGCGTCCGCCAAATATCGCCGCGACGCAACGGGCCGTAATTGACCTCACGCCGGGCCGGCGACAGTCTCCCGCCGCACGGCACGCGCCGCCATCCCAGGGAGACTTTCATGTTCAGCCACATCGCCGTCGGCAGCAACGACCTCGCCCGGTCCCAGACCTTCTACGACGCTACTTTCGCCGTGCTGGGCGCGGCGCCGATCATGTCCGACCCGGCAGCGGGCCGACTAGCCTATGCACACAAGGGCGCCAACTTCATGATCTGCACGCCGATCAACGGGGAGGCCGCGTGCTTCGCCAACGGCGGCACCATCGGTCTCGCCTGCGAGAGCCCAGAGCAGGTCGAAGCCTGGCATGCCGCCGGCTGCGCGGCGGGCGGTGCCAGCTGCGAGGATGCGCCGGGCATCCGCGAGTTCGCGTTTGGGCCGCTCTACCTCGCCTACCTGCGCGATCCGGACGGCAACAAGCTCTGCGCGCTCCACGCGCCGGGCCAATGACCGAGACACCGTGATTCAGGGGTATTGAACGACTATAACCGGGAGAGAAAACCATGCTGCTCAAGTCCATCCGCCTCGGCTCCAACGACCTGCCGAAGACCCGCGCTTTCTACGACGCCACGTTCGGCGCGCTCGGCCTCGCGCCCTGTTCGACGCCGGAGCAGTACCCGATCGTGATGTGGGACCTGGGCGGCGTGCGCTTCCTGCTCGGCCCAGCTCGCGACGGGGAGCCGACGACCCACGCCAACGGCGGCACCATCATCTTCGAGGCGGCGGACGAGGACGCGGTCAAGGCGTGGCACGCGGCGGGCCTCGTCAATGGCGGCACCAGTGAGGGCGAGCCCGAGCCCAAGCCCCAGGCGCGCGGAGCCTTCGGCGCCTACCTGCGCGACCCGGACGGCAACAAGCTGGGCGCTTACTTCGGCCTGTCGATGGGCTGACGCTCCCGTTTTTCGCCGGGCAGTCGCAACTGACGGGTATCGCGATCACGCCGACCTCGGTATCTGCGGCCGCCTGACGATACCGAGGACGCAACAATGACGCTTCATGCATGGTCGCTTTTCGCCGGCGCCGTGTTCCTGCTTTCGGGGACGCCCGGCCCGAACATGCTCCACATCCTGTCGCGCAGCGTCGAGATGGGCGTAAAGCGCTGCACGGCGGCGATGGCGGGGTGCCTCGCGGCGCTCGTCACCATTCTTGCCGCGTCCGCGGCGGGGCTGACCACGCTGCTGCTGGCGCTGCCGGGCTCATTTGAGGTGCTGCGCTATGCGGGCATGGCCTACCTGATCTTCCTTGGCATCAAGGCCTGGCGCAGCCGCGTCGCCCCGCTCGACGTGGGCGAGGCTGAGCTCCCCGCCACGCCGTCGATCCTCGCGCTGTTTAGGGGCGGGTTCGCGGTAGGCATCAGCAACCCCAAGGCGATCCTCTTCGCCGCCGCCTTCCTGCCGCAGTTCATCGACCCGGCGCTGCCCAAGGCGCCGCAGTTCGCGGTACTGGTAGGCACGTTCGCAGTGATCGAGATGGGCTGGTACGCCGTCTATGCCTGGGGCGGCCGCTCGCTGTCGCGCCACATCGCCCGCCCGGCGGTGAAGCGGGCCTTCAACCGGGCCTCCGGCGTGATCTTCATCGGCTTCGGGCTGGCCCTGCTGAAGACGCGCCCGTCCTGAGCGCCGGGGCAGGCAGAAGCCCCGCCCCTCAATCCCCGCGCGAGAGCAGGAACACCGCGTGTTCGGCGCGGAAGTTGGCTGCCGCCGCGCTGCAGTTCTGGTCGCCCGAGAGGAACCAGCGGCCCTCCACGGTGATGCCGCGCTCCTTCACCAGCGCACGGAAGTCGTTGATCGTGAGGTGGTGGATGTTGGGCGTCTCGTACCAGCCAACCGGCAGCAGCCGCGTCACCGGCATCCGCCCGTTCCACAGCAGCGAGGTCCGCACCCGCCAGTGCGCGAAGTTGGGGAAGCTGACGAAAGCCTTGCGGCCGATGCGCAGCAGTTCCTCCAGCACCTTGTCGGGCCGCATCGTGGTCTGCAGCGTCTGGCTGAGGATCGCGTAGTCGAGCGACTTGTCGGGATAGAAGGCGAGGTCCTTGTCGGCGTCGCCCTGGATCACCGATAGCCCGCGCGCAACGCAGCGCCCGACGTTGGCGGCATCGATCTCCATGCCGCGCGTGTGGCAGTCCTGCCCATCTCGCAGGGCGGCGAGCAGGGTGCCGTCGCCGCAGCCGACATCGAGCACGCTCGATCCGCGCGCGACGTTGTCGGCGATCACGGTGAGGTCGGGGCGCAGTCCTGCGCGGTGCAGCGCGTTCATGGGGCGGCCTCCAGCGTACCGGCCAATTGGGCGGCGAACTGGGGCGAGAGCCGCTCCATCAGCCGCTCGGGCCGCATCAGCGGGGTAAAGCCGAGCGCGGCGTAGACGCCGTGCGCGTCGGCGGTGGTGAGCGCAAAGCGGCGCACAGTGACGTAGTCGGGATGCTCGACGAACCAGCGCACCATGCGGCGGCCGAGGCCCTGCCCGCGCGCACTCTCGTCCACCCATACGTCCGCCAGCCAGGCGAAGCTCGCGCGGTCGGAGATGACGCGGGCGAAGCCGACTTGCCCGTGGTCGGCGTGATAGGCGCCGAGGCAGTGCGAGCCGGCGTTCTGGCGCTCGACCTGTTCGCGCGCGATGCCGGGCTTCCAGTAGCTCGACGCCAGCCAGCCGTGGACACAGGCCGTGTCGATCCGCACCGGGTCGTCGGACAGTTCGATCATCCCAGGAAGCCTTCCACCACGCGGTCGAGCGCCGGAACGTCGAGCAGGAACGAGTCGTGCCCGTAAGGCGCCGACAGCTCGACGAAGCTGACCGGCAGCCCCGCCGCGTTGAGCGCATGGGTGACGTTGCGCGATTCAGCGGTGGGGTAGAGCCAGTCGGTGTCGAAGCTGACGAGGCAGTAGCGCGCCTTCGATCTGGCGAAGGCATTGGCGAGCAACCCGCCGTGCTCCTCGGCAAGGTCGAAGTAGTCCATGGCGCGGGTGATGTAGAGGTACGAGTTCGCATCGAAGCGGTCCGTGAAGGCCAGCCCCTGGTAGCGCAGGTACGATTCGATCTGGAAGTCCGCATCGAAACCGAACGTCTTCTCCTCGCGGTTCTGCAGGCGGCGGCCGAACTTCTCGGTCAGCCCCGCTTCGGACAGGTAAGTGATGTGCGCGGCCATGCGCGCGACGGAGAGGCCCTTCTCGGGGCCCTTGCCGAACGCGTAGTAATTGCCGTCGCGCCAGGCCGGGTCGGCCATGATCGCCTGCCGTCCGACCTCGTGGAACGCGATGTTCTGTGCCGAATGCCGCGCGGTCGAGGCGAGGATCAGCACCGCGCGGGTGCGCTCGGGGAAGTTGGCAGCCAGACTCAGCGCCTGCATCCCGCCCATCGATCCGCCGACTACCGCGTAGAGGCTGTCGATCCCCAGCGCGTCGAGCACGGCGATGTGCCCTTTCACCATGTCGCGGATGGTGATGACCGGGAAGCGCATGCCCCAGGGCTCGCCGTCGGGCGAGAGGCTGGCCGGCCCGGTCGAGCCCATGCACGAGCCGATGACGTTGGCGCAGATCACGAAGAAGCGGTCGGTGTCGATCGGCTTGCCCGGACCCACCATGCGCACCCACCAGCCGGGCTTGCCGGTCTTGGGGTGGTCCGAGACGACGTGATGGTCTCCGGTCAGCGCGTGGCAGATGAAGATTGCGTTGTCCTTAGCCGCATTCAGCGTCCCGCAGGTCTCGTAGGCGATGCGCGGACAGGCAAGGCTCTGCCCGCCGTCCAGCATCAGCGGCATGTCGAGATCGAGGAACCTGTTCTCGGTGGGGATGATAGGGGCAGTCGCCATGATCGTTTCGCCAAGTGGGGTATCGCCATTAGGGAATCAATGCGGCCCCCGCAATCGGCCACTGTCATTAGGCGCCGCGCTGGGTTATGGGGCCGCCCGTCATGAGCGAAACCGAAACCCGCATCAAAGCCCCCACCCCGAAGCCCTGGATCGAGGCGATTCACGCCTATGTGCCGGGCAAGTCCAAGGGCAAGGACGGCAAGCCGCTCATCAAGCTCTCGGCGAACGAAAACCCGCTGGGCACCAGCCCCGCCGCGCTTGCCGCCCGCGCGCAGGCCCCGGCACTCTACCCGGACCCCGACAGCACTGCCCTGCGCACCGCCATCGGCGCGGCCCACGGCATCGACCCGGCGCGCGTGGTCATGGGCACGGGCTCGGACGAGCTGCTCAACCTTGCCGCGCAGGGTTATGCAGGCCTCGGCGACGAGGTCATCTACGTGCGCTACGGCTTCTCGGTCTACGATATCGCCGCCCGCCGTTGCGGCGCGACCCCGGTGGTGGCGCCCGACCTCGACTACGGCACCGACGTCGACGCGCTGCTGGCGCTGGTGAATGACAAGACCCGCGTGGTCTTCGTCGCCAACCCCAACAACCCGACCGGCTCCTACCTCCCCGGCGGCGAGATCGCGCGGCTCCACGCCGCCCTCCCCGCCGACGTGCTGCTGGTGATCGACCAGGCTTACGGCGAATACGTCGCGCCCGAGGACGACGACGGCGCGCTGGCATTGGCCGCGGCTCACAGGAACGTGCTGGTCACCCGCACCTTCTCCAAGATCTTCGGCCTTGCCGGCGAGCGCATCGGCTGGGGCACCGGAGCGCCCGGCATCGTCGCCACGCTCAACCGTATTCGCGGGCCGTTCAACGTCTCGGCGACCGGACAGGCCATGGCCCTTGCAGCGCTGGGCGATCCCGCCTTCGTCGAGGCCAGCCGCGTCCACAACCGCGATGAGCGCGGCCGCTTCGTCGAGCAACTCGAAGCGCTCGGTAACCACGGACTGCGCCCGCTGCCGAGCCAGGCCAACTTCGTGCTGATCCTGTTCGAAGGCGCGCTCACCGCCGAGACCGCGTTCGACGGACTTGCCGACCGGGGCTACATCGTGCGCTGGCTCCCCGGACAGGGCCTGCCGCAGGCCCTGCGCATCACCATCGGCAAGCCGAAGGACATGGACGTGATCGCCGAGGCCCTGCGCGGAATGGCGGAAGGCGCGAAATGACTTTCGCGACCGTCGCCATCATCGGCCTTGGCCTGCAGGGCGGCTCGATCGGGCTGGCGGTGCGGGAATACCTGCCCGGCGTGCGGACCACCGGCTACGACCTCAGCCCCGAACACCGCGCCCGCGCGGCGACGCGCCGCCTCGTCGACGCTGTGTGCGATACCCCCGCCGAGGCCGTGCGCGAGGCGGACCTGGTGATCTTCTGCGTGCCGCCGGGCGCCATGGGCATGGCCGCCGAGCAGGTGCGTGACGCGCTGCCGCAAGGCGCGCTGGTGAGCGACGTCGGCTCGTCCAAGGAGGCGATCGCCAAGGCGCTGGGCGATGCGCTGCCCGGCCATCTCGTGATCCCCGCGCACCCCGTCGCCGGCACCGAGAACTCGGGCCCGGACGCGGGCTTCGCGCACCTGTTCCGCAACCGCTGGTGCATCGTCACTCCGCCCTCCAAGGTCGACATGATCAAGCTGTCGGAGCTGGTCGGCTTCTGGGAAGCGCTCGGCGCCAACGTCGAGATCATGACGCCCGAGCACCACGACCTCGTGCTCGCGGTGACCAGCCACTTGCCCCACCTCATCGCCTACACCATCGTCGGCACCGCCTCGGACCTCGAGGACGTGACACAGGGCGAGGTCATCAAGTATTCCGCCGGCGGGTTCCGCGACTTCACCCGCATCGCCGCCTCCGACCCGACGATGTGGCGCGACGTGTTCCTGTCGAACAAGGAGGCGGTGCTGACCATGCTCCAGCGCTTCACCGAGGACCTGACCGCGCTCCAGCGCGCGATCCGCGTCGGTGACGGCGACACGCTGTTCGACCAGTTCGCCCGCACCCGCGCGATCCGCCGCTCGATCATCGAGGAAGGCCAGGACGACGCCCGCGCCGACTTCGGCCGCGGCGATCACGAAGGTGCAAAGAACGGCTGATATCGCCGGTCCAATCGGGCACGGCGGTATATTTCGGGTAGGCAGGGAGCCCCGGCCCTTCTCGGGATTTCACCGGAGAAACCCCGCTCAAGGACGTACCCCATGCAGCTTTCCATTGTCACCACCCTAGATTACGCGCTGCGCCAGCCCGACCGGGGACCGGTCGACGTGCTGCTCCAGATCGAGGCGGCGATGATCCCCGAGCAGCACGTGCTCCAGGCCCGCATCGACCTTCCCCCGCTCGACCATTTCGCCCGCGTTTCCGCGCAGGCCGACATCGGCGAGCGGATCTGGCTGCGCACCGCCGCGCCGCTCCAGATCCGCTACGAGGCCCAGGTCTCGGTCGAGCGCATGCTGGCCGACGTCGCCACCCTGCCCGCCGTGCCCACCCACCTGCTGCCGGGCGAGACAGTCGATTATCTCATGCCCTCGCGCTACGTGACCTCTGACACCTTCCACGATTTCGTCGAGCAGGAGTTCGGCCATCTCAGCGGCGGCCCCCGTGTCGCCGCGATCCGCGACCGCCTTGCCAACACCCTTACCTACGAGCCCGGCTCCAGCGACGCCTTCACCACCGCCGCCGACACCTTCCAAAGCGGCCGGGGCGTGTGCCGCGACTATGCCCACCTGATGATCGCGCTGGTGCGCGCCAGCGCCATCCCCGCGCGCTTCGCCAGCGTCTACGGCCTCGGCGTCGAGCCGCAGGACTTCCACGCGGTGGCCGAAGTGTTCCTCGACGGAGCCTGGCACATGGTCGACGCCACCGGCATGAGTTCGCCCGATCGCATCGCCAAGATCGGCGTCGGCCGCGATGCGGCGGACGTCTCGTTCCTGTCGAGCTTCGGCGACGTGGAAATGCAGTCGCAATCGGTCGAGGTCAGCGAGCTGGTTCCGGCCTGAATCACGTCTCCCCCGGCTCGACCGGGGAAGACAGGGGCTCACACGTTCAGTGCATTGATCGCGGCATGGACCCGCGCTTCGACCTCCTCGCGCGGGAGTCCCGGCTCGATCCGGTCCCCCACCCGCATGGTGATGACGCCTGGCTTCTTCCAGCGCCGATGATAAAGCCGCCCGCTGTCCACCGCCACTGGCACCACCGGCATGGCGAGGAGCTTGTAGACCCCCGCGAAGCCAGACTGCAGGGGCGGCCGCCGCCCGGTGAGCACGCGCGTGCCTTCGGGGAAGATCGCCAGCGGCCGCCCCTGCGCGGCGAGGCCCCGCGCGCTGGAGATCATCTTGCGCAGCGCCTTGGCGCCCTCGCCGCGCTCGACCACGACCGCGCCGTAGCGGCGCAGCGCCCAGCCCCAGCCGGGAATCTCGGTCAGCTCGGCCTTGGGGAACGGCGCGGGGCGCTGCATCACCGCGGGCAGGTCGATCGCCTCGAAGAAGCTCTCGTGCTTGATGGCGACGAGCACGCCTTCCTCGGGCATCACCCCGTCGACGACGACGCGGATGCCCAGCAGGTAGCGCGCGCAGAAGCGGTGGTACTGGCTCCAGCCCCGCGCGACGCGGCGGAACGGCTCGTCGCCGAACGCCGCGGCCAGGAAACTCACCCCCACATAGAGGATCGAGCCCAGGTAGAACGCCGCGTAGAACAGCACGCTGCGCAACACGTCGAACGGGGTCGCGGCGCCCAGTACCGTGTTCGGCCCGGCGCGCCCGGCCTTCGGGCCAGCTTCAGTCATCATCGTCCCCAGAGGTTGAGCGCGGCGCGTGCCAGCAGTTTGTGATATTCGAGGAACAGCGCCCCCAGGCTCGGCCGCGAGGGCACCCCGTCGCGCTCGATCCGCACGTCGGCGGGCATTTCGCGCGCCAGTTCCAGCGCGGCGCGGCGCATGTGCCAGTCGGCGGTGACCAGCCGCACCGACTTGGCGTCGTGTTCGGTCACCCACTGCGCGGCCTCGATCGCGTTGGAGCGGGTGTCATAGGCGCGGTAGCCCAGCGTCACGCAGCAGCGCATCAGGCGCGCGGGCACATGGAACTGCACCGCGAACTCGCGCGGGCGCACCTCGCGGTCGACGCCTGAAACCAGTAGGTCGGGCGCCTTGCCGGCTTCCAGCACCTTGAGTGCATGTTCGATCCGGCCCGAGCTTCCCGTCAGCACTATGATCGCATCTGTCCGCAGGTTCGCGGGCAACGGGCCGGGCAGCGCGACCGCGAACCACAGGAACCCGAAGAGCCAGACCAGCACGATGAAGGCGACGAAGCGGCGGAACATGGAAGTCTATATAAGCACAGGTGCGCCGCAAAGCAGCCTTAAAGCATACGCCGGAGGGCATGGAGCACAGTGAGCCGCGCGGTGAGCATCGCCAGCAGCGTCGCCAGGATCGGCACCAGCGCCAGCAGCAGCCAGTCGCTCCACACCAGCGCGCCGTTGTCGACCAGCCCCGCGCCCAGCCCGGAGAAGCGTCGGGCGAGCACCAGGATCACCACCAGCGCCAGCGCCAGCCCCACGGTGCCGCCGCCCGCCGCGTCGTAACCGATCGAACGCTGGAACACGCGGGCGACCTGCGCGTCGGTTCCGCCCAGCAGATGGACGATCTCGATCGTGTCGCGGTTCGCCCCCAGCGCCGAGCGCGCGGCGAGCAGCACGGCCGCCGCCAGCGCCATCGCCAGCAGCGCCACCAGCGCTATCGAGAGGACCTGAAGGGAGACCATCGCGTCGAACACCGGCTTCAACCAGTTCGACTGCGCATCGATCTTCGCCGAGGGCGCCACCGGTATCACCCGCCGTCCGATCGCCTCGAGCTGCGCCGGGGTCGCCGGCCCCTTGAGCCGCACATCGATCAGCGCGGGCACCGGAATCGCCGCGCCGGTGGCGGATGCGATGCCGGTGCCGAGCCACGGTTCGATCAGCGCGTCGAGTTCCTCCTGCGGGACCAGCCGCAGCCCGGCCACTCCCGGCATCGTCTTGAGCGCCTCGACCGCGCGCGCGGCCTGCGCGGTGCGCAGTTCGGCGCGCGGCTCGATCACCTGCACGGTGACACCGCCGTCGATCTCGGCGCGGGCGGCGGAGACCGCATTGCCCAGCGCCAGCCCGGCGGCGAGCGCGATGGCGGTCAGCGCCACCATGATCGCGATGACCCAGGGCATCGGCCCGGACATGCGCGCCTGCGGGATGATCTCGACCCGCCGGCTGGAGGGCAAACCCTTGCCCCGCAGCCGATCTATGGCGGCTCGGACGCTCACGGCGTTTTCCGGGGTGGATAGCGCAGCGCGCCGGTGGGATCGGCGAGGCGCCCCCGGTCGAGCCGCATGATGAGGCTCTCGGGCACCTTGCGCAGAAGGTCGAGGTCGTGGGTGGCGACGACCACCGTTGTCCCCTGCCGGTTGAGCATCTCGAACAGGCGCAGGAGCTTCAGCGCCATCTCGGGGTCGACATTGCCGGTCGGCTCATCCGCCACCAGCATCGCCGGGCGCGCGATCACGGCGCGGGCGATGGCGACGCGCTGCTGCTCGCCGCCCGAGAGCGTGGCGGGCCGCGCCTCGATGCGGTCGGCAAGGCCCACCCATCCGAGGATGTCGCGCACCGGCCCGGCAAGGTCGCGCTCGCGGTGGCCGGCCACGCGCAAGGGGAGCGCCACGTTGTCGAAGGCGGAAAGGTGCTCGACCAGCCGGAAGTCCTGGAACACCACGCCGATCCGCCGCCGCAGGGCCGGCAGATGCGCGCGCGGCATGGTGATGGCATCGGTCCCGAACATGCGAATCGCGCCGCGCGACGGGCGCTGGGCAAGGTAGAGCAGGCGCAGCAGCGACGTCTTGCCCGCGCCGCTCGCACCCGTGAGGAAGTAGAAGCGGCCGGGAAACAGCGTGAACGTCAGGTCGCTCAGCACCTCGCGATCGGTGCCGTAGCGAAGTCCGACATTGTCGAAGTGGATGATTTCGCCGTCCGCGGTCATGCTCGTTACTATATGTCAGTCGGGCCGAACGGGCGACGATGAGCCTATAGCCGTCATTGCATGTGGAAAAAAGGGCGTCAGGGCGCGAACCCACAGGGCGGGCGCTTGTCGCATGTCAGTCAACCGTGCTTATGAGGGCGATCATGATCATCGCCTGCCCTGCCTGCTCTACGCGCTACGCCGTACCGGATAGTGCCGTAGGTATGGAAGGCCGCACGGTGCGCTGCGCCAAGTGCCGCCATAGCTGGTTCCAGGAAGGTCCCGAAGCCGCGCACGAACCGGCGGTGGAGATGGCCGAGGCCCCGGCCGCCCGCCAGGCCGCGCCGCAGCCGGAAGCGGCTCCCCTGCCCGCTCCCAGACCCGCACCGACGCCGCGCCCGGCAATCGTCGTGCCGCGCCCACCCGAGCCTGTCGCAGCAGCGCCCGCGCCGCGGCCCGAACCTGAAATCCCCGCGCCGGGGCGTGAGCAGCCTCTGCCGCGCCCACCGCGCCGGGGCGAGCAGAAATCGGCGCCGGTCTACTACGACGACACCGCGACCAAGCGCTACGCTGACGAAAGCACTTCAAACTTTGATTTCTCGCCGCCGTTCCGCCCGCGCCGCAACTGGACGCGCCGCGCGACCTATGGCGCAGTCGCTTTCGCGATCGCGACGCTGGGGCTGACTGCGGCGGTCGCCTTCGGCGGCCTGCCCGATTGGCTGCCGATCCCGCACCCGACCTTCCAGCAGGCCCAGCCCGATCTCAAGCTCGACTTCCCGCGTAACCGGCAGGACCGCAAGCCGCTGCCGGACGGTACCGAGTTCTTCAGCGTCAGCGGCACGATCAGCAACATCGGCGCGCAGACCCGCAGTGTTCCTTCGCTGCTGGTGGTCCTGCGCGACCGGCGCGAGACGATCGTCTATGCGAAGGAAGTCGTCCCCGCCAAACGCCAGCTGGCTCCCGGCGAGACGATCACTGTCAACGAGGCGTTGACCGACATCCCCAAGTCCGCCGCGGCGGCCGAGATCGGCTGGAAGCCCGACTGACGCCGGCCGGGGAGTTCAGCCCTCCGACGCCATCGTACCGCTGAAGGTCACGGGCACGGCCAGCCGATACGGCAGATCGGGCGAGGCGATGCGCGATTCGGCGCCGTTTTCATGGATCAGCACGACGCGGCCGACGCCCGGCGTCGCAACCACGGCGATGACGCTGTCGACCCATTCGTGCAGCAGCGTGCGCACGCGGGCAAGCGCCGCGGCCTCGCTGGTGGTGGTGCCGGCGGCTTCCAGCTCGGCTTCGAGGTCGGCGATGCGGGCGGTCGCCTCGGCGATACGCTCCGCATGGGGTTCGGTCATTGCAGGTCTCCTTGCCGTTGCAGCCGACTTGGGCCGCCGGCCTGCGTCCGGCAAGGGGAGAGCGCGCGCAATCGCCGCCGCGTTGGATCGGTGCCGTTCCCGACATTGCGGGAACGGCGGATCACGTCAAAGCGGGTTGTCGAGCTGGATGATCGCTTCTTCGCTGGCGCGCTGGGTGGTCTTGAGTTCGCGCCCCGCCTTGAAGCTGGCGAGCACCGGCGTGTCGCGCTCGTAGATGTCCGCGAAGGGCTTCAGCTCGCCGTCGATCGAGCGGGCGAAGGTGAAGTAGGTGAGATAGACCGGGAAGGTCCGCGTCATCGGCACCTTCTTGTACTCGCCCGCGCGGGACAGTTCGGCGGCTTCGGCGGCAGGCATCTGCGCGCCCAGGATCGCCATCGTCATGCCCAGCTCCACCGCGCGCTCGGTGCGGATGCAGCCGTGGCTGAAGGCGCGGACCTCGGAGTTGAAGTACTGCTTGGACGGCGTGTCGTGCAGGTAGATCGCGTGCGGGTTGGGCATGTCGATCTTCATCAGGCCGAGCGCATTGGTCGGCCCGGGCTGCTGGACGACGGTGATCATGCCGTTCTCGGCCTTGTAACCCTTGTAATGGTTGGCGGCGGCCCACCGGGGGTTAGCCAGCACCTTGGCGCCCAGTCCCTCGCCCTTGACGATCGACTGCGGCACCGTCCAGGTCGGGTTGAAGACGACCGCGCTGACCGTCTCGGCCAGCTGCGGCGTCGCCGTGCGGCCGGGCTTGCCGACGACCGTCTTGTAAGTACGGATCGCCTTGTATTCGCCCGCCTTGTTCTTGACCACGAGCCGCAGCTGGAACTCCGGCACATTAGTCATCAGGTAGACGCTGCCGAGGTCGCGGGCGAGCCAGCGCCAGCGGTCCATGTTGGCCTGGATCAGCGCGCGGCGAGGCTTGTTGGCCATCGGCGTGGCGTTCAGCTCGGTCTTGAGCGCGGCATAGTCCGGGTTGGTCGGCGCCAGCTTGTCGATGACGCCGGCGATGTCGTGGTCGGACAGCGCCTGCGCCATGATCGTGGCGGTGGGCATCGCGTCCTGGTCGGGATCGACGGCGAACCACTGGACACGCGCGGTCATCGGCGTGCGGCCGTCGCGCAGATCCTCGATCAGCCAGGCGAACACCCGGCTGGCGAGCGCGTCGAGCGCGTCGCCCTCGCCCCCGGCGATAGCCGCCTTGAGCGCGCTGGGCTGGTAGTCGCCGGGCAGCAGGCCTTCCTTGCCGATGTATTCGATGGTCTTGAGCAGCGCCTGCGCATCGCTCACCGTCCACGGCATGACCGGCTCGGTGACGACGACGTCCTGCACCATGGGCGCGGAGATCACCGGAACGCCGGCAGGCGTCGTGCCGGTGACGGGGGCCGGACCCGTGCTCGGGCGCGTGGTGGGCAGCGGGGTCGGCGCGGACGTGCGAACGGGCGCCGGGGTGGGCGCGCTCCTGGGAAGCAGGTCCTCGGGCATGCCGGCCTTGATCTTCTGGGCCTGCGCGCCCTGCGCACCCAGGGACAGGATCGTTAGCGCCGAGACGACGCCGGGACCGAACCGCTTGAAACTCACCATATTTGCTTGAAACCTGTCGACTGGATGCCCGGGCTTCTACCTAAAGCCGCTGGAATGACGCGCGACGGCCTGCGAAGGTTGCCTGCCGCACCGCCCTGATGTGCGCTTTTACGCGCCTTTCTTCAAGGATGCGACCTGTCGCAGGCATGAATTGCTTGCGCACAACCTTGCGCGGGGCGACAGGCGGGCGGTCATGCGAGCCCCTGAGAGCCCTTCTGCATCCACCCTCCTGCCGGTCCTCTCGGTGATCGCGGGGATCGCCGCGTTCAGCGTGATGGATGCAGCGATGAAGGCCGCCTCGCTCATGGTCGGGGTCGGCACGGCGATGCTGCTGCGCAACCTGCTGGGCACCGCGATGATGCTGCCGATCTGGCTTGCCGCCGGGCGCCCGGTGCCGAGCCGCAAGGTGGCGGTGCTGCATTTCCAGCGCTCGGCCATAACCGCGATCATGGCGGCGCTGTTCTTCCACGGCCTCGTGCGCATCCCGATGGCCGAGGGCATGGCGATCTCGTTCTTCGCGCCGATCATCGCGCTGTACTTCGCCGCGCTGCTGCTGGGCGAGACCATCCATCCGCGCGCGATCGTCGCCGCGCTGCTCGGGCTGGTGGGCATGGTGGTGATCGGCGCCGACCGCTTCGGGGCCGGAGAATATGGACCCGAGGCGATAGAGGGCACGATCGCCATCGTGTTCTCGGCGGTGTTCTACGCGCTCAACCTCGTCCTCCAGCGCAAGCAGGCGACGCTCGCGGGGCCGGTCGAGATCGCGATGTTCCAGAACATGAATGTCGCGCTGATCTTCCTCGTCATCGCGCCGTTCTACTGGACCACGCCCGACGCGGCGAGCCTCGGCTGGACCGCGCTGGGCGCGGCTCTGGCGACCACGGCGCTGCTGTTCCTGTCCTGGGGCTATGCCCGCGCCGAGGCGCAGGTGCTGGTGCCCGTCGAGTACACCGGCTTCCTCTGGGCGGCGCTGATGGGCTGGCTGGTGTTCGGCGAGACACTCGGCACCGGCGTAGTTGCGGGAGCGGCGCTGATCGTGCTTGGTTGCTGGATCGGCACCCGCAGGACACAAAACGAAACACTGCCATAGGTGCGCCGCACCGCGGCTTCTTCGGCTTTCCCGACCAAAACTCCAGCCCCCTGCCCCTTGACCTTCCGGCCCTTAGCGCGCATCGGCGGGCCGACGAATCCGCTTGTCGCACTGCAACACGGTTCAGGAGCGCCGCGATGCAGCAGGCAGGCCTCACACTAAGGGGAAAAAACCCACTATGACCCAGGTCGGACAGGACACGCTCGGGACCCGCAGCACCATGACCGTCGGCGGCAAGGCCGTCGCGTACTACTCCCTCAAGAAGGCCTCCGAGAAGATCGGCGACGTCAGCCGCCTGCCGTTCTCGATGAAGGTCCTCCTCGAGAACCTCCTCCGCTTCGAAGACGGCGGGTTCACCGTTTCCACCGACGACATCAAGGCGATCGTCGACTGGCAGCAGGACCCCAAGACCGGCGCGGAGATCCAGTACCGCCCCGCGCGCGTGCTGCTGCAGGACTTCACCGGCGTGCCCTGCGTGGTCGACCTGGCCGCCATGCGCGACGCCATCGCCAAGCTCGGCGGCGACACCAGCAAGATCAACCCGCTGGTCCCCGTCAACCTCGTGATCGACCACTCGGTCATGGTCGACGAGTTCGGCCACCCCAAGGCGGCAGAGCAGAACGTCGAGATCGAGTACCAGCGCAACATGGAGCGCTACGACTTCCTCAAGTGGGGTTCCAAGTCGCTCGACAACTTCTACGCCGTTCCCCCGGGCACCGGCATCTGCCACCAGGTCAACCTGGAAAACATCGCCAAGACCGTCTGGTCGAGCGACGACCAGAACGGTGAACTGGTCGCCTATCCCGACACCTGCGTCGGCACCGACAGCCACACCACCATGGTCAACGGCCTGGGCGTGCTGGGCTGGGGCGTGGGCGGCATCGAGGCCGAAGCCGCGATGCTCGGCCAGCCTGTCTCGATGCTCATCCCCGAAGTCGTCGGCTTTAAGCTGGTCGGCGAACTCCAGGAAGGCGTCACCGCCACCGACCTCGTGCTCACCTGCACCTCGATGCTGCGCAAGCACGGCGTCGTCGGCCGCTTCGTCGAGTACTTCGGCCCCGGCCTCGCCTCGCTGTCGCTGGCCGACCGCGCGACGCTCGCCAACATGGCGCCCGAATACGGCGCGACCTGCGGCTTCTTCGGCATCGACGACAAGACCATCGACTACCTGCGCCTGACCGGCCGCGAGGAGGAGCAGATCGCCCTCGTCGAAGCCTACGCCAAGGAGCAGGGCTTCTGGATCGAGCCCGGCGCCGCCGACCCGATCTTCACCAGCACTCTCGAGCTGGACATGGCCACCGTCGTGCCTTCGCTCGCCGGCCCGAAGCGTCCGCAGGACTGGGTCGCCCTCCCCGAGGTCGACGACGTCTTCAACGCCGACATGGCCGCGACCTACAAGAAGACCCCCGCCCGCGTTCCCGTGGACGGCAAGGACTTCGACATCGGTGACGGCGACGTCATGATCGCGGCGATCACCAGCTGCACCAACACCTCGAACCCGGGCGTGCTGGTCGCCGCCGGCCTCGTCGCCAAGAAGGCCGACGAGCTGGGCCTCAAGCCCAAGCCCTGGGTAAAGACCTCGCTGGCTCCCGGATCGCAGGTCGTCACCGACTACCTGAACCGCGCCGGCCTGCAGGTCCACCTCGACAACATCGGCTTCAACCTCGTCGGTTACGGCTGCACCACCTGCATCGGCAACTCGGGCCCGCTCGCGGAGCCGATCAGCAAGGCGATCAACGAGAACGGCCTCGTCGCCGCCGCGGTGATCTCGGGCAACCGCAACTTCGAGGGCCGCGTCTCCCCCGACGTGCGCGCCAACTTCCTGGCCTCGCCGCCGCTGGTCGTCGCCTACGCGCTCAAGGGCACCGTGGTGGAGGACTTCACCACCACCCCGATCGGCAAGAGCACGGCCGGCGTCGATGTCTACCTCAAGGACATCTGGCCGACCAACCTCGAAGTCGCCGAGACCATGGCCGGCTGCATGGACCGCGCCATGTTCCAGGCCCGCTACGCCGACGTCTACAAGGGCGACGAGCACTGGCAGGCGATCAACGTCGTCGGTTCGGACACCTACTCGTGGCGCGCCGGATCGACCTACGTCGCCAACCCGCCGTACTTCGAGGGCCTGACGATGACCCCGGCTCCGGTCTCCGACATCATCGAGGCCAAGCCGCTGCTCATACTCGGCGATTCGATCACCACCGACCACATTTCGCCGGCCGGCTCGATCAAGGCAGACAGCCCGGCGGGCAAGTGGCTGATGGAGCACCAGGTCGCCAAGGCGGACTTCAACTCCTACGGCGCGCGCCGCGGCCACCACGACGTGATGATGCGCGGCACCTTCGCCAACATCCGCATCCGCAACGAGATGGTCCCCGGCATTGAGGGCGGCATGAGCCGCTACGGCACCGAGCCCATGCCGGTCTACGACGCGGCCATGAAGCACAAGGCCGAGGGCACGCCCCTGATCGTCATCGGCGGCAAGGAATACGGCACCGGCTCGTCGCGTGACTGGGCCGCCAAGGGCACCAACCTGCTGGGCGTGCGCGTCGTCATCGTCGAGAGCTTCGAGCGCATCCACCGCTCGAACCTGGTCGGCATGGGCGTGCTGCCGCTGCAGTTCAAGGACGGCGAGAGCCGCCACAGCCTCGCGCTGAACGGCGACTGCACCTTCACCATCAAGGGTGTCGCCAGCCTCAAGCCGCAGCAGGACGTCGAAGTCGAAGTGACGCGCGCCGACGGCACGCAGTTCACCTTCACCGCGCTGTGCCGCATCGATACCGCCAACGAAGTCGAGTACTTCATGAACGGCGGCATCCTGCAGTACGTGCTGCGCAAGCTGGCGGCCTGATCCGCCGCTAGCGCTCAAGCGTTAGACAGACCCCGTCCGGTGCGAACCGGGCGGGGTTTTTCTATGGACGGTAGATTCAAACGAAAAGGGCGGCGTAAAACGCCGCCCCCCAATCAGGCACCCGAGCGGCACCTGCCCCATGCTGGGGTATGTCGTGCCCGGTCAGGCCGCCTTGGCGCCCGCGAAGCGGCGGCGGGCGGCGAGGGCTGCGGCTGCGGCGCCGAAAAGCACCAGCATCGGCGGCGCCGGCACGTCGGTGCCGCCCGACGAGGTCGAGGTGGACCCGCCCGAACTGGTCGAAGTCGAGCTGGAGGTGGATGACGAGGTCGAGCTGCTCGTCGACGTGGACGAACTCGTCGACGACGACGAGCTGGTGCTGGTCGAGACGTTGCCGGAAGTCGTGGACACGTTGCCCGACGTCGTCGAGGTCGACGAGACGTTGCCAGACGTGCTCGAGATATTGCCCGAACTGGTCGTGGTCGACGAGACGTTGCCCGAAGTCGTCGAGGTCGAGACGTTGCCCGAGGTCGAAGTCGTGCTCGACACGTTCCCGGAGGTCGAGGTCGAGATATTACCCGAGGTCGTGCTCGACACGTTGCCGGAAGTCGAAGTGGAGACGTTGCCCGACGAGGTCGAGGTCACGCCGCCGGTCGTCGTGGTGGTCGAACTGATCTCGCCGTTCGAGGTCGAACCGCCGGTGGTCGAGGTGATGACGATGTTGCCACCACCGCCGCCACCGCCGCCGCCGCCACCACCAAAGAAGCCGCCGAAGAACCCGCCACCGAAGCCGCCGCCATTACCGCCGCCGATGACCACCGGCACGCCGCCGCTGCCGCCGGCATAGCCCGCCGGAGCGGGCGGACTGTACGGCGGGGGCAGTGGCACCATTGCCATCTGCGGCTGGTCGCAGCAGGTCCGCTTGATGATCTTGCGCACGCGCCGGGTGGTGCGCGGCTCTTCCTTGCGGACCACGCGCGCGGCGGGGCGCTTGGCGGGCTGCGCCGTCTTGGCCATCTTGAGCTTGCGGTACTCGGTCGTCGGCTTCTGCGTCTCCGCCACGTGGACGGCGCCGCCACCGATGATCGCACAGCCGGCCGCGCAGGCAGACAGTTTCGCAAGGGCCATCCGAACGGACATGATGTTTGCTCTCTTTGTTTCCCGTGAGGTTGCCGGCAGCGCCATGAAGCGGACACCTGCGACCCATCTGCCAGAAACAACGCAGAGACCGGTTAATGGGACAACGCCGTTAACCGCTATTCCAGCGTCCCAAGGCGGGAAAACTGGTTAATTTATTGTTCTAACCATCGGGGTGTACCGAAACGGGACTATCGGCGCCGCCCGGTGTAAACGAGCCCGACGGTTTTGCAGTCCATTCAAGGGCATGGCCCTCAGCCTTCCGAATCGAAAAGCCCGCCCTGGGGGGCCTGCGGCGGGGTCATGCCGAGGTGCTGCCAGCCCCGATCGTTAAGGCAGCGCCCACGCGCGGTGCGCGCCACGAGGCCCAGCTGGATGAGATAGGGCTCGATCACTTCCTCGATCGTGTCGCGCGGTTCGGAGAGGCCGGCCGCCAGCGTTTCGACGCCGACCGGGCCGCCCTTGTAGATGTCCGCGATCATGCGGAGATAGCGCCGGTCCTGCGAATCGAGGCCGATCGAATCGACCTCCAGCCGAGTCAGCGAATCGTCGGCGATGGCGCGAGTGATGACACTCGATCCCGCCACATGCGCGAAGTCGCGGACGCGGCGCATGAGGCGTCCCGCCACGCGGGGTGTGCCCCGCGCGCGGCGGGCGATCTCGGTCGCTCCCCCCTTGTCGATGCCGATGCCGAGCAGTCCCGCGCCGCGCGTGACGACTTTCTCCAGTTCCTCGACGCTGTAGAACTGAAGCCGCACGGGAATGCCGAAACGGTCGCGCAGCGGGGTCTGGAGCAGGCCCTGGCGCGTGGTGGCGCCGATCAGCGTGAAGGGCGGCAGGTCGATCCGCACCGAGCGCGCCGAGGGTCCCTCGCCGATGATGAGGTCGAGCGCGCGGTCCTCCATCGCCGGGTAGAGCACTTCTTCGACCACGGGATTGAGGCGGTGGATCTCGTCGATGAACAGCACGTCGCCGTGTTCGAGATTGGTGAGCAGCGCCGCGAGGTCGCCCGCCTTGGCGATTACCGGGCCGGACGTGGCGCGGAAACCGACGCCCAGTTCGCGCGCGACGATCTGCGCCAGCGTCGTCTTGCCAAGGCCCGGAGGCCCGAAGAACAGCACATGGTCCATCGCCTCGCGCCGCGACTTGGCGCTTTCGATGAAGACCGAAAGATTGTCCTTCGCCGCTGCCTGCCCGACGAACTCCGCCAAAGTCTTGGGCCGCAGCGCAGCGTCGGCGTCCTCGGGCTGGCGCGAAGGAGTGAGGATGGGATTGTCGGTCATGGGTTATCCCGCCGCCCGCTTCAGCGCCACGCGCACGAGGTCGTTGAGGCCGGCGTCCTCGCCCAGTTCCTCGACCGCCCTGCTGACCGCCATGGCGGCGACAGGCGGCTTGAAGCCGAGGTTCTGAAGGGCCGAGACGGCGTCCGCGCTGGCCGAGCCGGGGGGCACGAGGGCGATGGCCCCCGGCAGGCCCGGCGCTACCGGCAGCGCGCCGGCCTTGTCCTTGAGTTCGTTGACGATGCGGCTGGCGAGCTTGGGGCCGACGCCGTTCGCGCGGGCCACCATCGCGGAGTCCCCGCCGGCGCAGGCGCGCTGAAGTTCGTCGGTGGTCAGCGCCGAAAGGATCGCCAGCGCCACTTTCGAGCCCACGCCCTGCACTGCCGTCAGCAGGCGGAACCAGTTCCGCTCCGCCCCGCTGGTGAAGCCGATCAGGCGCTGGTCGGTCTCCGAAACCTGCATCTCGGTGTGCACCACCACGCGGTCACCCCGGATGCCGAGATGGTCGAGCGTGCGCGCCGAGCAGTGGACCAGATAGCCCACCCCGTTCACGTCGATGATGGCCCAGTCCGGGCCGGTATCGTCGAGCAATCCTGTCAGCTTGGCGATCATGGTTTGTTCCTATTGCATAGCCGGATTGCCCAAGGAAGAGCGAATTGGCGCGAACCGGCGGTGACTTAAAGGAACCCTTTGGATAACAAGCTCGCATGGGGCAATCGGGGCGACAGCAACTATCTGCCGGCAGTGCCGAACCTCCCGGCACGCTGCCGGGGGCGGCGATCGCCGTGGCGGTGGTCCTTGTAGCCGCTGCGCTGCGCGTGCTGGCCTTCTCCCCCTTCGACCAGCACCATGCAGACGAACTGACGCAGTATCTCGAGCAAGCGAACCGGATCGTCACTGGCTACGGCATCGTCCCGTGGGAATCGCGGCTGGGCATCCGCAACGCGCTGATCCCGCAGCTGCTGAGCCTGCCGATGGCGCTTGGCCACTGGCTGGCGCCGGGAACGCTGGCGCCCATGTACGCCGCCCGGATCACTTATGCTGCGCTGACCCTGCTGGTGCTGCCTGCCGCCTGGCGACTGGGTGCGCTGACCTCTCGCGCGCATGCCTGCGCCGCGATGTTCGTGGCGGCGGTGTGGTGGCAGAGCATCCTGTTTTCCGACCTCCTGCTGTCCGAAAGCCTCGCGGCGGCGGTACTGCTGTTGGGGGCCGCCCCGCTGCTCGATCGCGCTGCACCGCCCCGCGCGGTGGCCGCGAGCGCCTTCCTTCTGGTCCTGGGCGTGCTGCTGCGGTTCCAGTTCGCTCCCTTCGCCGCCGTGCTCGCGCTCAATGCGCTGCTGGCCGAGCCCCGCCGCTGGCGCGCCGTGGCGCTCGGCGGGATTGCGGCGGCGGCGCTCGGCACGGCGAGCGACCTACTTTCGGGGGCGGTCCCGTTCGCCTGGGTCCTCGCCAACTTCACGCAGAACATCGGAGCAGGCAAGGCGGCGCGGTTCGGCACGAGCGGGCCGTTCGAGTATCTGGCCGAATACTACCGCCATTTCGGAGCAGCGGCGCTGCTGTTCGCGGCGGTCGCCGTCATTCCCGCCGCCCGGCGCTACGCACCGCTGCTCGTGGCGGCGGCCCTCACCGTGTTCGCGCACAGCCTGCTGGCGCACAAGGAGTACCGCTTCGTCTGGGTCGCCACGCAGGCGGTGCTGATCGTGGCGGGCATCGGATCGTTCTCGGTGGTCCAGCGCCTGCGGCCTGCCTGGAACGGACCGGCTGCGCTGCTCGTGACCGGCGCCGCGTGGTCGCTGCTGAGCCTGGCCTCTTTCGCCGCGACCGGCGGCTACCGCTCGATGAGGGGCGGCGGGGGGCTAAGCGAGCTGGCGGTCATGGCGGCGAAAGACCCCCGGGTCTGCCGGCTGGCGGTGGCGCAGGCGTACTATCTCTACGCCGCTCCATCGATCCTGCCGCGCCGTCTGCCTATCTCGGTCATCCCGGAAGGCGTGCTGGAAGGCCGCGCCGCGCTGCCGGGAGAGATCGGGCGCGGCGCCAACGCGCTGCTGGCGGGAGAGGCTGCGCCGCGCGGAGCCG
>NZ_AKKE01000067.1 GCF_000281975.1 Novosphingobium sp. AP12 | reverse complement strand
AGCCCCGTCACTCGCGCCACTTGGGAATTTCTTCTGCCCTGGCAGACGAAAGCATTCCATGCCCCTGACAAGGCACGGAATTCCGGCAAGCCGGAAACATATACGAGGTCGGGCTTGTCTCGGCCTTTTTTCATCGCTGCGCGGGTGTAGCTCAGTTGGTTAGAGTGCCGGCCTGTCACGCCGGAGGTCGCGGGTTCGAGCCCCGTCACTCGCGCCACTTCTCGGGAAGTGGTAAGCAGCACGATGAAGTAAACAGAAAAAAGGCCGGGCTAGTCCCGGCCTTTTTCGTATGTGCGCCGTGCGTTTCGTCGCATGGGAATTACTCGGCGGGCGCGCTCCAGCGGCCGGTCTCCATCCAGATCAGGAAACGCCCCAGAGGCAGGATCCAGATTATCCCGAGAACGACGTAGACCGGCGTCTGCGCCAGCGCATTCCACCCACCGATCAGCGGCGGCACCAGGCTGGCGACGGCAATGCCGTAGAGCGCCAGCGCGCCCACCAGGGCGAGGATGCCGACCGGGATTCGCCATGTGGGGGTTTCACGCATCTGGGTCATGCTCCTGCGACCGGTTCGACATGGTACATGCGGGTTGGCGTGACGATGGCGGCGAGTGGGCGGTCATGGCTCTCGACGGGGAGTTCGTCGGCAAGCTGGCAGTCCCATGCGAGGCCGATCGCCGGCACCTGCGGATGGGCGTCCAGCCAGCGGTCATAGTGCCCGCCGCCCTGTCCGAGCCGGTGTCCGCTGGCGGTGAAGGCCAGCAGTGGAACGACCACGAGATCGGGGATCACGGATTCGCTGCTCTCGTCGGGCTGCCGCGCACGCCATGGCCCAACGGAAAGCGTCGATTCGTCCCAGGGATTGTCCCATATGTGGAACTCCATCGGCGCGCCCCGCGAAGCGAACCAGGGCAGGGCGACGCGGCGGCCGGTCTCCGACAGCCAGCGGGCCCATCCAAGAGCGGGCGCCTCCGAACCGGCGGGGTGATAGACGCCGACGATCGCGTCGGCGGGAATCATCTCGACCAGCGGCGCGGGCGGACGGCTGAGCATCAGCGCGCGCAGCCCTGCGGGCAGCCCTGCGACATGCTCGGCGCGCGCCTGACGATGGGACCGCCGGAGGGCGGCCTTTGCATCAGCGAAAGGAATGGGGGGTGACGGGTCCACCATGGGTCGTTTCCTAGAAATCCTCTGACGCGTCGACGTCAGGTGGGAGCCATGTGCATCGGACCAGGATCCGGGCAGGGACAGCCCCCAAAGGATTTGCTTATAGCCTCAGGGATGTTCGAACGGCACGTGCCGGGCAGATCCCGTCACGTCCCTATCTAGTCGCTCGGCGCGTCACTCTCAAGGAGGGATGCGAGATTTTCGACACGCGAAGCGATGCGGCCCAGCCTTTCGGCCAATACTGGAGGAATTCCCGCCGGTGCCGGCGCTGCCGGCTCGGCGACGCGCCTGCGGAGCTCGTGCAGTTCATCGGCCATCATCAGGGCGGCGAACAGCAGCATGCGCGTCTCGGTCTGGCCCGCCGCGCCCGAGGCGGCGGCTTTCTCATCAATGAGACGGCCAAGCCTGGCGACGTGCGCTTCTTCTCCGTCGGCGCTGGCAAGCGTGAAGTTGCGGCCGCCGATCGAGAGCGTGACGTTGCCCATTAGCCGCGACCCCGCTCGGCAAGCAGTTCGTCAAGCTCGGCCAGGGACCGTGCGACGCACGCTTTGAGATCGTCGTGGCGGCGGCGAAGATCGGCTTCGCCATCGGTCCGGGCGGGGCGGGCTGCAGCCTCGATCCGCGCCAGCGCTTCCTCGATCCGGTCGAGAGCAAGCAGGGCAGGAGCCTCATTCATTCCGCCTCGCTGGCCGCATAGTATCCGTCTGGCAACCACTTGTGCGGTGTTGTTCACAATCTTGTCACGTTGGTGGGCTCGATTGGTGCCGGACATGCGCCGGGCTGCGCCGCAGCTGCGGTTTGTGCGAGCATTCGAGGGAGTGTCCGAGCGATTTGGGGTGGTAAACTTGACGGAACGTCGCCTCTGCCTAAAGGGGGAGCCAAGTTACGAATCGTCCTGCAATTCTCGCCTGCCCGGAGCTTTCCCATGACCCTCTCCCCCGACCGTCTCGCGCCGATGGCCAACGCCATCCGGGCGCTGTCGATGGATGCGGTCCAGGCTGCCAACAGTGGCCACCCTGGCATGCCGATGGGCATGGCCGACGTCGCCACGGTGCTTTACGCCAAGTTCCTGAAGTTCGATCCCGCGCAGCCCAAGTGGGCGGACCGCGACCGCTTCGTGCTGTCGGCCGGCCATGGCTCGATGCTGATCTACTCGCTGCTGCACCTGACGGGTTACGCCAGCCCGACGCTGGACGACATCCGCGGCTTCCGTCAGATGGGCTCGGTCTGCGCCGGTCACCCCGAGAACTTCCTGATCGAGGGCGTCGAGTGCACCACCGGCCCGCTGGGCCAGGGCCTGGCGATGGCGGTCGGCATGGCGATGGCCGAGCGTCACCTCGCCGCCACCTTCGGCGACGACGTGGTCGACCACAACACCTGGGTCATCGCCGGTGACGGCTGCCTGATGGAAGGCATCAACCACGAGGCTATCGGCCTTGCCGGCACGCTCAAGCTGGGCCGCCTGAAGGTCCTTTGGGACAACAACAAGATCACCATCGATGGCGATACGTCGCTGTCGACCACCGAAGACATCCAGGCACGCTACCGCGCTTCGGGCTGGGACGTGTTCGACTGCGACGGCCATGACTTCGCCGACATCGAGCGTGCGCTGGCCGCCGCCGCCGCTTCGGATCGTCCCAGCCTCGTCTCCTGCCGTACCGTCATCGGCAAGGGCGCCCCCAACAAGCAGGGCGGCCACGACGTTCACGGCGCGCCGCTCGGCGCAGCCGAGATCGAGGCTGCCCGCGAACACCTGGGATGGACTTCGGCCCCGTTCGAAATCCCCGCCGAAATCCTCGCCGACTGGCGCTCGCTGGGCGCCCGGGGCGCCGCCGCCCGCACCGAGTGGGAAGCGCGTCTCGCCGCCAGCGACAAGGGCGCAGAATTCACGCGCCGCATGGCGGGCGAGCTTCCCGATACGGACGGCGTGCGCAAGGCGCTCACCGACTGGGTTGCCGGCGATACCAACGTCGCCACCCGCAAGGCGTCGGAAAACTGGCTCAACGTGCTGGCTCCGGCGATCCCCGAGATGATCGGCGGCTCGGCCGACCTCACCGGCTCGAACAACACCAAGGCCAAGTGCCAGGCACCGTTCAACCCCCAGGACTACTCGGGCCGCTACGTCTATTACGGCATCCGTGAGTTCGGCATGGCCGCGGCGATGAACGGCATGGCGCTCCACGGCGGCGTGATCCCCTACGGCGGCACGTTCCTGATCTTCTCGGACTACTGCCGCAACGCGATCCGCCTCTCGGCGCTTCAACAGACCCGCGTGATCTACGTGCTGACGCATGACAGCATCGGCCTTGGCGAGGATGGCCCGACCCACCAGCCGGTCGAGCATGTCATGTCGATGCGCCTGATCCCGAACCTTTACGTGTTCCGTCCGGCCGACGTCATCGAGACGGCGGAGTGCTGGAACCTCGCGCTCGAAGCGCAGGAGACGCCTTCGGTTCTGGCGCTCACCCGCCAGAACCTGCCGCAGCTGCGCAGCTCGGGTGACATGCTTTCCGCCCGCGGCGCCTACACGCTGCGCAGCGCGGAAGGCGACCGCAAGGTCATCCTGATCGCCACCGGCTCGGAAGTCGAACTCGCCGTCAAGGTGCGTGACGAACTGCAAGCCCAGGGCATCGGCGCCGACGTTGTCTCGATGCCCTGCATGGAACTGTTCGCGGCCCAGGACGAAGCCTACCAGCGCGAAATCCTTCCCAACGATCCCGCGATCCTGCGCGTCTCGATCGAGGCCGGCATCACGCAGGGCTGGGAACGCTACACCGCCTTCAGCCGCAATGGCGGCCTCAACATCGGTCTGGACCGCTTCGGCGCGTCGGCCCCGGCCAAGGTCCTGTTCGAGCGCTTCGGCTTCACCGTCGAGTCGATCGTTCCGAAAATTCTGGACAAGCTCAGCGCCTAAGTAGGAGGAGATTTACATGGCGACCAAGGTTGCGATCAACGGTTTCGGACGTATTGGGCGCAACGTCGCCCGCGCCATTCTCGAGCGTACCGACCACGACCTCGAGCTGGTTTCGATCAACGACCTCGCGAGCGCCAAGGCGAACGCTCTCCTCTTCAAGCGCGACAGCGTCCATGGCCCGTTCTCGGGCACCGTCGAAGTCGACGGCGACGACCTGATCGTCAATGGCAAGCGCATCAAGGTGACTGCCGAGCGTGATCCGGCGAACCTGCCGCACGCCGCCAACGGCATCGACATCGCGCTCGAATGCACCGGCTTCTTCACCGATAAGGCCAGCGCTTCGAAGCACCTCGAAGCCGGTGCCAAGCGCGTGCTGATTTCGGCCCCGGCCAAGGGCGTCGATCTGACCGTCGTATTCGGCGTGAACCACGACAAGCTGACCGCCGACCATCTGGTCGTCTCGAACGCCTCGTGCACCACCAACTGCCTGGCGCCGTTCGCCAAGGTCCTGCACGAAGCCATCGGCATCGAGCGCGGCCTGATGACGACGATCCACTCGTATACCAACGACCAGAAGATCCTCGACCAAATCCACAGCGATCCGCGCCGTGCCCGCGCTGCCGCGATGAACATGATTCCGACCAGCACCGGCGCCGCCGTTGCCGTCGGCCTCGTGCTCCCGGACCTCGCCGGCAAGCTCGACGGTTCGTCGATCCGCGTGCCGACCCCGAACGTCTCGGTCGTCGACCTGACCTTCGTGCCCAAGCGCGACACCACCACCGAGGAAGTCAACGCACTGCTCAAGGCTGCCGCGGAAGGCGAACTCAAGGGCGTGCTCGGCTACACCGAGGAGCCGCTGGTCTCGATCGACTTCAACCACGATTCGCACTCGTCGACCATCGACAGCCTCGAGACCTCGGTTCTCGAAGGCAAGCTGGTGCGCGTGCTGTCGTGGTACGACAACGAGTGGGGCTTCTCCAACCGCATGGTCGACACGGCCGGCGTGATGGGCGGTCTGCTCTGATCGATACGATGGCGACGGGCCGCCTCATCGGCATCGCGCGGCATGCAAGACCGCGCGGGCCGATGGAGGAACTGCAATCCGTCACCGTCACTGTCGCCGCGGGAGTCCAGGGGGACTTTCGCGGCGCGGTGCGTCCGGGACGCAAGCCCAAGCGGCAGGTTTCGTTGATCGAGGTCGAAAGCTGGCGTGATGCGCTGGATGACCTCGTACTATCGGGGAGCGATGCCCCGGCATGGTCGGCTCGGCGCGCGAATTTCCTGGTCGAAGGACTGCGTCTGCCTCGCGAGGCAGGCTACATCCTTACGATCGGAGACAGCGTGCGCATAAGCGTGACCATGGAATGCGATCCGTGCAGCCGCATGGAGGAAATAGCTCCGGGCCTTAAAGCCGCACTGACGCCCGACTGGCGCGGCGGCGTACTGGGTGCGGTGTTGGAGGGCGGTGAAATCACCGTCGGCGACGAGATAAGGATCGAGAGATGAGCGCTTTCAGGACCCTTGATGACCTTGGTGACGTGAACGGCAAGGTCGCGCTGGTGCGCGTCGACCTCAACCTGCCCATGCAGGATGGCACGGTCACCGACGACACCCGCATCCGTGCGGCGCTGCCGACGATCCTGGAACTGTCGGACAAGGGCGCCAAGGTCCTCCTGCTCGCGCACTTCGGCCGCCCCAAGGGCGAGCGTTCGTCGACGATGTCGCTTTCGATGGTGGTCGGCGAAGTCGAGAAGGTGCTCGGCAAGGAAGTGATGTTCGTGCCAGAGATCGCCGGCCCCGTGGTCGCGCAGTCGATCGGCATCCTGCGCGCCGGCGACATCGCCATCCTCGAGAACACGCGCTTCTGGAAGGGCGAGGAAAAGAACGACCCCGAACTCGTCAACGCGATCGCCGCCAATGCGGATTTCTACGTCAACGACGCCTTTTCCGCCGCCCATCGCGCGCATGCCACCACCGAGGGTCTGGCCAAAGTACTTCCCGCCTATGCGGGCCGCTCGATGCAGGCTGAACTGGAAGCGCTCGAAAAGGCGCTCGGCAAGCCCGAGAAGCCGGTCGCGGCCGTCGTCGGGGGCGCCAAGGTTTCCTCCAAGCTCGACGTGCTCAAGCATCTCGTCACTCTGGTCGACCATCTCATCATCGGCGGCGGCATGGCCAACACCTTCCTCGCCGCCAAGGGTGTGGACGTGGGCAAGTCGCTTTGCGAGCACGACCTGACGGGCACCGCCAACGAAATCCTCGCCAATGCCGAGGCTTCTGGCTGCACCGTTCACCTTCCCTACGACGTCGTCGTCTCGAAGGAATTCGCAGCCAACCCGCCCTCGCTTCGTACCTGCAACGTCCACGAAGTCGCTGCTGATGAGATGATCCTCGACGCCGGTCCTGCCGCTGCCGAAACGCTGGGCGACGTGCTCAAGACCTGCCGCACGCTGGTCTGGAACGGTCCGCTCGGTGCGTTCGAGATGGCGCCCTTCGACGCAGCCACCGTCGCGCTCGCCAGGACTGCTGCGGCACTGACCGTCGAGGGTTCGCTGGTTTCGGTCGCGGGCGGAGGCGATACCGTCTCGGCGCTCAACCACGCTGGCGTAGCTCAGGACTTCACCTATATCTCGACCGCCGGCGGTGCTTTCCTCGAATGGATGGAAGGCAAGGAACTGCCGGGCGTCGCGGCGCTTTCCGCCTGATCGCGACAAGACCGGGCAAAGCGAGTATGCGGCGCGCATGAATCAGGATCGTCATGCCGCCGCGCCGCCCTGGGAAGGACGGCACGTCACGCTCGACGGCATGCGCGGGATCGCCGCGCTTGCCGTTGCGCTGTTCCACTACAACATCTCGCAGGCTCCGCACGGCTACGTCGCGGTGGACTTCTTCTTTGCGCTATCCGGCTTCGTGCTTTGCAAGACCTACCTGCCGCGATGGCAGGCGGGACTGACGGCCTGGGCCTTCATGAAGCAGCGGGTGATCCGCCTCTACCCGCTGTTTCTGGTGGGCATCGTGGTGACGACGCTTTCGGCGATATCGAACCACTTCACCGGGCAGGGCAACGTCTACAGCTACGGGATGATGGCGCGGGCGCTGCCGTTCAACCTGCTCATGCTGCCATCGCCGGCGACGAACACGCTGTTTCCGCTCAACGTGCCGGCGTGGTCGCTGTTCTTCGAGCTGGTGGCGAACCTGGGGCTAGTGCTCGTACTTTTCAGGCTGCCACGGATCGCGCTGCTTGCGGTGACGCTGGTCGCGGCGTGGTGGTTCGCACTGGCCGTTCTGGAAAACGAGGGCGGCAATCTCGGGGCGGTATGGCATCAGGTCGGCATCTCGATAGTGCGCACGACGATGTCGTTCACGGCAGGGGTCCTGCTCGCGCGGCTGCCGCTGCCCGAGGTGCGCCCCGCCGGATGGCTCGGCTTCGCCTGTCTTGCCGCGATTGCCGCGATGCTGATGCTGAATCTGACCTCGGTGCCCGACGCGTACTACGACCTTGTGTGCAGCATCGTCGTCTCGCCCTTGCTGGTCTGGCTTGGGGCTCGCTGCGAGCCGTCGCGCGCGCTGGCACCCGCTGCCTGGTTCCTCGGCGAAGTGTCCTATGCGGTCTACGCCGTGCACTGGGCACTGATGGAGCCGCTACGCTATTTCAAGGACGACCTCGGGTGGAACCCGGTGCTGATGGGGGCAGTTTACCTCGGGTGCTGCGTCGCGCTGGGATGGGCGGCGGTGCGCTGGGTCGACGTGCCGATGCGCGCCAAAATAGGAGCTATGCTGCGCGAGAGGGCGCGGCGTACTTTGCCGCTGAAGGAGCGCGCGCTCCCGCACTAAACGCCCCACCGGCTCTGCCGCAGTTGCGAAATAACGGGCCTCGGGATAGGCTTATGACAAGTGCTGAACAACTCAGGAGGAGAAACCATGCAGTATTCAGACATGACCGCCAAGATGGCCGACGGCGACGGTTTCATCGCCGCGCTCGACCAGAGCGGCGGTTCCACGCCCAAGGCCCTGAAGGGCTACGGCATCGAGGAGGGCGCATGGTCGAACGAGGAGGAGATGTTCGGCCTGATCCACGAAATGCGCGCGCGGATCATTGCATCGCCTGCCTTCACCGGTGAAAAGGTCATCGGTGCGATCCTGTTCGAACGCACCATGGACGGCAAGGTCAATGGCGTGCCGACCCCCGAGGCGCTGATCGCCAAGGGTGTGGTGCCCTTTATCAAGATCGACAAGGGCCTCGAAGACGAAGCCGACGGCGTCCAGCTGATGAAGCCCAACCCCACCCTCGACACGCTGCTGGCGCGTTCGAAGGCGCTGGGCGTGTTCGGCACCAAGGAGCGTTCGGTCATCAACTCGGCAAACGCGACGGGCATCGCCGCCGTCGTCAAGCAACAGTTTGAGATCGGCCTGCAGGTGCTCGGCCACGAGATGATGCCGATCATCGAGCCCGAGGTGAACATCAAGAGCGAGACGCGGAGCCAGTGCGACGCGATCCTGCGCGATGAAATCCTCAAGAACCTGGACGAACTGCCCGAGGGCAAGCAGGTCATGCTCAAGCTTTCGCTGCCGGTGGTGCCGGGCACTTTCGACGCCCTGGTTGAGCACCCGAAGGTCCTGCGGGTAGTCGCGCTCTCGGGCGGCTTCTCGCGCTCCGAGGCCTGCGTCGAACTCGCGAAGAACAAGGGCATCATCGCGAGCTTCAGCCGCGCGCTGCTATCGGACCTGCGCTCGCAGATGAGCGACGCGGAGTTCGATACGGCGCTGGGCGAGGCGATCGACGAGATCTACCAGGGCTCGACCCAGAAGGTGGAAGTCGTCGCCACCGCCTGATCGTTCAGGGCGAAATACAGGGAGGCGGTGCCGTCGGGCGCCGCCTTTTTTGTTGGCGTGAGAGAGCGGTCGCAATGTTGAAAACGGCGCCTAGTACCCGCCCATGAAGCGCAGGCCGAAGCGGTAGTCGGCGGGCTTCACGGCGCCGTTTCCGCTGCCGGCGACCTTGTCGGGGCGGACCTCGACAAGTTCGAGAGTACCGTCGGCGACGTTTGCCGGCTTGCCCGAGGTCAGTTCGATGGTCCCGCCGGTGCCGCTCTCGATCCGGACGCGCAGGCGCAGCTGACCGGCCCAGACGCAGCGGGCATTCATGGGGCAGCGGCTGTCTTCCAGCACTTCGAGCGGCGTCACGCGCGGGCCATCCACGCTCACCGTCTGGTTCAGCGCCGCGTAGGTGAGGGCCGGACCCTGTTCGGGAACCGGCATTTGCGCCGGAGGCGGGGTGTAATCAGGAGCCGGCGTGTAGACAGGCATAGGCGCGGGTCCCGGCATCTGTGCTGGCAAAGGCGCAGACTGCGGCGCGGCCGGGGCCGGGTACTGCGGTGCATAGGCGCCCTGCATCCGCGAGGGATCAGCCGGCGGGATCACCGTGCAGGCGGCAAGCGCGAAAGCGGCGGTCGCCGCGAATGCAAATGGGGTCCTCATGCGCCCGAACCAACACGCTTGCGCCTGAACGGTTCCGGAACACTTGGCGTTCCGACCACTCGCAGCTAGAGGCAGGGTATGACCGATGAAATCCCGCGCGAACCCACGCAGCTTTACCTGATCTCGCCGCTCGAAGTCGGCGGGGCGTTTCCCGACCGCCTTGCCCGCGCGCTGGACGCTGGGCCGGTCGCAGCCTTCCAGTTCCGCGTCAAGGACATCGACCAGCACGCCGCCGCCAAGCTGGCCGAGCCCTTGCTGCGCATATGTTCCGACCGGGAAGTGGCGTTCATCGTCAACGATTCGATCGGCCTCGCCAAGCGCCTCGGCGCCGACGGGGTGCATCTGGGGCAGGACGACGGCTCGATCGAGGAAGCGCGCGGCGAACTGGGCAAGGACGCGCAGATCGGCGTAACCTGCAACGCCAGCCGCCACTTCGCCATGGAAGCGGGCGAGGGCGGCGCGGACTACGTGGCGTTCGGCGCGTTCTACCCGACCACCACCAAGGAAACCAAGCACGTCGCGGGGCTCGACCTGCTTGAATGGTGGCAGTCGATCTTCGAGATCCCCTGCGTCGCCATCGGCGGCATCACCCCGGAAAACTGCCCGCCGCTGATCCGTGCAGGCGCCGATTTCCTGGCGGTCTCCGGCGCGGTGTGGGGCGGGGATGAGGGAGCGGCTGTGCGCGCGTTCAACGCGGCGATTGCAGGCGAGTTCTGAGGTAGCCCGTCGTCTCCGGCTCGACCGTGGGCCGCTGCAGTTCTGCGCTTCGTCGAAATCCCGCGCAGCCTTGCGAGCGTTCCCGGATGAGGTCCGGGACGATGTGATTTAGTTCAGCAAGGCGCGCGCGATGGCGATCATCGGGGCCAGTCGTTCGGCCGGGCCCGCATCCTGCGCCCTGCCTACTTGCGGCACTTCCAAACCGACGATCACATCCGCGGGAATCGCTGCGATGAAGTCTGCCAACGGCAGATCGCCTTCGCCGGGGCCGAGCCGGTTCTCGCGCGCTTCGAGACCGTAGTCCGTCATGCGCGCGGGCATGGGCACATCGCAAATCTGGACGTAGCCGATGCGCGAAGGGTCGATGCCGGTCAGTTCCTCGACACCGCTCCCGCCCCGGAAGAAGTGCATTGCATCGACGAGCACCCGCGCGTTGTCCGATCCGCAGGCATCTGTGAACGCCAGCGCCTTGGCGAACGAGGCGGGCGGCATCAGCGGCAGGAACTCGACCGTGGCAACCATGCCGCGTGTCCTCGCCATTTCGGCGAAACGGCCGAAGGGCTCGGCCGAGGCGACCATGTTCACCGCATTGACCAGCGGCGCGCCCAATTCCGCGAACAGGTCGAGCATCGGGGCGAAAGCGTCAGCGTCCAGCCCGTCGCGGATGAGGAAGCCTTCGCCGAGCGATACCTGTACGGCGGTGTCGGCCATGGCGGCGAGCGTCTCGCGGCGCAGGGCCGTGTCTGCCAGCAGGTCCCACGCAGGATATCCGTGCGGATTGGCGGTTATCGGTTTCGGCGCGAGGCCGATGTGGCCGACGCCGAGGTCTGCCGCCAGCTTCACGAACTCGACCGGCGGGAGGCCGAGGACGCTGATGAACTCGATGGCAAGGCGGTCCATGGGCGTTCAGTCCTGTGCCTGCGGGTCGGGGAATACTGGGTAAGGCCCGAGCCCGACGAACAGCAGCGCGGCGACGAACATGGCGGGCGCGGCGATGGTTTCGAGCAGGTCGTAGCTGCTGGTCGCGTCGTGGACGGCTCCTGCGAAGAGGGGGCCGATCGCCGCGCCCGCCATCATCGTCGAGGCGATCGTGCCCATGATCGTGCCGAAGTTGCGCAGGCCGGCGTAGCGGCTGATGAGGTAGGTCGAGATCTGAAGCCCCGCGCCCGAGGCGAAGCCGATGCACATCACGCCGACCACCATCGGCAGCGCGCCGGCAAACAGGCCGATCAGCAGGAAGTGCCCGAGGCTGCCCACCGCGAAGCCGAGGAACGGGATCACGCTGCCCTGCACCTTGTCGAGCAGCCAGCCGCAGCCGAGCTTGCCGACGATCCCGGCGATCCCGGCCAGCGCGGCGATCTCGACCGCGCGGTTCATCGGGATGCCGCTCTCCGAGACGATGCGCACGAGATGGACGGTGACGCCCGAGCCGACCACCGAGGACAGCAGCGTCGCCGCGCCGATGCGCAGCACCCGCGCGTCGCGGATCGCCTGGGGGAGGGTGAGGCCGGGCAGGATCACCACCGGGCCTTTCACCGCCGTCTTGTCGATCACCCGTGCCTTGCGGGCATGGGCGTCGAAGTAGAGGAACACCGTCAGCACCAGCGCGAGGCCTGCCCAGCCGAGGCCCAGCCAGATATAGGCGGAGCGCCAGCCGAAGGCGTTGATGAGCGCGTTGGCGGTGATCGGCGCGAGCGTCTGGCCGACCGCCGAGCCGCTCAGCATCACCGCCAGCGCGAGGCTGCGGCCTTTGGTGAAGACGCTGGAGATTCCCGCGCTCCACACCGTCGACTTGATGCCCAGCGCAACGACGCCGTAGATCACGTAAAGCGCGGTCCACTGCACCAGCGAGCCGTCGACGAGGCTGAAGGCGGCGAAGGCCAGACCCGACAGCGCCATGCAGGTGATCGCAATCCTGCGGGTGCCCAGCCGGTCCACCGCGAGGCCTACGAACGGCCCACCGAGCATCGAGATCGCCGCGAAGATCGTCAGGCCGGAGGACAGCGCCGTGCGGCTCCAGCCGAACTCGTGCTCAAGCGGGCCGATGAAGGTGCTCAGCGAGTAGGTGATGACCGAATAGAACGACATCCCCACCAGCGCGGCGAGCACGGTCGGCCAGGACTGGCGCCATTCCTCGCGCGTGGAGGCGGGGACTGTGGTCACGCTCAGAAGTCGATCTTTGCGATCACTTCTTCGCCGAACTTCTGCGCCTCGTCGAGGTATTCGGCGCGGGTCTCGGTATAGATCGTCGCGCCCGAACCGTCGACGCCGAGCGACTTGAGGTTGGCGAAGTGGTCGAGCGCCTCCTGCGCTTCCCAGCCGGCCTTCACCGAGTAGGTGGAGGAGGCGATGACCTTGGGCGGCACCGCGCGGCCGACCTTCTCGCAGTGCTCGGCCATGTAAGCGATGGCGGCGAGGATGTCTTCGTCGCCCTCGAGGTTGGCGGTGCGGGCGGTGTCGGTGATCGCCTTGGGCACGAAGAAGGGATGCCAGGCGTCGCCCAGCTCTACCGCGCGGCGCAGGGCGCGCTTGGAGTTGCCGCCGACCAGCAGCGGCGGATGCGGCAGCTGCGCCGGGGTCGGCAGCACGCGGTTGCCGAGCGCGGTGTAGCCGTTGCCCTCGAACGCGAAGTCCTCGCCGGTCCAGGCCAGCTTCATGGCCTTCATGTATTCGTCCATGATGTCGTTGCGGCTGTCGAAATCGACGCCGAGCGCCTTGTACTCGGCCTTCATGTAGCCCGCGCCGAGACCCAGGATCACGCGCCCGGCGGTGAAGTGGTCGAGGCTGGACACCGCCCGCGCGGTGATGAACGGGTTGCGGTAGGGCAGCACGAGAATGTTGGTCTGGAGCTTAAGCGTCGTCGTCGCCGCGCCGAGCATCGAGAGCATCACGAACGGGTCCTGCGCATAGTGCCCGCCGTTGTCGAGCCAGCGCGAGGACGGCACCGGGTGGTCGGTGACGGTGCCAGCGTAGAACCCCGCCGCCTCAACCGCCTTCGCGATCTGGTGGAGGGCTTCCATCGTGCCCCATTCCTGCGGCTTGTCGATATGGTCGAAGGGCAGGCTGGTGCTGAGGGTGAAGGTCATCGCTCTCTCCGTTATTCCGTTATCTCGGGGGGCAGGACCCAGGCATCGCTGCGGTCGCGCACCCAGCCGCCCGAGGCCCACGAGCCGCCGTCGACGGGGATGATCGTCCCCGTCACGTAGCTGGCCATGGGCGAGGCGAGGAACACGGCGACGCGGCCGCATTCCTCGTCGATCCCGGCACGGCCGGCGGGGATGCGCTTGCGGATGCCTTCCACCTGCGCGGGGCTGGGCTGGTACCACTTGCTCTCGTCCACCTCGCCGGTGAAGTTGCCCCGGGTGCCCGGCGTCACCGTGTAGTCGGGCGCGATGGTGTTCACGCGGATGCCGTGCTCGGCGAATTCGAGGGCGAGGGTGCGGGTCAGGTTGTTGATGCCCGCCTTGCACGCGGCATAGACCGCATAACCCGGCGCCGCGCGGCTCGCCTCGATGCTGGTGACGTTGACGATCGCGCCGCCGCGTCCGCCGGCGATCATCACCGGCACCGCCGCCTGCGTCGCGGCGAGGTTGCTGACGAGGTTGAGGTCGATGTGCCGCCGCCAGTTCTTCTCGGTGAGGTCGAGGAAGCCGCGCCGGGTCACCCCGCCCGCGTTGTTCACGAGGATGTCGAGCCGGCCGAAGGTGTCGGCGGCCTTGGCCACGGCGTCCTGCAGCACCTCCACGTCCATGACGTTGCCGGGGATGCAGAGCGCGCGGCGGCCACGTGCCTCGATCATCCGCGTGACCTGCTCGCAGCGTTCGGGGACGGCTTCGATGATCGCGACGTCGGCGCCCATGTCAGCCATGCACAGCGCGATGGCGCGGCCGATGCCGCCGCCGCCGCCGGTCACGAAGGCCACCTGGCCGGTCAGGTCGATGTCGCTTGCCTGCACTTGATCCCTCTCCGCCGTGTCGTGCCGTTTTCGGCTTTTTCGCGCCCCCGCGATCAGGTCGAGAGGCTGAACAGGTGTCCAGCATCAGCGAGATCGCCGGGCTCGTCTATGTCTTTCTCCAGTCCCGGCCCGGTGATCGTCACCGCGTTCAACCCGAGGATTTCAGCCGCCGTCCGGTGCAGTGCGGCGCTGTCGCTGCCGAAGTGGAAGCGCCATCCTGCCGCCTCGGGCAAGGGCAGCGAGAGCGCATTGGTGCCGCGTCCATGCCGGTCGGGCGCGATGCCGACCGTGCCGGGTGGAAGCTGCGCCAGTTTCTCGATTTCCGCCGCCGAAACGCAGGGAAGATCGGCGGGAAGGAAGATCAGCCGGGCGGGCGCATCGCCGCGCCCGGCAATTTCGGCCAAGGCCTGTTCCAGCGCCGCATTGAGTCCGCCGCCCGCATCCCCGATGCGTTCAAGCCCGGCGCCGACTCCCGCTCGCTCCGGCCCCACCAGCATCACGCGCGCCACCACGCCTTCCGCCACCCCGACCACATGCGCCAGCATCGCCTCGACCAGCCCCTCGCGCTCGCAAGGCGAGAGCGCGCCGGCGAGGCGGGTCTTGCCTTGCCCTCGCGCCTTGATCGGGATCAGCGCCCATGTCGTCGGCGCGTTGGTCACGGGATCGCGGGGGCCTCGGTCAGGTTGGTGAAGCGGATGCCGGCGCCGTCGGCGTTGTAGGTCTTGTTCATGTAGATGAGGATCGAGGTCAGCGCCTCGGCCGCCGCCGAATTGGCGAGCGCGCCGCCCGAGAGGCCACGGATGCCCATGCCGGGGCAGAGATCGACGACGGTCTTGCGCGCCTCGATGTCGTCCGAGAACACCAGCACGTCGCAGTCGATCGCGTGGTCGGAATCGAGGTGATGGGCGGACACGTTGTGGAACGCCGTGACCAGCCGCGCGTCGGGGCCGAGATGCTCGCGCGCCTGCAAGGCGGCGCTGCCCTCGGCGGGAAGCTGCACGCGCATGACCTTGGGGGGGACCAGCGGCACGGTGGTATCGACCACCACGGCCTGTCCCACGCAGTCCCGGATCTCGCCCAGCGTCGCGCCCTGCGAGGCGAACGGCACGGCGACGATGACGACGTCCTTGCCCTCGGCCGCGTCGGCATTCGCGGCGAAGCCCGCCGCTCCCAGTTCCTCGGCGGTGACCTGCGCCTTGTCGGCGGAACGCGAGCCGATGGTGACCTGATGCCCTGCCGCCACGAGCCTGCGGGCGATGCCCTTGCCCAGTGCGCCGGTGCCGCCGATGACTGCGATTGATGCCATGTTGCTTAATCTCTCCCGCGAAATCTTCGCGCTGGTAATTGTCGTTGCCCGCTGCGGACGTAAGGTGCGCCCGGGAGGATCAATGACCGCTATTCCAGAACTCACCGTGCGTGCCCTTGCCGGATTGCCCATGTTCGCCACCGGCATGTCGATAGCGCAAGCGATTTGCACCGCGCTCGCCGCCGGCGGGGACGCCTTACGCGACGGCGATATCTGCGTGATCGCGCAGAAGATCGTCTCCAAGAGCGAAGGGCGGACGGTGGAGCTTGCCGATCTGATGCCGGGCGAGGAGGCTTTGGACCTCGCCAAGCGCACCGGGCGCGAGGCGGCGATGGCGCAGGCGATCCTCGACGAGAGCGCCGAGATCATGCGACCGCACCCCGCCGCGATCATCGCCCGGCACAGGACCGGCCACGTCCTCGCCAATGCGGGCATCGACGCCAGCAACGTCGAGGGCGGAGATGCCGGGACGGTGCTGCTCTGGCCGGTCGATCCCGACGCCTCGGCGCGCGCCATCCGTGCCGATCTGCGCGCGGCGAGCGGGGCCGAGGTCGCGGTCGTGATCGCGGATTCGATGGGCCGCGCCTGGCGGATCGGCACGGTCGGCACAGCCATCGGCTGCGCGGGGCTGACCGTACTGGAGGACCGGCGGGGCAGGGCGGTCGACCTGTTCGGGCGGACCCTGCAGGCCACGGTGATCGCTGTCGCTGACTCGGTCGCGGCGATGGCGGCGCTGGCGATGGGCGAGGGCGACGAAGGCGCTCCGGTCGCGCTGGTGCGCGGCGCCGGGCGCTGGACCTCGGCAGAAGACGGACCAGGCGCGGCGAGCGGGTTGCGCCCGGTAGAACAGGACATGTTTCGATGAGCGGAAAGCACGTATTGGCGCTCTCGGGCGGGGTCGGCGGCGCCAAGCTGGCGGCGGGGCTCGCGGCGGTCCTCGCGCCGGAGGACCTGACCGTGGTCGTCAACACCGGCGACGATTTTGAGCACCTCGGCCTGACGATTTGCCCGGACATCGATTCTGTGACGTATGCGCTGGCGGGCCTCAACGACACGGTGCGCGGCTGGGGCGTCAAGGACGAGACGTGGCAGGCGATGGCCATGCTGCGCGGCCTCGGCGAGGCGGACTGGTTCAACCTCGGCGACCGCGACATGGGCATGCACATCGCCCGCTCGTGGCGGCTTCGCGAGGGCGAAACGCTGTCGCAGGTGACCGCCCGCCTGACGCGTAATCTCGGTATCGCGCACGCGATAATTCCCATGAGCGACGCCCCTTTGCGCACGCAGGTCGAGACGGCGGAGGGCTGGCTGGACTTCCAGCGCTACTTCGTCGCCGAGCAGTGCCGCCCGGTCGCGACGGGGGTGCGGTTCGAGGGCTCGCCCGGCGCCGCGATGTCCCCCGCCTTCGCCGAGGCGCTGGCGCGCGAGGATCTGGGCGCAATCGTCCTATGCCCCTCGAATCCGTACCTCAGCGTCGATCCGATCCTCGCCGTCGATGGCGTGAGGGAGGCTCTCAGCGCGCGCAAGGTGCCGCTGGTGGCGGTCTCGCCGCTGGTGGGTGGAACCTCGCTCAAGGGCCCGCTCGCCAAGCTGCTGGGGGAACTCGGCAGGCCGGTGAGCAACGCCTCGATCGCCGATCACTACGGCGATCTTCTCGACCATCTGGTGATCGACGAGGCCGACGCCGCCGATGCGGGGGACTTGCAGGCGCGCGGCCTTTGCGTCACCGTTACGGGAACAGTCATGTGCGATGCCGAGGTTCGGGAGCGGCTTGCGCGCGTAGCACTGACCGCAGCCCGTATCGAAACAGGATGACCATGGCTCGCGACGACGAAGCACTGATAACCCGACTCCTTGCCGCGCCGCTGGACGACGTGCTGGCCGAAGCGCGCGCCCGCCGTGATACGCGCCACGGGCCGCTCACGCCCGCGCGGATGACCTATTCGCCCAAGGTCTTCATCCCGCTCACGCGCCTCTGCGCTGACGTCTGCCACTACTGCACCTTCGCGACGACGCCCTCGCGGCTGGAATCGCCCTATCTCTCGGAAGAGCAGGTGCTGGAGATCGCCCGCGCCGGCGCGGCGGCCGGGTGCAAGGAAGCGCTGTTCACGCTCGGCGATGCGCCCGAACGGCGCTATTCCGTGGCCCGCGAATGGTTGGCCGAGCGCGGGTTCGAGCGTACCATCGACTACGTGCGCCACTGCGCCGCGCTGGTGCTCCGGGAAACCGGCCTGCTCCCCCACGTCAACGCGGGCGTGCTGGACGAGGCCGACTGGCGGATGCTGCGCCCGGTCGCGGCTTCCGTCGGGCTGATGCTGGAGAGCACCTCGGACCGGCTGATGGATAAGGGCATGTGCCACCACGGCTCGCCCGACAAGCTGCCCGCCGTGCGCCTCGCCTCGCTCGAAGCGGCGGGCCGTGCGAAGGTCGCCACCACCAGCGGCGTACTCATCGGTATCGGCGAAACCCCGCGCGAGCGCATCGAGGCGCTCCTCGCGCTGCGCGACCTGCACGAGGCGCATGGCCACCTGCAGGAAGTGATCGTCCAGAACTTCTGCCCCAAGCCCGGCACCAAGATGTCCGGCGCCATCGAGGCGAGCGAGGCCGATTTCCTGCGCACCATCGCCGCCGCGCGCATCGTCATGCCGCTCGAGGTTTCGGTGCAGGCCCCGCCCAACCTCAACGACGAGCGCCTCGCCGAACTGATCGATGCCGGCATCGACGACTGGGGCGGCATCTCCCCCGTCACGCAGGATCACGTCAATCCCGAGGCCGCCTGGCCCGAGATCGATCGCCTCGAAGCCATCTGCGCGAGGGCCGGCATGCCGCTGGTCGAGCGCCTAACGGTCTACCCGCGCTTCGTCGAGGAAGACGGCTGGCTCGACCCGGCGATCCGTCCGGCAGTGCTGAAGCTGTCCGATTCCGAAAGCCTCGGCCGCGACAGCCAGTGGAGCCCGGGCATGTCAGAGCATGCGCCCGGCAAAGTCACCTCGCCGCTGGGCCGCCGCCATGAGGGTCCAGTCGCCAGCCGCATCCACCGCATTCTCGACCGTGCCGCCAGCGGCACGGGACTGTCGGAAGACGAGATCACGGCCCTGTTCGCCACGCGCGGCAGCGCGGCGCAGGCGGTCGTCGAAGCCGCCG
>NZ_AKKE01000066.1 GCF_000281975.1 Novosphingobium sp. AP12 | reverse complement strand
GCTCGTGAATAACCCGGGCTAGACATCTGGCACGGCGGGCAAGCCCGGCAGCGGGGCGCAGCAGCTGAAGGCGGGCCCGGCGCTGGCTGGATGGCATCCGACCCCGCCGCCTGGCTCAGGCATGACCCGAGAAGCGGGCCTGCTGCTCTGCAGCTCGCCGGCTGCCCCGGCTATACGTACCGGGCCCATCCCCGCCTCCGCCCGGCGCAAGAGGCAGGGCGGAGGCTCTACTGGCGCGACACCGTCGCGGCGGCCTGCCGTCACGGTGTCCCTGCCGGTCTGTTCGACGCGCTTGTCGTTCAAGAGAGCCGGTATGAAAGCCGCGCACGCAGCAGCAAAGGCGCTGTCGGACTTTCCCAGCTCATGCCCGCCACGGCGCGAAGCCTCGGTGTGCGAGATCCCGCCGACGTGCTTCAGAATCTTGATGGCGGAGCCCGGTACTTGCGTGCGCAGTTCGACCGGTTCGGGGACTGGCGGCTCGCCCTCGCGGCCTTCAACGCAGGTCCCGGCGCTGTTGCACGGCACGGCGGCGTGCCACCTTACCGAGAAACCGCGCACTACGTGGATGCGATCCTCACCGCAATGCCGGCAGCGCAGCGTCTGGAGGCCACCGTCGTAATGCCGCCATAATGCTTATGGCCGCCGACGAACTGCGTGCTGACCGGCAGCGTGATCCCGTTAGCGCTCCGCGGCAACAAGGCGTTCCGATAGTCCTTCAGGCGAACGACTACAGGCCAGCCGATGGCTCAAACGACTTGCCGCGGACCGGGCCGCCCAGGTCAAGCGCGGTCTGCTTCTCGCCGGCACGTTCGTGGAGGACGGCGACGAGCTTCGACCGGTCGTCAGTGACAATGACCGCTTCCATCCGCGCCCGCGAAACCGCCACATAGACAAACTTCTGGTCGACCAGAGTGGCAGACCCGCTTTCCGCGTGTGCCAGGACCGTATCGGCCGTGCGTCCCTGGGCAGCGTGGGCGGTGTGGACCCAGGCATGGCGGACGTGGACATCGCGCAGGTTGGCCGTGTCCAGCCGCTGCACCTGCCCGTTTTCCATGCGCAGCGCCGCAGTGCCTGCCCCGACATCGATGGCCGTGACCTCACCGCGCTGCCCGTTCATCCGGCTCCGGCCGCGATCGTTGCGCGTGAACTGCACGGCATCTCCGACGCGCAGTTCCATGTCGCGGGGCTGGAAGTACTGCGCTCGGTAGCCCCAGTAGCCCGGATGCCACTTCACCTGGCTGCCGTCCTGACCGGTCAGCCCAATCCAGCTGCGGTCCGGACCGATCACGCTGATCGTCAGCGGATCGCCGCGCCGCACACCCCGCAGCGGATAATCTCGCGAGAAGCGGACAACGTCGCCGATGTCCAAGCCAATGCCCCGCCGCACCTCGGCGCGGGTGAGGTCCTTATTCTCCAGTGCGCGAAACGACAGCGCCGCGTCGGACAGTTCGCCGCGCTGCGCGAGCCTGCTGCGGATTAGGCCGGTCAGCAGATCGCGGCCCGCGCGCGAAGGCTCGATCACCAAGGCACGCTGGCGCTGGGCCGGGCTGAGGGCGACGAAGCGGTCGGCCATCACCGCCAGCCTCTGATCGCGGCCCCGCTGTTCGATCACCGCGCCGCCGCCGCGCTCGAGCGCCGCAAGCACTTTGCCGGCATGACCCTCGATCGCCGCGATTACCGCGTCGCGGGTATCCGCATTGGTCTGGCGGACGATCTCGGCAAGCCGTGCGGTCGCCATCCCGCCGTGCTGCAACTGCGCGAATGCCGCTCCTGCGCCCACCGAGCCGAGTTGGCCGACATCGCCGACCAGGACCAGCCGCGCTTCGCTGCGCTCGGCCTGCCCGAGCAGGGCGAGCATGTCCCGCGCGCTCAGTAGCGACGCCTCGTCGGTCAGCCACACCTCGTCTTTGCCGGAACGGCCGGGGCTGCGAGCGCCGTTGACGAGCAGATGGCGCGCTACTGTGTCGCCTTTCCTGCCCAGAGCGTCTCCCAGCACCTGCGCCGCGATGGCGGTGGGAGCAAGCGCGACGACGACGCGGCCCCGCCGCTCGGCTTCACGGGCATAGGCGGCCAGGACCGTGGTGGTCTTGGCAGTCCCTGCATGCCCTTGCAGCGCCCCGATTCGGTCGTCCGAGGTGAGCAGGGCAATGGCCGCACGCCGCTGGTCACCTGTCCAGTCAAGACCTTCCACGGCCGACTGGCGGGCCGCCCGCTCGACCGCCCGGCCCGCTTGGGCCGGCGTTAGCAGCGGCAGTGCCCCGCCCCGGCCGAGCTGTTCGAGCCTGAGCATATCGCGTTCGGTCCTGACGTTCTCGGGCGTCGTGAAACCGGACAGGTCGCGGCCGTGACGGGTGCGGTAGGTGCGATCGATCAGACCGCCGTGCACGCGGGCCTCGGCGACGGCGAGGCGGATTTCACGCTGGCCCAGCCTGCCATATGCATAGGCGCCTGCTTCCTCGACCAGCCTGCGCTCGGCGAAGACGGCCTCGCGCTCGGAAAGCTTCTCAGCGGCAAAGGCGACCGCCTCCCACGCTAGCAGGTCAAGGCAGTCGTCGGGGGACCGCTCGTGCGCGTTGCTGCGAGCGAGCGCGACCAGGCAGGCCTGGTCGTCGCGCCCAAAGCCAGCCTTCGCGGCGCTTTCCTGCCACTGCGCCGTCAATTGACCGGCATCGACCTGCCGCTTGGCTTCTCGGGTCGCCAGGACCGCGATGCGCGTCTGCGCAGACGTTGCCTCGCCGGGATCACCCTGGACCGAGAGGTACGCAGCAATCGCCGCACGGCGCTGGCTCATCGCGCTGAGCGCAGCATGCGGAACGCCGGCGATCTCGAAGCCCGTCTTGGTCCGCTCGGTGGCATAGCCCAGCTCCGAAACCGCATGGGCGAGCTCCTGCCCGTATATCGCACCAAGGCCCTTCAAGCAGCGGAAAAGCCCCTGTTCGTGGAGACTTCGCCAGGTTTTGTCGCTGCCTTTCGTGGCATTGATAATGACCGCGTGGGTGTGGAGCTGGGGATCGTGCGCTCGGCTTGTCAGGTGCTGGAAAGTGGCCACGACAAGACTGCCGGTGGTCTCTCCGGTCTTTTCCCCCTCCCTGCGGATCCGCGTGAATGCCAGGTACTGCTGCGCGTGGCTGAGGGCGGCTAGGACCGCTTGGCGGTGCGCCTTGAAAAGGCGCGTATCCCCTGCGACCTGCGCCATGATCGAAACCGACTTGGGAGCCGAGAACGTGATGTCCCAGCCGGGCTGGTGACGCAGTTCGCCGTCGCGCACGCTGCCTAGGCGGCCATCGCCGACAAACCCCAGCAGCAGCTGCGTGAAGCGCTCGCCCTCGACCTCCCCCGCGAGCGCGAGATCCTCAGCGCCCTCGCCCCACCATCCGCTGGATGCTGCTTCGCTTCCGGTAACGCCGTCCTCGCTTTGGTAATAATTCGCGGCAGTCGCCGCATTGTGGATCGCGTGGGCGGAAGCGACCACCGGACCCGCTGGTCAGACCAGCGGGTCATGAGAGGCGCCGCTCTCCGCGCCGCTGTCCGGCCGCCGCGCGGGCGGCCGGCTCCATAGGGTGTCCCGCGGATCACCCGGGACGAAAGCGGGATGACGGCGCGCGCCTCCCTCCTGCGCGCCCGGACCCTGGAGAACCAGCCGCACTACCGGCGCACCGTCGGGCAGCAGAAGGTAGCCGTGCCAGGGCGGCAGGCGGAACTCGCTTTCGGGGACCGCCGGGCGAAAGCTGCGCTGCGCGGCGATGGTGGTCCTCCCAGCTTCGCCGCGCACGGGAAGCGCATCGCTCGCAGCGCGGATCTCGATCTCGCACTCGCCGATTGTCCTGCTCGCCCATTGCCGCGTCTCGTAGTCGACGATCTGCAGGAACAGCTTGGTATTGCAGCACGCCAGCATGGACTCGGCGATATGGGGACCATAGCGGTTGCGCATCTGGCCCAGCGCTTGAAACGTCAGGACGATCGCCGCCCCGAACTTGCGGCCTTCGGGCAGCAGCCTGGCGAGATTGTCCACTCGCGGCAGGTCGGCGAGCTCGTCGAGCACGAACCAGATGCGCCGGCCAGGCGAAGGCGGCAACCCGAGGACGGCGCTGGCCGCGCATTCCAGCCAGCAGGCCATAAGCGGCTTGGCGGCCTCGAAGTAATCTTCCTTGCGGGGCACAAAAATCCATGGCCGGGGCCCCTCGCGCGCATCGAGCCCGGAAATGAAGTCGCGGAATGCGAACCGTCCCCTCCCGCCGCGTTCATCCGCAGGCGCATCGGCCTCCGCTTCGCGGCGCAGGAACTGGAGGAGGTTGGCCGCCTTGGCGAGCATGAACAGAACGCTCCCGGTGGCGCGGTCGGCGTCATCGGCGAATGTCCGCGCCGAAGAGGTATGGCCCAGCCACTGCTTGAGCTCCTGCTTGGACTTGGTCTGGAGCGCCTCAAGCAGCGCTTCCAGGTTGGCGTTTCCCTCGCTCCATAGCGAGCGCAGCATGTTCGCGACCAGGATCCGGCTCGTGTCCAGCCAGACATCATCGTCGTGGCTCCCGGTCTCCGAGACCAGCTGGCGCGCGATCCGGTCCGCGTCGGCCGGATGGGAAATCTCGTCGAAGGGCGACCACGATGCGCAGCGCGCATCGAAGGGGTTGAGAATGATGTCACCACGTTCAGGCGCGTAATAGTGAGCGATGAATTCACCGCTCGTATCGTAGACCAGTGCTGCCTCGCCGCGCGCAGCAATACCTTCCAGCATCTGGCGCAGGACCGTCGTCTTGCCGCTGCCGGTCGTGCCGAGGAAAGCAAAGTGGCGGGTTTCGATCGCCCGCGGGAGCACGATCCGGCCGATCGCGAGGCAGCCTGCCGCCCGTGCCGCGGCAGCCGGCGCCCCGCCCGGTTGCATAATCACACGGGTGCCGCCCAAGACCCGGTCGCCGAGCGTGTCCCGGCCCTGGCGTGCCATGGCTCGCATCACCGCGGCTGTCACGACAAGACCGGTGCCGGCCCCCATCACCCCGCCAAGAAGCAGCGCCCTGGCGGCGGCATCGAAGGGTCCCGCGAAAGGGGGGGCGTGCGCCACCACGCGGGCCGGCAGCCTTACCCGCTGTCCCGCCAGCGAGACGTTCATGGCAGTTTCGCGCCCGTTTACCGGGCTCGCCAGGAGGAGCAGCCGGGCTCCGGCGCTCTGGCCGGCAGCGCTCCAGACATAACCCGGCAGCAGGAGCCGCGACCACACCAGCGCGCCCGCCAGGCCGCAGACAAGCACCAGGACGCAGAAGAAGCCGAAGCGCTGCTGGCTCTGGCGCACCCGCATGCGCCAGAGCGCATGCGAGCGCGATGCCCGGTCGCTTGCGGCGGTCACGTGTCGCTCTTGGCGGCCAGGCCCCGCTGGCGCTGGAACGCGGCGCGCGCTTCGCGGGCAATCACTTCATCGCCCCGGGCTGCCCCGAGCGCGCCGTCCCGGGCATAGGCATAGGCCGCGCAGGCCGTGAACAGGATGCGGTCGCAGACTCGCTCGAGCCCGGCAAGGCGTTCCGCAAGAGCTCCGATTTCGGCGGCGATCTCGCGAACTTGCCGGACGACCTCGGTTCCCTCGCCGCCGCACTGGAAGCCGGCGTCAATGACCCGCAGAAGCGCCGTGTAATCGGGCATGCCCCTGAGTTCGGCGAGCCCCTGCAGGATGCGGTCCTGTTCTGGGCTCAGGTGGACCATGATCTTGCGCGAGCTCAGCATCCGGCCATCCCCCGCGCTGGCGCCAGGGGGCCGCGCGAAGCTGGCGCCAGCAGCCGAGGGAAGACGCAGCCCCGCCGCGCGCTCCTTCCGCTTCGCCGACCTGCTCCCCCTGGCCCCGGGGCCACTTTCCCCTGCCGCGGTTCCTGCCCCGGTATCGCCATCGCCTGCACTCCGCTGGATGTTCCTGCAGCGATGACAGGACCGGCGGCGCGCCGATGCAACGTGGCAAGCTCTGGCTGGCGCGTGCCGGAACGGGCAGATCGCAGCCGCGTCCCGAACCGCGCCGAAGCCGGCGCGCAGGTGTCCGTTTTTGCGTCTCGGGGATCCGCTTCCGAGCTGGGGCGAGGTCAGGCCGGCAGGGCCTGCGTCGGTAGCGGCAGCGCTTCAGCCGGCAGCGCCACGGTCTCTGGCCGCTGCGGCTACGGCGGGAACGCAACGCCGCGCCGGCCGCCGGCGAGTCGCGGTAGGCCGTCGCGTTAGGCGATCCGGCCTACCGCCAATTCAGGCGTTCGGAGCGAAGCAACGGGGCCTAGGTTGCGTGTGCGGTGGCGCCGGCGGCTCAGGCCGGCAAAGACGGTGCATGCGGGCCCTGCAGCGCGGCCGGATCGGTTTCCACGATGCGCGCCGGCCCGGCGGCGCTGTCGGGCCCGTCCCCCAGGGTGACTTCCTCGGTAATGTCCTGCGAGGTTTCAAGTCCCTGTCCCGGCGCCAGCGAGGGCGTGGACGCATCGCCGGCCATGACGTCCTCCCGCGTCTGCGACGCTTGACCAGATGCCGGTTCAAATGCGGGTTCCGTTGCCGGTTCAGTGACAGGGCCGGCCCCACGCCCTGGTTTGCGCCCGAGCCCGTTTTGGCGCGCGAGCTCGGCCCGCTGCGCCGAATAGCCGCGCGTGACCATCGGATAGTGGTTCGCGAGGTCCCAGCGCTGCCGGTAGTCATCCGGCGTCAATCCATGCCGGCCAAGCAGGTGGCGCTTGAGCGACTTGAACTTCCCGCCGCATTCCAGGCACACGATCGCGGCCTTGGTGACCGATGATGCTATCGGCACTGCCGGCGTGCGCTCGCTGCCCGGCGGCGAGGCACCCAGCTGTGCGAAAGTTCTGTAAATACTGTCGATCAGCTGCGGCAGTTGGCCGGCAGCCACCGGGTTGTTGCTCACATGCGCGGCAACGACGTCGGCGGTGCGCCCGAGGTTTTTGCGGTCCATCATGGGCCTTCCGCTAACCCGACGCTTCTGAACTCCGCATTACAGAAGTGCACAATCGTGCGGCCGGGGCATCGCCGCGTCGGCTCGCGCCGCAGCCCCGCAGCAGCCGCTACGGTTTTCCCGAGGCGCGGGTCCTACCGCGCCTGCGCCTCTGCGCACCGCAAAAGGGATTTGTCCTGCCCCGCCGCCAGCCAGCGTCCGGTCGCTACGGCCCAGGCTGGAGCCGCAGAAGGAAGCGCGCATGAAAAGTGCGGGAAGATAAAGCGAGGACCGACCGCCCGTCACAAGGGAAGAACGGAGGGAGAGATAAACGGGGAGAGACCCCGTCGCCCGCCCCTGGTGGCCGGCGGACCGGCCCGTTGCCGGGAACGCTCGCGGCCGACTTCGTTCTCTCCCGCCTTCGTCTGCCTCCCGCGACCTTGCGCTAATTAGGAGTGCCGAGAATGGCGGATGGTTGTCCCATGAACATTCAGCAGGAGCGTGGCAGGCCTTGCCCGTCTGGCCGCGCTCCGCCGTCACCGGCGCAGCGGCCAAGCCGCCGGGCATTGTCTCGTCGGCAAAGCCGCCTAAGTGGCGGCAGGGAACGGAAAGGCTGGCCGAAACGGCTCCCGGGCGACTGGGAGTCCGTATTTGGATGAGGAATGGCGAGATCATCACTTTACGAGATCGAGCGTCCTCTAGATATCGTCGATGTCAGCGGTG
>NZ_AKKE01000065.1 GCF_000281975.1 Novosphingobium sp. AP12 | reverse complement strand
GTCAATGTTTCGACGTCCCCGCCTGCTGTCTGGTGGGTTTCGCCTCCACTGCCCTGCGGCTCGGCAAAGGCAAGCGAGATTTCCGCATCCTTCGGGATGGGGTCCGCCTTGATGGGGGATTCGCCGGCGATGTCGGCCAGCGTCTTCGGCGGCGCCAGATTGTCCGACGCTCCTGCAGGTGAGCGTGTTGGCGTTTTGGCCATGAGGCATTCCTTTGGATCAGGCATGAAACATCGCGTTTGGCCAGCCCCGTCGAGGGCATGCAAACGACATCGGAAGCGGAGTATCGTGACCGTAACAGGGGCCCCGGCCGTTCAGTTTCGCGGCGTTGCCGTAAATTAACCTGCATCAGCACGTTTCCCCGGCGTGCTTTGCAACGCGATCTGGTGCGAGGGGTTACGGCGGGACCAAGGGCAAATCCGTGCCCAATCGAAGGACCTGTCCGTGTTCACCGACCGCTTCCTGCAATACAAGCGCGGCGTCAGTCTCTCATTGGACGAACGCGCTCTGCTGGAAGCCTCGATTTCGGAAGTGCAGACCATCGATCCGCGCAAGATCGTGGTGCGCGCCGGCAGGGCACTGGATCACAGCACCTTACTGATCGAAGGGATCATGTCGCGCTACATCGACGATCGCAAAGGTCTACGGCAACTGGTCGCCATCCACGTGCCAGGCGATTTTGTCGATCTTCACGCCTATCCGCTGAAAAATCTGGACCATGACGTAGCAACCATGACCGCCTCCACGGTGGCGATCGTCCCGCACTCTGCGCTGGACGCCATTCTCGCCGACCGCCCTCAGTTGGGCCGGAAACTGTGGTTCTCGACGCTCATCGATGCGGCGATCCACAGAGCTTGGCTCTTTCGTCTGGGAAGGCTGGACGCCGTGGGAAGGGTGGCCCATTTCCTGTGTGAAACGAACGCTCGCCTGTTATCCGCCGGTTTGAGTGATGGCCGCCGGTTCGCCCTGGGGCTCACCCAGACCGACCTGGCCGAGATTTGCGGCCTCACCAACATTCACGTCAACCGGGTCCTTCGTCAGCTGCGCGAAGAAGGCTTATGCGTATTCCGCTCCTCTCTGGTCGAGATTCCCGATCCGGAACGGTTGGCGTCGCGGGGCCAGTTCGATCCGGCCTACCTGTACATAGACAAAACACTCTCTTTTCCCTCCTGAACACGAGATCGTTCTATGAGCACAGCATCCAACCCAGCCCAGGTTCGCTACGATGCTGGGGTCGCCAGTGCCGAAGACGGTCTCGTCATACTCGATGGGCCGGACGGCGTAGCGGTGACGATGACAGCCCAGGCCGCCGCGCAGACTGGCCGTAGTCTCATAGACGCTTCGCTCCTTGCGGATCGCCAGATCGCGGACAAATCAGGGGCTGCACCAAATGACATTTGCTGAAGTTGATGGCGGACAGGCCCCACCTTTGGAAGGCCTCGCCTTGGAAATTTGATTACAGGCCAGCCGTCTTGAACAAAACCACTGTAGCGTCCGGCCGAGTTCGCATCAATTACCGCGCCATCCTTTTGTCTGCGCGGCTTGCTCCTGCGCCGCATCAAGCGGTTCGCCTTCCGCCATCCCTTGGGCGGCTGCCATAAGTTCGCCTTGTGCGGAGCCGGCTTGGCGATATTCTCCAGCTATGACCGAGGCACCTGCGACGGTGCGCTCGACCGTCCAGCGGCCCTCGTGCTTGCAGGCGATGCCAGAGGTTCTGCCGCCGTCGAACACACGGCAGAAATCGCCGCCACTTCGCCGGAAACTCGCCAGCATGCGCAGGGGCATCGCGTCGGTGCCAGCCGAGGCAAGCTGCGTGTCCAGGCCCTTCGCCAACGCGCCCGAGGCGACCAGAGCGCCGTCCCGCTCGATCACGCCGCCGCGGTCGGCGAACTGCGATCCCAAGACCAGGCCCAGCACCAGCGAAGCCGCGATCGCCGCGCTCGTGCCCCAATAGCGACGAGCGTTGCCGGACAAAGCCGCACGCACAGTCTTCGCAGCCCTGGCGTCGGCCTGCCGTTGGGCGCGCGCCGTAGCGAAATTGAGAACCCGCGCCGGTTGCTCCCGTATGGGATCACCGGCAGGCGCGTCGGTCATGTCCTGTTCCGTTTCCTCAGCGGCGGCGGCTGCGATCATCAAGGTCAGGTTTTCGGGCACGGGTTCGGCTGCGATGGGCGCGAGATGGTCGCCCAACATCGTGCGCAGACGCCGCTCGTCCTCGATCCGCGCCGTCAGCCCCGGATCGGCGGAAACGGCAGCCGAAACCCGCTCGGCATCGGCGCCAGACAGCTCGCCATCAACGAAAGCCATGAGTTCTGCGTCGGTAATGCTCATGCCTGTTCTCCCAGTTCGCGCAGCAATGCCTCGCGGCCGCGCCCGAGCCGCGAGGTTAACGTGCCCTGCGGCACGCCGATGATTTCCGCCGCCTCCTTGTAGGCAAAGCCCTCGACCAGCACGAGCACCACCGCCTCGCGCTGGTCGTCCGGGAGACGCGCGAGCGCGCGGCCGACATTGCCCAGTTCGACCTGGTTCTCGGCGTCCCGGTGCCCGGCCATGCCGACGTCCACCCCCTCTTCCTCGTGGGTGAATGTTTGCGATCGCCTTGTCCTTGCCCGCACTTCATCGATCCACTGGTTGCGCATGATCCTGTACACCCATGCGTCGAGCCGCGTGCCTTCCTGCCACTGCTGGCGGGACCTCAGCGCACGCTCGACGGTCTGCTGGCACAAGTCGTCGGCATCGGCCACGTCATGCGTCAGGCCGCGCGCGAACCGCCGCAGGCGCGGCAGCAGGGCTGTCAGCTCTTCGCAGAAGGGGTTGGTGCTCATCGAAATGTCTTGCCTGCGGATGAAACGGATGGACAGCTACGTTTCATCCTCGAGTGCTGAATTTTTCGATGATGGACAAAGTGATGGAACGACGCGCGATTACCTGCCTGGCACTGACGGCGGCATTGCTGGCATCGCCGGTGCGGGCGCAGCTGGGAGGGGGACTACCCATCGATCCTCTGGGAACGGTGGGCCGCGTGGGCGATGCCGTCCGCGACGTCGCCGCGCCCACGCTCGCACCGCTGGGCGAGGTGGTCGGCGATGTCCGCCGGCTGGCGCGCGAACGAGCGCAGCGGCTGGCTCGCTTCGTGTCCGACAATGACGGGCGCGTGGAATGGGATGAATACCGCCAGCCCGCAGTATGCGGCGAAGCTCTGCTCCTCGACCCCGATCCTGCCGCGCTCGAACTTGCGCGAAGGCGGGGCTTCGTGGTGATCGAGCAGGGCACGCTGGAGGCGCTCGACGTAGGTTACGCCCGGCTTGCGGTGCCGCCCGGCGCTCCCCTCGCCCGCGCGATAGAGACGCTGCGCGAGGCCTTGCCGGGGCGCGAGGTAACTGCCGACCAGCTCCATTTCCCATCAGGCAGTACCAGGTCCGCCGCGAAAGGGACTGCGAAGTCCGGCGTACTGCCGCGCGGTGGCACGGTCGGCGTCATCGACGGCGCGATCGCAGGATCGAAGCGGGTGGTCTCGCAGCGCAGCTTTGCGGCGGGAAGCAAGCCCAGCGACCATGCCAGCGCCATCGCCTCGCTGCTGACGGGCGCGGGAACGGAGAATATCTACGGCGCTGACGTCTACGGCAGCGATCCGGCAGGAGGCAACGCGCTGGCCATCGCCAAAGCCATAGGCTGGATGCTGGGACAAGGTGTGCCCGTCGTCTCGATCAGCCTCGTCGGGCCGTCCAACCCGCTGCTGGCGCGGGCGGTCGCGGCGGCGCAGGCCAAGGGCGTGGTCATTGTCGCGGCGGTCGGCAACGACGGCGCCGCAGCGCCGCCCGCCTATCCTGCGTCCTATCCCGGCGTGGTCGCGGTCACGGGCATCGACGGTGCGGGCCGCGTGCTCATCGAGGCCGGCCGCGCAACCCACCTCGACTATGCCGCCCCCGGAGCGGACATGTCCGCACTGCTGCCGGGGCGAGGCCGCGTGACCTTGCGCGGTACCTCCTATGCCGCCCCCCTCGCCGCCTCGCGCATCGCCGCCCGCCGTGCCGTGTCGACGACCAGCGCGGAAGCGCTCAAAGCCGCGGATGCAGAGGCGCTCAAGCCTTCAAGCCGGACCGGGCGCGGGGTCCTGTGCAACATCTGCCGATCGGGCCTTTGAGAAAAAAGTCTAAAAAACTTCACATCCTCACGGATGAAAGCCCGAAGGCCACCCGTTCCTCCCTTCAGACACCCCCGAGGCACCCTCGGGACGATCACAAAGGAAGGAGCATAATCATGAACACGCTCACTCTCGGGACCGCGCTCACCACCTTCGGCGCCGCACTCGCTTTGTTCGTCATGCCCGACGCTGCAAATGCGCAACTGCTGGGCGGCGGCGGTGGCGGACTGGGCGGCGGCCTCGGTGGTTCGATCGGCGGTACTCTCGGCGGTGTCGGAAGTACCATGGACGGCACCGTGACCGGCTCCGGCGCCATCGGCGCATCGCGCGCAGGCCGCAATGTCTCGTCGCGTGCCAACGGTAGCAGGAGCGGTAGGGCCAGCAAGTCCGTCAGGACGCCGTCCGTCGCAGCACCCGACACTTCGGCGACAACGGGTGCGGCCGAAAACGCACGTTCACAAACGGGTGGTCTCGTGGGCTCGGCCCGTTCGGCGGCAGACAATGCCCCGGGTTCGCTGGGTTCGGTGACCGGCGGTGCCATGGGTTCGGGCTCCGCCATGGGCTCGCTAACCGGCTCGGGTGCCGATGGCTCCGCCTCGGGCTCCGGGTCGGGGAGCCTAGGGGGCAAGCCTGGGATTCCCGTCGATACCGCGGGCACAGCTTCACAGGCCGTGGGTTCGACAACCGGCGCGGCCAGCGCCGCCCGGTCCGCCGCGACCGATAAGGCCCGGGGCGCCAACAGCACCATTCGTGACACCGCGAGCAGCGCTTCGGACATGTCTGCAACCGGATCCGGTAATGGCTCGGCCACGGCTCAGGCCGGCAAGCACAGCGCTGCGGCTGCCGGATCGACCAGCGGTTCCGCGTCCCGGAGCGGAGCGAGCGGCTCCGTGAGCCTCGGCGTCAGCGGCGGCACCGACCAGTGACCCGTTAACCTGTTCCGCCGCGTTTCCATCCCCACCGACTGCGCGGCGGGCCAGCGCCCCCGGACGAGCACGCTCGCCGGGGGCGCAATGCGTATGACCCGGTTCGGGGGATGCAGGCTTTTGACGTGGTATTAGGGTGGACCCGGAGTACCCTAAACCGCTACGGGGCCGCTGGACGCAGCGAGGCGCAGCCCTGTTGGACAGCTATCGCGACAGGGCCAGCAGCCGTACATTCGTGAGCGATGCCGGGCTGGCCCCAGATACCAAGCTGACAGTGCACCTGACCAACTACGACCTGAACCTACGCGGCATTCGTCGACGCCGATGGCAATTTCTACGCAAAGCGCAGCTGGAACCACAACGGGTCGGACTACCACATCCGCTACAACGGCCACGTCACCCGGGCCCGGCTCGGCAGCAAGCTGACCGCGCTTTCTTTCAACGCCGTTGGCCCTTTGGTTCAACTATGACGGGGACCAGACGTAACCCGCGCTCGGTCGGCTCAAGTTCGCACCCCCAAACCATCACGCGAAAAGCCTTCTGCCAGATGATCGATAAGCGCGCGGACCGCTGGAGGCAGCCCGCGCCGCGTCGTGAAGACTAGATGCACGATTCCCTGGAGCCCGTGCCAGGCCGGCAATACCCGAACGAGGCGCCCCGTGGCTATCGCATCGCGGCAGACATGATCGGGCAGGATAGCGATCCCCAGACCGTCGATGGCGGCATCGCGTACCGCTGCCATGTCTTCGCAGCCCAGCCTTGGCTCGACACGCACGACCTGCTTGTGGCCATCCGCCGTCTCGAGGGTCCATTCCAGATCGTCCGCAGCATCGTTGGTGGCCAGAATGGGATATGTCACCAGTTGGTCGATGCTCGCCACGGTGCTGGCGAGCTGGGGGCAGGCCACGAGGATGCGCGTCGACTTCCCGAGGGAACGCATCGTCAGCGCCGCGTCGCTGGTGAGGCTGCTGCGGACGCGGAGTGCCAGGTCGATCCTGTCCTCGATCAGATCGACCGCACGATCTGTCGCCACGAGTTGGAGGCGCACCCTGGGATATCGTGCGAGAAAGGAGGAAATCAGTCCCGAGATCGGCTGGAGCATGCCGGTCGGGCAACTGAAACGTATGCGCCCCTGCGGCTCGCCTTGTGCCTGGACGACCAGCGCCTCGGCCTGTTCAGCCTCTGCGAGGATTGCCCTGCATCGCTCGTAAAAGGCCTGCCCGGTGTCCGTCACGCGAAAGCGTCGGCTTGATCGCTCGATCAGGCGTAGCCCAAGCCGCTCTTCGAGGCCGGCGATACGCCGGCTGAGTTTTGACTTCGGCTCCCGCAATGCGCGCCCCGCCGCCGCGAAGCCGCCATGCGTCACCACCTCGGCAAAATAGGCATAATCGTTCAGGTCGATCCGCATCGTTCCTCCAATGGAACGCTAAGTGGCATATTTGCTCACTACACGCATCATCGTTCTCGCTGCATCTACTTGGGGCACCGGCACTTTGCCGGAAACGCGAAGGAGACAGGCGATGACGAGCAAGTTCGAAAACAAGGTTGTGGTGGTAACCGGAGGCACCAGCGGCATCGGCCTCGCCACGGCCAGGGCTTTCGCGGAAGCAGGCGCATCGGTCTTCATCACCGGGCGCAGGCAGGAAGCGCTCGATACGGCGGTGAAGCAGATCGGTGGACGGATCACCGGCGTACGGGGCGATATGGCAGTGCTTGCCGACATCGACAGGCTCTATGACGCCGTGCAGCAGAAGCATGCACAGATCGATGTCGTGTTCGCCAATGCCGGCGGCGGCGAACTCGCTCCTCTCGGCGCGATCACCGAAGAGCATTATCAGGACACGTTCGACAGCAATGTGAAGGGTGTACTCTTCACCGTGCAGAAGGCGCTACCGTTGCTGCGCGACGGCGGATCCATCATCCTCACTGCGTCGACAACCAGCATCAAGGGTACCGGCGCCTTTAGCGTCTATTCAGCGACAAAGGCGGCAGTACGCAATTTTGCGCGCAGCTGGATCCTCGACCTGAAGGACCGCCACATCCGGGTGAACGCCGTCAGCCCCGGCCTAACGGAGACCGCCGGTCTCAACGACCTGTTTGGCGGCGGCGAAGATGCCCAAGGCATCAAGGACTATCTTGTCGGCCAAATTCCCGCCGGCCGCATCGGCCAGCCCGAGGAGATCGCCAAGGCGGTGCTGTTCCTTGCCTCCGAAGATGCCTCCTACATCAACGGCATCGAACTGTTCGTCGATGGCGGTCAGGCTCAGATCTGAACCGGAAGAGGAGAACGGACATGTCCACGACAACCGCAAGCCTACTTATGCGCAACCTCCATGACGTCTTCGGCGAGCGTGATCCGCTCCGCCGAAGGGCGGTGATCGCAACGCTGTTCGTGCCTGAGGCGCAGTTTTCTGATCCGCACGGCCGCCATGTCGGCCATGCGGCGCTGGATGAAGCGGTATCGGCCCTGCACGCACAGTTTCCCGACCATGCGTTCACGGCGCTGGGCGAGGCGGATACGCATGAGGAGTATGGCCGCCTCGCCTGGGCTTTCGGGCCGCCTGACGATCCGCAGAGGACCACCGGCCTTGACGTCGCCATCGTCAGCGGCGGCCGGATCAGCGCACTCTACACCTTTGTCGACACACGCGATGCGTAACGTATCGGCATCATGGAGGCCAGAATGAGCCAGCAGCAGAATATTGCCATCGCGCAGAGGCTCCTCGAAGGAATAGGCAGCGGCCGATCGCCTGAAGACATCGCAGCGCTGTGCGCCACCGATCTACGGTTCGAAATTCAGGGCGATGCCGGCGTTTTGCCATGGATCGGACATAGGGTGGGCCGGGCCGCACTCGCCGATTTCATCCGTGAGATCCGATTGCGCACCGAGTCGATTGCTTTCGAAGTCGAGGACATCGTCACCAGCGACACCCGGGCGGCGATCATTGGTGCCCTCAAGACGCGCATCAAGGCAACGGATAAGGTGATCGACTGTCAGTTCGCGATTATCCTGACATTAGCCGATGGCCTCATTGCCCGCTTCCAAATGCTCGAGGATAGCTTTGCGGTGTCTAAGGCAGCAGGTATCATCCCAGTGGCAACCTTCGAGCGCTGATCTGGCTATCTTCGTGCCTGAACGTCCCAGACAGCAAACGACCGTGTGACGGTAAGAGCCAGATGCCGCTGCTTTGGATCGCCCTATCCATCGTGACCCTAAGTTACGTGATCAGTAGCGATCACTCACGATACCGCAGCGCACCGAGGAGCAGGCTGAAGGCTGCGGAAGGCTGGCGGCGGCTTGGGTAATAGAGGTAATAACCGTCGAAGGGGTCGCACCAGTCTTCCAGAACCCGGACGAGTGAGCCATCCTCGAGTAGCGGCGCGACACGATCCTCGACCAGGTGGGCAATGCCATGCCCGGCCAGGACCGCCTTGAGGATCAGATCGACGTCATTTAGAACGAGCTGACCATCGGCCTTCACCTTCAATTCCCGGCCGTCCTTCTCGTACTCCCATTGATAGATACTGCCACCGGCCATGCGCAGGTTGATGCAGGCGTGATGCGTCAGGTCTGCGGGTGCGGCCGGAATACCGCGCTCTCCGAAGTAATCGGGCGATCCGACCGTTGCCATCCGAAGCCTCGGCCCGATCCGGACCGCCACCATGTCCTGATCGAGCCGCTCGCCCAGGCGCACTCCGGCGTCGTAGCGCTCGGCAACGATGTCGGTCAGCCCGGATTGTATGTTCAGTTCGACCTTCACGTCCGGGTGCTCTCTCGTGATGCGGTCGACTGCCGGCCACAAAAGCGTCCGGGCAGCATGCTCGGACGTCGATATCCGAACGGTCCCCGCCGGCCTCGTTCTGAGTTCGGTCAAAGTGACGATCTTGGCGTCAATTTTCTCGAAGGCGGGCGCGACCGTTTCCATCAAGCGCTCACCGGCCTCGGTAAGACTGACGCTACGGGTAGTACGGGTCAACAGGCGCAGATCGAGCCGCTGTTCGAGCCGCCGGATCGAGTGACTGAGCGCAGACTGCGAGATGCCCAGCTTCGTGGCCGCCTTTGTAAAGCTGCGCTCCTCGGCAACCGCGATGAACATCGCAAGGCCGCCCATGTCCGTGCGCTGCATGGAATCCCGCCTCCGTTGGTTTCATGACGCAGTGTCATAAGGTCTAGTTGCATTATCCGTCTAATCGCCATTAGAGCAGATGCCTAGATAGATTTCCTGGAAAGGCGTGGCTTGCCGCCGCGCCCAACGTCAGGATCTATCATGCAGACACGTATGCTCGGCCGCAGTGGCCTCGAAGTATCGGCGCTCGGTCTTGGCTGCATGGGGCTGAGCTTCGGTTACGGCCCTGCGACCGATCGCACGGACGCAGTCCGGTTCATCCGTACCGCGCATGAGCGCGGCGTCACCGCTTTCGACACGGCGGAAGCCCATGGTCCCGGCATCAACGAGGAAGTCGTCGGCGAAGCGCTCGAGCCGGTGCGCGACGAGGTCGTCATCGCGACCAAGTTCGGCTTCGTGAACGGCGTGCCGGCGCAGGGTCTGTACAGCCGACCTGAACGCATCCGGCAGGTCGCCGACGAGGATGTTCAGAAGCTACGCACCGGCCGCATGGACCTGTTCTACCGGCACCGCGTCGATCCGAACGTCCCGATGGAATACGTTGCCGGCACCGTGAAGGACCTGATCGACGCCGGTGCCGAGCTTAACCCTGCATGACATGAGCCGCATTGAACAGACCCTCGCCACCGTCGAAGTTCAAGGCGATCGCTACACCGCATCGCGCCAGCAGTTCGTAGACCGTTGAGCGCTTCGAAAGGGCAACCGAACATGACCTCCACCATACCCACTGTGACGCTGAACAATGGCGTCGAGATGCCCAGCCTCGGCTTCGGCGTGTTCCAGGTGCCCAATCCGGGAGAGTGTGAGCGCAGCGTGCGCGATGCGATCGACGTGGGCTATCGCCTGCTCGACACCGCGACTTCCTATGGCAACGAGGAAGCCGTCGGCACCGCGATCCGCAACCACGGGATCGACCGGAGGGAACTGTTCGTTACCACCAAGCTGTGGATCGAGGACGCGAGCTATGACGGCGCCAAGGCCGCCTTCGAGAGGTCGCTCAACAAGCTCCAGGTCGAATATCTCGACCTCTGGCTGATCCACCAGCCATATGGCGACGTTTACGGCGCCTGGCGCGCCATGGAGGAACTCCACCGCGAGGGCCGCATCCGTGCGATCGGTGTCAGCAACTTCTATCCCGACCGCCTCATTGATTTCGTGCTCCACAACGAGGTCGCGCCCGCCGTCAACCAGATCGAGATCCATCCCTTCCACCAGCAGGGCGATGCGCAGGAGATCCTCGAGGAATACAAGGTCCAGCCCGAAGCGTGGGGCCCGTTTGCCGAGGGCAAGAACGGGTTATTCACCAACGAGCTCCTGCAGTCGATCGGCCAGAAGCACGGCAAGAGCACGGCGCAAGTCGTGCTGCGCTGGCTGAACCAGCGCGGCATCGTCTCCATTCCTAAATCGGTCCGCAAGGAACGCATGGCGGAGAATTTTGCGATCTTCGATTTCGAGCTGGATCTGGACGATGTCACGAAAATCGCGACGCTCGACGAAAAGGCCAGCGCCTTCTTCGACCACCGCGACCCGGCGATGGTGAAGTGGCTGGGAACTCGCAAGCTCTAAGCTGGCCGACCGTCAATACCAAGGCAAATACGATGGTTTTGAATAGCAGATCGCCTGATGTGGCCGACCGGCCCGGCGCCCATTCCAACACGATCCTGGCGATTATTCTCGTCAGCTACGTCATGATCGTGCTCGACATCTCCGTCGTGCTGACGGGCCTTCCCCGGATCCACCAGCAACTGGGGTTCTCCGAAACCAACCTCGCCTGGGTCCAGAGCGCCTACACGCTGACGTTCGGAGGATTCCTGCTGCTGGGTGCGCGGGCCGGGGACGTTCTAGGTCGTCGCCGGATGTTCATCGCCGGGATAACGATCTTCACGCTCGCTTCGCTGGCCATCGGTGCTTCCCCCACGGCTACATGGATGCTGGTCTGGCGCGGCATACAGGGCGTAGGCGCCGCGATCCTCGCCCCCTCAAGCCTCTCCTTGCTGCAAACCAATTTTGCCGAAGGCCATGCCCGGACGCGCGCGGTATCGTATTATGCTGCAGCCGCAGGGGCGTCCGCAACGGTGGGTCTGGTGCTCGGCGGCGTGCTGGCGGAATGGGTTTCCTGGCGGGCGGGTTTCTACATCAACCTGCCTGTCGGCATCGGCCTCATCTGGGCGACGCGCCGCTTCATCGCCGAGACGCCCCGCCACGCCGGCAGCTTCGACATTCCCGGTGCGATCACCTCGACGCTGGGCATGGGCGGTCTTGTCTATGGCTTCATCCGATCCGCGCACACCGGCTGGGCAGACCCGCTGACCCTGGCGACGCTGGGTACGGCAATCGTCCTGCTCGTGGCATTCGTCGCGATCGAGGCGCGGGTGCGCCAGCCCATCCTGCCCCTCCATCTGTTCGCGAACCGGGTCCGGTCCGGAGCCTACGCTGCGCGCGTCCTTTATCTCGGTGCGATGGTGGGATTTTTCTTCTTCACCACGCTCTATCTGCAAGAGGTTGTCGGCTATAGCCCGGCCTGGACCGGGCTCGCCTTCATTCCCGCCACCATCCTGCACGTTCCTTCGGCCATCGCCGTACCGCGCCTGGTCAAGCGCTACAGCCCCAAACTCCTGCTCGTCGTGGGCATGATAGCGGGCATAGTGGGAATGGCATGGCTGAGCCGGGTATCGGTTCATTCGGGTTACTGGGTCTCGGTCGCATTCCCGATGCTGCTGATCGGCGTCAGCCAGGGCTTGACGCTCAGCCCGCTGACATCAGCCGGCGTGGCAAGCGTGACCGACAGGGACGCTGGCGCGGCTTCGGGGGCGGTCAACGTGGCCCATCAACTCGGCAGCTCGGTAGGCCTCAGCATTCTCGTCGCCGTCGCATCGATCAGCGCCGGCAGCCTGACGGGCGGCGCCCTTACCGCCCACCGGATCACCACGGCGTTGGAGGCCGGCACTATGATGCTGATGCTCGCGCTTCTGGTGGTGACACTGACAATCGTCATGCCAGTCAGCCGGACCTCCGCCAAGCCGGCGGCGGCATCAGCTTGAGATAGACCGCGGCACCGACTTTCCTGCCTCGAACCGAAGGAGCCCACTATGGACAGCCATTCCGACCTTTCCCGGCGTGCCGTTCTGGCCACCCCCATCGCCTTGTCGCACTCGGGGTCTACCGCTGCCTGCGCCAGTGAGCAGGGGGACAAGATCGGCTCGGTATCGAGTACGCTCGTGGCGTTATTCACCCGCTCCGGCAATACGCAAGTCATCGCGGGCACCATGCATCGCTTGCTGCGGACGGAACTATTCCAGATCCGCCCCGTCCGCGCCTATCCGGAAGACTACGAGGAAACGGTCGAACAAGGCCCGGCAGGAACGCGATCGCGGTTACGAGCCGCCGTTGGAGGGCCGCGTGCGCGGCTTCGCGTCCTTCGAAACGGTCTACCTTGGGTTTCCGATATGGGGCGAGACCACGCCGCCGGTGATCCGCTCATTCCTGAAAGCACACGACTGGAGCGGGAAGACCCTGCAGCCCTTCATCACCCATGGCGGATATGGCCCCGGCAACAGCATGGCTATCCTCCGCAGCCATGCGCCGGGCGCCAGGATTGAGGAACCCTTCGTCCTTGAGGCCGACCAGGAGCGGCGCACGCTCAACCAGGTCAAGGAGTGGCTCGGAAAGTGATGGGCGCTTCGTCCCTCCCCATTTATTGCTACAGGAAAAGGAACACATCATGATGCTCAAGCGTGCAGGCTCCCAGCCGTCGCAGGTCGCGCCCAACGAATATTTCACCGGCACTGTCCGACTTGATCCGCTCAACGCGCCTCCCGCGCCGGCGCGCCATTCCTGCGCTGCCGTCACCTTCGAGCCCGGTGCCCGCTCGGCTTGGCATACCCATCCGCTGGGCCAGACCCTCATCGTCACCGCAGGCTGTGGCTGGACGCAGTGCGAAGGCGAACCGATCGTCGAGATCCGCGCCGGTGACGTGATCTGGTGCCCGCCCGGCCACAAGCACTGGCATGGCGCCACGCCGACGACCGCGATGACCCATATCGCGGTGCAGGAAGCGCTCGACGGCAGCGCCGTGAACTGGATGGAGAAGGTGACGGACGCGGAATATCTTGCCGGCCCGCCGCAGGACTGAAGACAACCACGGCCCGCCCGCAAATGTCGGCGGGCCGTGGTTTTCTCCGGTGGCGCCGGAAGGTTCAGGCCAGGAGCGGCAACCTGTCCGAATATTTGTCCATCGTGATAGCATGCGTTTGGCGGCGGCAGCCAGGCGGGTGCCGCTTCGGCAACGGCAGGTATCCATGCGGCCTGCGTGAAGCTGCCGGAGGCAGTTACCGTCAGCCTCCTGACGCGGAGCCGCGGTCGGCGACTTCCGGCACGACCTGCGCGTCGTTCAGGACCAGCAGTTCGACGGGCTCCATCCCCAGTTTCTCGGCAAGCTCGTCCATCGCGACTTCGAGCGCCATCATTCCCGGCGCTTCGCCTAGCCGCGCTTGTCGCATCGCCCAGAAGGGTCAGTCGGCTTCCAACGCGGCAAGCGAACTGTCCGGAAACAAGGCATCGATGAAGCCGAACTGGGTCATGTCCGTGATCCGGTGCGGATAGAGCACACCGTCAAGGTGATCGAACTCGTGCTGGAAAACGCGGGCATGGAAGCTCCGCGCTTCCCGGATGAGCGCGGCGCCATCCTCCAGCGTGCCGCCATACCGTATATGCGTGAAGCGGGGAACGAGACCGCGCATTCCCGGCACCGACAGGCACCCTTCCCAACCGTTTTCGACATCCTCGGAAAGAACCTCCAACCAGGGGTTGATTAGCGTGGTGACCGGAACGGGCGCTTCGTCCGGGTAGCGCGGGTTGGCCTCGAAGCCGAAGATCATCAGTCGCAGGTCTACACCGATCTGCGGGGCCGCGAGACCGACGCCGTTCGCACCGTGCATCGTGTCGTACATGTCGGCGATGATGGGGCGCAAACCGGGGTCGAGCGGATCTTCCACGGCCCTTGCCACACGCAGAAGGAGCGGATTACCCATCTTCAGGATTTCACGGATCATCGCTCAGGGCTCCGTTGCTGCCGCGGTCCTCTCTCGAACCAGATTATCACGGCGCGGGATAGCCCCCGACTTCGCCAAGTCGCTGTTCGTTTTTGAACATTGCGCTTCCCGCCGCTGCTGCAATTTGACCCTCGCAGGTGCTCGCGATCGCCGGCGCCCGCGGGTTGCGGGAACTGGCACGGCTCTTGATAGGAGGACTGCAAATGCGCGCCACGCGCCCAAGCAGGGGACGTCCATGCCAGTCGAATTCGTCGGAGCGCTTGCCGGGCGCAATCAGTTCCAAGGTCCGCAGGGCGGCGGCCAGAACCTCGACCTCGAATTCCTGCGCGACCTCGCCCGTGCGCACGAGAACGCCGACTTCGACCGTGTGCTGATGCTGGGCGGGGGCGAATCCATCGTCGCTACCGGCTTCGCCGCCTCCGTGACCGAGAATCTGGGCTTCATGATCCCCTTCCGGCCCGGCCCGCTGACCCCGCTGCAGGGCGCCAAGTCGCTCGCCGCGCTCGACCATGTCACCAAGGGGCGTATCCGCGTCCACGCCATCACCGGCATCACCGCCGAGCCCGGCCACGGCGATTTCGTCACCGACAAGGACGAACGCTACGCCCGCACCAGCGAATACCTCGACGTGCTGATCCGCGCATGGACATCGGACGCGCCGTTCGACCACGAGGGCAAGTACTACCAGCTCAGGAACGTCTTCTCGCCCGTCAAGCCATTCCAGCAGCCGCATCCGCCCGTTTCGTTCGGAGGATCGTCGGACGCGGCATACCATGTCGCCGCGCGGCACTGTGACCTCTACGCGCTCTGGGCCGAACCGATTTCGGATGTGAAGGAGCAGATTGCCAAGCTCCACGCCGCTGCCGCCGCCATCGGCAAGCCTACCCCGCGCGTCAGCCTCTCGGTCCGTCTCATCGTCGGCAAGACCGAGGCGCAGGCGTGGGAACGCGCCCACTCGATTACCGAACAACTCGCCAGCAACCGCCGCAATGCCGCTCCAAATCCGCTGTTCCACGGTGTGCAGGGCACCGGCACCAAGCGCCTGCTCGCCGCTGCAGAACGCGGTGAGCGCCACGACAAGTGCCTGTGGTTCGGCACCGCGACCGCCGTCGGCGCCACCCACGATTCGACTTCGCTCGTTGGCACGCCGGAGCAGATCGTCGAGGCGCTGCTCGACTACTACGACATCGGCGTCACCACCTTCCTCAACCGGGGCTACGAGCCGCTGTACGATGCCGTCGACTATGGTCGCTGGATCATCCCCGCCGTGCGCGAGGAAGTGCGCCGCCGCGAGGAGGCCGCCGTGAAGGCCGCATCTCCCGTGCTCCAGTCGGCCTGATCGGGGCATCTGGAATGACCAGCACAACCACCCCGCCCCGTCTCGCCAGCGAGGCGGAAGCCATCGCCGCCGCGCATGAAGCCGCCAGCCGCATCGCGATCCTCGCCCGGGACGCCGCGCTCAACGACAGCGTGCCTCACGAGGCCGCCGAAATCCTCTCGGCATCCGGTGTCACCAGCATCTACGTGCCGCGCGAATTCGGCGGCATCGGCGCTTCGATCGAAACGGTGGTAGAGACCGTGCGCATCATCTCGGCGGCGGACGGCGGCGTCGGCCAACTGCTGCAGATCCACAACGTGATGATCCGCGGCGTCTTCTCGCGGCCGGACGACGCGTTTCGCGCCCGCCTCATCGCCGACATCTTCGCCGGCAAGCGCTTCGGCAATGCCCTCGCCGAGGGCAAAGGCAAGGGCAAGGGCGGCGGCACCCGGCTAACCCTCGACGAGGACGGCGTATGGCGGCTCAACGGCCGCAAGACCTTCGCTACGGGGTGCTACCTCGCCGAATGGATTTCGATCTCAGCGACCAGTGACGATGGCCCGGTCGGCGTACTGCTCCACCGCGATACTCCCGGCTTAACCCTTGAGGACGACTGGGCCTCCTATGGCCAGCAGCATTCCGTGAGCGGCAGCGTCAACTTCGACAATATCGCCGTCGACCCTCGCTTCGCGCCCCAGGCGAAAGGCGCCGGAGGCTCGCCCGACTTCATGCCGCGCACCGGCCTCACCTGGCCGCAGATCCTCCATGCGGCGATCGACACGGGCATCGCGCGCGGCGCCCTCGACGCGGCGGCGGCCTATATTCGCGACAACATGCGCGCCTGGCCGGAGGCGGGCGTCGATCACGCTGCCGACGAACAGTACACGATCAAGCGCATCGGCAAGTACGCCGTCGCGGTGCGCGCGGCGGAATCGGCGCTGCGCTACGCAGCCCGCACTTTCGACCGGTTCAAGGCCGATCCCGGCAACCGTGCGCTGGAGGACGAACTGATCCTCGCCACCGCTACCGCCCGCGCTCAGTCGGACGATGCCTCGGTCTTCATCGGCAGCGACCTGTTCTCGCTGACCGGGGCGAACTCGACGCTCGACAAGTGGAACCTGCAACGCTTCTGGGCCGACGCGCGGGTCCACACAACGCACGACCCGATCCGCTGGCGCATCTACCATGTCGGCAACTACTATCTGAACGGCGTCCCGCCCGACGAGTACGGGCGCGCGGCCAGGCTGCGCCAGCAGGAAATCGACATCGCCACAAATTCGCCCGCCCGGGAGACTTCGCCATCATGAGCGCGCAACCTGCAACCGACCTTCTCGACCGTGACGGGCCAGTGCCTTCACGCCTCGCCAGTGAGGTCGACGCCATCGCCGCGGCGCATGGCGCCGCCGCGCTGATCTCCGCCATATCCGCCGATCCCGCAGAGCGCGATCGCATCCCCCACAAGCAGGCCGCGATTCTCGAGCGCTCCGGCGTCACCGCCGTTGCCCTATCGGTCGCGAATGGCGGGCTAGACGCGTCCGTCGCCACCATCGTCGAGATCACGCGGATCATCTCGGCGGCGGACGGCGGCGTCGGCCAGCTAGTGCAGATCCACAACATGATGCTGCGCGGCCTGCTGCGCCGTCCGGCCGACGCCCTGCGCAATCGCATTATCGCCGACGTCGCCGCGGGCAAGCGGCTCGGCCACGCGGCGGCAGAAGTCGGCGGAAAACACAAGTTCGACACTCGGACCCGCGCCGCCCGCAACGCCCAAGGGCAATGGGTGGTCAACGGCGCCAAGTTCTACGCCACCGGCAGCTACCTGGCCGAATGGATCTTCTCGGGCGCGAAGACAGACGCAGGCCAGATCGGCTTCATCGTCCACCGCGACACCCCCGGGCTAGTCCTCGACGACGACTGGCATTCGTTCGGCCAGCGCCATTCCGTAAGCGGCGGCGTGCATTTCGTGGACCTCGTCCTCGACGACGGGCAGGTCACGCTGCCGGGCACCGGCGCTCCTGGAAAGCCGGAACGGACCGGCCTGACCTGGGCGCAGATCAACCACGCGGCGATCGACGCCGGCATCGCGCGCGGCGCATTCGAGGCGGCGATCCACTATCTCAACACGCATTCAAACGTCTGGGTAGACGCCGAAGTCGAGCGCGCCGTGCAGGAACCGCTCATCATCAAGCGCATCGGCGACTACGCGGTCGCCCTGCGCGTGGCGGAATCGCTGCTGCGCGATGCCGCCGAACTCTATGACGCGTACAACGCCAGGGGCCGCCCTACCGAACTCGATGACGAACTGATCCTTTCGGTCGCCGCCGCGCGCACCAAGACCGACGAGGCCGCGCTGCTCATCTCCAGCGACATGTTCTCCCTGCTGGGCGCGAGCGCGTCGTATCGCAAGTTCAACCTCGACCGCTTCTGGGCAGACGCGCGCGTCCATACGACGCACGATCCGATCCGCTGGCGCCTGCACCACGTCGGCGACTTCTACCTGAACGGCACGCCTCCGCACGAATACTCCGCCGGCGCCGTACGCCGCCCTGTCGCATCAAGCGGGAACTGATCCGGGACCCATGACACAGACCCATCCAGCGACCGCGCACAACGCGGAGCCGACAGATACCCCCCTGCCCCGGCGGGTGCGATCTCCGCTTGCCGACTATCCCCTGCTGCGCAGCCTGGCGCTGTACCGGATGATCCCGGTGCTGTTCAGCGCGACCTTGGCGCTGTTCACGGTGGTCCATCTCAGCCTCGCGTTGCAGCAGTGGCTGATCGGGCGAGCGCTCGATGCGGTGAACTCCGGCAAGGCGGCGACACGCCTGCCGGACGGCACCATCGACCTCTCCGTCGCTTGGCACTGGGCGGCGCTGCTGATCGGCCTTGCTGCAGGACGCGGGGTGCTGCAATACATCTCGGGCATGTGCAGCATCCGGGCCAGCCAGTCGCTGCTTTCGAACCTGCGCGAGAAGATCCTCGTGCAAGTCCAGACGCTGCACCTGGGCTACCACTGGGAACACGGCATGGGCGAGATGATCACCCGCACCACCCGCGACGCCGACAAGCTACGCGACGCCCTCGTCGCCTTCTGGCGCCAGACCGTGGAGACCGCGCTCGTCGTCGCGGCCGCGATGGGGCTGCTGTTCTGGTACGACTGGGCGCTCGGTGCGGTGCCGTTCGTCCTGACGCTGATCGGTTTCTGGATCTTCGTGCGGCAGACCGACACGCTCGTCGTGCTCGACCGCAACGTCAGCGATGCCTACGACCAGGTGAACCAGGACCTGTCGGAGGGCATCGGGGGGGTGCGCGTCATCAAGTCGTTTCGCCTCGAGCAGGGCCGCATCCGCAAGTTCCGCGGCCACGTCCATTTCTTCCTCGACCAGTCCCGCCACGCCCTCGCCTGGTGCAGTTCGCGCATTCCGATCCCGCAGGCGGTGGTCGCGCTCGGCCATGTCTGGATCATGGCCTATGGCGCGCACCTCGTGGTCGCGGGCGTGCTCGGCGTGGGCGAACTCGTCTCCGCCCTGCTGATCGCGACGACGCTGGTGTTCAGGGTTGAGACAGTGGGCCGCGTCATGCGCATCTTCGCCGACGCCCGCGCCTCCGCCGCGCGAATCTGGGACCTGCTCGACGAGGAGCCCGCCCTCGTCGGCGGCGCCCGGACCCTGCCCGATGGCCCGCTCGGCTTTCGTCTGGATGCAGTGCGCCTGCTGGCGCCCGGCGGTGAAACGGCCGTGCTCGACGATTGCGGCCTGACCGTGGAGCCCGGCCAGATCGTTGCGCTGGTCGGCTCGACCGGCTCGGGCAAGAGCTCGCTCGCCTCGCTGCTGCCGCGTCTCGCCGACGTGAACGGTGGGGCGGTGTCGGTCGGCTCCGAGACGCTGGGCTGGCTGGACGTGCGCGACCTGCACCTCGCCGACCTGCGCCGCCGGGTCCATGCCGTGCCGCAGGACATCTTCCTCTTCTCCGACACCCTCGCCGCCAACCTGCGCGCCGCCGCGCCCGATGCCGACGACGACGCTCTGGTCGAGGCCCTGCGCCTGGCCGGCGCCGAGGAACTGCTCGCACGGTTGCCGGAGGGCCTCGATACCCGCATCGGCGACCGCGGCGTCACGCTCTCGGGCGGCCAGCGCCAGCGCCTGTGCCTGGCACGCGCCCTGATCGCCGCGCCCGACGTGCTCGTGCTCGACGACGCCACCAGCGCGCTCGACGCCGTCACCGAGCGCACCGTGCTGCACAACATAAGGGGGCTGCGGGGAGGACACGGTGGCCGCATGACGGTGCTGCTAGTCACCAGCAAGCTTTCGTCCGTGCTTCTCGCGGACCGCACGGTGGTGCTGGCGGGTGGCCGCATCGTCGCCAGCGGCGCCCACGAGGACCTCCTGTCCGACCCGCTCTACCGCGACCTATTGGGGATCGATGACCGTGCCGCCGCCTGACAACAAGCGCGTCCTCAGCGACATCGAAATCGAGGAAATGCTGGCGCGACATGCGCTGGATCGCGGCATGTTCGGGCGGCTGGTCCCTCTGCTCCGCCCCGTCCGCCGACATGTGGCCGCCGTCTTCGCATTGGAGACACTACTCGTCTGCGTCGTCTTCGCGCGGCCGTGGTTCGTCGGGCAACTTCTCGACCATGGGCTAGTCAAGGGCGCGAACGGCTGGACACTGGACGAGCGCCTGCTCGCCTGGCTGAGCGTCGGGCTCGCGATCACCTGGCTCGCCCGCTTCGTCTTCGCCGGTATCTCCAGCTATCTCGCCGGAGCCGCCGCGCTGCGGGTGCTGAACGATCTGCGCATCCGCATCTTCGAACACATCCAGGCGCTCAGCGTCGGTTACTTCGACCGGACCAAGGCGGGCCGTATCCTTTCCCGCGCCGACCGCGACGTCGATGCGCTGGAAGCCCTGCTGGTGCAGGGGCCGCCCGAAATGCTCTCGGCGATACTGCGCTTCGGCGGGGCGGCGCTGATGCTGTGGATCATGTCGCCGCTGCTGCTGATGGCGCTGGCGAGCGTGGTGCCGTTCCTCATCGTCGGCACCTGGCTGTTCAAGCGCGTGTCGCAGAAGAGCTGGGCCGTCGTCGCCGAAAACCGCAGCCGCTTCACCTCTCACCTAGTCGAGACCGTCTCCGGTGTGCGCATGATCCAGCAGCTCGTGCGCGAGGAGCCCAACAAGCGCCGCTACCGCGAACTGCTCACCGACTTCGACAGCGCCCTCGTGCGAGGCAACATGCGCTCGGGCTGGTTCGCCCCGCTCAGCGGCTTGCTCAACGCGGCGGGCATGGCGATGATCCTGCTGGTCGGCAGCTATGGGCTGCTCCAGGGCGAGATCACGCTAGGCCAGCTGGCGCAGAGCCTGTTCTACGTCATGCTGTTCCTCGGTCCGCTGCAGGACCTCAACGACCTGTTCGAACGCTACGCCTCCGGCTCGGCCTCGGCGCAGCGAGTGTTCCTGCTGCTCGACACCCGGCCCGAGATCAACGACATTGAGGAACCCGTTCCTGTCTACGCCCTGCGCGGCGACGTGGAGTTCCGCTCGGTCGGCTTCTCCTATGCGCCAGGCGTACTGCCTCAGGTCCTCCACGACCTTTCGCTGCACATCCATGCGGGTGAAGTCGTGGCCGTGGTCGGCGCCACGGGGCATGGCAAGAGCACGCTCGTGCAGCTCCTGACGCGCTTCTACGAGGCGCAGACCGGGGCAGTGCTGATCGACGGGATCGACGTGAAGCACATGCGCCAGTCCGACCTGCGCCGACAGGTGGGCGTCGTGCTGCAGGACAACGTGCTGTTCAGCGGCACCGTGCTCGACAACCTGCGCCAGGCCCGGCCCGAAGCGGACGACGAGGAACTGATCGAGGCCGCGCGCGCGCTCGACGCCGATGAGGTTCTGCGGCGGCTGGCGCATGGCTATCATACGCAGGTCGGCCCGCTGGGCGCGAACCTGAGCCACGGCCAGCGCCAGCTCGTCTGCCTGGCGCGCGCCTACCTGACCGACCCAGCCGTGCTGGTACTCGACGAGGCGACCTCGGCGGTCGATGTCCATACCGAGCGGATGATCCAGCGCGCGCTGCGCCGCCTGTGCGAAGGCCGCACCGCGATCGTCATCGCCCATCGCCTTGCCACCATCCGCGATGCCGATCGCATCGCCGTGGTCCGCGACGGGCAGGTCATCGAACTGGGCAGCCACATCGAGCTTACCGATCTCGGCGGCGCTTATGCCCGGCTCTATGAAGCCTACGAACGCCAGAGCGGCGCACTGCCCCAAGGTGCGGGGGCACAGACTGTGACGGTCGCCGCAGGCTGAACCACGAATCGAGACTCAAGGGCTGACCTGCACACTGCAGCATTCATTTCCGAATTGTTTCCATAAATCCATCTATATACGGTGTGCACGAGGTACGTGCCGCCTTTCCAATTCAACATCGAAAAATTCGATCTGCACATATCGCACCATTATTCATTTTATAATGTTGAATAGGGCGCAGTAACTCCTCCCGCCTACTCTTGAACCCGCGCGAAATTCCAGAATACCCTGGGATATTCATACCCCGCTCCGATTTGGCCCGTACCTTGCAACGTCCGTGACTGCGGGGGCAAACCGCGCAGTGGAGTGAACTTCGTATCTCCACTGCGCGAACCGCCAGCACAGAAAAACCAGCGGTTTCGGAGCAATCGGCACATGCACTTCAAGAAAAGTCTAGCACTGGGGGTGGCGGCCATCGCCTTTCTCACACCGGCGCTCGCGTGGGCGGACGACGCCACGGTGGCTGACCCGGGAGAGGCTGATGCCGCGAACAACATCGTCGTCACCGGCGCTCGCAGCGCCGGCCGCACCGTCCAGAATAGCCCTGCACCGATCGACGTGCTGCCGGCGGAGACATTGCAGCAAGCGAACCAGGCCAGCCTCCTGCAGGCACTGAACGACACCTTGCCGTCCTTCAACGTACCCAACATGCCAAGTTACGGCATCAACACTTTCATCCGGGCGGGGCAGCTTCGCGGCCTCAGCAGCGGCCACACGCTGGTCCTCATCAACGGCAAGCGCCGCCATGTCACCGCACGCCTCGGGGTCAACGACGTGGGTGTCGCGGCAGTCGACCTCGGCCTCATTCCGCTGGGCACCATCGACCGGGTCGAAGTCCTGCGAGACGGCGCATCGGCGATCTACGGTTCGGATGCGATCGCGGGCGTCATCAACGTCATCACCCGCAAGTCGTCCGAGGGCGGCGAAGTCAGCGCGCGTGTCGGGCAATACTACCAGGGCGGCGGCTGGGTGCAGCAATACAACGCGGGTGCCGGCGTCGGCGTCGGCGACGGCGGGCACCTCTACGTCTCGGGCCAGTATATCGACCAGAAGGCGCTGTTCGGCGATGGCGACGTGCCCGACAATATCCTGTTCTACTTCCCGCGCAACGCCGCGGGCCAGCAGATCCTTCCCGGCGGCAATCCCTCGACCGCGCCCAGCCTTCCCGCGGGCGCCACGCCCGATCCGCGCGAGACGACGACCGACCGCCGCAAGATCTTCGGCGCTGCAGGCGGCGTGCCCCGCGCACAGGTCGCCTCCTTCACCGCCGATCTGGGCGTCCCGCTGGGCGACGCGATCGAACTCTACGGCTTTGGCGACTACACGCACCGCAAAGGCCGCTCGCCGCAGCACTTCCGCTTCGCCTCGCGCGACCAGAACGTGCGCGCGATCTGGCCCGACGGCTTCACCCCGTACAGCGGCATCGTCGAGAACAACTTTTCCGCGCTGCTCGGCCTGCGCGGCGAGATCGGCGGCGGCTGGAACTGGGATCTCTCGAACGGCTACGGCCAAGACGACATCGACACTTGCGTCTACGACTCCATCAGCCCGAGCTATGGCCTGAACAGCAAGACCGACTTCTTCCTCGGCAATTATCGCTACTCCTCGTGGAACACCAACCTGGATCTGCGCAAGAGCACCGAGGAAGGCCTGTTCGGCTTCGGCACCGACTGGTCGCTGGGCGCCGAGTTCCGCCGCGAGACCTACCGCCGCACCGCCGGCGAGGAACAGTCGTGGGGCTACGGCGGCCAGCCGATCCTCGACGGCCCGAACGCAGGCAAGCCGATATCGCTGTCGGACTCCGGATCGCAGGCCGATACCGGCGTGCGCCCCGAGGACGCGGCAAGTGATGATCGCAATTCCTACGCGCTCTACGCCGGGCTTTCCCTGCGCCCGAGCGAAGGCGTCACGCTAGACCTCGCCGCCCGGTACGAACGCTACCAACGCGCTGGCGACGTCCTCACCGGCCGCGTGTCCGGTCGGTACGAGTTCGTGCCGGGCCTCGCCGTGCGCGGCACCGCGAGCACGGGTTTCCAAGCGCCCGCGCTCGCCGCACTTACCTTCCGCCAGACCGGCGTTACCGTGAACCAGACCAATCACATCCTCTCGGTCAGTTCGCCCGAAGCCCAGGCGCTGGGCGCGCAGCAGCTGAAACCGGAACGCTCGACGAACTTCAGCCTGGGATTCGTGGCCCAGCCAGTGGCCAACGTGAACCTTTCGGTCGATGTCTATCAGGTCAAGGTCAAGGACCGCATCTCGCAGATCGGCGCGTTCCGGGAGTCCACCCATCCCGGGTCGGGCGTCCTGGTGCGCGGGGCCTCTCCCCGGTTCGGCCCCGACGACAGCATCTCGTATCTCATCAACGCCGGCACCACCCGCACGCGCGGTGTCGACGTGGTGCTCGACGGCAAGTTCGACCTTGGTGCCGGCGAGATCGGCTGGAGCCTGGCCGGCAACTACAACAAGACCAAGTTCCTCGACATCGCCGATACCCCTGCGGTCCTGCAACGGTTCAACATCGTGCTGATCTCCACCGCCACCCAGGCGCAGATCCTCTACCGCGCGCCGCGCCTGAAGGGCATCGGCTCGCTGAACTGGAAGTCGGGTCCGTTCTCGGCGGGCCTGCGGGGCACCTACTACGGCAAGATCAACCGCTCCTACACGCTCACCCATCCGACCGGGCCGAACACGATCGAGTTGGTCGACGTCGGCAAGATCTTCATCGCCGATCTCGAGGCCGGCTACGAGTTCACCGAGAAGCTGGACCTGCGCATCAACGTCAATAACCTGTTCGACACCAAGCCCGCGCAGGTGCCGAAGAACGCGACCTCACGCTGGCCATTCTCCTCGGTCGCCTACGTGCAGGACAGCCCGGTCAACCCGCTCGGCGGCTTCTACTCCGCCACCCTCACCTACCGCTGGTAATTTCCACGAGCCGCAAGGAGGCCATCAATGACTGACGCCATCGATACGATCTGGTTCACCCGCTGCCCGGTCCCGACCGCCACCGGCCTCGCCTACAGGCTGGGCTGGCTGGACGCGGAGTTCGCGCCCGACGGGATCAAGATTGCAACGCTGCAGGACAATCGCGAGCTGGGCCGCCACCACTACGACCACCAGCTTACCTCCCTCATCCGTGAAGGCGGCAACCTGCTGGCCATCGCAGCGCGGGCGCAGGGCGCGCCGAGCCGGCTGATCGGCCTGACCTGGACGGACGAGGCGCAGGCGATCCTCGTCCGTCCCGGCTCGGGCATCAGTCGCCCCGAAGACCTCAAGGGCAAGCGCCTCGCCCTGCCCGGCTGGACCGAGAAGCCCGACGCCGCGCACGTGCGTGGCTCCAGCATCGCGCGCGGCATGAGCCTGCACGGGATCAAGGGCGCACTCGCCTATGCGGGGCTGACGTTCGACGACGTGCATTTCGTGGAAGTCGGCCAGCAGCGCCAGACCGATGGCGACGATCGCACGCAGCTCCAGTCGTTGTGGACCGGCCTGCCCGATCTCGTAGAGGGCCGGGTCGACGCCGCCTACGTCAAGGGCGCGTCTGCCATCGATGCGGCGAAGCGCCTCGGTCTCGAGGTTGGCATCGATCTCGATGCCCTGCCCGATCGCCGCTGGCGCGTGAACAACGGAACGCCCCGGCCGATCACCGTCCACCAGGATCTGCTCGACAACCACTTCGACCTCGTCGTCCGCTTCCTCGAGCGCACGCTGGCCGCCGCCGACTGGGCGGGCACCAACCAGGCCAGGGTCCGCGAGGTGCTGGGCGGCGAAACCCGCGCCGAGGCCGACAGCGTGGCGCGCGCCTATTCCGACGAGACGCTGGCCGATCTCCACCCGGACCTGTCCGACGAACGGCTCGCGCTGTTCGAGCAGCAGAAGACCTTCATGTACGTCCACAATCTCCTCGACCGCGATTTCGACCTCGCGGACTGGGTCGACCGCCGGCCGCTTGAAGCGGCGCAGGCCCGTCTGCGGGAGCGCGCTGCCGCAACGGTATGAGAGACAAGTCCTCCCTGTCGCCGCAGGCGATGGGGAGGATTTGACGCCCCTAGTCGCCGATCAGTCCGGCGTTCTTGAGATAGGTGCGTATCACGTTGCGAGTGACGCCCAGCGCCTGCGCTGTGCGCACCTGGTTCTCATTCGACAGCGCATAGGCCTCGCGCACCGCCAGATCGATCAGGCGGTCCAGCAATTCGGGCTCGCCGAAGCCGATCAGCTGCGACACCGTGGCGCGGATTTGATCGAGGCTCTCGGTGGCACCGGCCAGCGTGGGCGCGCTCTCCGGCAATCCGCTACGCGCCTGGGGCGTGGGCAGGCCCAGATGCTCGGGCTCGATGAACTTGCCCGGCGCCATCAGCGTCGCGCGCTGGATGACGTTCTCCAGTTCCCGGATGTTGCCGGGCCAGGCATGGTGAAACACGACGTCCTCGGCGTCGGGGCTCAGCGCAATCGCGGCAGAGCCGGACTTTTCCGCGTAGACGCCCAAGAAATGGCGCGCCAGCGGTAGGATGTCCGCGCGCCGTTCGCGCAAGGGCAGCAGCGGCAGGGTCACCACCCCGAGGCGGTAGAACAGATCCTCGCGAAACTTGCCGGCCTCTACCGCCGCGCGCAGGTCGACGTTGGTGGCAGCGATCAGGCGGAAGTCCAGGCTAACCGGTCGCCGCGCCCCGATCCGCACGACTTCGCGCTCCTGCAACACGCGCAGCAGTTTGACCTGCAGCGAATGGGGCAGGTCGCCCACCTCGTCGAGGAAGAGGGTGCCGCCGTTGGCAGCCTCGAACCATCCCTCCTTTGCATTGGTGGCCCCGGTGAAGGCACCCCGCTCGTGCCCGAACAGTTCGCTCTCAATCAGGGTTTCGGAGAATGCGCCGCAATTGACGGCCACGAACGGCCGGTCGGCCCGCGCGCTCTGCTGGTGGACGTAGCGCGCCACGAGTTCCTTGCCGGTCCCCGTTTCACCCGTGATCATGACGGTCGCATCGCTCGGGGCCGTGCGCTCAATTAACGGCAACAGCGCCTTCGAGCGGGGATCGGAGAAGATGAAGGTCCGCGCCCGGATGGCCAGTGCGGAGACCTCGAATTTCAGGATTGTGTCGCGCATGTCGAAAGCTCCCCGTGCTTAACGCCCCTAGCTTTCAAGCCAGTGCGGTAGTCCGCTTCCACTTGCTGCGAATACCCTACCACGTCTTGTCTACTAAAACACTTGGGAATCCTACACGCCCGGATAGCTCACCTTTATACCCTTTCCGAACTCACGCGACCGTCTCGCGAAGTCGCGGTGAATCCGCCACTAGCGCCCGGGTGTAGGAATGCTCCGGCTGGTCCAGCAGCCGATCGACCGGGCCATGCTCGACGATCCGGCCATGCTGGAGAACCGCCACGCAATCAGCCACTGCGCGCACGACGCCGAGGTCGTGGGTCACGAACAGGATCGTCAGGCCGAACTCGCGCTGGAGCTGGCGCAGCAGGTCGATGATTGCGGCCTGCACTGAGACGTCGAGCGCGGATGTGATCTCGTCGCAGATCAGCAACTCTGGCTTGCAGATCAGCGCGCGCGCGATGGCGACCCGCTGCCGCTCGCCGCCCGACAGATCACGCGGGTAGCGCGGCGCCAGTTCCGGTGCCAGCGCGACCCGTTCGAGCACCGCGGCGACCTCGCGGTCGGCGTCGGCCGAGCGGATGGGGAAGAAGTGCAACGCCGCGGTGCGCAGGATCTGCCCCACCGTCTGGCGCGGGTTGAGCGCGCGGAACGGGTTCTGGAAGATGTATTGGATGCGCCGCCGCAGGTCGATGTCGCGGTTGCCGGACAGCGGGACGAGCCGCCCGTCGTATTCGAAAGTCCCTTCGACATCCTCCACCGCGCCGACCAATGCGCGCGAGAAGGTGGTCTTGCCCGAGCCGCTCTCGCCCACCAGCGCCGTGCAGTAGCCCTTGGGCAGTGAAAGATCGACGTCGAACAGCACCTGGTTGGCGCCGTAGCTGGCTGAAACGCCGCCCAGCACGGCCAGCGCTCGCTGCTCCGCGAAAGCGGGCGCACGGAAGGTGGCCGGGACGTCCTCGCGCTTGCCGCGAACTGGGTGGTGGCAGGCGACGAGGCGCCGCTCGCCGAACTCACGCAAGGGTGGCCGCACGGCGCAACTGGCGCTGCGCAGCGAACAGCGCGGCGCAAAGGCGCACCCCTCGGGCCGGTCCTGAAGGGCCGGCGCATGGCCGCCGATCGGGCGGACGGCATGCCGTCCGGAGATGTCGGGCACGGCGTCGAGCAGGCCGCGCGTGTAAGGATGCGCGGGGCTTTCGAAAAGGTGGTCGCGCGAACCGCTTTCGACGATGTGCCCGGCGTAGAGCACGACGACCCGGTCGACCAGTTCGCGTACGACAGCGAGATCGTGCGACACATAGACGGCGCCGATGCCCCGGTCGCGGCACAGGTCCCGCAACGTGGCCAGCACCCGGGCCTGCGTGGTCACGTCGAGCGCGGTGGTCGGCTCGTCGAGGACGATAAGCTGGGGCCGCAGCAGCACCGCGAGCGCCAGAAGCACGCGCTGCTGCTGGCCGCCCGATAGCTGGTGCGGGAAGCGGCGCAGGAATTCGGAGGTGGCAGGCAGGCCGACATCGGCCGCCGCCTCGGCGATGCGGGCCTGCCGGCCCGCCTTGCCGAGCGCCGGCAGGTGGACGCGCAGCACTTCTTCCAGAAGCGAGCCGATGCGCCGCATCGGATTGAGCGCCAGCGCCGGGTCCTGCGCGACGTGCGAGACGACCGAGCCGCGCATTGTGTGGCGCTCGGCCTCGTCCAGTGCGAGGATGTCGCGCCCGTCGACGAAGACCGAGCCGCATGCGATCACCGCACCGGCGCGCGCGTCACCCAGAAGCGCGGTCGCGATGCTGGTCTTGCCCGAGCCGCTCTCTCCCACGACGCCGAGGATCTCGCCGGGGAAGACGGAGAAGCTGATGTCGCCGACGATCTTTGGCCCGTCTCCGAGGGTAACGGAGAGGTCGCGAACCTGGAGCACCGCATTGACGAACGGCACGACGCTCATGACTGGCTCTCCCGCAGGCGGCGCTTGTTGCCGCGCATCAGGGTCCGCGCCCGCGACTTCACGCCCTTGCGCACCGCAATGCGCGAACCTGCGCGCGAGACGCTCTCGGCGAGCAGGTTGGTGCCGAGCGCGAACACCCCGATCATCGCGATCGGGGCAAGCACCGCCCAGGGCTGGATCATCAGGCCCGCGCGGTTCTCGTTGATCATCAGGCCCCAGTCGGCGGCGGGCGGTGCCACGCCATAGCCCAGGAAACTCAAGCCCGAGAGCATCCCGATCGCCCAGGTGAGCATGATGCCCAGATGCACCAGCAGCGGCGTCGAGATGTTGGGCAGGATTTCCAGCAGGACGATGCGCCACCACGGGTAGCCCATCAGCTTCGCCGCCTCGACGTACTCCTGCGAGACCACGCCGAGCGTGACGCCGCGCGCCAGCCGGATCACGCCAGGCACGAACGAGATCGCCACCGTCAGAACGATCAGCCAAGGCTCGCGCCCCAGCATCGAGACGACCAGCAGCACCAGGATCAGGTCTGGGAAGGCGAGCAGCACGTCGGTTCCCCAGACGACCGCATGGTCGATCCAGCGTTTCGAAAGCCCGGCCGCGATGCCGATGACCGCACCTGCGGCCAGCGCGATCACCGAGGCGGCGAAGCTCATCCACAGCACCGAGCGGCCGCCGTGGAGCAGGCGCGACCAGACGTCGCGGCCGAGGTAGTCGTAGCCCAGCAGCGTGCCCTCGCCGGGCAGCCCGTACGTCGGCCCGACCAGCCCCAGCGGCGACTGCGGCGCCGCCAGCGGGCCGAGCAGCGCCACGACCAGCACCGTGGCGGCAAAGGCGAAGCCCAGCCGCGCCTGCGGGCCCCGGCGCAAGGTCGAAAGTCCGGAACTCATACTCCGCCCGCCTTCAGCTTGAGTTTCGCGCGCGTACCGGCGCGCAGTCGCGGCCGCGAGGAGGTACGCAGCTTGGGCGTTACCAAGACTGTCGCGACATCGGCCAGCAAATTGATGAACACAACGCCGACCGCCATGGTCAGGGTGATCACCTGGATCACCGGCACGTCGCGCAGCTCGATCGCGGCGTTGAGCGCGTTGCCGATGCCGGGATAGCTGAACACCACCTCGACGATCAGCCCCCCGCCCAGCAGCATCCGGCTCGTCAGCGCGATGCCCTGGATCACCGGGACCAGCGCGTTCGGCACGGCATGGCCCCAGACCACGCGGCGCTCCGGAATGCCGCGCAGCCGGGCGGCCGCGACGTAATCCGCCTCCAGCGTCTCGATCATCGCAGAGCGCACCAGCCGCAGCAGGAACGGCGCGACGGTCAGGATCAACGTCAGCGCTGGCAGCACAAGATACAACGGCTGCAGGAACGGCGAGATCGCCGGATCGATCAGCGACACCGCCGGCAGGATCGGGAATACCGTCGTCGAGAACAGCAGGATCAGGCCGATCGCGAGAACGAAGCCCGGCAGCGCCTTGAACAGGATCACCGCGTTCATCGTCCAGCTGTCGATCCGGCTGTCGCGGCGGATGGCCAGCGCCACGCCGCCGAGGAAGGCGATCGGAACTGCCAGGACGAGGACGATCGCCATCAGCGCCGCCGAGTTTCCGAAGCGGTCGGCCACGATCTGTCCGGCAGGCACGTTGGAATCGAGCGAAACGCCGAACTCGCCCGTCATCGCCCGCGCCGCCCACCGGCCGTATTGGACGAGGATCGGCTGGTCGAGCCCGAGTTGCTGCTGGAGAACGCGGATGCTGTCTTCCGTCGCGTCGGGGCCGAGGATGACCCGCGCCGGATCGGACGGCAGCGCCTGTGTCGCCGCGAAGACAAGCACCGAGATCACGAAGGCAGTTGCCAATCCCGAAAGGACGCGTCCTCCCAGCCACGGCAGCCACGACGGCAGCGCGAAACCCTCGCTGCCCGGCGCACCTGCATTATGGGCGACGGTGTCGTCAGTCTGCGAGGGGCTTACCGCCCGCGGGGTCTGCTCGGAATAGATCGTCGCCATCTTGCATCCTTGCCGCTGCAATCGGTTCGGGGAGCCCTTTCAGGCAGGCACCGTCTCGGGCACCGGCTGCAATGACTTTTCCGTGCGAGGCGGGCCGACGCGCAGCGACGGGACGTCGAAGCCGTGGTCGAGGTCGAGCAGCGGGAACAGCAGCTCGGCGACGCGGTGCGCCTCGGCGATCAGCGGGAAGCCCGAGAGGATGAAGGCGCCGACACCCTGCTCCGCATATTCGCGCAGTCGAGCGGCGACGTTCTCGGCCGAGCCGACCAGCGTTGTGCCCGCCGCCGGCCCCATGATGTCGAAGCCAAACCACGCCGGCCCGACCCAGACGTTGGGATAGACCTCGAGATCGCGGGCGCTCGGCAGGCGGCCTGATTTGACGATATCGATATTGCGCTGCACCTGCGCGTCGGGGCTGCGGTAGGTCTCTAGCGTCTCGCCGGTCGGCAGGCGCATCCGGATCGAACGTTCGGCGTGTTCGACCGAGGAGCGCTGGAGCAGCCAGTCGGCATGGGCCCAAGCCTCTTCCTCGGTTTCGCGCACGATGATTTGAAGGCGGGTGCCGTATTCCAGCGTGCGGCCGATCTTCGCGGCCTCCGCGCCGACGCGGCGGAACTTGTCGCCCAGCAGCGGCGGGGTGTTGGCGAAGCTCAGGTAGACGTCGAGCAGCTTGACCGAATGGGCGACGCCCGGCCCCGAAGTGCCTGCGCCCCACAGCGGTACGCCGGCGGGCTGGTAGGGCCCCGACCACACGCTCATCGGCGCGCCGCCCTCGCCGCGCGGCGCGAGCTTGACGAACTGGCCGTCGTAGCCGCTGCGGTCGCCGCCGTAGACCTTGCGGAAGGCATCCCAGTATTCGAAGCTGAAGTCGTAGCGCTCGTCGTGCGGGTAATGGACGCCCAGCGCGGCCAGGCCGGCGTCGTTGCCGTTGACGACGTTGAACAGCAGCCGCCCGTTCGAGAAGTGGTCGAAAGTCTGCGCGTACTTGGCCAGCACCGCAGCCGACAGTTCGCCGGGATGCTGCGCGACGAGGAACTTCATCCGCTCCGTCGCCGGAATCATCGCGGCAGCGACGGCAAGGCTCTCGAACGCGCTGGAACCCAGGAGCGCCCCGTAGAAGCCCAGCTTGTCGATGGTCCTGGCAAGCTGTTCGAGGTGGTCGAAACCGGTCTGCCAGCGCCCTTCCTCGGCCCAGGGATAGGGGCCGTCTGGGGCGGTGAGATACCACAGCAGCTTCAAGGGACGCGTCATCGGTCTGGCTCCCGGATCAGTCGAGGTCGGTAATGGGCAGCAGGCCGAGGCCGCGAGCCTCGTCGTAGCGCTTGGACATCTTCCACTGCTGGCGCAGCACGCCGGGACCGTACGTGCGCGAGCCGCCGAGCGCCTGAGCCTGGATCTGGATCTGCGCGCCCTCCTCCAGCAGGAGGATGAACTCGGCCAGATCGCGCAGGCCCTTCCAGCCCCATACGGTGGCGCCGCCGTTGGCTTCGATGATCGCGGGGGTGAAGGGGTTCTCGGCCAGCTTTTCGTTGATGAACTCGGCCTCGTCCTGGCGGCGGTCGATGTAGACCGGCAGCTCGCGGGCGAGGTGGAAGCGCTGCACCGGCACGTAGCTGATCGGCAGCGTGCGGTGCGTCTGCGCCCACGCGCCGAGGTAGGGCGAGTGGACGTGGCTGAGCGAGGTAACGGTCGGGTTCGCGTTGAACACCTTGAGGTAGCGCCCGTTGGCGCGGCCTTTGTACGCGGTGCCGTCGAGCCCGGTGACTGTGAAGTTCAGCGGCTCGTTGCTGTAGATGCTGCGGTCGAACGGGTGCGGCAGGTTGACCGAGACGATCTTGTCCTCGCCGGGCACGCGCTCGATGAAGCCGACAGTGCCATTGGCGGTGATGGTGGCGGTCTCGCGGTAGGCGCGGAAGATTTCGGCGGCCTGGCGGGCGACGTCATTCGCGAAGTCGAGGACCGTCGAGTTCAGGTCTTCGGCAGGGGTCTGGATTACAGCGGCCATGGTCATTCTCCTCAGAAGGTTCAGGCGGCGCGCGTCTGGGCAGCGCGGCGTTCGAGAGCAGCTTCGAGCGGTCGGCGGTCGATCCAGCCATCGATGTCGACGCTGTGTTCTAGGAAGCCGTGCAACCACAGGAAGCTCGCCTGCCGCTTGAGCAGTGCGATGCGCTCGTCGGACAGGTCGGGGTGGAGCGAGCGGTGGAAGTTGTTGCGGTAGGCGGCCTCGACCCCGGCGGCACCGGCGTGGGTCTCCTTCTGGAGGATTTCGCGCAGCGCCGGCAGGTTGTGCGCGGCCCAGTCGGCGGCGCGCAAAGTCTGCTCCAGGAACAGCACGACGAGGTCGAAATGATTGTCGAGCAGGTCCTGGTTGACCGTGATCGGGCGGGGGGTGCCGTTGTTCACCCGCGTCAGGCGGCTGGGGTAGGAATCGAGATCGATGCCCACCACGACGTCGGCCCGCTTGGCCGCGTCCACTGCCGAGGCGCCCTTGACGTAGACCGCGTCGACCTTGCCCGCGGCGAGCGCATCGATGCCCGACCACATGTGGGCGAGGTTCACGCCGGAATCCTCGGAAAGCGGCGCGAGGGCGACATCGACGAACGTCACGTCCTCAAGCACCAGGCCGGCAATGCCCAGCGCACCCTTGATGCCCGCCAGCGACATGCCCCGCGCGATGCTGCCGCCGCGCGTATCGCGCCAGGCCGGCAGGGCGATGCGCAGGCCCTTGAGCTGCGCGGGCGCGATCGGGCCGGTCTCGCGGCGGACGAGGATTGCCTGCCACTCGTCGATCCAGGTGAGGCCGACCACGCGCGTCGGCGCGCCCTTGGCCTTGGCGGCGAGCGCGGGAATGTTGCCGCCCTCGCGGAACAGGCCGGGGATGTCGTGCTCGTTGTGATGCAGGCGCTGTGCGCGCGGCTTGTCCTGCAGCGCCTCGACGCGCAGTCCATCGCGCGCGAACTCCTCGCCCAGCCAGCCGAGCGAGTGGGCGATGCCCGAGGCGGTCGGCACAGGGCAGCGGGTGAACAGGATATGGTCGAGCCGCTCCGGCCTTGCGGTTTCGCCGATGGTGTGGACGTTGTCGGTCATTGGAACTCCGTGGTCCCGGTCGTAAGAGCAAAGGCCGTGCCAACCGCGCAGGACAGCCGATTTGAACGGTGGCGGCGAGGCTGCGTGATGATATTTCAACAGCACGCCCGCACGTCGCTGCGCCGATGTGCTCAGACCCACATCCGGTCGAACCGCCATGTCGGAAAGTGCGAGCGCTCCGCTGCGATACCCCCCACGCGGGGGCCCACGCCGTCAAGCGTATTGGCGAAGCCCCAGATCAGCAGGCCGCCGCTGTCGTGCTGGATGCGCTGCATCTCATGGACCAGCTGCGCGCGGGCGGCGAGGTCCGGTTGGGCCAGCGCTTCGCCAAACAGGGTGGCGAAGCGCGGGTCGGCGAAGTTGGTCTTGTTCGACACCGCGCTCGGCGCGTCGATGTGCAGCGCGGTGGAAAGCCAGGGTACGCCCAGCGTGCCACCGGTGCTGATCTCCCAGCTTCGCCTCGCAGGCCCCGCGAAGGTCGCAGCATCGACCTGCCGCAGCCGAACGTCCACGCCTGCGCGCTTGGCCTGCTCGCTCAGTACCAGCGCCGCCGCCACGTTCGCCGGGCCGACCACCAGTTCGGTTCGCAGCCCCTCATGGCCTGCCTGCTTGAGCAAGCTGCGCGCCTCGTCGATGTCCTGCCGGCGCTGGGCGATGGCCTTGTCGAACGTGGGGTCCTGCGGCGCGTACAGGTCGTTGGCGATGCGCCCTTCCCCCTGCAGCGCCCGGCGGACCAGTTCCTCCCGGTCGACGAGGAGGCGGAAAGCCTGACGCACCCGCACGTCGGCGAAGGGGCCTTCCTTGGTGTTCATGTCGAACGACTGCCAGCCGTTGGTCTGCGAGGTGAGGATGCGCGCGCGGGCATCGCGGCGGATCAGCCCTGCCTGCTCGGGCAGGATCGCGTTGGCGAGGTCGATCTGTCCCGCCAGCAGCGCGCCGATGCGCGCGGTCTGGTCCTTGAACTCGATGATCTCCAGTTCGTCGGGGTAAGGCCTGCCCGGCTTGTAGTAGTTGTCGAAGCGCTTGAAGGTGGCGCGCTGGCCGGGCTCGAACTTGTCGACTTTATAAGGCCCGGCGCCGACCGGGTTGGTGACGGGATCGTAGTCGGAGGGTACGATCCCGCCGAAGTTGGTCCAGGTCTCGGGCAGCGCGACGAAGCCGTGACTTTCGCGGATCGGGATGCGCACGGTCCTCTCGTCGAGCTTCTTAACCGCGTCCCGGTCGACCGGTGAGACCAGCGCACCGTAGGGCGAGGCGAGCTTGGGATCGGTGATGCGCCGGATCGAGAACAGCACGTCGTCGGCAGTGATCGTCTTGCCGTTGTGGAACTCGAGGCTCGGTTTCAGGCGGATGTCCCAGGCGCTGGCATTGGCGTTGGGCTCGACCGATTCCGCCAGCGCCAGCGTGGGGAGCATGTCGTCGCTCCACTCCCAGAGCTTGTCGTACATCGCGAAACCGCGGATCGTGCTGCCGGTGCCGAGCGGCTTGTGGGCATCGAGGTTGCCCGACCGCTCGCCGTCGATGATGCCGAGCCGCAGCCGGCCGCCCCGCCGGGGCTGCTTGGGAGCCTCGCTCGTCCCTTCGCTGCGGCTGCCGCAACCTGCGAGCAGCAATCCCGCGCCCGCTGCGCCACCGATCAGCGCGCGCCTGGTGAGGTTGTCCATCACCCGTTACCGCGCGCTGCGATGCCGCCGCCCGAGACCAGCGGGACCGCCTGATCTTCGGCCAATGCCAGCCTCGGCGCCCGGAAGCGGGGAAGGACATGCTCGCCCAAGCGGTAGATTTCCTCGAGGTGCGGGTAGCCGTTGAGGAAGAACCACGAGAGGCCGAGGTCCGCGAACTGTCGGATCTTGGCGGCGACATTCTCGTAGCTGCCGACGAAGGCGAAGCCCGGCGGGATGCCGATGCAGCCGAACCCGCCCCACAGGTGCGGCTCGACGAAGAGGTCTTCGAAGCCGTTCACCTCGCGGCCATTGTAGCGCCTGAACCGCTCGCGGTTGGTGTCGGACATATGCTCCGAGCGCTCGGCTGCGGCCTTCACGGTCCCGGCCCGCACGCCCTCGTCGAAGAAGCGCTTGGCCTCGGCGTAGGCGAGTTCGTCGGTCTCGCGGGCGATGGCGTCGACCGAGACGCCGAAGCGGATCTGGTCGGCGCGGCCGTATTTCGCGGCGCGTTCCTTCACGTCGGCGATGTTGCGGGCGACGTGTTCGGGCGATTCCGCGAGGACGAGGTAATAGTCGGAGTGCTTGGCCGCGAGTTCCTTGGCGCCCTCCGAGGTGCCCGCCGAGCAAATCACCGGGATCGGGGCCTGCGCCAGCGGACCGCGCAGGCCCCCGCCGTCGGCCCGGTAGTATTGGCCTTCGTAGTGGAAGCTCTCGTTGTTCCAGAAGCCCTTGACGAGGTCGAGGAATTCGATCGCGCGGGCATAGCGCTCGTCGTGCGGCAGCGGTTCGCCGTTGGCACGCAGCAGTCCGTCGGAGCCGCCCTGGATCACGTTCCAGACGAGGCGGCCGCCGCTGACGCGCTGGAAGCTGGCCGCCATCTGCGTGGCCTGCCAAGGGCTGAAGTGGCCGGGGTGGAAAGCGTCGACGAAGCGTAGGCGCTTCGTCTCGCGGGCCAGCGCGGCCGAGACGATCCAGGGCTCGTCGCCGAACGGGGCATTGACCAGCAGCGCACCGGCAAAGCCGTTGATCTCGGCGGCGCGGGCGACCTGGCTGAGGTAGTCGATATAGGCGAAGTCGCCGTCTTCACCGGACGAGACCGCGCCGGTGCTGGCATGCGGCTGGCGGTTCCAGTCGCCCCGGTTGCGGTTGTCGCCGGGGATGAACTGGGTTTCCCCGTGCAGGGGCAGGCGGGCGAAGAATTCGATGGTCATGGGCGGCGCTCCACTGATGTGAAGGCTTGCAAAGCAGTAACCGTGCCAGTGGGAGATTACGCCGTCATCGGCGCCCGGTGGGTGCACCGGTTGTGGAGAATTCAGCAGCCGCGGTGGGTGTTCCTGATCACCGCGATGCTTCCTGCGATGACGGAAATATAATCGTGCGACCGGTGGCGAGGTTCGTCGACCGGCGGTTTGGTTGATGAAGTACATGCGCGCGGAAACATCGCTCATGGGACGAGGCTGGCGCGGGATCGACGATGTGAAAGAACCTGCGCGAAGGTAGCAGCGCCCGGCGATGTAGGAAAACGCGGAGCGCACCCGCCTCGCCTGCGCCAAACCGAACACCCTCCGCTGAGAACCGCGCAGGCTCCGTCATCTGGAGGCCCCCTTCCCGCCGCGAAGCGCCCGAATCCCCGCTTGGCATGCCCCTTGCTCCACTCACGGCACAGCCACGCAAGGAGAGCCATTCGTGTCCGAAGCCCAGTCGCGCCGTTCATTCCTCGCGAAGGGAGCGCTGCTTTCGGGCGGCCTCGCGCTCGGCACCGGCCTGCTTGCGGGCTGCGGCGACAGCAAGCCCGGCCCGGCCCTTTCGGGCGGCAAGCCGCAGTCCGGCGGCAAGGCCCGCATCGCGATCATCGCCGGCGCGCAGACCGGCAACCTCGACGCGCACAAGCCGCTGGGCACCGGCTCGTTCCGGGGCTGGGCGCTCTACAGCAAGCTGTGGGAGTGGGACCGCGAAGCCCATCCCGGCCTGGCCCTCGCCGAGTTCGCCGAAGTCAACGACGATGCGTCCGAGTGGACCATCCGCCTTAGGAAAGGGCTGGAATTCCACCACGGCAAGTCGATCCGCGCTGAGGATGTCATCCATTCGCTCCGCCGCCTGACCGACCCCGCGCTGGCCTCGCCCTACGGCTACTATCTTCCGTCGCTCCGGCGCGACGCGATCACCGCGCTCGATCCGCTGACGGTGCGCATCCCCTTCGAGGCCGGCCACGGCCTTGCCGCGCTGCCCGAACTGTGGATGAGCTGGGGCGGCATCGTGCCTGTCGACTACGACCCGGTGACCAATCCGGTCGGCGCCGGGCCGTACCGCCTCAAGAGCTTCACGCCCGGCCAGCGCTCGACCTTCTCGAAGTTCGAGAACTACTACAAGGCGGACCAGCCCTACCTCGACGAAGTGGAGATCATCGATTTCAAGGACCCGATCGCGCGCCTCCAGGCGATGCAGACCGGGCAGGTCGACGTCTCCCCCACCATCGCCTTCGAGCAGCTGGCGTTCTTCAAGTCCTCCGACCGGTTCGAGGTGGTGTCCTCGCAGACCGACGCCTGGCACGGCTTCGCGATGAACCTGTCGAAGGCGCCCTTCGACGACCTGCGCGTGGTCAAGGCTTTCCGCCTGATCGCCGACCGCGCCGAGCTGGTGGAGCGCGTGCTCCACGGTCAGGGCCGCGTAGCCAACGACCTCTATGCGCCGAGCGACCCGACCTATGACCACGAGATCCCCCAGCGCACCCGCGATCTGTCCGAGGCGCGCAGCCTGCTGCGATCGGCCGGCCACGGCGGCGGGCTGGCGGTCGAACTGGTGACGACGGCGGGCGCGGGCGGCAACGCAGGCATCGTCTTCGCCCAGCAGGCGCGCGGGGCAGGCGTCGAGGTGAAGATCAAGCTGGTCGACGATTCCATCTTCGCGGGGCCCGACAAGAACAACTGGACCTTCAGCACCGTCGTCGGCGTTTCCCGCCCGTTCCTGCTCACCCTGCAGCAGCACGATGGCCCGCGCGCGGCGGGCAACAAGACGCACTTCCGGGACGCCGAGTTCACCCGCCTCGTCACCGAGGCCGCCGCCCAGCCCGACGTGGAGAAGCGCAAGGCGCTCGTCGGCGCGGCGCAGCGCATCCAGCACGACAAGGGCGGCCTCTTGATCTGGGGCTTCTCCAACAACCAGGAAGCGGTCTCGCGCACCATCGGCGGCGTGACCCCGGACCGCACCGCCTTCTCCGCCTGGCGCACCGACGCGCTGTGGCGCCGCACCTGATTTCCACCGACCACCAAGCAAGCAAGGATACGATCATGAGCGATACCGAGATCCTGTTCACACGCTGCGGCGGCGCCACCGCCTCCACCATCGCCATCCAGCGCGGCTTCCTGCACGACGAATTCGCGGACGGCGGCGCGGTCCTGCGCTCACTCCAGGAATCGGGCGACGCTGCGGTGCGCGAAAGCCATTTCGACCACTCGATCCCCTCGATGTTCCGCGAAGGCGGCAACATCCCTCCGATCTGGGCGCGCGCCAGGGGTGCCGACACGGTGGTGCTGGCGATCAGCTGGGTGGATGAGTTCCAGTCGATCGTGGTCCGTGGGGACAGCGACATCCGCTCGCTTTCCGACCTTGCCGGAAAGCGGCTCGCGGTGCCGCTCTACGAGGGCATCTCGATCGACTTCCAGCGCGGCGCCAACTTCCACGGGCTGGCGAGCGGACTGGACATCGCCGGACTGGACCGCAACGACGTGACCTTCGTCGACGTGCCGGTCGAGCGCGGACAGGGGTTCGCCTCGGGCGCGGCCGAGCTCGCGGCGCTGTTCGACGGGCGGGTGGACGCGGTGTTCCTGCGCCAGTCCTCGGGCCTGCGTCTCTTCCGGGAGCATGGCGGGAAGCTGCACGAACTCGTGCGGCTGACCGACGAGCCCGACCCGCTGCACCGCATCAACAACGGCACCCCGCGCCCGCTCACCGTCCACCGCAGCTTCCTCGACCAGCACCGGCCCCTCGTGGTGCGCTACATCGCCGCCCTGCTGCGCGCGGCGGAGTGGTCCGAGGCGAACCCGGACGAGGCGCTCGACGCCCTGACCGAGGAAGACGGCCGGTCCGACCGCGAGACGATCGCCGCCACTTTCCCGCGCTATGCCACCAGCCTGCGTCCCAGGCTGACCGACGAATACATCGCGGGGCTGTCGGCACAGAAGGACTTCCTGTTCGCCTGGGGCTTCCTCGAGGCGGACTTCGACGTCGCCGACTGGATCGAGCGCGGCCCGTTGGCCGAGGCAGAGGCCCTGGTCGCCGCCGAAACCAGCATCGCGGCGGAATAAGGAAGCCGGCCATGACCGATACGACCGACCTCGAACTGGCGGAAACCATCGCGCAAGTGAAGGGCGATGCGACCCACGCCTTCACTTTCCTCAAGGAAAGCGGGACGCTGACCGCCAGCCTCATCTTCAACATCGCACACCGCGTGCCGGGCCGCGACGTGCTGCTCTCGGTGCGCTTCCCCTCGCCGTGGTCGCGCGGCACGGAGGTGACGGTCACCGCCTCGCGCTTCTCCGATCACAAGGAATCGGTGCTCAACGAGGAGCGGCTCGGCGCGGACACGCTGATCCATGCGCATACTCCGCACCTCGCGGCGTGGTCGCTGGCGCACAAGCCGTTCCCGATCCTCTACGTCGCGGCGCAGCGCCACCTGCTCGCACGCGAAATTCCCAACCACCTCGAAAGGCGGGTCAGCGTGCTGGAGACGATCCGCGCGCGGCTCGACACCTACCCCGACCTCGCCCCGCCGCCCGGCCTGCTGGAGAGCAACGGCGGCGCCAACTTCTGGGGCAAGGGCATCGTCGAAACCGCGCAGCTGATCCTGCTGATCGAGGAATCCGCTCGCCTCCAGGCCATCGCCGCGCAGATCGGCGGAGCGCAGGTCTACACCGAAGGTGCGCTCGACCTGCAGTGGAAGCGCACTGGGCTACTTGAAAAGGGGCGCTCGTTCGCGCGCGAGTTCGCACCGGCCTGAGGGGCAACGGCCGGTGCCGGCAGGAAGTGCCGCCGTGTGCGACCGCAGCGGCGCTTCCTGCCAGATCGCTACAGAACGCTCACCGCATCCTCGAACGCCAGCCTTGGCCCGCGTCCGCGCAACTCGCTGCGGTCGCCGTAGCCCAAGTTCAGCACCAGCAGCGAGCGCAACCGGCCGTCGGGGAAGAACGCGGCGTCGAGCGCCTCGGCGTTGAAGCCCGTCATCGGCCCCACGTCGAGGCCCAGCGAGCGCGCCGCGACGATCAGGAATGCCGCCTGCAGCGCCGCGTTGAACGTGCCCGCCGCGCGGATGCGCTCGTCCTCCACGAAGTAGGCGGCCACGTCGCGCCCCGGCAGCAGGTCCGGCAAGTGCTCGAAGAAGCGGCTGTCCCACGCGACGATGGCGTTGAGCGGCGCGGCCAGCGTCTTCTCGCGGTTGCTGCTGGACAGTGCCGGCGCCAGCCGCGCCTTGGCCTCGGCGCTCCGCACGAAGACGTAGCGCGCAGGCTGGGCGTTGAAGCCGGTGGGCGCGAGCTTGGTCAACTCGTAAAGATCGCGCAGCGTCGCATCGTCCACCGCACGGTCGTCGAAGCGGTGGTTGCTGCGCGCCTGCCCGAAGATCTGGTCGAGCGCGTCTGGGGCAAGGGTGGTGGTCATTCGCAAAATCTCCTCAGGCGACCGACAGTAGCGGCCGCGAACGGCGGGCATTGAGCAGGGGCACCTCGAAACCGTGGTCGAGGTCGAGCAGCGGGAACAGCAGGTGCGCCACGCGGTGCGCCTCCTCGATCAGCGGCCAGCCCGAGAGGATGAACGAGGTCGCTCCCTGCGCCTCGAACTCGCGGATGCGCGCGGCGACGTTCTCCGCGCTGCCGACCAGCGTGGTGCCCGCGCCGGGGCCGAGGATGCCGAAGCCGTGCAGTGCCGGGCCGGTCCAGATGTTCGGATAGATCTCGAAGTCGCGCGCCTTCGGCCAGCGCCCGGCGCGCAGGGTGTCGAGGTTGCGGTTCACCTGCGGGTCGGGGCTGCGGTAGGTCTCAAGCGTCTCACCCGGCGGCAGGAAGCGCTTGAGCCCCTGGTAGGCGTAATCGAGCGAGGTCTGGTCGATCAGCCACTGCGCGTAGTCCCAGGCCTCATCCTCGGTCTCGCGCACGATGATCTGCAGGCGGGTGCCGTAGTCGAGCGTGCGGCCCAGCTTCGCCGCTTCCGCGCCGACCCGGCGGAACTTGTCACCCAGCTTCGGCGGGGTGTCGGCGAAACTCAGGTAGGTGTCGAGCAGCTGCACCGAATGGGCCACGCCCGGCGGCGACGTGCCCGCGCCCCACAGCGCCACGGGATCGCGCTCCGCCCCCTCGTGCGCCGGACGATAGCCGCGTGCGGGCGGCGGGGTCAGCTGGATGTACTTGCCGTGGAACCCTTCCGGGGCGCCCGAGTAGGCGTGCTTGAACGCGCGCCAGTATTCGAGGCTGAAGTCGTAGCGCTCGTCGTGCTTCAGGTACATGCCATAGGCTGCCTGCGTCGCGTCGTTGCCGTTCACCGCGTTGAGCGCCAACCGCCCGCCGGAGAACTCGTTGATGGTCAGCGCGATCTGCGCCAGCTTGGCGGGCGACAGCAGGCCCGGATGAACCGCGCCCAGGAACGTCATCCGCCGCGTCACCGACAGCGTCGCCGCCGCCACCGTCAGCACGTCGTTGCCGCCGTAGCCGGTCGCCAGCAGGGCACCGTAGAAACCCAGCTTGTCGATCGTCGCGGCAAGCTGTTGGAGGTGGTCGAAACCGGTGTCCCACCGTCCGCTCTCCTCCCAGGGGACCACGCCGTCGGGCGCGGTGAGATACCATAGAAGCTTGACTGCCATGTTCGCTCCAGTTCGCTGTCGTGCTGCGTTTGAAGCGCAGCAGGTTCCGTCGAAGGCTTGGAAGCAAGACTTGGGCCAGCGAGACTTGTGCTGATTTATCAGAGTGATTCGCGAAGGTCGTCGGTCCGGGCTGTTTCAAATTCACCCAGCCAATCCTCCCTGTTGCGAAGCCATGGGGAGGTGGCGGTTGCGAAGCGACCGATGGAGGGGGAGGCAACTCGTCCACCAGCCGCTGCCCGGGCGGCCCCCGTTCCTTCGAACAGAGAGGATCGAGGGCTGCTCAAAGCGCAGCATCGGTGCTGGCTTTCCACCAGCGCACGAACAAAACTATGTTGAAATAAAACGATAAATACCTCTGGCACGTGCTTTGCTTACAAGCCTGCAAGGGGGGGCGACGATGCGGAGGGTCTGCATCGGGCATCGACTCCACCTTGGAAGAAACGCCGCATCGTCGGGTTCAGGCAGGAGCATTCCATGGGCGTCACCAAGTACTTTCTCGGCATCAGCATCCTCGGCTTCGCCTTCTCGGGCGTCGCCTGGGCGGAGGATGCCGCCGCCCCCAGCGCGGAGGCCGACGAACAGGACGGCACCACCGGTTCCATCACCGTGAACGGCGAGCGCATCAACCAGGCGACCTCGGTGCTGCCGACCCGCGCCCCGACCTCGATCTACGGAACCGGCGAGAGCATCCTGAACACGCCGCGCTCGGTCACCCAGATCAATGCCGAGCAGCTGACCAAGGACATCATCCTCAACTCGGACGACCTCGCCAAGTACACGCCGGGCATCACGCGCGGCGGCGGCCAGAACGCGGGCATCGCCCCGCAGCTACGCGGGCAGGGCTCGGAGATCTTCCAGGACGGCCAGCGCGGCTATGCGGTGCGCCACCCGGCCAACTTCAACGCCTACGAGGGCGCGGACATCGTCGCGGGGCCGTCCTCGGTGATATTCGGATCGGTGACCGGCAGCGGCGGCTACATCAACTACCTGACCAAGAAGCCCGATTTCGAGCAGCGCCGCTCCAGCCTGACGACGCGCATCGGCACGCTGATCCCGGACGGCGATTCCAAGCTCGGCTTCACCATCACCGGCGACGACACCGGGCCGCTGAGCGACACGCTGGCCTATCGCGCCAGCGTGACGGTGCAGAAGCAGGACGACTACTACGACAACGTCAAGAACAACTACTACGCCTTCTACGGGGCGCTGGCCTGGAAGCCCACGAGCAACTTCCGCGCCGACCTCAACTTCGCCTACGACGACTACTATGACTGGAACGTCACCCACGGCTGGAACCGCGCGACGCAGGACCTGGTCGACGACGGCCTCTATGCCGCCGGCCGCGCCACTCCGATCATCCAGAACGGCGCGACCTACTGGTCGCCGGTGTTCGCCTCGGGCGCGGCCGATTCCGCGACGACCGGCTGGGTGCAGCGCGCGCGCAATTCCGCCGGCCAGTACGTGGTGGTGCCCGGCACGTTCCAGTCCGCCTCGCCCAACACCCAGACCCGGCCCGGCACAGTGCGCGGCTGGGTCTACGATCCCACGCTCGCCGGCAACGACCTCGTCAAGCTCTCGCGCCAGGCCTCGCAGCGCGCCGAGGACAAGAACACCGCCGATCGCCTCACTGCCCAGCTGCGCCTCGCCTACGACATCGGCGAGCATACCACCCTGGTGAACAGCACGTTCTACCAGCGCTCGAACGACACCACCGACGCGGTGGGCTCGTTCCAGGTGCAATCGCGCGACCGCATCTTCGACAACCGGCTCGAGCTGCGCCACCAGTTCGAATTCGGCGGCGGCATCATCGACGACAGCAACACCGGGGTGATCTACCGGCGCGAGACCAACCGCTCGATCGCCGCGAACAACAGCTTCGGCACCAACATCTACGCCTACGACCTGACGCTCGATCCCTCGACCAAGAACCCCGGCGACCTGCTCGGCCTCACCGGATCGAACCCCAACGGTGGCAACGCGGCATGGATCGGGACAGCGGGCGTGCCGCAGTTCTCGGATTCGCTCGGCTGGCTGAGCCTGCCGCCGATGTACTACGCGGGCAACGGGCTCTACGCGGAATCGGTCGCGTCCTACACTTCGCAGTCGAAGTGGAGCACCACGACGGTCTTCACCCAGCACAACCTGAAGTTCGGCGACTTCGCCGGGCTCAACGCGGGCGCGAGCCGGAGCTGGGTGGACGCCTCGATCAAGAACCCCTTCCCCCTGCCGGGTGCCAGCGAGCGCAAGGACGACGGCGACTACAAGCTCTATTCGGTCCAGGTCAGCCCCTACCTGAAGCCGACCGCGAACTCGACGATCTACTTCACCTACGACCGTTCGATCGCGATCAACACCGGCGGCTTCGCCAACGGCCTCAGCTGGGGCAGCGGGACGGCGGCGAACCTGCTCAACCCGCTCCAGTTCAAGAGCCTCAGCGAACTCTACGAGGTGGGCATCAAGGCCGAGCCGATCGCCGGCCAGCTGTTCCTCACCCTCGCCGGCTTCAAGCAGGCGCGTGACCAGAGCCCGGACCAGTTCAACAACATCGCCCGCCTCAAGGTGAAGGGCATCGAGGCGACCCTGCGCTACCAGCCGGACGAGGCGATCCGCACCGGCCTCAACTTCAACTACCTGTCGGCCTATAACGAATATACGTCGCAGGTCGGCTTCGCGCCGCGCGGCTTCATTCCCGACAACGGGACGGTGTTCAGCGACAACAACGTGCTGAACCAGCTGCCGGCGGGCCGCTTCGACGCGGTGCAGATCCCCAAGTACAACCTCAGCGGCTACGTCGACTGGCGCCATTCTTCCGGCTTCGGCGCCGAACTTTCGGGGTGGCTGACGAGCCCCTGGTATCTCAACCTCAGCAAGACGGTGCGCATCCCCACCAGCTATAACCTCGACCTCGGCGTGTTCTACCGCCAGCCGGTGTGGAACGTGGCGATCCAGGTGCAGAACCTGACCGACCAGCGCAACTTCGTCAGCGGCCTCGCCGGATCGACCAACACCTTCCTCCAGCCCACGCGCGGCCGGTCGATCGTGGCGCAGATCGGCTACAACTTCTGATGGAGCCTGGACGATGAGCCTGATCCTACCTCGCCGCGACTTCCTCGGCCTTGCCGGCGCGGCGGGCGCGGGGGCCTTGTTCGGGGGCGGCATGTCCGGGTGCTCGCGCCCCGACACCGCGCCCGGCACGGACGATGGCAGGCCCCGGCGCGGCGGCCGCCTGCGGCTGGGGGTGATCGGCGAGGCGGCCGCCGGCAACCTCGACGCGCACAAGCCCTCGGGCATGTCGAGCACGATCCGCGGCTTCGCGCTCTACGCGAAACTGTGGGAGTGGAGCGACGACATGTTTCCGCAGCTTGCCCTCGCGGAATTCGCCGAGCCTAACGCCGACGCCTCGGCCTGGACGATCCGGCTGCGGCAAGGGCTGGGATTCCACAACGGCAAGACCATCACGGCGGACGACGTCGTCCATTCGGTGCGCCGCCTCACCGACCCCAGGCTGGCCTCGCCAAACGGCGCCACGGTGGCGCTGGTCGACCGCGACCGGCTGGAGAAGCTCGACGAGCGCACCGTGCGCATCCCCATTCGAGACGGCATCGGCTTCCTGCCGCTGCCCGACACCTGGGTGAACTTCGGCGGCATCGTGCCGCTGGACTATCACCCGGTCACCAACCCGGTCGGCGCGGGGCCTTACCGCATCAAGGACTTCCAGCCCGGCCGCCGCTCGCTGTTCACTCGCTTCGACAACTACTTCCGCGAAGGCCCCTGGCCGGACGAGCTGGAGATCATCGACTTCAAGGACCAGGTCTCGCGCTTCGAGGCACTGCAGAGCGGGCAGATCGACATGGCCCACGCCATCGCACCCGAGCAGGCGCCGCTGGCGCAGGGCAACCCGCGCGTCCGTCTGGTTACTTCGCAGACCAACTGGTGGCGCGGCTTCGCCATGAACGTCAGCAAGCCGCCGTTCGACGACGTGCGCGTGCGCCAGGCCTTCCGCCTCCTCGCCGACCGCGACGACCTCGTGCAGCGCGTACTGCGCGGCCAGGGACGCGTCGCCAACGACCTCTACGCCCCGCACGACCCGACGTTCGACAAGGCCATCCCGCAGCGCCGTCATGACCCGGAGCAGGCCCGCAGCCTGCTGCGCGCCGCCGGGGCGGAAGGGCCTACCGTCGAACTGACCGCCGACGCCGCCGGGACCAGCGCGGCGCTGGTGCTCGCGCAACAGGCGGCGAAGCTGGGCGTGACGGTGAAGGTCCGGCAGGTCGATGCCGCGACCTACAACGGTCCCTTGCGCAACGACTTTGCGTTCAGCACCGGCGGCACGCTCGGCCAGCCGTTCCTCGCCGCCGCGATGGGCAACGACGGACCCTACGCCCAGACCAACCGCAGCAATTTCAAAGATGCGCGCTTCGATAGCCTCGTGCGCGAGGCACTGGCACAGCCCGACCTCGCGCGCCGCAGCCCCCTCGTCCACGAAGCGCAGCGCATCCAGCACGAACGCGGCGGGTTGCTGATCTGGGGCTTCCAGAACACCCTCGACGCCATTGCCCCCAACGTCGGCGGGGTGAAGCCGGAGCATTCGCACTTCCCGACATGGCGGTTTGATCGCATCTGGCTCAAGAGCTGATACAAGTTCGTTACAAGATATATCTTGAATTGAATTTCACCGACCTTACTCTCGAACCATCAGGCGCATCGAGTCCCCTCGCGGGACCGCCATCGGAGAACACGACATGGACGACAAAGTATCGGTGGTGCTGGACCACTACCATCAGCGCATAGCCAGCGAGCAGGCGCAGCCACGCCCCTCGTCGGCCGACGACCGCGATGCACGGCTGCTCGCGGTCGGGCCGGAAACGGGCCGCCTCATCAACATCCTCGCTCGCAGCAAGCAGGCTCCGACGATCCTCGAGATCGGCACCTCCTACGGCTATTCGGGCATCTGGCTGGCCGACGCGGCGCGCGCTTCGGGCGGCAAGCTCATCACGCTCGAACTGCAGGACTACAAAGCGGCCTACGCCCGTGCCAGGGCGGAAGAGGCCGGCCTCGCCGACTATATCGACTTTCGCGTCGGTAATGCGCTGGACCTGATCGCGCAGATCGACGAGCCGATCGACTTCGTCCTGCTCGACCTTTGGAAGGACCTCTACGTCCCCTCGCTCGAAGCCTTCTACCCCAAGCTGAACCCCGGCGCGCTCATCGTCGCCGACAACATGATCCGCCCCGGCGGCGACGGCGTGCGCGCCTATGGCGAAGCCGTCCGCACCAAGCCCGGCATCACCAGCGTGCTGCTGCCGGTCGGCACCGGCATCGAAGTCAGCCGCTACGATCCGGCCTGAGCGGACATCCAAGGAACGCCCCCAAATGAAGCATGAAATCATCCGCCACCGCCACGAAACCCGTCGCCGCGCCCTCAGCGTCGCCGATAAGCAGTACCTCACCCCCGCGATGATCCGCATCGTGCTGGAGGGCGAGGAACTGGCCGACTTCGTCAGCCTCGGCGCCGACGACCACGTCAAGCTGTTCCTCCCCGCCGACGGCTCCGGGCAGGAGCAGCGCCGCGACTACACGCCCCGCGCCTACGACCGCGAGGCGCGCCGCCTGACGCTGGACTTCGCCGTCCACGAGGCCGGTCCTGCAACGCAATGGGCCATCGGTGCGCAGCCCGGCGACACCATCGAGATCGGGGGCCCGCGCGGCTCCGCCGTGGTCTCGCCCACCTTCGATTGGTGGCTCCTCGTGGGCGACGAGACCGCACTGCCCGCCATCGGCCGCCGCATCGAGGACCTGCCTGCGGGCGTCGAGGTCATCAGCGTCGTCGCGGTCGCCTCGGCCGATGATCAGCAGACCTTCGAAACCGCCGCCAGTCACACCGCGATCTGGGCGCACCGCCCCGCCGAAGACGCCGACGATCCCGCCGCCCTGCTCGCGGTGGTACGCAACATCGCCCTGCCCGAGGGCGAGGGCTTCGTCTGGATCGCCGCCGAAACCACCGTCGCGCGTGCGCTGCGCGACCACCTCCTGATCGAGCGCGGCCACCCGCGCGAATGGTCGAAGGCGGCGGGCTACTGGCGCAAGGGCGAAGCGGACTCCCACGGCAAGCTCACCGACTGAACGCGCTCACCTGACCACGGCGGACGGCGCCAGCAGCGTCAGCGCGAAGTCGGTGGTCAGGTCGAGCGCCAGATCCAGTGCCCGCGCGTCCCGCTCGGGATGGAGCGGGCTCTGGTAGCCGTGATCGCCGCTGATGATGGCGATCCGGTCGCCGCGTCCGCCGGCGGCGACGTAGCGTTCCAGCACCGGCACCGGGCAGACCGGATCGACATCGCCCATGACCCACAGGCGCGGCCGGCTCTCGGCGGCGATGTCGGGATAGAAGCCAGCGGGCGCCTCGGCGTCCTCCTTCGGATCGCAGACCGGCGTCAGCAGGATCGCGCCCTTCACCTCGGGCGTCATCCGCAACAGCTTCCACGCGACGACCGAGCCGAGCGACTTGCCGGCGAGCGCGATGCGCGCCGGATCGACGTCGGGGTCCTTCTGAGCAAGGCGCAGGACGGTACGCATGTCCTCGACCTGGGCCTTCCTGTCGCGCGTCTCCTTCGCGAACGGCGTGCCGGCGACACGGTAGGCCCAGTCGATCCGATAAACCGCGATCCCCTGCGCCACGAGCGCCCCGGCCGCCCTGGCGAGGATCGGCTTGCGCATGTCGTAGCCCGATCCCGAACCCAGGACGACGGCGGGAAACGGGCCCTTCCCCGCCGGCTTGTCGATGATCACCTCGACCGGCGCGCCGCGCGGGGTGGTCACCCGGATCGCGTCTTGCGCATGGGCGTGGACCGCGGCAAGCGACAGCGCTGCGACCAGAGCGGTGGCGAACGTCCTCATGACATTACTCCTCCCTTGCTGACGGTCCGCTGGGCGTTCAGGCGCGCAGCCTGACCGCCGCTTCCTCGCGCTGGCGCACGGCTTCGCGCACGGCGGGGATGATATACCGGCCGTAATCGACGGCGTCGTGATAGGGATCGTATCCCCGGTTGAGGAACGTCGTGACGCCAAGGTCGTAGTAGTCGAGCAGCGCGGCGACCACGGTGTCCGGAGTGCCGACCAGCGAGGTCGAATCGGTGCCGCCGCCGATCGCGGTCGAAGTGCCGAGGAACAGCGCGCGGTCGAACCGCTCGGACTGCTCGGCGAAGGCGAGCTGGCGCTGCCCGCCCCCGCTCTGGCCCCGGTCGCCGCCCCGCAAGCTGGCCGCACGGCCCGCCTTGAGCTGCTCGACGATGCGGCGGGCCTTGGCCCATGCAAGGTCGTCGGTCTCGGCGGTGATGAGGCGCACCGACAGGCTGACGCGCGGCGCGGCGACACCGTGTTCGGCGGCCACCGCGTGCAGCTTGGCGATCCGCTGCGCAGTGTCCGCCAGAGGTTCGGCCCAGAGCGCGTAGAGGTCCGAGTGCCTGACCGCGACATGATAGGCCGCCTCGGACGAGCCGCCCACCGAGACCGGGACATGCGGTTTGCTGAGCGGCTTGGTGGGCAGGAACGCGCCCTTCACCTCATAGTACTTGCCCTTGAAGTCGAAGGGTTCGCTCGAAGTCCACGAACGGCGGACGATCTCGAGATACTCGTCGGCGCGGGCGTAACGCTCGTTCTTGTCGACGAGCGTCTCGCCGTGTTCGGGCTCGGCGGCGAAGCCAGTGATGGCGTGGAGGCGCACCCGGCCTCCCGTCGTGTGGTCGAGCGTGGCGAACGAACGCGCGGCGATGGTCGGCGCGATCAGTCCGGGGCGGTGCGCGATCATGAAGCCCAGCCGTTCCGTCTGACCTGCGACGTGCGCGGCGAGAAAGATCGGGTCCGCGCCGCCGTTGGCGATCAGCACGCGGTCGAAACCGGCATGTTCGTGCGCGCGGGCAAGGTCGCGCAGGTACGTCAGGTCGGGAGCCTGCCCATAGGCGCCGAAGGGATTGAGCTGGTTGCGGGGAAACAGTCCACCGACGAATTCGACTGGCATCGATCACTCCTTGGCTGGTGGCGCAGGGCCGGTGTGCTCCGTCAAGCAACAAGGGTGCCAGTCGCGGGAGAGGTGCTAATTCCGCCCTTTCCCGCCAGCCGCCGCATCGCCGCTGATGAGGACGCCGCACTCCGGGAAGCAGATCCTGCTGCTTTCGCAACAGGGGTCCGCGTCAAAGCGTATCCCTCACTGCAGGTGAGGCTCGCACACCAGCGTGATCACCTCGCCCGCGAAAGCCTTCTTCACGAACGGGATGGAATCCCTCAGCGAGGCGTTGACCATGGCGCTGTGGCCGAGGCCGGCATAGACGTGACCCTCGACCACCGATCCGGCGGCGCAGGCGTCCTTCATCAGGGTCAACTGGTTGAGCGCGGACGGGGTGAGGTCCGATGCCCCGGTCCCGATGAACATGGGGACCTGCAGCCTGAGCGTGGGATAGCGCCCGTAGCGCGCCGCGCATGGTCCGGCCAGGGCGCCTGCTGGCCCGATTTGCGCAATCGCCTAGGTAAGCCTGTGGCTGGCGCGCCCGTCCACCCCGCGCGCGACGTCGCCCGCCAGCGTCACCCGGCGCATGACCCGGTGAGCGTCGCCGTAATCGTCGATCGCGTAGTGCTGGGTCGCGCGGTTGTCCCAGATCGCCACGTCACCCGCGCGCCAGCGCCAGCGCACGGTGTTCTCCAGCCGTGTGACGTGGCTCTGGAACAGGTCGTAGAGGCGGCGGCTCTCGTCCTGGCCGTGGCCGACGAAGCGCTTGAAGAAGCTGCCCAGCACGAGCGCGCGCTCACCGGTCTCGGGATGGACACGCACGAGCGGATGCTCCGTCTCGATGATGGTGGAGGTGAACGTCGCCTGGTAGGCGTCGAGCGCCTCGTCGGGCGCTTCCTGGTTGGCGGTGTAGTCGTAATCGTTGCTGTGGACCGTCCACAAGGTCTCGGCCAGCGCCCGCAGCGAGGGCGGCAGGCGGTCGTGCGCGGCGACGCAGTTGGCCCAGGTCGTGTCGCCCCCGGCGAGAGGAACCACTACAGCGCGCAGGACAGAGATCGCGGGATAGTCCGGCACGAACGTCACGTCGGTGTGCCAGCTGTTGGCCTTGCCGCCGCGATGCGAGTCCAGTTCGAGCAGGAAATCGCCGCCATCTCCCGGCAGGGTCGGATGCCCGACCGGCATTCCGAGCAGTTGCGCGAAAGCCTGCTGCGCCGCGTCGTCGAGATGCTCCTGCTCGCGCACGAACACGACCTTGTGCGCGAGCAGCGCCGCGCGGATTTCGGCTATGGTGGCTGGATCGAGGTCGCCGCCCAGGGCGACGCCGGTGATCTCGGCGCCGATACGGCCGCTGACGGGCGCGACGGCAAGGCGGGTTGCGGTGATCGTCATTGCAGGTGAGCTCCCTCGCCAATCTGGCCATGCTCGCCGAGCAGCCAGGTGGCTATGACGTCGGCCAGCGGATCGGTTTCGCCCGTCCGCACCGGGCGAACGATGTGATAGCCGCGCTTGCTGAAAAGCGGCTTTTCGCTGAGGCGCACAAGGCTGCCACTGGCAACGAGATCGTCGATCAGCGGCGCCCAGCCGAGCCCGACTCCCTGCCCGAGCAGCACCGCCTGCAGCACGATCTGGTAGTTGTTGAACACAAGTTCCTGATGGCGCCCGGGCGACTGCGCGCCCATTCCGGCGAACCATTCGTCCCAGTCGAACCAGCGCTGCGGCGCATTGCTGCGCAGATGGAGCAGGCGCATTCGGGCGATCTCATCCAGGCTCGGCGCGGCGCTGCGCCCCGCGAGGTAGGCAGGCGAGCAGACCGGATAGACTTCCTCGCGGAACAGCAGGCGCGAGGTGCAGCCGGTCCATTCGCCGCGCCCGAACAGGATGCCGAGATCGAAGTCGGCCGAGGATGCGTCGATCTCGGACTGGGTGGTGACCAGCCGTATCTCGACCTGAGGCATCAATTCGGACAGCGCGGCGATGCGCGGCATCAGCCACCACGCGGCAAAACCAAAGTCGGTGAGGATGTCGACCGTCCGCTCGCTTCCCAGCCGCCGCACCGAGGCGACGCCGTCAGACAGCGTACGCAGCCCCTGCTCCACCGAGAGCTGGAAATGCGTGCCTGCGGAGGTGAGCGCGACGCCGCGATGCTTGCGGTCGAACAGCGAGACGCCAAGGTCGGCCTCGAGCTGGGCTATGTGCTGGCTGACGCCGGCCTGGGTCATGGCGAGTTCCGCGGCGGCGGCCGAAAACTTGCCGTGGCGCGCCGCCGCCTCGAACACCGCGAGGCTTTTCAAGGGCAGCCGCCCGAACCCGGAAAAGATCAGTCCCACTTATCGCATCCTTAAGCAAACAGCGGGTTCACGGCCGCCTTGGCTTCTCTCTATCTAATCCCAACCAAATCGCTAGACAATTAGAGTCGATGACCAAGAAGCAAAACTTTCTTCTCATCATGGCCGACCAGCTCGCAGCCGGCGCGCTGCCTTTCCTCGGCAAATCGCCGGTGAAGTCGCCCAACCTGGCGCGGCTGGCGAGCGGCGGTGTGTCGTTTCGTTCGGCCTACTGCAACAGCCCGCTCTGTGCGCCCTCGCGCTTCTCGATGCTCTCGGGCCGGCTGCCCTCGCGCATCGGCGCCTACGACAACGCCTGCGAATTCACCTCGACCACGCCGACGATCGCGCACCACCTGCGCCTCGGCGGCTACCGCACGATCCTGTCGGGCAAGATGCACTTCGTCGGCCCCGACCAGCTCCACGGCTTCGAGGAGCGCCTGACCACCGACATCTACCCCGCCGACTTCGGCTGGACCCCCGACTGGACGAACTTCGACGAGCGGCCGACCTGGTATCATTCGATGGATTCGGTGCTTACCGCCGGGCCCACGGTGCGCACCAACCAGCTCGATTTCGACGAGGAAGTGGTCTTCACCACGCGGCGCAAGCTGTTCGACATCGCCCGCAAGACCGACGGCGACGAGCGCCCGTTCTTCCTCGTCGCCTCGCTCACTCATCCGCACGATCCCTTCGCGATCCCCCGTAGGTACTGGGATCTCTACGAGGATGAGGAGATCGACCTGCCGCGTGTGTCGCTGCCGCTGGACGAACTCGACCCGCATTCGCGCCGCCTGCGCCACGTCTGCGGCAACGATCTCGACCCGGTGACCGAGGTGCAGGTCCGCGCCGCCCGGCGGGCCTATTACGGCGCGATCAGCTTCGTCGACGAGCAGATCGGCGTGATCCTCGATACGCTGGAGGACACCGGGCTGGCCGGGGACACCGTCGTCGTCGTGTGCAGCGACCATGGCGAAATGCTCGGCGAGCGGGGCCTGTGGTACAAGATGAACTTCCTCGAGGGCGGCGCCCGCGTACCGCTGATCGTCAGCGCGCCCGGCCGGATCGCCCCGAATACGGTGGATGAGAGCGTTTCGCTGCTCGACCTGTTCCCCACCTTGCTCGACCTTGCCGGCCTTGAACCCGACATGGCCGCGCCCCTGGACGGACACAGCCTGCTGCCGCACCTCGAAGGCGCGCCGGGCCACGACGAGGTCATGGGCGAGTACCTGGCCGAAGGAGCGATCGCACCGATCGTGATGATCCGCCGAGAGCAGTGGAAGTTCATCCACTCGCCCGCCGACCCCGACCAGCTCTACGACCTCGCGAGCGACCCGGTCGAACTGCGCAACCTCGCGCGGGCGCCGGAGCATGCCGACCGCATCACCGCTTTCCGGGACGAAGTGGCGCGCCGCTGGGACCTTGCCGCCATCGAGCGCGACGTCATCGCCAGCCAGCGCCAACGCCGCGTCGTTTCCTCCGCCAACGCCACCGGGCGACTCCAGTCGTGGGACTGGAACCCGCCGCGCGACGCCTCGCGCGAATATATCCGCAGCCACATGGACCTCGAAGAGCTGGAGGCGGTCGCCCGCTTCCCGCGCGTCCGCGGCGCCTGAGATAAACGAAAAAGCAGGGGAACACTCATGACACCATCCATCCGGGCAACCGCCGCCTTGAGCGGCAGCCTCACCGCACTCGCACTGCTGCTGGCCGCGCCCGCGCAGGCGGACGAGGCGCCCGCCGCAGATGCCGCCGACGACGCCGGCTCCCATGGCGGCGAGATCGTCGTCACCGCCACCAAGCGCTCGGCGAACCTGCAGGACGTGCCGCTGTCGATCACCGCGATCGGCGGCGAGGACATCGCCGACAAGCAGGTGCGCGACGGCATCGGCCTCGCGCGCCTGACGCCCAACCTGGCGGCGGAATCGGCGATGGGCGCCGCCATGCCGCGCTACCGCCTGCGCGGCATCGGCACCAACGACTTCACCCCCACCGCCACGTCCGCTGTCGGCGTCTACGAGGACGAGGTATTCATCTCCGCCGGCTCCGCGCAGAGCGAGCCGCTCTACGACCTCGACCGCGTCGAAGTGCTGCGCGGACCCCAGGGCTCGCTGTGGGGCAAGAACACCACGGCTGGCGCGATCCACTACGTCACCACCAAGCCGAGCGACACGCTCTCCGGGCAGGGCCGCGCGGTCTACGGCAGCGACAACACCGTCCAACTGGAAGCCGGCGTCGGCGGGCCGCTCTCGGACAGGCTGAACTTCCGCGCCGCCGGCGTCTACAAGAGCCGCGACGGGCAGTATCATAACGACTTCACCGGCAAGAAGGCCGGCGGCTACGACATCTGGGACCTGCGCGGCCAGCTCGGCTACCAGTTCACGCCCGACGCCTCGCTGCTGGTGAAGGTCCATGGCGGCGTCAGCAAGCAGCGCCAGCCGCTCCAGCACGTCGGCCTCCTGGCCGGCGGCGCGGACTTCGACGGCTATGTCGAGCGTGATGCCGAGACGGCGCTCAGCAACAATGGTTCCGATTTCACCCGCGCCCGCCGCTTCGGAACCGACGCGCGGCTCGACGTGGACCTCGGCGGCGCGAGGCTGATCGACATCACCTCCTACGAGAAGTCCAGTTCGCTGATCTACTCGGACGACGATGCCAACCCCATCTCGGAGTTCCACGAGCGCTACGGCGGGTCGTCGGAGACCTTCACCAACGAATTGCGCTTGGAATCACCGGACGGGAACCGCTTCGGTTGGATCGTGGGCGCTTACTACCTGCACGACAAAACCAACAGTTTCGGCCAGCTCGGCCTCTACAGCCCGATCAACTTCGGGGTGGACGGCGCTGCCTACGACTTCGACACCAAAACCGACAACCTCGCCGGATTCGCCAGCGTCAGCTACGAAGTGACGCCCGCGTTCAAGCTGACCGCAGGCGGGCGCTACACCTGGGAGAAGAAGTCGATCGGGGGCGTCGCCTACGACTATGCGACCCAGCCCGGCAACGTCTTCGACGCCAGCGTGCCCAAGAACGTCTACATCGACACCGCCAACGGCATCTACAACGACGGCTTCGGCAACGACCTCGATGCGGTGCCGGGCAGCCGCTCGTGGAAGAAGTTCACCTGGGACGCCTCGGCGGACTACAAGGCGACCGACGACGTGCTGCTGTTCGCCCGCGTGGCGCGCGGCTTCCGCTCGGGCGCGTACAACACCTATGTCGCCAGCCCCGGCGACCTCGGCGTCTACGATCCCGAGACGCTCACCTCCTACGAGGCCGGCATCAAGACCAGCTGGCTCGATCGCAAGGTCACCTTCAACGCCACCGCCTTCCACTACGATATCGACGACATGCAGGTGACCGTGCTGCAGAGCGTCGGCACCCGTACCCAGAACGCCGCGGCGGCGCGCGTCAACGGCTTCGAGATCGAGGCGGCGGCGCGGCCTTTCGCGGGGCTCTCGCTGAGCGCGGGCTACGGTTACCAGGATTCGACGTACAAGGGCTTCACCAACGCCTCGGTGCCCTTCCCGATCAACCAGGGCGCACCGCTGGACCTTAGCGGACAGTCCCTCGAGCGTGCTCCGAAGCATACCCTGAACCTGTCGGGAAGCTACGAGATCGCGGTGGGTTCGGGCACGCTGACGTTCAGCACCGACTGGCGCTATACTAGCCGCTACCGCTTCCACACCTGGTCCGACGCCACGAACAACAACCCCGCCCCGTTCCTCGCCGATCCGGCGATCCGGCAACTGGTGCGCGACACCTTCGCGCAGGACGACCTGTGGCTGGGCGATGCGCGCCTTGCCTACCGCACCGATGGCGGGATCGAGGTCGCCGCCTGGGTGAAGAACCTAACCGACCAGTACTACCGTACCAACACCTTCGGCATGTTCTTCAATCGCTCGATGAGCACCTACCCGGGCGAGCGCCGCACTTATGGCCTCTCCGCGGCCTACAGGTTCTGACCTGATGAGCGATGCGCCGCGCAAGTCGTTCGCCCTGACTGTCGCCGCTATCGGCGCGGCGACCGGCGCGGCGCATATCGGCAACAACTTCACCACCTACCTCGTGGGCGGGCTGATCGACCGCTACGGCTTCACGCCCGTCCAGATGGGCGCGTGGAGCATGGCCGAGACGCTCGCCTATGCCGCCGCCATGTTCCTCGTCGCGCCTCGCGCGCAGGCGACGAGCGCGCGCACCCTGGCGATCGTCGCGACCGTGCTGGTCGTCGCGGCGCAGGCGGCCTCGGCCGGGTTTGCGCTGTACCTGCCGCTGCTGGCGGGGCGTGTGGCCACCGGCTTCGGGTTCGGCCTTATGAACAGCGCGGTCAACCTCGCGGCGGGGCGCACCGCCCACCCGGCCCGCGCGATCTCGGCCGGGATCGCGGTGCAGACGGTGCTGTTCGCCGCCGTCAACATCGGCCTGCCGATCGTGGGGGTCAGCCACGGCGTCGCAGGCATGTTCGTGGCGCTCGCCGGCCTCTCCGCCGTGCTCGGCATCGGTACCCTGCTGCTACCGCCAGACCGTGTGGTTCCTGCCGCCCAGACGGCGGCTAGCCCGCCCCGCGCGCCGATCGGTGCCGATGGCTGGCGCGTGCTCGTGGCGATGGCGTTGTTCGCTTTCGGCAGCCTCGCGATCTGGCCGTTCATGGAGCGCGCCGCGCATGCCATCGGCCTGCCCGCCACCGCCTTCGGCCGCTACCAGAGCCTCGCCACCCTGCTGAGCGCGCTGGGCAACCTCGCCCTTGTCGCCGTGGTCGCGCGCCTTCCGCGTGTCACGCCATTGGCGCTGGCGCTCGGCGCCTGCGGGCTGGCCTGCGCGCTGCTGACGACGGTTACCGATCCGCGCTTCTTCGGCGCGGCGCTGATCCTCTACAACGTCTCGTGGTTCATCACCTATCCGCTGCTGCTCGGCCTTGCCTATTCGGCCGACGCCACCGGGAGGCTGGCGGTGATGACCACCGGCACGTGGCTGCTGTTCCAGTCGCTCGGCTCGCTGGGCGCGGGCTTCATCGCGCAAGGATTCGGCGGCTATCAACCGATCGGGCCGCTGGGCCTCGTCGCCTGCATCCTCGCCACCGCGACCGCCTGGCCGCTGGCGGCGCGTTTCGACCGCGCAAGGATCAGTGCGGCGCCGCTCCTGAAAACAGGTTGATGACCAGCGTGCCCGCCAGGATCAGCCCAATCCCGGCGAGCGCCGGCCCGTCCAGCGTCTGGCGGTAGAGCACCAGGCCGATGATCGAGATCGCGACGATGCCGATCCCCGACCAGATCGCATAGGCCACCCCCATCGGGATCGTCCGCAGCGCCACCGAAAGGCAGAAGAACGCCGCGATATAACACGTGACGGTCAGCGCCGTGGGCACCAGGCGAGTGAAGCCGTCGGTCGCCTTGAGCGCCGAAGTCGCCACGACTTCGAAGCCGATGGCCGCGATCAGGTAGAGCCAGTTCATGCGCAGCGCCTATTGCACAAGGCGGCCCTGCGCAACGCTTTGGCCGTATCGCTGCAGCCGCTGTGCAGATTTCGCCAGCTGCGCCCGGACAGCCGCCCGACCTCGGCCCGCGCCGCCGACTGGCACGGACCTTGCTCAAATACCAGCACGACTGCGACAGGAGTCATCCGCAATGCCAATGCCAAGCCGTGGACCAGCGCCATCCCGCCTGCCCGCCATGGCCATCCGGATCGCGCCGATCGCGGGCATCCTCATCCTCTGGGAAATCGCCGCGCTGAGCGGCATCTGGCCCCGGCAGGTGCTGGTTCCGCTCGAACAGGTTGGCGCCACGCTGCTGGCGCTCGCGTCCGACGGCGAACTGGCGCGGCATCTTTCGGCAAGCCTCTACCGGCTCGCCAGCGGTTTCCTCGTCGGCAGCGTCATCGGGGTCTCCACCGGCGCGGCGATGGCGCTCTCGCGCAATGTCCACCGGCTGCTCTGGCCGACGTTCAGCTGCGTGCGGCAGGTGCCGGTGATCGCCTTCATCCCGCTGCTGATCCTGTTCTTCGACGTCGAGGACAGCTTCAAGATCGTCGTCGTCGCGATGGCCAGCTTCTTCCCCTCCGCCCTCGCCACGCACGATGCCGTGCGCGACATCCCGGAAAGCCACCGCGAGGTCGCGCGCCTTTACCGCATGCCGACCGCGCCGTTCCTCGTGCGCCTCATCCTGCCCGCCACCGTGCCGCAGGTCCTGACCGGCCTGCGCCTCGGCCTGACGCGCGGCTGGCTCTCGCTGGTCGCCGCCGAACTGCTCGCGGCCGACAGCGGGCTCGGCCAGATGATGGAGATGGGGCGCCAGCTGTTCCAGATCGACGTGGTGCTGGCGGGCGTCTTCGTAACCGGCCTGATCGGCTTCCTGCTCGACAACTCGATGGTCCGCGTCGAGCGCCACCTTTCCCGCTGGAGGACCGCATGAAACGTCTCGCATCGTTCGCGCTCGCCCTGGCGTTTCCGGCGCTGGTGCTGGGCTGGTGGGAATGGGAATCGCGGCAGGGGCTGGGCCACGCCTACGCCTTCGCCCCGCTCGAACAGATCGCCCGCAGCTTTCTTGAGATGCTCGCGGACGGGCGCCTCGCGCTCCACGCCGGGGCCAGCCTGCAACGCGCCCTGACGGCGCTGCTGATCGGCGGCACCATCGGCATCGTCGCGGGCGTGGCGACCGGCCTGTCGCGCGTGCTCGACCGCACCGCATCGCCGCTCATCACGGTCATGCGGCAGGTGCCGATCCTCGGCTGGCTGCCGCTGGTCGCGCTGTGGTTCGGCAACGGCGACGGCGCCAAGCTGCTGCTGGTCTCGCTCTCCGCCTTCTACCCGACCGTGCTCAACACCCAGAAGGGCATGCAGGCGATCGAGCAGCGCTATGCCGAGGTCGGGCGCCTCTACGGCTTCACCCGTAGCCAATCCCTGCGCATGATCGCCTGGCCGAGCGCGCTGCCGCTGATCTTCACCGGCATCTCGCAGGCGCTCGCCTTCGCGTGGATCGCCACCATCGGCGTCGAGCTGCTGTTCAGCGCCAGCGCCGGGCTCGGCACCGAGATGATGGCCGCGCAGGTCGCCGCCCGCACCGACATCGTGCTCGTCTGCGTCGCCTGCGTCGGCGTCATGGGCTTCACGCTCAACCAGCTTTTCGCGCTGCTCCGCACCCGCCTGCTGCGCTGGCAGCCGGCCACCGCAAAGTAGGGACACCTTCATGACCGACCATCGACCCCTTCGCGGTCCCGCCACCGACAAGGCCGCGCGCCGGACCGGCGCCGTGCGCATCTCGGGCCTGTCCAAGCGCTATGCCATGGGTGGCAAGGCGATGACCGTGCTCGACGACATCAACCTGTCGATCCGCCCCGGCGAGTTCGTCAGCATCGTCGGACCCTCGGGCTGCGGCAAGTCCACGCTGCTGCGCCTGATCGTCGGCCTCGACACCGACTACGACGGCGAAATCCGGCTCGACGATACCCGCGTCGCCGGCACCGGGCTCGAACGCGGCCTCGTCTTCCAGGACCACCGCCTGTTCCCATGGATGACGGTCGCCAAGAACGTCGAGGTCGCGCTGCTCAACCAGAAGCTGCCGCGCGACCGACGCGAGCGCGTGATCTCCGAACACCTCGCGCTCGTCGGCCTGTCGGACTTCGGCGATGCCTATCCGCACCAGCTTTCGGGCGGCATGGCGCAGCGCGCCGCGATCGCCCGCGCGCTGGCGAACGAGCCCAAGGTGCTGGCGCTCGACGAACCGCTCGGCGCGCTCGACGCGCTGACCCGCGTCAAGGTGCAGGCCGAACTCCAGCGCATCTGGATGGAGGCGGGCACGACGATGATCATGGTCACGCACGACGTCGACGAGGCGCTGTTCCTCGGGGACCGCGTCGTGGTGATGTCGCCGCGACCGGGCCGCATCGCCCGCATCGTCGATGTCGACCTGCCGCACCCGCGCGACCGCGCCTCGCCGTTGCTGCACCGCCTCAAGGACGAAATTCTCGCCGAACTCACCCGCGAACCGCGCGAGGACGATGGCACGCTGGTCACTTTCCCCGGACGCCCCCGCGGCTGATCCCCTCCTTTTTCGGAGCATTCACATCATGATTCACGGTCGCAAGGTCCTGGCCCTGCTGCTTCCCCTGTTCGCCCTGGCGGCCGCCTGCTCCACCGGCAGCGGAGAACCGGACGAGAAGGTGGTCGACATCGCCGGCATCGTCTCGCCCAAGGACGGGAAGAACGAGTTCATCGGTGGTCTCAACCAGATCCAGCAGGACGGCTGGCTCGATGCCGAACTGGCCAAGAAGGGCTGGAAGGCCCGCTGGGTGCCGGTCCCGGCATCGGTCGGCGGCCCGGTGGTGAACGAGGGCTTTGCAGCCAGGACCATCGACATGGCGGCCTATGGCGACCTGCCCTCGGTCATCGCAATGGCCGGAGGCGTCGACCTGCGCCTCGTCGTGCCGAGCCGGACGGGCTCGAACATCTACCTGGCGGTCGGAGACGGGTCCACCGCACGCACGCTGCGCGATCTCAAGGGCAAGCGCATCGCGCTCCATCGCGGCCGGCCGTGGGAAGCGGGCTTTGCACGCTACGTCCAGTCGCAGGGCATGACGCTGGGCGACTTCAAGATCATCAACGTCAACGCCGTCGCCGGGCAGGCCGCCCTCACCAGCGGCAAGGTCGACGCGATCGTGCTGATCCAGGCCGAAGCCTACGTCCTTCAGGAAAAGGGCCTCGCCCGCATCCTGTGGTCCACGGCCGATGCGCCGGAGAGCTGGAAGATGATGGCTGGCACCTTCGCCCGCAAGGCCTTCCTCGACGCCCATCCCGACGTGGTGCAGATTGTCGTGAACGCCTTCGTGCGGCAGGCCCGCTGGTCCAGCGACGAGAAGAACCGCGCCACCGTGCTGTCGTGGGGCACGCTTGGCGGCACCCCGCTCGACGCGGTCATCAAGGATTCGGACAACAACCCCCTGCCCTGGCGCGAGCGCTATTCGCCGCTGCCCTACCCGGCGATCCAGGATCACTTCGACTTCGTGTCGGACTATGCCTCGCGGACCGGGCTGACGCGCACCAAGGTGGACGTCTCGAAGCTGATCGAGCGCAAGTACGTCGACCAGGCGATCCGCGACCTCAAGCTCGAAGGCTGGTGGACCGAGGCGAAGTAGCGCCCGAGAGCTTCGGCCGACGAAAAAACCCGGCGGGACCAGATCGGGCCCGCCGGGTTTTTCTTCGTCTTCCCGGATCAAGTCCGGGAAAACGCCAAGCCTTACTCCGCCGCTTCCAGCCGCTGCACCGCCGAGTGCCCCAGCAGCGGCAGCACTTCCTCGCCCACCCGGTAGGCCTCTTCCAGATGCGGGGTGGCGGCGAGGATGAACGAATCCGCACCGAGCCCGATCAGCTCGTCCAGCCGCGCCGCGACGTTCTCGTAGCTGCCGACGATGCCCAGCGCCGGGCCGGGACGCAGCAGGCTGAAGCCGCCCCAGACGTTGGGCGAGACGATGAGGTCGCGGTAGTCCCGCGCGTCCGCCACGCCGAGCCCGGACAGGCGCCGCACGCCCACGGAATCGCCGGTGCGGCCGCCGAACGCCTCACGACTCTCGGCCTTGACGTTGACGAAGCCCAGCTCGATCTCGCGCCAGGCTTCCTCCTCGGTGCGACGGGCGACGACCTCTACGCGGATGGCGCACTTGATGCCGCGCCCGATCTCGGCGGTTCGGGTTTTCACCTGCTCGAACTTCTGCGCGAGCTGCGCGAAGGGTTCCAGCCACGACAGGTAGTAGTCCGCATGGCGCGCCGCTGACTGCAACGCCGCCTCGGACGAGCCGGAGAAGTACACCGTCGGTAGGTCCTCGCTGGCCAGCGCCGGGGGCAGCGCGGCGTTCTCGACCTCGTAGAAACGACCCTTGTGCGTGTAGGGGCCGTCTTTCCAGACGCCCTTCATCACGTCGAGGAACTCGGTGGTGCGTCCGTAGCGGTCGTCGTGGTGGAATGGATCGCCCCACCAGCGCTGCGAGGGTCCGCCGCCGCCGGTGATGATGTTGTAGACCACGCGCCCGTTGGTGGCGCGCTGCAGGCTCGCCGACATGCGCGCCGCGCGCACGGGATCGAGGAAGCCCGGCTGGAACGCGATCATGAAGCGGAACGCCTTAGTCGCCCGCGCCAGCGCCGCCGAGATGACCCAGGGATCGTCGGTCATCGGGAACGAGGGCAACAACCCGCCCACGAAGCCCGAGATTTCCGCCGCGCGGGCGATCTCGGCCATGTGGTCGAGGTAGCTGGTGCCGTCCGGCTCGCCATTGGCGAGGCCCGGCGCCTGGTTGCCCGGCGCGAGCGGCGACCAGTCGCCCCGGTTGAAGCTGCGTTCGCGGATGGAGCTGCTGCACCCGTGGGTCGGGATGCGCCAGTAGAAGTCGATGCTCATGGTTCGGGCCTCCCTCAGGCTGCGTTGGCGACGGCGCGGAAGCGGCCGATGATCTGCTCGCCCGCGATATGGACCTCGCGGACCTGATCGGGCGCGGACAGCACGGCGATGTCGAGCCCGGCGGCGGCGAACCCGCGCAGGTTCTCAGTCACCGTGTCGTAAGTGCCGACTAGCGTGGACGGCGACGGGGCGAGGTATGCCGTCTCCGCCGCCACATCGCGCTCCTCGGCGCGGGTGAGCAACGGCAGCAAGGCGGCGATACGCAGCGAGGGGTTTGCCCGGCGCGCATCGGCTATGAGATCTGCCAGCGCATCGACCGGCCTCGCCTCGTCGAGCAGCAGCACTTCGGCGTGGGCAAGCAGGTCCGCGCCGGGCGCCTCCGACTGCCGCAGCCACACCGGCGGACGGCGCCGTCCCTTCACCAGTCCACCGAGGCCGCCCTTCTCGACGATGAAATGCTCCCCATCCTGGTCGAACGGGCCGTCTCCCCACAGGCCCTCCAGCAGCGTCAGCAGTTCACCGGTACGGACGGGGCTGTCCTGCGGCACGACCGGATCGCCGGCCGACAGACCGCGCACGCCATCGATCAGCCAGCCCTGCCGGTCACCCGAGAAGCGCTGCACGCTCGACGCCATCTTGGCATGGTAGACCCCCGAGGCGGAGCCCGGCGCGACGGCGGTGACGAGTTCCAGCCGCCGCGTCTCGCGCAGCAGCGTCCCGGTCACGATCCAGGGCTCCTCGCCGTCCGGCTCGTCCGGAATGACCAGGCCATCGAAGCCGGTCAGTTCGGCGACGCGGGCAACCTGCGTGAGGTAGTCGTAGTGGTTGATCTGGAGGCGACGGCTGGCGGCGTCGCGGGCGGGGGCCCAGGCGCGGTCGCCATCGCCCCATTCGGCGCGCCGGCGATCCGCCGGCGACGTCGTCAAGAGGTTCCAGAAGAAGCTGAGTGCCATCGGTGGCTTCCTTCGATCGAGAAAAACGCGGGGCTTTCAAAGCATGGACCATGCCACGCGGCGCAAACCCACGAGCGCCGCCGCGGCGTGAAGAGCGTTGGCCCGCGCCCTGCTCAATTCTGCGCACCCGCGGTCGCGATCTGCACAACCGGCCCGGCGGAAAATGCGTTGGCCCGCACACGAGCCCCGCTGGCACGGGCTTTGCTACGAGACCGGTCGAACAACGAAAGATGCGACCGCGATGCCATTGACGGGGGACGGGGAACTGGAACGGATCTGGCTGGTGCGCTCCCCTGTGCCCGCCGCGTCCAACATCGCTTGGTCGCTCGGCTGGCTGGATCAGGAATTCGGTCGCGACAACATCGGGGTGAGCTGGCTGCGCGAGGACCGGCTGCGCGTGGTCGAGCAGGACGCGGGCGACATGGCGCGCAGCCTGTTCCGCGAAGGCGGCAACATCCCGGCGCTGGCGGCGCGGGCACTGGGGGCGGAAACCCGCGTCATAGGCCTGACCTGGATCGACGAACGTCAGGCGATCATGGTCCGTCCCGGCCAGAACGTGTTCGAGCCCGAGGGTCTCGCCAGCCTGCGCTTCGCCCTGCCTGGCTATGTCTCGACGCGCGGGGCCTCGGTGGTGCGCGGCATGTCGCTGCACGGCATCAAGAGCGCGCTGCGTCTCGGCGGGCTGAGCCTCGAGGACGTGCAGTTCGTCGACGTGCCGACCCCGCAGGTGGACTTCTCCGAACCACAGATGATGCAGCGCATGTGGTCGGGCCTCCAGGCGCTCGCCGAGGGCCGGGTGGACGCGGTCTACGTCAAGGGCGCCGCCGCCGCCGAGGCCGCGCAGCAGCTCGGCCTCGAGGTCGGCATCGACCTAGACGCCTATCCCAGCCGGATGACCCGCGTGAACAATGGGACGCCGCGCCCGATCGTCACCCACCGCCGCATGATCGAAGAGCACTTCGACGTGGTGGTCCGCTTCCTGCACCAGACGCTGCGCGCCGCCGACTGGGCCGCTGGCCATCCCGTCGAACTGGGCCACATCCTCGAGCGCGAGACCTTCTCCGGCCCGGCGGGCGTCGCGGCCGCCTACCGCGACGGCTTCCACCGCGCGCTGCATCCCGACCTCTCGCCCGAGCGCATCGACATGCTGCGGCTGCAGGAGCAGTTCCTGCGCCTCCACGGCTTCCTCGAAACGGCGGTCGACATCGACGCCTGGGTCGATGCCCGCCCGCTCGCCGCCGCCCTTGCCCTGCGCGCCATCGACCGCGCCGCCTGATCCACGCTTAAGGAGCCCCACCCATGACCGATACCATCCCCGCTGCCGTCGCTGCTTTTGCCGAGCAGACCATCGCCGAGGCCGCCAACGCCTTCGCCGCCTTCCGCGACACCGGCACGATCACCGCCAACGGCACCGTCGGCTTCATCGAGCGCGTGCCGGGCGAGGATTTCCTCGTCTCGGTGAACTACCCCGGCCCGTTCGAGCGCGACAAGCCGCTGACCGCCGACATCTTCGACCTCGACGGCAAGGTGCATCAGGGCAAGGGGTTCGGCGCCCTGCGCTTCCTGTCGATTTTCAAGGAACATCCCGACATCACCTCGCTCAGCCATGTGCACACCCCGAACCTGGGCGCATGGTCGCAGACCCACCGCAGCTTGCCGTTTACCTACGTGCCCGTGCAGCGCTTCCAGCTGGCGCGCGAAATTCCCATCTACATCGACCGCCGCCAGGACGAGGACGCCTTCATCCTCGAGACCCTGAAGACCAGCCCCCGCACCCCCGCGATCCTTGAGGCCAACGGCGGCGCGACGGTCTGGGGCTGGAAGGGCCTGCGCGACCTTGCGGAGTTCATCCTGCTGCTCGAGGAAGGCGCCGACATCGCGATCCGCGCCGAGGCCATAGGCGGCTCGCGCGATTTCGGACCCGGCGTGCTGCGCCAGCAGTGGAAGATGAGCAAGCTGTTCGACACCGCACTGCAGGAGGGTCTCCTGCCCGTCACCGACCGATATTGACGCCTTCCAAAGGGCGTCGGCAAAGGAAACGCTTGCCGACGCCCTAGATTCTCTACTATTCCAATAGACAATGAGTCTGGCATAGTGTTGGGAACGGAAGGCACGAACCATGGCGATAGCGAGAGAACGAACGGCGACGCCCGCGGCGCACCCTGCGAACAGGACGATCCTGTCGCTCGACCCCAGCAATCCCACGATCCCGGCGATCCGGGCGCGCGCCTTCGTGTTCTCCGACCCCCGCTCACGCGCCATGGTGCCACTGATCGAGCGCACCGCTCCCAGCGATGCGACGGTCCTCGTCGCCGGCGAGACCGGCACCGGCAAGGAACTGGTAGCCCGTTACGTCCACGCACTCAGCCATCGCCGGGACGGTCCGTTCATCGCGGTCAACTGCGGCGCCTTTTCCGAGACGCTGATCGAGTCCGAACTCTTCGGCCACGAGCGCGGTGCCTTCACCGGCGCCATGGACGCCCGCCCCGGCTGGTTCGAGGCGGCGAACGGCGGCACCCTGTTCCTCGACGAAGTCGGCGACCTGCCTCACGGCCTACAGGTCAAGCTGCTGCGCATACTCCAGGAGCGTGAAGTCGTGCGCCTCGGCTCGCGCAAGGCCATCCCGCTCGACGTCCGCCTGATCGCGGCGACCAACGTCGACCTCGCCCGCGCTGTCGCCGAAGGGCGCTTCCGCGAGGACCTGTTCTACCGTCTCAACGTCGTCTCGCTGCCGATCCTGCCCTTGCGCGAACGCCGGGCCGACATCCTCCCGCTCGCGCGGCACTTCCTCGAACTGAACGGCGCGAAGATGGGTGCGGGCCGGCTCGAACTCACCGCCGGGGCGGAAGAGGCGCTGTTCGCCCATGCCTGGCCGGGCAACATCCGCGAGCTGGAAAACGCGATCGTCCGCGCGACGCTGACCTGCATCGACGGCCAGATCACCGACGCCGACCTTGCCCTCCACGCGATGGATGCGCGCCAGCCCGCACCGGTGGCGGCGGCGAGCGTACCCGAGACGCCCGCCGTGCCGGCGTCCGCACTCCAGGGCGACGCCGTCATGGAAGACCGGCTGACGCCGCTGGTCGCCCGCTTCCTCGAGGAGAAGCAGGGATCGCTGCTCGATCGCACCATCGAGAACGTCGTGCGCATCGCCTTCTCGCGCTACGAGGGCAACCAGATCCGCACCGCCACCGCCCTGGGCGTCACCCGCAGCGTGCTGCGCACTCATCTCAAGAATTACGGCCTGATCTGATCGCTGCGCCCAATGGCGCAAACGCCGATCCAGATCCGCGCAGCCGCTGCATCGATCTGTACAGGCCCATCCACCATGCGCACCTAACTAACTTTGATTCCTAGATTTTTCGACATTGGCACACCGCTTGCTCTTGCAATTGGCGAAGAGCGTTGCCCGGAGTTCCCCGAGGTTCCGCTCGTCGTCAAATCTCCCAATCGAGGACAGAGCAAGTCATGGCATTCAGGGCGCCCCATCGTTTTCTCAGCATTCGCCACCTGGGCGCGGCAAGCGCCATGGCGCTCGCCTTATCGTTCGCCGGACAGGCCCACGCCGAAGCGCCGGCCGACGACAGTGCCGCCGACGCCGAGAGCGGCGGCAGCGACGTCATTCTCGTCACCGCGCAGAAGCGTACCCAGAGTGTGCAGGACGTGCCCGCCTCGGTCGTCGCACTGGGCGGCGACAATCTGCGCGACCGCCTGGTCACGCGCGCCAGCGACATCTCGCGCTTCGTCCCCAACTTCAGCGCCGACACCTCGGTCGGCAACCTGACGCCGCGCTGGTATCTGCGCGGCATCGGCAACTCGGTCCCCGGCAATGGCCAGACCAGCCCGGTAGGCGTCTACCAGGACGAAGTCTACGTCGGCATCCCCGTGGCGCAGGCCTTCCCGATCTTCGACCTCGAGCGCGTCGAAGTGCTCAGCGGTCCGCAGGGCACGCTCTGGGGCAAGAACACCACGGCGGGTGCGGTCAACTTCATCTCGCGCAAGCCCGCCTTCGACGCCAGCGGCTACGCCCGCGCCGAGTACGGCAGCTACGGCACCGCCCTGCTCGAGGGCGCTTGGGGCGGCCCGATCAGCGACAAGGTGGCCGTTCGCTTCGCCGGCCACTTCCGCGACGACGACGGCTTCGCCACCAACCAGCACGACGGCACCGCAATGGGCAAGAACCGCGAGGCCGCAGCCCGCTTCTCAGTCCTCGCCAAGCCCACCGACACTTTCGAGGCGCTGCTGCGCGTGCAGTACCGCGACTACAAGAACACCGGCGACATCATCTACCAGGGCCTCGGCACGAAGGACCCTGCCGGCTTCCCGATCCCGACGAGCTACAAGGACAACTATTCCTTCGGCAACAGCGGCCAGGACCTGCGCCAGCGCGGCGTGCAGCTCAACCTCGACTGGGACGTGGGCGACCTGCACCTGACCTCGATCACCGCCTACAACGAGTTCAAGCACCGCTCGGAACTGGGCACCCAGGTCAACCACGAGGGCACGCACACCTACAGCAGCCTCGACGCCAAGGCGTTCAACCAGGAACTGCGCCTCGCGTCTCCCGACGAAGGCCGCCTGAAGTGGATCTTGGGCGCGCATTACTATTACGAGAAGCTGGACTCCGAGGCGGTCACCGCCCTGCTCCCCAACACCGTGGGCCTGCGTCCGAGCTGGACGAACACCCAGTTCGTCCAGACCAACAACAGCTACGGCCTCTTCGCCAACGTCACCTACGAGCCGATCGACAATCTCGAGATCATCCTGGGCGGTCGCTACACCTGGGAAGACAAGGCGATCGACCTGAACACGATCGGCACCGCGACCGGCGGCACCGGCACGCTCACCTACCTCGACACCGTCTCGTTCTGGTCACGCAACTCGGTGACCGGCACCGGCATCGCCACGCGCGCCGCGCAGGACGAGAAGCGCAACTGGCGCGCGTTCACCTATGACGCGACCGCCAAGTACAACATAACGCCCGACCTCAACGTCTACGCCCGCTACGCCAAGGGCTTCCGTTCGGGCGGGTTCAACACCGGCGCGACTTTGCAGACCCAGGTCGCGACGGTGAACCCGGAGTACGTCAGGAGCTACGAGGTCGGCGTGAAGTCCGAATGGTTCGACGGTCGCCTGACCGCCAACCTCGCCGCCTTCTACAACGACTACGACAACATCCAGGTCACGGTGATTCAGCTTCCGCTCAGCCAGCTGTCGAACGCGGGCAAGGGCTGGTCGAAGGGCGTGGAAGCGGTGGTCACGGCTCGCCCGGTCGATGCGCTGCGCCTCTGGGGCACGCTCGGCCTGCTCGATACCAAGTACACCGAGTTCCCGAACTGCAAGGCCGGCGTCGACTGCTCGGGCAACCAGTTCGTCCGCGCGCCGCACGTCACCGCCAGCGCCAGCGGCGAATATACTTTCGCCCTCGGCAACGGCAGCGAGATCGTTGCGGAAACCAACTGGTCCTACCGCTCGCACCTCTACTTCAACGCCGGCACCCAGGCCGCCCCGCTGGAGCAGGACCCGAAGTGGCTGGGCAATGCCTCGCTTTCGTACAAGCTGCCCAACGACATCAAGTTCTCGGTCTTCGCGCGCAACGTGACCAACAGCCACGCCGCCTCGACGATCATCCCTTCCGCGAACTTCGGCTTCATCAAGTACATCATCGAGCCCCGCGTCTGGGGCGGCGCGGTTTCGGTGAGCTTCTGATGCCGGGCGCGGACGAACACGGCGAGCGCAAGCGGCAGCTCGTCCTAGGCGTCTTCCTGACGCGGCACGGGCACCACCCGGGATCCTGGCGCCTGCCGGGATCGCCGGGCGGCGGCGACCCCGACTTCGCCTACTGGCTGCGCCTCGCGCGGGTGGCGGAGCGGGGCAAGCTGGACTCGGTATTCTTCGCCGACTTCGTCGGCATGGGCGCGGACGACGTGCGCGGGATCGAGCGCCGGCCCGCCGGCGGCGGGTTCGAGCCGCTCAGCCTGATCTCCGCGCTCGCCGTCACCACCAGGAACATCGGCCTGATCGCCACGGTCAACACCAATTCCGCCAACCCCTACACGCTGGCTCGGCAGATGGCCTCCATCGACCATCTGAGCGGCGGGCGCGTGGGCTGGAACGTGGTGTCATCGCTTTCGCCGGGCTCGATCCGAACCTTCGGTGTCGATAACGCACTGGACCACGCCGGCCGCTACGAGCGCGCCGCCGAGTTCATCACCCTCGCCAAGGCGCTGTGGGACAGCTGGGACGACGGCGCCTTCGACCACCCGGACAAGGCGGCGGGCCACTACCTCGACGCCGCCAGCGTCCACCCCGTCTCGCACAAGGGCAAGCACTTCCATTCGGAAGCCATCCTCGACGTGGCCCGCCCGGTCCAGGGCTATCCGGTCTTCGTCCAGGCTGGCAATTCCGAGACGGGCCGCGACTTTGCTGCGCAGCATGCCGAGATGATCTACGCCGCCGCGCAGTTCGTCGAGGACGCGCGCGACTACTACGAAGATGTGAAGGCGCGCCTGCCAGCCTATCGCCGCGCGCGCGACCAGCTCAAGGTCACGCCGGGCCTCTCGTTCTCGATCGGCGCGACCGAATCCGAAGCGCGCGAGAAGTTCGAGTCGCTGCAGCAGAAGGTCGACCTCACCGGCCCGATCGAGCTGATCGGCGAGGACGTCAGCCATCTCTCGCTCGACCAGCCAATCCCCGACGATTACCCGGTGCCCGAGAACGGCAAGGGCCGCTGGGAGCAGATCGTCCGCCTCGGCAAGCGCGAGAACCTCACGCTGCGCCAGTTGGTGCTGCGCTACAACGTCGTGCGCGGCCACCGCATCGCCATCGGCACGCCTACGCAGGTCGCCGACCAGATCGAGGACTGGTTCACGCAAGGCGTGGTCGACGGGTTCAACCTGATCCCGCCGCTCAACCCCGGCTTCCTCGAGGACTTCGTCGATCTCGTCGTTCCCGAACTCCAGAAGCGCGGCATCTTCCGCACCGAATACGAAGGCCGGACCCTGCGCGAGAATCTCGGCCTCGACCGTCCCGTCAACCAGCACGCCCGCGTGCCGGCCAACCTCGCCGTCTGATCGAAAGGATTTCCCGCATGGCTACCCAAACCGCCCCCGTGGCATCGACTGCCCCGAGCGAAATCTGGTTCACCCGCTGCCCGGTCCCCACCGCCACCGGCCTCGCCTACAAGCTGGGCTGGCTGGACGAGGAGTTCGCCGCCGACGGCGTGCCGGTGCGCACGCTCCAGGAATCGACGCCGGAGAATGCGCTGCACCACTACGACCACCGCCTGCCGACGTTGATCCGCGAGGGCGGCAACATGCTCGCCATCGCGGCGCGCGCACAGGGCGAGCCCACCAAGCTGGTCGGCCTGACCTGGATCGAGGAAGCCCAGGCGATCCTGGTGCGGCCCGATTCCGGCATCACCGAGCCTGCTCACCTCAAGGGCAAGCGCCTCGCCCTGCCGAACTGGTCCGACCATGAGATTCCCAGCCACATCCGCGGCACCAGCATCAGCCGCGGCATGTCGCTGCTCGGCTACAAGGGCGCGCTGCATGCGGGAGGCCTGACCTTCGACGACGTCGATGTGGTCGAGGTGGACGGCACCATCCGCAACATCGGCGGCGCCGGACGCGACAGCCAGCCGGGTCGCGGCACCCTCAACAAGCTCTGGGCGATCGATGCGCTGGCAGCTGGCGAAGTGGACGCGGTCTACGTCAAGGGCGCCTCGGCGCTCGACGGCGCGCGTGAAGCGGGTGTCGTCGTTGGCATCAACCTCGATGCTCTGCCCGACAAGGCTTCGCGCGTGAACAACGGCACGCCGCGTCCGATCACCGTGCACCAAAGCCTGATCGACGACCATTTCGACTATCTCGTGCGCTTCCTCGAAGCCACCCTGCGCGCCGCCGACTGGGCCGCGCAGAACGTCGAGCGCGTCCACGAAGTCCTGCAGGCCGAGACGCGCGGCAGCGTGGAAGCGGTGACGCAGGCCTACGGCGCCGACTTCCACAAGACGCTGCACCCGACGCTCGACGCCGACCGGCTGGCGCTGTTCGACCAGCAGAAGAAGGCGCTGGGCCTGTTCGGCTTCCTGGAGCGTGATTTCGCCCTGGCCGACTGGGTGGACCCGCGCCCGCTGGAAGCGGCTTACGAACGTCTCGCGCGCAGCCGCTGACGTTTAGTCGGGACAATCGAGTAGGGGGGCGCCT
>NZ_AKKE01000063.1 GCF_000281975.1 Novosphingobium sp. AP12 | reverse complement strand
GGGGGGGGGGGGGGGGGAGCCAGTCATCGTCAATCTCGGTGCGCAGGAGCCGGAGGCGATACTGGCGGAAAAGCATGTGCCGCAGCCGCAAATTCTGGCATGCAGGGAACTGGGCGCGGCCTTCGCGGAAGGTCTCAGGCTGGGGGTATTCTGATCGTGGCAAACGGAATCGACGCAGCCGGCCGGCAACAGCACTTCGACGCCGAGCATCCCCAGCCCGGCGGCATCGGCCTGTCGCTGCTGTTCCGCAGGGGCGAGCGGCCGACCGTCGGCGCCATCGCGCAGCTCGTCGACGAGGCGCGCGAAACGGGCCTGCTCGCCTGCGTCAGTCATCGGCCCGAAGACGACGCGGGCTGGCTGGAGCTGCTTGCAAGCGGCCTTACCTTCGACCTGCGCGGCCTCACCCCTGCTCATGCGGGGGAGGCCATCGAAGTCGAGCAGGCCTTCGGGTTCGAGGGTGACTATGCCATCGCCGGATACGAAACGGTGGACCTCGTCCCCTCGGAACATATCGTCGCAGGCGCAGGGCTGGAACCGGTGCTGCGGGTCATGACCGGGCTCGCCGCGAACCTGGCGCTGCACCTCCCCGTTCGAGGGGTATACTGGCGCTCGGCGCATACGCTGATGGAGCCGCGCTATTTCTCCCGGCTGATACTCAACTGGCTGGGCGGGGGCGCTTTTCCCGCGCTCGGACTTACGGCGCTGGTGCTCGGCGCGGACGGCAGCGTCGCCAGTCGCGGCCTCGCCCATTTCACCGGACAGGAGATGCAGCTGGAGGGCAGGGCGAGGGAAACTTCGGCCGATACCATCAAGCTCGCCGTCCGCGTGATCGACCACCTCGTCCGCTACGGCCGGATTTCCGAACCGTCCAGGATCGGCACCGGAGCTGACGCGCTGGTTGCCGAACCGTCGCGGGTCGGCCGGCTGGTACTGGTCTGGCGCGGGGACTGACCTTTCACGGCGACGCCCGCCGCTCCCGTCTCCCGTTCCGCGCGGTTAACCATATTGGCAAGCCCGGTTACGATCCCGGCCTGCAGCGCCACCACATCCTGCCGCGCCAATTGCTTGCCCGTGCCGCTTTCGCGCGCATGTTTGCGAGCATTGGCGGCGAGCGCTATCGTTTCGAGGACTTTCGCGGGAACGGCCTTTTACTGCCTTGCGACGAGCCCGCGGCACTGCGCATGGGGCTGCCGCTGCATCGCGGGCCGCACCCGCTATACACCCAGCTGGTGATCGAGAGGGTCGGACAGATCGAGGCGGCCTGGTCGGCGAGCCGGCGTGCCGATCCGGAAGGCGCGGAAATCCAGGCGCACATGCGGCTCGACCTCCTCCAACGGGCGCTGCGGCGTTATCTGCTCGACGGGCGCAGGCGGCAGCTGCGGCTCAATCGCCGCGACCCGGTCGGGGCGGGCGTGGACTTCACCGAACTCGATGCGACGGTCGAAGCGCTCTGGGGGGCGACGCACCCTAGGCTCTTCGCACTGCCCGTTCAGCCCATGCCGGTACGCGTCCGCAGCTCGTTCTTCGCCGACTGATACTGCGCTTCCAGCGCCGCGACGCGGGTCGCCACAGGCTCGATAGCGCCGATCGCGGCGATACCCTGTCCCGCGCCCCAGATGTCCTTCCATGCCTTGACGTCCATGTTGCCGCCGGAGCCGAAGTTCATCTGGCTTTTGTCGCCCTCGGGGAGGTTGTCGGGGTCCATGCCCGCCGCCACGATCGAGGGGCGCAAGTAGTTGCCGTGGATGCCGGTGAAGAGGTTGGAGTTCACGATGTCCGCCGCGCGGCCCTCGACGATGGCCTGCTTGTAGACCTCCGCGGCGTTGGCCTCGGGGGTCGCGATCCAGGGCGTGCCGATATAGGCGAAGTCCGCCCCCATTGCCTGCGCCGAGAGGATGGAGCGGCCGCAGGCGATCGCGCCCGAGAGTGCCACGGGACCATCGAACCATGCGCGGATTTCCTGCATCAGCGCGAAGGGCGACTGCGTGCCGGCGTGTCCGCCGGCCCCGGCAGCGACCGCGATCAGTCCGTCAGCGCCTTTTTCGACCGCCTTGCGTGCGAAGGCGTCGTCGATCACGTCATGCATCACCATGCCGCCCCAGCCATGCACCGCTGCGTTGACCTCGGCATTGGCGCCCAGCGAGGTGATGACCAGCGGCACCTTCCACTTCTCCAGCACCGCGAGGTCTTCCTGCAGCCGCGGGTTGGTGCGGTGGACGATGAGGTTGACCGCGAAGGGCGCGCCGCACCCTTGCGTCTCCTGCGTGATCCGGTCCAGCCACTCGTCGAGCTGGCTGACGGGCCGCGCATTGAGAGCGGGGAAGCTGCCGACGATGCCGGCGCGGACCTGCGCGATGACCAGTTCGGGATTCGAGACGATGAACATGGGCGCGGCGATCACCGGCAGGCGCAGCGCGTCGAATATCGCGGGAAGAGGCATCTCGGCTCCGTTTAATCGTTCGATTAAAATGCGGCATAATCGCGCAAGGCGAGCCTGTCGAGGGTGGACCGCCATACCGCCTGTGCGTTGACCGCGCCCCGCGCTGCAAATGGGCGTGACCTCGCCCGGAAGCTATAATAGGCATCATTGTCGATTAGTAGCGGCCGCGCCAGGACGTGCGCCGGAAAGATAGGATCAGCCCTTTATGTCAGATCTGGCAGACCAGACGTTCGATTGTTCGGATATCGATCAATACCTCGGCAAGGTGATCGATTCGTCCCCGATCCGCGAGCCGCTGGGCAACAACGACATCCGCCGCTGGGTCCAGGCGATGCATTACCCCAACCTCGCGCACTTCGACCCGGCCTTCGCCGCGGCGAGCCGCTGGGGCAAGCTGGTGGCACCGCAGAGCTTCCCGATCGTGATGGACGACGGCCACGGCACGGCGCCGTCGTGCATGGGCAAGATCGAGAATTCGCACCTGCTCTTCGGCGGCGACGAGTTCTGGCATTACGGCCCGCGCATCTTCGGCGGCGACGTGGTCAGCAACGAGCGCATTCCCTTCGACTACACCGTCAAGCAGACCGGCTTCGGCCCGACCTGCTTCCAGCGCGGCGACAACTTCTACCGCAACCAGAACGGCGAGCTGATCGCCAAGCAGCGCTCCACCGCGATCCGCTACCGTGCCTCGGCCGGCGGCGACACCGTCAACACCGCCGAGTTCGACGAGCCCGAATGGACCGACGCCGAACTGGAACAGCTGGAGGAGCGCAAGTTCGCCTGGATCCAGATGCTCCACGACCTCGGCCACGGCGAGCGCTGGTGGGACGACGTGAACGTCGGCGACCAGCTGCCCGAGCGCGTGTTCGGCCCGCACACCGTCGCCAGCTTCACCACCGAGTGGCGCTCGTTCCTGTTCACCACCTGGGGCACCCTCGACCGCCGCGTGATCGACATGGAAGCGCTCGGCTTCACCAAGGAGATGGCCGGGCACGAGAACGACCCGTTCATGGAGCGGATCAACCCCGAACTGACCGACGGCGCCTATATCGGCCCGTCGCGCGGGCACCTGTTCCCCAAGTATGCCCGCAAGATCGGCATGCCGCGCTCCTATGGCTACGGCGCCTCGATGGGGGCCTGGGTGACCGACTACCTCGCAGGCTGGGCGGGCGAATGGGGCATGGTCGTCCACTCGACCGCCAACTACCGGGGCCCTGCGCTCTCGGGCGACATCACCATCCAGACCGCCGAAGTCGTGGACAAGATGATCGACGAGGAAGGCCGCCACCTGATCCAGGTCAAGCACCTCATGCAAAACCAGAAGGGCACGAAGATGTGCCTAGGCGTCGCCGAGATCGAACTGCCCAAGAAGCCGGGCTGATCGCGCTGGCCTTGCCTTGACGTGCAAAGGAGGCGGCCCGGGCAAGGGCCGCCTCCTCCCTGCCGTTTTACCGGCAGGGTCTCATCGTGTCCTCCCTACGGCGGAGGGGTGACAGAGCGAAAGGACACGCGAGCCTTCGTTTCAATGCCCGGGAAGCCCTCCCAGCAGTCCGCCGACGAGGCCGGTGACCGGCGCCAGCGCGTCGCCGGTGCCGGAACTGCCAGCGGCACCGCCGAGCAGGCCGGTGACCGGAGCGAGGACGCTGCCGGTGCCCGTGCCGCCAGTGGCGCCTCCGAGCAATCCGCCCACGAGCCCGGTGACCGGATCGAGGCTCGTTCCCCCCGATCCGATGCCGCCGGCGACAGGGCCGAGCGTGCCGTTCACCGCGCCGAGCACCGGTGCCGTCACCGTGGCTACGGCGCCCGTCACCGGCGCGACGACCGGCGCGAGGCCGCTTGTAAGCTGGGTTACGCCGCCGCCGACCTGGTCCCCCAGCAGCGCGCCTGCCAGGTTGCCGACGGGCGCGAGACCCTGCGCCACGGCGGTCGCCGTGGTCGGCAAGGTCACCTCGAGGACCTTGCCGTCAGAGAGTACGTCGGCGGTGACGAGGGTGCCCGACACGAGCCCCGGATTTTCCGACAGGACGTTGGCGCCTACCAGCGTGCCGGCGGTGCTGGGACCGGTGAGGGCATTGTTGGCAAGGTCGACGCCGAGCAATGGGCCGGTATAGGTTGGCGCGGTTCCTGACGAACTACCCGGCAAGGTGCCGGTGAGCCCGTCGACCAGGCCGCCAAGTTGCCCCGTCACCGGGGACAGTACGCCGCTCGATCCGACGACCGGCGCGAGGACGCCGTTGACCGCACCGAGCAGCGGCGTGGTGACGCCGTCCACGGTAGAGGTCACGGCAGCCACCGTCGGTGACAGGCCATCGGTCACGCCGTTGACGGTGGAGGCCACCTGCGGGCCGAGAAGCGCTCCGGCGACCGCACCGACGGGGGCAAGCGCAGCCTGCGTCTCCTGCGTCGTCGTCGGCAGGGTGACGGCCACGACCGTGCCGTCTCCGGCAAGGACATCGACGGCCAGGCCGCTCGTGCTCTGCCCGGCGGTCGGGGGGGCGACGTTCACGTCGATGATCGTGCCCGTGCCGGTGCTGCCCAGGATCGGCGTGCCGCCCACGCTGACGCCGGCTGCCGGGCCGGTGATGCTGGTCGTCGTGGGCGTGGGGGTGGGGGATGGCGTTGGTGTCGGTGTGGGGGCCGGCGTCGGACTCGGGGTCGGGGAAGGCGAGGGCGTTCCACCACCACCGCCACCACCGCCACCGGCTCCGGCGTGGAAGCCGACGCCGTCGGCGCAGGCGCCCAGCAGCAGGAAGGGGATGGCCGCAGCGCAAAGAAGCGCGTGGCGCGGGGATAGCCTCATCATAGTGACCGACATTGTTTTTCCTCCGTTTAAGCTCTGTGCGCAAAGCATTACGCCCGAGCTGGAGGGACGGCTCGCCCAGACGCAGCCGCCATGGCGGCATGGGCTTCTGGTGCGTGGGGCAGGCCGGGAAAAGGTGTCGGAAAAGACTGGCCGGTCCCTGAGGCAACGGCGGTTCCGGAGAGCGCGCGCCGAAAAGCGTCCGGTAGACAGCGTTCCGCGGTGCGCAAACCGGCTCGCCGGATACGCAAAACGTCTGGAGGAGCCGAAATCGCGCATGCAGCCGATTTGATGGCGATTGGCCCGGACGGTGCGCGGCGGGGGCCGGCGAAGAGGCAGGAGGAGCCGGGGCGGCGGCATTTTCCTACACGACCGGCCCCTGCTACCTTCGCGCCGGTTCTTTCCCATCGTCGAGTCCGCGCCCGTCCTCGTACATGCAGGGAGCGTCCGCCCGGATGTACTTCATCAACAAGCTGGCTTCTGCGCGCACGAAAAAGGGCCCGGCCGTTCCCGACCGGACCCTTCCAAGAATTTAATGTGAAGCCGGCGTCAGGCTGCGTTGGCAGCGCTCAGCACGGCGCGAACGCTGGCAGTGGCGACGTCCTCGTCGATGCCCACGCCCCACACCGTCCGCCCGTCAGGCAACACGCACTCGACATAGGCGGCGGCGCGCGCATCGCTGCTCTTGCCCATCGAGTGCTCCGCATAGTCCCGCACGTCGAGGTTCACTCCGAAGCTCTCGGCGATCGTCGCCGTCACCGACGAGATGAGGCCGTTGCCCTTGCCGGAGACGGACTGCTCCTGCCCATCGACGCCGATCTTGCCCGCGAAGATGCGGGCGCCATCGGGGCTCTTGCCCTCGTCCCAGTCGATCAGCTGGAAGCGCTGCGTCCCATCGAGGCGGTAGGCCTTGCGGAACACGTCCCAGATGTCGGCGGCCTGCAGTTCGCGGCCCAGTTGGTCGGCCAGTTCCTGCACGTGCTTCGAGAAGTGCGCCTGCATGCGCTTGGGCAGCTTGAGGCCCTGGTCCTGCTCGATAACCCACGCGAAGCCGCCCTTGCCGGACTGCGAGTTGACGCGGATCACCGCTTCGTAGTCACGGCCCAGGTCAGCCGGGTCGATCGGCAGGTAGGGCACCGCCCAGAGTTCGTCGTTGCGCTGTTCCTGCGCCGCGAAGCCCTTCTTGATCGCGTCCTGGTGCGAGCCGGAGAACGCGGTGAAGACCAGTTCGCCGCCGTAAGGATGGCGTTCGGGCACCTTGAGCTGGTTGCAGTACTCGACGGTCTGGATGACCTCGTCGATGTTCGAGAAGTCCAGCTCGGGATCGACGCCCTGGGTGTAGAGGTTGAGCGCGACGGTCACCAGGCAGCAGTTGCCGGTGCGCTCGCCGTTGCCGAACAGGCAGCCCTCGACGCGGTCGGCGCCGGCCATCAGGCCCAGCTCCGCCGCCGCGACGCCGGTGCCGCGGTCGTTGTGGGTGTGCAGCGAGATCACCGCCGATTCCCGGTTGGGCAGGTTGCGGCAGAAATACTCGATCTGGTCGGCGTAGATGTTCGGCGTCGCCGCCTCGACCGTCGCCGGCAGGTTGAGGATGATCGGATGCTCGGGCGTGGGCTGGAGGATGTTCATCACCGCCTCGCAGCACTCTATCGAGAAATCGAGTTCGGCGGTGGAGAAGGTTTCGGGCGAGTATTCGAAATGCCACTTGGTCTGCGGATACTTCGCCGCTTGGTCGCGCATGACCTTGGCGCCGTTCTCGGCGATAGCGCGGATTTCGTGCTGTTCCATGCCGAACACGACGGTGCGCCACAGCGGCGAAACGGCGTTGTAGAGATGGACGATCGCGGCGTGAACGCCGGCCAGGCTCTCGAACGAGCGCTCGATCAGGTCTTGGCGCGACTGGGTCAGCACCTGGACCAGCACGTCTTCGGGGATGCGGTTGGTGTCGACGAGGCCGCGGATGAAGTCGAACTCGGTCGCGCCAGCGCTCGGGAAGCCGACTTCGATCTCCTTGAGGCCGACTTTGACCAGCAGGTCGAAGAAGCGGGTCTTCTTTTCCGCACCCATCGGGTCGATCAGGGCCTGATTGCCGTCACGCAGGTCGGTCGAAAGCCAGCGCGGGGCCTTCGTGATGACGCGAGATGGCCACTGGCGGTCCTGCAGCTGGATCTGTGGGAAGGGGCGATACTTGACCGAAGGGTCTTTCAGCATGGTCATGGAATTAACTCGCTCGGGTAAATCGTCTGCAATTCAGGTGATGATGTCAGGTCCCTTGAGCGCCGAGCGCGTCGCAGGCCGACGCGTCACCTCACGCCCAAGGGCGGATAAGTCGCAGGGTAAGGCCGAGACGGAGAGTCATGCCGCTGCCTATGGCCACGGGCGGCGGGGATGTAAAGGGGCAATCCGGTTCGTGTCGGGGCAGGCATTGCCGCGAGGGTCTCGTTTCACCGACTGGTTTTGCCGCTTGCCGCATCATAGGCTGCGGCATGAGCCTGATCCGCCCCTTCCATCTCGCGGTGCCCGAAACCCAGCTGGAGGACCTGCGGCGCCGTATTGCCGCGACGCGCTGGCCGGAGAGGGAAACGGTGGAAGACTGGTCGCAGGGGACGCCGCTGACCGCTCTGCAGGACCTCGCCGCCTATTGGGCTGGCAAATACGATTGGAGGCAGTGCGAGGAGCGGCTCAACCGATTCGACCAGCATCTGGCCGAGATCGACGGGCTCGACATTCACTTCCTGCATGTTCGTTCACCTCATGCCGAGGCTGTACCGCTGATCCTGACCCATGGCTGGCCGGGCTCCGTCATCGAGTTCATGGATGTCATCGGCCCGCTCACCGACCCTGTCGCGCATGGCGGCAGGGCGGACAATGCCTTTCACATCGTTGCACCATCGCTGCCGGGTTACGGGTTTTCGGGCAAGCCGTCGTCGGCGGGATGGGGCGTCGAGCGCATCGGGCGCGCCTGGGCGGAACTGATGCGCAGGCTGGGCTACACTCGCTGGTTCGCCCAGGGCGGCGACTGGGGCGCGATCATCACGACGGTGATGGGTGGGCAGGCACCCGAGGGCCTCGCCGGCATACACACGAACATGCCGATCGCACGCCCTACCCCGCGGGACTACGAAGACCCGAGCCCGGAAGTAAAGGCCGCGCGGGAAGCAGGGCGGCGCTACAAGACGTTCGATTCGGGCTACTCGGCGATTCAGTCGACTCGTCCGCAGACCATCGGTTACGGTCTCGTCGATAGCCCCGTGGCGCTGGCGGGCTGGATCTACGAAAAGCTCTGGAGCTGGACCGACAACGGGGGATCACCGCTCGATGCGCTGTCGATGGACAAGATTCTCGACAACGTGATGCTCTACTGGCTGCCGGGAACCGGAGCTTCCGCCGCGCGGCTCTACTGGGAGAGCTTCGGCGCCATCGCAAAATCGGAACCGGTGCGGCTGCCCGCAGGCGTCTCGACGTTTCCGAAAGAGATCACCAAAGCGCCGCGCCAGTGGGCGGAACGTATCCTGCACGACATCGTCTATTGGAACGACGCACCGAGCGGCGGGCATTTCGCCGCCTGGGAACAGCCGGACCTCTTTGTCGCAGAGGTCCGCGCATGTTTCTCGCTCATGCGCTGAGCATCAGGTGCAGCGGAAGCCTTTGATCGTGCCATCGGCGTCGACGTCGATGTTCAGGCGGTCGGGGCGGTAGTCCATCGTCGCCATCGAATCGGGCTTGAGGATACGGATGGGGTGTTCGCCCCGCCATGCGCGCAGCTTGGCTACCAGCTCTTCGGTCGCCGTGCTGCCGACATAACCGCCAAGTTGATCGGCGCCGCAAGTGGGTTCCGTCGCCGCAGCAGGGGGCGGCAGCGCGGCTTCGGTCTGCGCGCTGCTGCACGCGGAAAGAGCTGCGACCAACAGAGCGGGAGCGAGGCAGGTTTTGGCAGTGCTGGACATGGGTTTCTCCTTTGCCCGGCACGCTAGACTAGTGAAGCTGAACGCGGGCGCAATGCATCGCCGGCGCATGGGTTGCGCGCATGCCGATGAAAGCCATCTGGCGGCAGGATGGTCGATCCAGGAAAATTCCAACTCAGCGCGTACAGCGGCTGTAGACTACCTGATCCTGCGGACCGTTGTGATCGTAAGTCGTGAAGCGACGCGACCGGCGGCACCCACGGGTATAGTCCTCGACCATGCGCACGGCCGCGGCGTTGAGCGGCGAGGAGGGCAGGGGCGCCTGTGCGAGTACGGTCTCGGGCCGTGCGGCGAGGATGCGGCGCACTTCCGCTACCTGATCGATACCTGTCCACTCGCGGGCTTCGTAAAGATGGGGGGCGAAAGCCAGAGGGCTGACGGGATCGGCGCCGATCTTGGCGTAGAGATAACTCGGCATGCCCCAGACCAGCAGACGTTTCTCCGGCGTCACCGCGCGGACATACTCGACGAGTGCCGCAGCGGCGGGCCGTGCGCGCCATCGGTCGTGGAGGTGGAAGGTCCCCGCGAGCACGAGGCTTAGGCCCACCACGGCGACCAGGCCGGGCCAGATGGGTCTGCGGTGCGCGAAGTAGCCCGCGCACAGGATCGCCAGCGGGGGCAGCGCGGACTGGGCGTAGTGGACGTAGATCGAGGGGAAGGCGAAGACCAGGGCCAGCGCAACCAGCGCCCACAGCGCTACCAGGCGTGACACCGCCGCTCGTTCGCCCCTGGCACCGCGCTGCGCGTGCAGGCCGATACCTGCGAAGAGCAGCGGAATGGCCAGCATGCCCGCCATGGTGAACACGCGCTTCAGGCGGATCGCCGGATCGGCATAGCTCCGCGCGAAGTTGGAAGTCACCATCGCTTGCCACAGTTCGGAGAAATGGCCGTCAGCCCAATAGAACAGCCCGGCGGAAAGCATCGGCAGCAGGCCTGCGAGCGCGAGTATGCCGGCCCGCCAGGCTGTGCCGATCGGCGGGCGACCGGCGCGGGCGAGTGACGCGATCGCCCATGCCCCGAAGAGCGCGCCTTCCAGCGCTGCGGTCTGCTTTATGGCGATGGCCAGGCCCGCGCACAGAAAGCCTAGCACTAACCCTGCATCGATGCGCCCCTGCCGCAGCAGCGCGAACCGCGAGACCAGCAACCAAGCGGCGGCGATGATCAGGGTATTGAAGAATACGCCTGCCTCAAGGTTATCGCCTTCGAAACGGCTCAACAGCGCAAGATAGGCGATCCCCCCGAGCATGGCGCTTCCCGGCGTGGCAATGAGTCGAGCCAGTCGGTTGACGCCGTAAGCGCCCAGCGCAGCCGACAGCGTTGCGGCGAGCTGGTACGCCAGCATGCTTGGCCACACGAGACCGATCCCCGCGAAGATCAGGTAGAGCAGCGGCCCCTTGCGGTCCCAGATGTCGACGTAGAGCAGGTCGCCCTGACGTAGCCGGTCGCCGACGAGCGCATAGAACTGATCGTCGATGCCGAAATTCCACTCGCCGTAAGCGGGGCAGCGAATCAAGACCGCGAAGGCAAGCAGGCAGGCAAATTGGGCGAGGCGGCTAGCGGCGAGTGTCGCCTGCAAGCTTGCAAGCCATTCGCGCCCGGCGCCGCCGTCCTCCACTACCCCGCCGGTCATTCCCGCAACCTCCGCCCACGTCCCCCGAGGACGATGCTGATCCGTAGCCGGAAACGTCTTACGATTTGGCGAACCGGTGCCCAAAGCCGATAGCCAAACTGTACTTTGTGCGGGCGAGGTGCGACACGAATGTCGGCAGACCAAGGGGGCGAAACATGGGAGCATTACTGGTTCTGGCGACCGGCGCAGCGCTTGCCCTGGCGGGCGACACCGCTACGCTGCCCGACTGGATGGCCGGATGCTGGGTCAGCGAGACCGAGGGGGAGTGGGTCGAGGAGTGCTGGACGCCGGCGCGCGGTGGCATCATGCTGGGCACCAATCGGACCGGAAAGCGCTCGGGCGGGGAAAGCCCCGCTGGCTGGGAAATGATGCAGATCGGCCCCGTTCACCCGGACGCGGAACCCGCTGTACGCGGTCTTGCGTTTCGGGCGTCACTGCGCGGCAGTCCGTGGACGGCGTTCGAGCGTGTGGCGGGCACGGCGCCGGGCGTGACGTTCCTCAATACCGGCCACGATTACCCGCAGCGCATCCATTACTGGCGCGAGGGCGAACTGCTGAAGGCGGAAGTGTCGCTCGCCGATGGCAGCGAGTCGATGAAGTGGACGTTCCGCAAGGCGGAATAGCCCCCAGTTGAAGGATCGTCGCAGACCCACCGTTGGTGTCGGGAAAGGCGGCGAGGGGAAGTGCAGATACGAAAAGGGCGGCGCCGGTTTCCCGGGCCGCCCTTTTTGGATCTCGAGTCAAGGCTGGATCAGCCCTCGACGTGCTCGGCGAGCACGGTCAGGCCGGCGTCGCCGACTTCGGCAAAACCACCGGTGATCCGGATTTCCTCGGGCGCGCCGTTCTCGGTCTTGTAGACCTTGAGCGCACCGTCGGCGATCGTCGACATGAAGGGCGCATGGCCCGCGAGCACGCCGAACTCGCCTTCCGTGCCGGGAACGACCACCATGTGGACGTCCTCGGAGCGGACGAGCTTAGCCGGCGTGACGAGTTCGAAGTGCAGGGGCATGGATCAGGCGTCCTCGGCCAGCTTCTTGGCCTTCTCGACGGCTTCGTCGATGCCGCCGACCATGTAGAACGCGGCTTCCGGAAGGTGGTCGTACTCACCGTCGACGACGGCCTTGAACGACTTCACGGTGTCTTCCAGCTGCACGAACTTGCCCGAGATGCCGGTGAAGACTTCCGCGACGTGGAACGGCTGCGAGAGGAACTTCTGGATCTTGCGGGCGCGGGCGACCGTGATCTTATCTTCTTCCGACAGTTCGTCCATGCCCAGGATCGCGATGATGTCCTGCAGCGACTTGTACTTCTGCAGGGTTTCCTGGACGCGGCGGGCGGTCTGGTAGTGGACGTCGCCGACGACGCGCGGCTCGAGCACGCGCGAGGTGGAGTCGAGCGGGTCGACTGCCGGGTAGATGCCCAGCTCCGAGATCGCGCGATTCAGCGTGGTCGTCGCGTCAAGGTGAGCGAACGATGCGGCCGGGGCGGGGTCGGTAAGATCGTCCGCGGGGACGTAGATCGCCTGAACCGAGGTGATCGAACCCTTGGTGGTCGAGGTAATGCGTTCCTGCAGCTGGCCCATGTCGGTCGACAGGGTCGGCTGGTAGCCCACGGCCGAAGGAATACGGCCGAGCAGGGCGGACACTTCGGCACCGGCCTGGGTGAAGCGGAAGATGTTGTCCACGAAGAACAGCACGTCCTGGCCTTCCTGGTCGCGGAAGTACTCGGCCATGGTCAGGCCCGAGAGCGCGACGCGTGCGCGGGCGCCCGGGGGCTCGTTCATCTGGCCGAACACGAGGGCGACCTTCGAACCTTCCGAGGTGGCGTTGCCGTCGGCGTCCTTGGCGATGACGCCGGCGTCGAGGAACTCGTGGTAGAGGTCGTTGCCCTCGCGGGTACGCTCACCCACGCCTGCGAAGACCGAGACGCCGCCGTGGCCCTTGGCGATGTTGTTGATCAGTTCCTGGATGAGAACCGTCTTGCCCACGCCGGCGCCGCCGAACAGGCCGATCTTGCCGCCCTTGGCGTAGGGAGCGAGCAAGTCGATCACCTTGATGCCGGTGACGAGGATCGCCGCTTCGGTCGACTGCTCGATGAACGGGGGAGCCTCGGCGTGGATCGGGGCGAACATGTCCGAACCGACCGGGCCACGCTCGTCGATGGGATCGCCGACGACGTTCATGATGCGGCCGAGCGTCTTGGGGCCGACCGGCACCGAGATCTGCTTGCCGGTGCTGCGCACGGCCTGGCCGCGGGTCAGGCCGTCGGTGCCGTCCATGGCGATGGTGCGGACGGTGTTCTCGCCGAGGTGCTGGGCGACTTCGAGGACCAGCTTCTGGCCGTTGTTCTCGGTTTCGAGGGCCGAGAGGATGGCCGGCAGTTCGCCTTCGAAGGTCACGTCGACGACGGCGCCGATGACCTGGCTGATCTTGCCGGTAGTGGTGAGGTTGAGCACGGGTGCAGTGGCCATTTCGGTTTCCTTGCCTGCGGTTCTTAGAGCGCTTCCGCGCCCGCGATGATTTCGACGAGTTCGGTGGTGATCGCAGCCTGGCGGGTGCGATTGTAGACGATGGTCAGCTTCTTGATCAGGTCACCGGCGTTGCGGGTGGCGTTGTCCATGGCCGTCATCGACGCACCCTGTTCGGACGCGGCGTTCTCCAGCAGCGCGCCGAAGAGCTGGGTCTTCAGGTAGCGCGGCAGCAGCGCGGCGAGGATTTCCTCCTCGTCGGGCTCGTATTCGGTGACCGAGTCGGCCGCCACGGCAGCGGCCTTGGGAGCCGGCACCGGGATGATCTGCTGGTCGGTCGGTTCCTGGAGCAGGGCCGAACGGAACTTCGAGTAGAACAGGTGCGCCACATCGAACTTGCCCGCCTCGTACATCGCCACGAGTTCGTCGGCGATGCGCTCGGCTTCGTTGAAGCCGGGGTAGCGCACGTCCGTGGTGTCGAACATGTGGGCGATCTGCTTGGGGTATTCGCGGCGGATCACCGGGCGGCCCTTGCGGCCCACCAGGTAGAACAGCACGGTCTTGCCCGCAGCTTCGAGTTCCTGCGCCTTGACGCGGGCGGCCTTGACGATGTTCGAGTTGAACGCGCCGGCCAGGCCCTTGTCCGAGTTCATCACGACGAGCAGGTGGACCTGGTCGCTGCCGGTGCCCGCGAGCAGCTTGGGGCTGTTCTCGGCGACCGTGATCTTCGAGGCGAGCGAGGCCATGACTTCCGCCAGGCGCGCGGCGTAGGGACGCGCGGCCTCGGCGGCGGCCTGCGCCTTGCGCAGCTTGGCCGCGGAGACCATCTGCTTGGCCTTGGTGATCTTCTGGGTCGACTTGACCGAGTTGATGCGGCCCTTGAGTTCCTTGAGCGAAGCCACTCGTTGTTCCCCGTTTACTGTCCCGGCGGCCGTTTCGGGCCGGCCGGGTCAGTGGTCATCTAACTTAAGCGAACTGCTTGGCGAAGGCGTCGAGCGCGGCCTTGGTCTTGCTCTTCGCTTCGTCGCCGAAGTCCTTGGTGGTGCGGATCAGCGCCAGGACGTCGGCATGTTCGGTGTGCATGTAGGTGAGCATCTCGGTCTCGTAGGACGTGACCTTATCCACCGGCAGCGCATCGAGGTAGCCGTTGGTGCCCGCGAAGATCGACACGGTCTGCTCCTCGAAGGCGAGCGGCGAGAACTGCTTCTGCTTGAGCAGCTCGGTCAGGCGCGCGCCGCGGTTGAGCAGTTTCTGGGTCGAGGCGTCGAGGTCCGAGCCGAACTGCGCGAAGGCAGCCATTTCGCGGTACTGCGCCAGCTCCAGCTTGATCGAGCCGGCGACCTTCTTCATCGCCTTGGTCTGGGCCGCACCGCCGACACGCGACACCGAGAGGCCGACGTTGATGGCGGGACGGATGCCCTGGTAGAACAGGCCCGTTTCGAGGAAGATCTGGCCGTCGGTGATCGAGATCACGTTGGTCGGGATGTAGGCCGAAACGTCACCTGCCTGGGTTTCGATGATCGGCAGCGCGGTGAGCGAACCGGCACCCTGATCGTCGTTCATCTTCGCGGCGCGCTCGAGCAAGCGGCTGTGGAGATAGAACACGTCGCCCGGGTAGGCTTCGCGGCCCGGAGGACGACGCAGCAGCAGCGACATTTGGCGGTAGGCGACGGCCTGCTTGGAAAGGTCGTCGTACACGATCACGGCGTGCATGCCGTTGTCGCGGAAGAACTCACCCATGGCGGCGCCGGTGTAGGGCGCGAGGTACTGCAGCGGCGCGGGCTCCGAAGCGGTCGCGGCGATGACGATGGAATATTCCATCGCGCCGTTCTCTTCGAGCTGGCGAACGATCTGCGCAACGGTCGAGCGCTTCTGGCCGATCGCGACGTAGATGCAGTAGAGCTTCTTGCTCTCGTCGTCGCCCTGGTTCGCTTCCTTCTGGTTGATGAAGGTGTCGATGGCGACGGCGGTCTTGCCGGTCTGGCGGTCACCGATGATCAGCTCGCGCTGGCCGCGGCCGACGGGCACGAGAGCGTCGATCGCCTTCAGGCCGGTCTGCACGGGCTCGTGCACCGACTTGCGCGGGATGATGCCCGGAGCCTTGGCTTCGACGCGCGAACGCTTGTCGGCGACGATCGGGCCCTTGCCGTCGATCGGGTTGCCGAGTGCGTCCACGACGCGGCCGAGCAGGCCCTTGCCAACGGGCACGTCGACGATGGTGCCGGTACGCTTGACGACGTCGCCTTCCTTGATCTCGGCATCCGAGCCGAAGATCACGACGCCGACGTTGTCGGCCTCGAGGTTGAGGGCCATGCCCTGAACGCCGTTCGAGAATTCGACCATCTCACCGGCCTGGACCTTGTCGAGGCCGTGGATGCGGGCGATGCCGTCGCCGACCGACAGAACCGACCCGACTTCGGAAACCTGGGCCTCGGTGCCGAAGCTGGCGATCTGGTCCTTGATGACCTTCGAGATTTCTGCTGCGCGGATATCCATTGTTCTGCCTTTCTTAGCCCTTCATGGCCTGGGCGAGCGAATTGAGACGGGTGCGGATCGAGCTGTCGATACGCTTGGAACCGATGGTGACGACGAGGCCACCGAGGAGTTCCGGATCGACGCTGGTCCTGATCTTGACGGTGCGGCCCTCGCGCACTTCCAGCTTCTGACGCAGCTGCTCGACCTGTTCGTCGGAGAGCGCGTGGGCGGAAGTGACTTCGGCCGTCGCCTCGCCGCGCTGGGCGGCGGCGATGCTGGCGAAGGCGCGAATGATCTCGGGCAGGGCGGAGAGGCGGCGGTTGGCCGCCAGCACACCCATGAAGTTCTTCGTCAGCGGCGAGAGGCCGAGCACGCCGGCAATGCCGTCCATCGCCCCGGCGGCCGCTTCGCGGCTGACCTGCGGATTGCGAATCAGCGCGGCGAAATCGTCGCTCTCGCGGATTGCCTGGCCGATATTGTCGAGGTCGGTCTCCACCGCCGAGACGGTGCCGTTTTCGCTCGCAAGATCAAACAGCGCCGAAGCGTAGCGTCCTTGCAGGCTGGCCTTGATGCCCCCGGAATTCTCCACGCGCGTCCTATCCTTACATCGAGTGGGCGGGCCACTGGGGGCGCATTGCAACAGCGTGCTCCCCCGGCCCGCAGACGGGGCGCGCATAGCGACGATAGTGTTACGATGCAAGGTGCCGCTTGGCGAGGTGGGACAATGGTCAGGTGTTCGGTTTAAAAGCAACAGGCGGGAAGCCAGTCCCGGCGGGGCGGCGCAATGAGGGTCACGAATACGCAAAGGAGTTTCCCGATGAGCTATCGAATCGCCGGCCTGCCCCGCGCCGCCTTCGCGAAGTATTTCGGCCGGACCGCAGGAGAACTTGGCGAACTGGGCGCAAGAAGGGTCATCGCGGACGCCGCTCGCGGCTTCCCATGCCGCGTCACGCTGGAGGATGCAGGCGTCGGAGAGCGCTTGATACTTCTCAATTTCACGCACCATGACGTCGCCGGACCGTACCGTAGCGCCTATGCGATATATGTCCGGGAGGAGGGCGAGGAGGCCGAACCGCTCGTCGATTCCCTGCCGCCGATATTCGCGGGACGCACGCTGTCATTGCGCGGATTCGACGCGGAGGGCATGTTGCAGGAGGCTGTGCTGGCGGTACCGGATGAACAGGACGGAGCCATCCGCGCTTTGTTCGCAAATCCGCGGGTCGCTTGTATCCACGCCCATAATGCCGCCTATGGCTGCTTTGCGGCGCGGATCGAGCGCCATGGAGACGAACGGTGAAAGTCGCCGCAATCGGAGCCGATGAACGCGTGAATGACGAGCAGGCCTGGCAGGCCGTGCTGGCCCGCGACCGGGCTTTTGATGGGCGTTTCGTCACCGGCGTGCTGTCGACCGGAATATACTGCCGCCCTTCGTGCTCAGCCCGGCATCCGCGGCGCGAGAACGTGCGTTTCTTCGAACGGCCCGATGCGGCCGAGGCAGCCGGCCTGCGCGCCTGCCTGCGCTGCCGCCCCGGTGATCTCGCGCGGGACGAGGAGGCCGTGGCGCGGGCGCTGGCGGCTCTGGCCGATGTCGAACAGGCACCTTCGCTCCCCCGGCTCGCGGAGGAGGTCGGCTACAGTCCGACGCATTTCCAGCGCGTGTTCAAGCGCGCGGTCGGGCTCTCGCCTGCCGAGTACGTGCGCGCGCGCCGCATCGACCGTGCAGGCGACGCACTCACCGACGGGACCAGCGTTACCGGCGCGATCTACGAGGCCGGATACGGAGCGGCATCGCGTTTCTACGAGGCGAGCCGGGACAGGTTGGGGATGAGCCCCTCCGCTTGGCGCGATGGTGGCCGGGGCGTGACGATCCGCTGGGCGGTGGTGCCCACCACGCTTGGCGCCATGCTTGTCGCGGCGACCGACAAGGGGGTCTGCCGGCTCTCCTTCGACGAGGGGCATGATGATCTCGCGGCGCGCTTCCCGAACGCCGAACTGATCGAGGGTGGCGATGCTTTCGCAAGTTTGCTTGCCGATGTGCTTGGCGCGGTGGAGCAGCCCGGGCGGTCGCAGGCGATCCCGCTCGATGTGCAGGGCACCGCCTTCCAGGAAGCCGTCTGGCGCGAGTTGCAGCGCATCCCCGTGGGCGAAACGCGCAGTTATGCGCAGATCGCCGCCGCCGTCGGCACGCCTGGCGCGGTGCGGGCGGCGGGCTCGGCGAACGGGGCCAATAATGTCGCGGTGCTCATCCCTTGCCACCGGGTCATCCGCTCGGACGGCAACCTCGGCGGCTATGCCTATGGCGATGCGATCAAGCGCGAGCTACTGAGGCGCGAACGCAAAGGGGAGTGAAGGGGCGCATGGCGACGATCGAGGAAACTGCGGGCATCGAGGAAACAGGCCCACAGCCCAGCCGCCTGCGCCGCTTCATCGCGCATCCGCTCGTACTGCTGCCGCTCGGCGTGGTTGTGGTGACGCTGGGCGCCGTGTTGCCGGGGATTTTGTTCAACCTGCTCCATACCGACAAGAGTTCGGTGCTCCGGGCGTTTGGCGGCCTCGTGGTCGGCCTCGGCGGGTTGTTGGCCTACTTCGCCTTCCGCCGCTGGGTAGAGCGTGTGCCGCATGAGCCGCGTCGCCCCGCAAGGACCGCTCGGGAGCTTGGTGCCGGCATTCTATCCGGGTTCGCGCTTTTCAGCCTGGCGACCGGCGTCGTAGCGGTGCTTGGCGGATTTGCGGTTCTGGGCGTGCGCGGCATCGGTGACCTCTGGCTCTGGCTCGGCATCGCCTTCTCCAGCGGCATGGTCGAGGAAGCCTTATTCCGCGGCGTGATCCAGCGCCAGCTCGAGGCGATGTTCGGCACCTGGACCGCTCTGGCGGCGACCTCGGTCTTCTTCGGCGTCGCGCACCTCATGAACCCGGGCGCGACGTACTTCGCGGCCTTCGCCATTGCCTGCGAGGCGGGTATCCTGCTCGGCGCGGCGTACCTCGTGACGCGCCGCTTGTGGGTGCCGATCGGGCTGCACATGGCCTGGAACTTCACGCAGGGGTGGGTCTTCTCGATTCCCGTGTCCGGCAGCAAACCGCCGCTCGGCCTGTTGGAGACGCGCCTGAGCGGGCCGGAATGGCTGACCGGCGGCGCCTTCGGGCTCGAAGCCTCGGCTGTCGCGCTGGTGGTGGCGAGCGTCGCCGGGTTCTCGCTGCTGTACTACGTCCACCGCAGGGGCGAGTTCATGCCGCCGCGCTGGAAGCGCTAGGCCAGCTACACGAAAGAGTAGGGATCGATGTCGATGTTCACGCGCACGCCGCGCGGGAACTGGAGCGGTTCGAGCCATTCGCGCAGCGTCTTCTGCAGTTCAGCCGAGCGCCGCGCATTGATCAGCAGGCGGAACCGGTAGCGTCCCCGCAGCAGCGAGAGCGGCGCGGGGGCGGGGCCGAGCACCAGCATGTCGGGCAGGTCCGGCGCGGTGCCGCCGATGGCGCGGGCGGCAGCGAGAGCCTCGGACTGATCCTCGGAACTGACGATGATCGCGGCCCAGCGTCCGAACGGGGGCGCTCCGGCATCGCGGCGGGCCTCGGTTTCGGCGGCATAGAAGGCGTCGCGGTCGCCGTTCGCCAGAGCCTCGATCACCGAGGCTTCGGGGTGGCGGGTCTGGATCAGGACCACGCCCGGCTTTTCGCCGCGCCCGGCGCGCCCGGCCACCTGCGCGACCTGCTGGTAGGTCCGCTCCGCCGCGCGCAGGTCCCCCCCTTCGAGGCCAAGGTCGGCGTCCACCACGCCCACCAGCGTCAGCTCTGGGAAGTGGTAGCCCTTGGTGACGAGCTGCGTGCCGATGATGACGTCGATCGCCCGGCCCTCCGCCATGGCGACGAACTCTCCGATCGCCTCGGGGCTGTTCATCGTGTCCGACGTGACGAGCGCGGTGCGCGCTTCGGGCAGGATTTCCGCCACTTCGTCGGCGATGCGCTCCACGCCGGGGCCGCAGGCGACGAGGCAGTCGCCCGTGCCGCATTCGGGGCACGCCTCGGGAACCGGGACCTCGTGGCCGCAGTGATGGCAGGCGAGGCGCTTGGAGAAGCGGTGCTCGACCAGCCAGGCGGTGCAGTTGGGGCACTGGAATCGGAAGCCGCAGTGGCGACACAGCGTCAGCGGCGCGTAGCCGCGGCGGTTGAGAAATAGCAGAGACTGTTCGCCCTTCGCCAGCCGCTCTTTCATCGCCTCCACCAGCCGAGGCGCCAGCCAGCGACCGCGTTCGGGCACTTCCTTGCGCAAGTCGAGTATCTGGATATCCGGCAGCGTCGCGCCGCCGAAGCGGCTGGGGAGGTCGATCTTGCGATAGACCCCGGCCTCGGCAAGCTGCATCGATTCGAGCGCGGGCGTAGCGCTGGCCAGAACCACTGGAATCCCCTCGAACTTGGCGCGCATCACCGCCACGTCGCGGGCGTTGTAGCGCACCCCGTCGTCCTGCTTGAACGAGATTTCGTGGGCTTCGTCGACCACGATCAGTCCCAGATTCGCATAGGGCAGGAACAGCGCCGAGCGCGCACCTACGATGACCTGGGCCGTACCTTGCACGATCGCGCGCCACGCCCGCCGCCGCTCGCTCGACTTCAATGAGGAGTGCCACAGGATCGGCGCCACGCCGAAGCGGTGCTCGAAGCGGCGCAGGAAGTTTTCCGTCAGCGCGATCTCGGGCAGCAGGACGAGCACCTGGCGGCCCCGACTCAACGCCTCGGCCACGGCTTCGAAGTAGACCTCCGTCTTGCCCGAGCCGGTGACGCCGTCGAGCAGGAAAGGCGCGAACTTCTCATCCCGGACCGCGCCCACGAAGATGTCGGCGGCGGCGCTTTGGTCGCCGCTGAGATCCGGCGCGGCGAAATCGGGACGGGCAGGGGGGTAGGGGCGGTCGAGGTCCACCGTCACCGGCTCCAGCAGCCCGGCGCCGACCATGCCGCGCAGCACGCCTTCCGAAACGCTGGCGAGTTCGGCCAGTTCGCGGATCGAGGCCTGCTCGTGCTGCAGGGCGTCGAGCGCGGCGGCGCGCTGAGGGGTGAGGCGGGCGGGTTCGGCGCCGGTCAACCGGTATTCGGTGGTAGTGCCGCCGCCGCGCAGTGCCGCCATGCTGCCGAGCGCCATGCGCGCCGCGGAGGACAGCGAAGCGCAGTAGTATTCCGCCGTCCACTCGATCAGACGGCGCAACCGCTCCGGAATGGGGGGAGCGGGCATGACGTCGAGCAAAGGTCGCAGTTTCGAATCAGGCACTTCCTGCCCGCCCAGGCGTTCAGTCTCCCAGACGATGCCGAGCACCTGGCGCGGGCCGAGCGGCGCGACGACGATCGATCCGAATTCGATCGTCATCCCCTCCGGTACGCGATAGTCGAGGACGCCGAGAGCGGCGTTGAAGACGAGGAGTCGGACACGTTTCATCTGGTGCCCATATAGGCACTGGCGGAATGGCTCGTGAAGGAGTTGACGATGCGGAGTTGGGGATCGGGCGTGAATGAGGCATTTGAAGGCGGTTTTGAGCGGCGCACAGTACTCGCCGGAATTTTCGCGACAGGAGTGTTGCTGGCGCTTCCGGGCTGCACGACGATCGGCAGCACTCTCGGCAAGCCCACCCCCACCGACCTGATCGAGCGGCTGTTGATGGTCTCCAGCCAGCGCGCCTTCGCGCGGCTGACGCAGCCCGACGGGTTCTGGGACAGCACCGTCGCGCGCATCGATCTGCCCGTGCTGTTCGGCAAGCCGGGCACGAGGGTGGCCAAGGTCCTGAAGTCCCCGCTGTTCCGCGACAAGCTGCAGCACGAACTTAACGTGATCGCCGAGGACGGCGCGCGCGTCGCCGCGCCGCTTGTCTATGACGCGGTGCGCGGGCTGACCGTCACCGACGCTCTGGCACTCCTGCGGGGCGGCAACACTGCCGCAACGAGTTTCCTGCGCCAGTCGATGGGCCCCTCTCTCGTCAACGTGATGATCCCCGAGCTGGCCCGGGTGATGGAGGCGACCGACGATCCGCTCGTCAACCAGGCGATCTCGGCGCTCACCGGAGTGAACGTCAACGACGCCGCTCACGCGCTGGCGCTCGAGGCGGACAATGCCATCTGGTACGAGATCGGCGCGCAGGAAGGCGAAATCCGCCAAAATCCCGAAACGACGAACGACCCGGTGCTGATCGCCGCGCTCAAGCTGCCCAAATAACCGTCGGTCCCCTGCTTGATCGGCGACCGCTCGACACCCTCGAGGCCATGCCTCGACGACAGCCGGCGCGGCTCGGCGGGCGCTGCCCACCTGCGCGGGGAAGGCGGGGAACATCCCCCGCTAGCCGCGCAGGCAGGCATTCCCTATAGGGGCGGCCAGAATCGCCGGCATGCCCGGCCCTGCAGGATTACAGCGCCATGAAGTTCTTCGTCGACACCGCAGACATCGCCGACATCAAGGAGCTCGCCGATACCGGCCTGCTCGACGGCGTGACAACCAACCCCTCGATCATCGCCAAGTCCGGCCGCGACTTCCGTGAAGTCACGGCCGAAATCTGCGGTCTTGTCGATGGTCCGGTCAGCGCCGAAGTCGTCGCGCTCGATCATGCCGGCATGATGCGCGAGGCGGAAATCCTGCGCAAGATCGCCGACAACGTCTGCATCAAGGTTCCGCTGACCATCGACGGTCTCAAGACCTGCAAGAAGCTCACCGCCGACGGCACCATGGTCAACGTGACGCTGTGCTTCTCGGCCAACCAGGCGCTGCTCGCCGCCAAGGCCGGCGCGACTTTCGTCTCGCCCTTCATCGGCCGCCACGACGACAACGGCTTCGATGGCATCGACCTGATCAGCGACATCCGCCTGATCTACGACAACTACGCCTACGAGACGCAGATCCTTGCCGCCTCGATCCGCCACGGCGTCCACGTCCTGCAGTGCGCCAAGATCGGTGCCGACGTGATGACCGCGCCGCCGGCCGTCATCAAGGGCCTGTTCAAGCACATCCTCACCGACAAGGGCATCGAAGGCTTCATGGCCGACTGGGCGAAGACCGGCCAGTCGATCTGAGGCGTTAGCCTCGGATCGCAGATAACCGTCACCCCGGCGCGGGCCGGGGCCCAGCAGAAAAATGCCGCGAAGCGACGTTGTTTGTCGAACTGGGCCCCGGCCTGCGCCGGGGTGACGGCGGGGCGTCCAGCAGATGATTGCGGCCCTCCTATCGCATCGCCCATTTGAGCCCGCCCCGCCGATGCGCTAGGCGGGTTCCATGTCCGACGAATCTCCCGCAGACCGCTTCAAGTCCGTCCTCGCCGGCGCCTCGCGCGCCATCGCGCAGGAAAAGGAGATCGAGGTCAACTGGACCGCCGACGCGCCCAGTTCGACCGGTGGCACCTTCCGCGTGCCGATGCCCGGCCGCAGCCTGCCCCGCGCCGCCGCCATGCAGGCGCGCGGCTACGCCGACAGCTTCGCGCTCAAGCTGCGCCACCACAACGACAAGCTGCACATGCGCAGCGCCCCGTCCGAGCCCTCGGCGCGCGCCGCCTACGACGCGGTCGAGGCGGTGCGCTACGAGGCGCTGGGCGCCAACGCCTATCCGGGCATGGCTGAGAACCTCGACGCCGCGCTCATGGCGCGCATCGCGTCGGACCCCATTTCCCGCGCCGATACACCCGACGCCGTGCCGGTGCCCGCCGCGCTCGCGCTGCTGCTGCGTGAGCGGCTGACTGGCCAGCCGATCCCGGACATCGCCGCGCCGGGTGTCGATCTCGTGCGCAAGTGGATCGAGCAGAAGGCAGGCAAGGACTTCGACGCGCTCGCCAGCTCGCTGGAGGACCAGAAGGCGTTCCAGGCGCTCTCGCTCGACATGCTCCAGCACCTCGAACTGACCCGCGCCGAGGAAATGCCGCAGGAACCCAACGACGCCGACGACATGGACGGCGACGAGGAGACCGAGGAGGAAGAGGAAGGCGGCGAGCAGGGCCAGGACCAGAACCCCGCCGAGATGGCCGCCGAGCCCTCGCAGGGCGACGACGAGGGCGACAGCGAGTCGGAAGGCGAGACTTCCGACGACATGGACGAGGGCGAGGAAGGCCAGGAAGGCGACGAGGGTATGCTCCCCGTACGCCCGAACCGCCCTTGGACCGACATTCCCGAAAGTTTCGACTACAAGGTCTTCACCGAGGCGTTCGACGAAGTCGTGGTCGCCAGCGAACTGTGCGACGAAGAGGAGCTTACCCGCCTGCGGGCCTATCTCGACGCGCAGCTGAAGGGCCTGCAGGGCGTCGTGACCCGCCTCGCCAACCGCCTCCAGCGCCGCCTGATGGCGCAGCAGAACCGCTCGTGGGACTTCGACCAGGAAGAGGGGCTGCTCGACGCCGCCCGGCTGGCGCGCGTGGTGGTCTCGCCCGGCCAGTCACTGTCCTACAAGATCGAACGCGAGGTCGAGTTCAAGGACACGATCGTCACGCTGTTGCTCGACAATTCGGGCTCGATGCGCGGCCGCCCGATCTCGATCGCGGCGATCAGTGCGGACGTGCTCGCCCGCACGCTCGAACGCTGCGGGGTGAAGGTCGAGATTCTCGGCTTCACCACTCGCGCCTGGAAGGGCGGCCAGAGCCGCGAGGCATGGCTGGCAAACGGCAAGCCGCAGCACCCCGGCCGCCTCAACGACCTGCGCCACATCATCTACAAGAAGGCCGACGAGCCCTGGCGCCGGGCCAAGAAGAACCTCGGCCTGATGATGCGCGAGGGCCTTCTGAAGGAGAACATCGACGGCGAGGCGCTGCTCTGGGCGCACAGCCGCATGCTCGCACGGCAGGAGGACCGCCGGATCTTGATGGTGATCTCCGACGGCGCGCCGGTGGACGATTCGACCCTCTCGGTGAACTCCGCCGGCTACCTCGAGGCCCACCTGCGCCGCGTGATCGAGTGGATCGAGACCAAGTCCCCGGTCCAGCTCGTCGCCATCGGCATCGGCCACGACGTCACCCGCTACTACCGCCGCGCGGTCACGATCATGGACGCCGAACAGCTCGGCGGCACGATGATCGAGCAGTTGGCGGGGCTGTTCGAGGAGGAGTGAGGGCGGCGTGGCTTGACTGCGCCCGCCCGCCGCTTATGCGCCAAAGCCTATGACCGACGCACCCAACCTCACGCTGTTCAACAGCCTGACCCGCCAGCTCGAGCCGTTCGAGCCCGTCCATCCCGGCGAGGCGCGCGTCTATACCTGCGGGCCGACGGTCTACAACTACCCCCACATCGGCAACATGCGCGCCTACGTCTTCGCCGACGTATTGGGGCGGGCGCTGAGCCACAAGGGCTACAGGCTCACCCACGTCATCAACATCACCGACGTCGGCCACCTGACCGACGACGCCGATGCCGGCGAGGACAAGATGGAGAAGATGGCGCGGGCCCAGGCCCAGTCGATCTGGGACATTGCCGCGCACTACACGCAAGCTTACTGGGCCGATATCGCGGCGCTCAACATCCGCCAGCCGGCAAAGTGGTCCATCGCCACCGACTACGTTCCGCAGATGATAGAATTTGCCGAGAAGATCGCGCCAACCCACTGCTATGAATTGGAAAGCGGGCTTTATTTCGACGTTTCCACTGTCTCGGACTACGGCCGCCTCGCACGCGCCGTTACCGACGAAGGAGAAGGGCGCATCGAGGCCGTCGAGGGCAAGCGCAACCACGCCGACTTCGCCATCTGGCGCAAGACGCCTGCGGGGGAGAAGCGGCAGATGGAGTGGGACTCGCCCTGGGGTCCCGGTGCTCCCGGCTGGCACCTGGAATGCTCGGTGATGAGCGGAGACCTGCTCGGCTTCCCGTTCGACATCCATACCGGCGGCATCGACCACCGCGAGATCCATCACCCCAACGAGATTGCCCAGAACCAGGCATTCTGCTGCACCAATGGCCTCGACACGCCTTCAAATTCGGGCGCCAAGCTTTGGATGCATAACAATTTTCTGGTCGAGCGCTCAGGCAAGATGAGCAAGTCGTCGGGCGAATTCCTGCGCCTGCAACTGCTGATCGACAAGGGGTACCACCCCCTCGGCTACCGGATGATGTGCCTTCAGGCTCATTACCGCAGCGAGCTGGAATTCAGCTGGGAGGGGCTCGCGGCCGCGCTCGTGCGCCTCAAGCGGATGATCATCGTGGCGGAACGGCTCGCCGAGGCGGAGCCCGCCGCGACGGCCCATCCCAAGCTCGCGCCGATGCTCGAAACTTTCGAGAAGGCGATTGGCGATGACTTGAACACGGCCATCGCGCTGACCGCGCTGGAGGACGTTCTGGCCGCCAAGAAGTTCGATCCCGGCGTCAAGCGCGCGGTGGTCGAGGCAATGGACGCGGTCCTGGGGCTCGATCTGTTCGGCACATCGCGGGCCGACCTGCGCCTCGCGCCGAAGGCGGCTACGATCACCGAGTTGGAGATCGAGGAGGTGCTCGCCCGCCGCAAGCAGGCCCGCGCCGACAAGGATTTCGCGACGTCCGACGCCCTACGCGACGAGCTTGCAGCCAAGGGCGTCGAGGTAATGGACGGTGATCCGCTCGGTTGGGAATGGAAGCTGGGCTGAAACCGGGGAGCCGGCTTGTCCTTTTGATCGCGCGAAGAATCGAAACCCCTGCCTTTGCGGGGGCGGCGATGGTCGTGAGGTCACTCCGAAGTCGTTGCCGGACGGCAGCGCACCGCACCTAATGGTCGCGTCGATCCGAGGCGGCGTGATGCTCAGCGCCGGGGTACGACCACCAGCTTGTACGGCATGTAGAGCAGCACGTCCGACAACCCGGCGCGCGCCCATTCGACAGGGCGGCTGAGGCCCTCGATCTCGACGCCATAGTCGGGTCCGACCCTTGCTGCCATGGCCCGCGCGTCAGCGGCGATGGCATCGGCGACGGCGCCGCGATACTGGTCCGGCGCAACGACCGAGAGCGTGAGGTCTTCCGTTTCGGTCATCAGGGCGCGGCCCACCGGTTTCACCGACTTCACAAACGCTGTGATCGAGCTTTGCGCCGCCTGCGCGTCCATCGCCCCGCTCAGGGGGACCTTGACGAGGAAGCTGGTGCGCTGGCTGTCGGGCCGGCCGTCGCCGTGCAGCGACAGTTCGCGGTAGTTGGCGAGCGTCAGAGCCTGCAACGTGCGCTCCCCGTAGGCGAGTTGCACGCCGGCTCGCGGGGCGGCGGCGATGGCGGCGCGGATCATGTCGTATATCTCGGACTGGCGCTGCGCCTGGTCTCGGGTGTCTCCGGCGATGCTGACGCCGACCACCGCGAAGTCGGCCTTGCGGCGTAGCCCTACGGCGGGCATCTCGGCGGAATAGTCCTCAGCTTCGCGCCGCATGGCGGTGACGATGACCTCGCCGAGCCCCTCGTCCTGCGCCAGCGCTTCGGGTGCCGCCGACAACATGCCCAAAACGGCAACGGCCGATGCGAATCCAACTCTTGTCATCATTTCCCTCCCTGCCAAACCTGCCCGCTTGCAGTTGTTGCGTAATTTCGGAGCCCGTCAATGACCGTCGCCGTCCTCAATGCCGTCATGCGCCCCACGCTCGAAGGCAAGTTGCCGGAGGGCGTCGAGGCGCTCTGGTTCGAGACCACCGACGAACTCATGGAACTGGCCCCGCGTGCCGAGATCGCCTGGCTCGATACGATCGCCCCGGCCACGGCGGGCGAGGCGATCGCGTCGATGACCGGCCTCAAGTGGTACAACGCCATGTCCTCCGGCGTGGACTGGCTACCACTCGATGTGTTCCGTAAGCGCGGGGTCACGCTCACCAACGGGGCGGGCATCCATGCGCAGACCGTCTCCGAGTACGCCGTCATGGGCATGCTGACGATGGCGAAGGGCTGGCGCGAGGTGGTGCGCGCGCAGGACCGGCACGAATGGCTCGCCCAGCCTCCGGGCAAGCGTGAACTGCTTGGCGCCGAAGTGCTGGTGATCGGCGCGGGCGAGATCGGATCGCGGATAGCCGAGATCCTGCGCGTGCTGGGCGCGAAGGTCACGGCCGCGCGGCGCACTCCCGGCCCCGGAGACTTGGGCGACGGTGAATGGCAGGCCGCGCTCGGCCGGTTCGACTGGGTGATCCTCATTGTGCCGTCCACGCCCCAGACCACCGGCATGTTCGGCGCGGCCGAGTTCGCGGCCATGAAGCCGGGCGCGGCACTGCTTAACTTCGCGCGGGGGACCGTGATCGACCAGGAGGCGCTGCTGGCGGCGATCGATTCGGGGCGCCTTGGCGGCGCCTTCCTCGACGTCACCACGCCCGAGCCGCTGCCCGCCGACCATCCGCTGTGGTCGCGCAACAACGTGCATATCTCGATGCACCTGTCGGGCCGTGCGCAGGACGCGCTGTTTGCGCGCGGATCGGCGCGGTTCCTCGATAATCTCGGGCGATATCTGCGCGGCGAGGAACTGGCGCATAAGGTCGACCTTTCGGCCGGTTACTAGCCCTGCTTGTCCGCGCCTGATAAATTCTTCGGCCGGGCTGGCTGAATTATCAGGGACGGGGCCGAGGCGAATCGCGTATCAGCCTCGGCAAGACGGCCGGACATGAAGGACCGGCAGCAGAAACGAGTGGGGAAAAGCGGATCATGGCTGAGAGCGACAAGCGCAAGGCGTCGGACCTCTTTATCGAATGTCTCGAGCAGGAAGGCGTCGAGTACATCTTCGGCGTGCCTGGCGAGGAGAACCTTGATTTCCTCGATTCGCTCTCGCGCTCGAAGCAGATCAAGCTGATCCTGACTCGCCACGAGCAGGGCGCCGGCTTCATGGCCGCCACCTATGGCCGCCACACGGGCAAGGCCGGCGTTTGCCTCTCGACCCTAGGTCCGGGCGCGACGAACTTCGTCACTGCCGCCGCCTATGCGACGCTGGGGGGCATGCCGATGCTGATGATCACCGGCCAGAAGCCGATCAAGAAGTCGAAGCAGGGCCGCTTCCAGATCCTCGACGTCGTCTCGATGATGCAGCCGATCACCAAGTACGCGCACCAGATGGCGTCCTCGGACAACATCCCAAGCCGCGTGCGCGAAGCGTTCCGCATCGCGGAGGAGGAAAAGCCCGGCGCCACCCACATCGAACTGCCCGAGGACATCGCCGACGAGCACACCGATTCGCGACCCGTCCCGCGCTCCACCGTGCGCCGCCCCACGGCGGACGTGAAGTCGATCATCCAAGCGGTCGATGCGTTGCAAAAGGCGAAGCAGCCGGTGCTGGTGATCGGCGCGGGCGCGAACCGCAAGATGACCAGCAAGATGCTCGGCGAGTTCGTCGAGAAGACCGGCATCCCGTTCCTCACCACGCAGCTGGGCAAGGGCGTGATCGACGAGCGCCACCCGATGTTCCTCGGATGCGCGGCGCTGTCGGCAGGCGACTTCGTCCACCGCGCCATCGAGGATGCGGACTGCATCATCAACATCGGCCACGACGTGATCGAGAAGCCGCCGTTCTTCATGACCAACGACGGCACCCGGGATGACCGGGTCGTGGTCCACGTCTCGACCAAGACGGCGGAGGTCGATCCGGTCTACTTCCCGCATATCGAGGTGATCGGCGACATCGCCAACGCGATGTGGCAGCTCAAGGAAGCCGTCACGCCGTCGCCCAAGTGGAACTTCGACGCGATGCTTCGCTATCGCCGGGCTGAAGTTGAACACACCGCCAAGCTCGCCGCCGATGAGCGTTTCCCGATCTTCCCGCCGCACGCCGTCCACCAAGTGCGAGAGGCGCTGCCGGACGATGCGATCATCTGCCTCGACAACGGCATCTACAAGCTGTGGTTCGCGCGCGGCTACTCGGCACGTGGGCGCAATACCGTGCTGCTCGACAATGCTTTGGCGACCATGGGGGCAGGGCTGCCCTCGGCCATGGCGAGCGCGATGGTCTATCCGGGCCGCAAGGTTTTCGCGGTCTGCGGCGACGGCGGCTTCATGATGAACAGCCAGGAACTGGAGACCGCGGTGCGCCTCGGCCTCGACTTGACGGTACTGATCCTGAACGACAACGGCTACGGCATGATCCGCTGGAAGCAGGCCAACATGGGCTTCGCCGACTTCGGGCTCACTTACGGCAACCCGGACTTCGTGAAGTACGCCGAGGCTTATGGGGCCAACGGCTACCGCGTGGAAAGCGCAGCGCACCTCAAGGAACTGCTGGCCCACTGCCGCGACACGCCGGGCGTGCACGTGATCGACTGCCCGGTCGATTATTCCGAGAACGACCGCATCCTCAATACCGAGATCAAGGACCTTTCGCGGGCGCTTTGACGGTCGTATGCCCCGCCATTCCTCTTGTGCAGGGATGACGGGGCGAGGGGGCTCAGCAGTCTTCCAGCATCAACAGTTCCGCCTGGACCGTCATGCGCGGCATCGGCAGCACAGTATGCTCCACCGCTACCACGGTGGCGTCGGCGACGATCTGGCGGGCTACCGTGAATTCGTGCTCGGGCAAGGCGGCGACGAAGGCCTCGCCCTGAGCCACTGCGCCGGTCCCTTCGAATGCGAGCACGATGGTGTGCCGCGATCCCGAGAACGTAGCGCTCGCCCAGGGTTTCTCGTCGTGGCGAAGGAATTGGGCATCGGCGCCTGCCAGTTGCAGGACCTGCGACAGCAGCCGCAGCCATGGCCCGCGCCGGGCGGCGCCTTGCGGCAGGACGAACGGAAGCGTGCTCTCGCGAACGGTGTCAGCGTGCATGATTGCTTTCCGCTCCGGTGAGATAGCCGTTCATGAAGTTCGCCACTCGCTGGGCGGTGCGGTCGCGAGGCACCCGGCCGTTGCGCAGGTCCGCCACGAAGCGGGGATCCCTCGCGGCGAGTCGGCCGAACTTGGTCCAGGGCATCTGTGTCTCGCGCAGGAAGCGTTCGATCTGGCGCAGGAGCATCCAGGCAGGTCCTTTCTTAGGCAGTTGAAAATTCAGGGAATGAGCGGGATTGGTGTTGTTCCCGGAATGTTCTCTCTGAAATCCTATTTGTCTAGGAAATTTCCTACGCGTATGGATTACAATATGGAAACCGACCCCGCCCGCCGACGTCTGCTCGAACTGTCCGACGAACGGCACGTGAGCCTTTCGAAGCTCTCCCTGATGCTCGGGAAAAACCCCAGCTATCTCCAGCAGTTCGTGCGTAAGGGCAGCCCGCGCAAGCTGGAAGAGCAAGACCGCGGCATGCTCTCTCGCTTCTTCGGCGTGAGCGAGGAAGAGCTGGGAAAAGTGAAGGAAAATTCCTACGCCAATTCGGATCAATCGGGTCAGGACAACTGGGTCGACGTTCCGCGGCTGGCGATCGGCGCCTCGGCCGGGCCGGGGGCGGAGCCGGAAGGCGAACTGGTATTCGACACGATTCGATTCTCGTGGCGATGGTTACGCTCCATGGGCCTGCAGCCGGGTCATCTTTCGACGATCGTGGTAAGCGGCGATTCGATGGAGCCCACCCTGCGCGACGGCGATGAGATCCTCGTCGACCGCAAGCCGCGCGGCCAACGCGACGGCATCCACGTCGTCCGCCTTGGCGATAGCCTGCTGGTCAAGCGCCTCGACACCGGGCGACCCGGCAAGGTCGTGCTGCTCAGCGACAACCCGGCGTACCCGCCGGTCGAATGCGCCGGGCAGGATATCGCGGTCATCGGGCGCGTGGTGTGGAAGGGCGGCCGGATCTAGTCCGCCGTTTCCCCCGGTTGCATTCCCGGTCCCTTGCGACCATTTTCGCGGGCATGACCGAAAACACAGATACCGCCACGACGGAGACCGCAACGAAGCAGCAGATGCGCGTGGGCATCATTCCGGTGACGCCGCTCCAGCAGAACTGCTCGCTCCTGTGGTGCACCACGACGATGCGCGGCGCGCTCGTGGATCCCGGCGGCGATCTGCCCAAGCTGAGGCAGGCGATCGAGAAGACCGGCGTCACGATCGAGAAGATTCTCGTCACCCACGGCCATCTCGACCACTGCGGGCAGGCCGGCGTTCTGGCGAAGGAAATGGGCGTGCCGATCGAGGGCCCGCACGAGGAGGATCGCTTTTGGATCGCGCAGCTCAGTGACGACGGTCCGCGCTGGAACATGGAAGCCCATACCTTCGAGCCCGACCGCTGGCTCGAGGACGGCGACAAGGTCACTGTGGGCGACCTCGAACTCGACGTCGTCCATTGCCCCGGCCACACTCCCGGGCACGTCGTGTTCCACCATGCGCCGAGCCGTTTCGCTATGGTCGGCGACGTGCTGTTCCAGGGCGGCATCGGCCGTTGGGACTTCCCGCGCGGCAATCTCGACGATCTTGTCGATTCGATCACGAAGAAGCTCTGGCCGCTGGGTGACGACGTCACCTTCGTGCCCGGCCACGGCCCGGTCAGCACGTTCGGGCAAGAGCGCCGAACGAATCCCTATGTCGGCGACAGCGCGCTCGAGGACGGCCGTCCGGCCAAGGGGCTCTATAGGTGATGTATGGGCGTCGTCCCGGCATGGTCCGGGACGACGCTATAGGGAAGCCTCAGAAGCGTCCCAGCGCGATCAGCACGGCCATGACCGCGAGGCCCAGCAGCACCAGCACCGTGACGCAGAACCCGATCGCCCGCAGGGGGGACTTCTCGGGCTTGTCCATCCCGAAGGCGTGGGCGACGCGCGCCAGGAGATAGAGCGCGCCGACGATCGCCAGCCAGGCGCCCCCCTTGCCGGTCATCTCGATCGCGGCGATGAGGATCAGTACGAAGGGCGTGTTCTCGACATAGTTTGCATGGGCGCGCATGCGGTGAAGGAGAATCGGGTTGCCGCCGTCGCCCTGCCAGACCTTGGCGCTCATCCGAACCGTGCTCGTGCGCAGCGCCAGCCAGAAGTTGAGCACGGCGGCGGCAGCTGCCAGGCTGAGGGTGGTCTGCAGAATCATTATATATAGGCTCCGGGTTGGCCCGGCGTTCACCCCGGGCTCTGCGATGCGTTCATGCGCGAGGGAGGAACGGGTTGCAACTCGCCAGAAATCGGTTATAGGCGCGCCTTCGCAAGCCGCCGTGTCCCGTAACGGTCACCGGCGGCCTTTTTGACAAAACTGCATTTCCAGGAACAGGTGCCGAAATGGCTGTCCCTAAAAGAAAAACCACCCCTTCACGCCGCGGCATGCGTCGTAGCCACGATGCGCTGACGGTCGCAGCATTCCATGAATGCTCGAACTGCGGTGAACTGAAGCGTCCGCACAACCTGTGCAACGCCTGCGGCCACTACAACGGTCGTGAAATCGTCGCGGTCGAAGTCTAAAGACCTCTGAGTCTTAGCAAGACCTCTGGCGAATTTCGGAGAGAGCCCATGAGTTTACCGCGTATCGCCATTGATGCGATGGGCGGTGACGAGGGCGTGCGCGTCATGATCGAGGGCGCGGCACTCGCGCGCCGTCGCCACGATCGCTTCAAGTTCCTGCTCGTGGGTGACGAGGTGCGGATCAAAGCCGCTCTCGAGAATCACCCGAACCTGCGGGCAAGCTCCGAAATCCTTCACACCGAAGGCGTCATCAGCGGTGAGGACAAGCCGAGTCAGGCCCTGCGCCGTGCCAAGGGCACGTCGATGGGCCGCGCCATCGAGGCGGTGAAGCTCGGCCATGCCGGCGCCGCCGTCAGCGGCGGCAACACCGGCGCGTTGATGGCGATCGCCAAGCTCTCCCTGCGCACGATGCCCGGCATCGATCGTCCCGCCTTGGCTGCTTTGCTGCCGACGCTGGGCGACAACGATGTGGTCATGCTCGACCTCGGGGCAAACACCGAGTGCGACAGCCGCAACCTCGTGCAATTCGCGATCATGGGCGCCGCCTATGCCCGCGTCGCCACGGGGCGCGAGCAGCCGCGCGTTCGCCTGCTCAACATCGGCAGCGAAGAGATCAAGGGCACCGACGAGGTGCGGGACGCGGCCGCGATCCTGAAGGCCGCCTCCGGTGACCTGTCGATGTCCTTCGACGGCTTCACCGAGGCGGACAAGATCTGCCGCGGTGACATGGACGTCGTCGTGACCGACGGTTTCTCGGGCAACATCGCCCTGAAGGCGGTCGAAGGCACGGCGCGGTTCGTCGCCGACCTGCTGAAGCGCGGCTTCTCCAGTTCGCTGCGCTCGAAGATCGGCTTCCTGATCTCGAAGCCCGCGACCGAGCTGCTCAAGCACCATCTCGACCCCAACAACCACAATGGCGCGGTCTTCCTCGGCCTCAACGGCATCGTCGTGAAGAGCCACGGCAGTGCCAATGCCGTGGGCGTGGCCAATGCCGTGGCGGTCACCGCCAGGCTCCTGGAGGAAAACGTGACCGAGCGCATCACCGCCGACCTCGCCCGCGTGGGCGGGGCGACCTGGCGCAAGCCCAATGGCGTCAACGGCGTCCAGGAAGAACGCGCCTGATGCTACGCTCAGTTTTGATCGGAACCGGCTCGGCACTGCCGCGCCAAGCGGTAAGCAATGCCGAGCTTGCGAAGCGCGTCGACACCAGCGACGAGTGGATCGTCGAGCGCACCGGCATCACCAACCGCTACATCGCCGCGCCCGACGAAACGACGACCACGCTTGCCACCGAAGCCGCGCGCAAGGCCATCGAGGCGGCCGGGATCGAGGCGGCTTCGATCGACCTCATCATCCTCGCCACCGCGACGCCGGACCAGACCTTCCCCGCCAGCGCCACACTGGTGCAGGCCAACCTCGGCTGCCGGGGCGGCATCGCCTTCGACGTGGCGGCGGTGTGCTCGGGCTTCCTCTACGCGGTCGGTGTTGCCGATTCGATGCTGCGCACCGGCATGGCCCGCCGCGCGCTGGTGATCGGCGCGGAAACCTTCAGCCGCATTCTCGACTGGGAGGACCGCACCACCTGCGTCCTGTTCGGCGACGGCGCCGGGGCCATCGTGCTCGAGGCGCAGGAACAGGGTGGCGAAACACAGAGGGGTATCCTCGCGACGCGCCTCCATGCCGACGGCACGCACAACCAGCTGCTCTATGTTGATGGCGGACCCTCCACCACCGGCACGGTCGGCAAGCTGCGCATGAAGGGCCGCGAGGTGTTCCGCCACGCCGTCGTCAACCTCGCCGAAGTTCTTCGCGAAGTGCTTGATGAAGCTGGACTTTCAACCGACGATCTCGACTGGCTGGTGCCGCACCAGGCCAACGCGCGCATCCTGGATGCGACCGCGAAGAAGCTCAACCTGAGCCCCGACAAGGTGGTGATGACGGTCGCCCAGCACGCCAATACCTCGGCAGCCTCGGTTCCGCTGGCGCTCGACCAGGCGGTCCGCGACGGGCGTATCAAGGTCGGCGACCTCCTCATGCTGGAGGCCATGGGCGGCGGATTCACGTGGGGCGCGAGCCTGATTCGCGTCTAGCCGTTTCAGGAATTGGCCCAATTGCGTTCAATATTGGACGCAGGATTGCTTTCTTCGCACTTTTTCATATTATCCGCACATCAGCGCACAAAGGGGATGCGGGCTTGATGCGCTCTACGGATACTTTGACCAGGGCTGAAATCGCCGAGGCCATACATCGTAAGCTGGGTATATCCCGGGCGGAGTCGCTTGCCATGGTGGAAGCGGTCCTCCAGCAGATGTGCTCGGCGCTCAGCCATGGCGAGAATGTGAAGATCTCGGGCTTCGGAACCTTCCTGCTGCGCGACAAGGGAGAGCGGATCGGCCGCAATCCCAAGACCGGCGTGGAAGTGCCGATCACACCGCGTCGGGTCATGACGTTCCGCGCCAGCCAGATGCTGAAGGACCGTATCGCCCAGGATTGAAGGGGAAACCCTTGCGAACAAGGCAGATATGACCATTTCGGATATTCAGAACGACACGAACGTGACCGGCGGCGGCAGCTTGCTCGATGGCGCTGCAGTTTCCGTATTCGCCGATGGCAAGGACCCCGGCGCCCTTCGAACCATCGGCGAGGTCGCGAAGGCCCTAGGGATACGCCCGCATGTCCTGCGCTACTGGGAAGAGCAGTTCGCGGCGCTTGCCCCGATCAAGCGGAGCGGTTCGCGCAGGTACTACCGTCCCGAAGACGTGGTGCTCATCGCGCAGATCGATCGTCTCGTTCATCACCAGGGCTACACGCTGCGCGGCGCGGCAAAGGTCATTGAAGATAAATTGCAGGGCTCTGCAAGTATTGGCCAAGCTCCGTCGGAGGAACTGGTTAATTCCCCGCAAGATGATTTCTTCGCCAGACTTGCCCAGGTTCGCGACGAGCTGGCGGCGGGACTCGCAGCAGCCTGAGGCTCGTACGCTGTCGACGCGGGCCTGACGCAATCGGTGCGCCGGGTTGATATTCCGGTGCCAACGATCGACGATTCTTGGTCCCTCATGCCAGCGAAGGGTGGGTCTCGATCGGCGTAGCACAGGCGCGGGGCTGGGCGGGAACTGCTGAGAGGCTGTCGATCAGGTTTTGCTTCAAGGATCATAGCGGTCCCGACATTCGCGCTCCGCACTACCTTGTGGTTCGCTGGGATGACGGGTGCTGGCCTGGCTGGCGCCGCTGCTGGTGCCTGACAATACCAACTATTTAGGTTATACGCCGCGACATCCGCTAGCCGGACCCTATCGCAGCGAAGCACCGATCTATGGAACTCAGGTCAAGCCGGGCTGAACCATGCCTCTACCTGGCGCTGGCTCGCAAAGCATAAAACGCGCATCCCGCAGCATGGACGCTCCTTGACGCCGACCCGATGTTACCCCTCGGATCTCGCGTATTTCCCCGGCGGGAGGCCCGCACTCGCCAGCGGGCGTTTTCGCGTGTCTGCCATCCGCCCTCCGCATCGCGGCATGGGGGATCTTGCGCGTCTTCAGTCCTCGATGTTCGGTCCCAGAGAAGGATCCAGATCGCGCGGGCGAATGAGGTGGATGAGGCGGGCGCAGCCTTCGCCGAGTTCCGCCCATTTCGTGATGTCGAGCCGCAGGACCGCGTAGGCGGCGGTGGGGAACTTGTCCTCGACCACGTCGCGCAGCGGGCTGGCGCCATCGTCGGGGACGAGGTCGAAGATCAGATCTTCGAGGCCTGGGTTGTGGCCTGCCAGCAGGATCGAGCGCGGGGCTCCATGCTCGTCCTGCTCCCGCAGGACTTCCATGAGCGTCGCCGAGTTGGCGAGATAGATGCGCCGGTCCCAGGTGATCGGAGGCGTTTCGCCGGCGGCTTCTCCCGCAAGCTCGATGGTCTGCGTCACGCGCACGGCGGGCGAGGCGAGGATGCGCTTCCAGCCGACGCTGTTCTCGATCCCGTAGTCCCGGATGTGCTTTCCCATGATGCCGGCGCCCACGCGGCCCCGCTTGTTGAGCGGACGGTCGAAATCGCGCAGGCGCGCGTCGTTCCAGTCCGATTTGGCGTGGCGGAATATGCCCAAGGTCTTCATCAGGATTTGGCCAATCTCGTGGGGGGCGGATCAGGTAAGCGGGCGCGAGTCTTCGGCAGACTCTCCGGCCGCGCCCGCCGTGGCTCCTGAAGCATGGCCGGACACGCGCTGTAAAGCCTCTTCCAGCGACACCCGGCGGATCGGGGTGCCCACCGGGAACGCCGAGAGCAGGCGCGAGGGGAAGGCGGGGGAGAGCACCACGAAATGCCCGCGGTCGTCCCGGCTGCGGATGAGGCGGCCGAAAGCCTGCGCGAGGCGGGCGCGGATGATCGCGTCGTCATAGGCGCCGCCGCCGTTCGCCAGCCTCCGCGCGCGGTGGAGGATCGAGGGGCGGGGCCAGGGCACCTGCTCCATCACCACCAGGCGCAGCGAATGGCCGGGCACGTCCACCCCGTCGCGCAGGGCATCCGTGCCGAGCAGCGAGGCGGCGGGATCGTCGCGGAAGATGTCTACGAGCGTGCCGGTGTCTATCGGATCGACGTGCTGGGCGTAGAGCGGCAGGGCGCCCCGCGCGAGCC
>NZ_AKKE01000062.1 GCF_000281975.1 Novosphingobium sp. AP12 | reverse complement strand
CAGGCAGGCGCCGCCCGCCAGTCGAACGAGACGCCGCTGGGCCGGATCGCTGGCGCCCAGCCGCGCTACGACCGCGACGGCGAACTCTACGAAGCCAATCTTGGTGCGAGCTGGGAGATCGACCTGTTCGGCGGCCTTCGCCGACAGCGCGAGGCGGCCCTCGCGGATTACCAAGGTGCGCTTGCCGCGACGTATGCCGCCCGCCTTATCGTCGCGGCGGAAACGGCGAACACATACGTCACGATCCGCGGCCTGCAGGCGCGGCTGGCGGTGGCGCAGGGACAGGTCGACACGCAGCGCCGCCTGCTCGACACCGTGCGCCTCCAGTACAGCAAGGGCGTCGCCGCCGAACTTCAGGTGCGGCAGGCCGAAGGCGCGCTCTCGCAGGTCGAGGCGACCCTGCCCGAGCTTTCGAACGCGCTGGACCAGGCGATGAACGCGCTCGACGTGCTGCTCGGCACGGTGCCCGGCACCTGCCGCGCGGAGATGGCGGCGGTAAAACCGATCCCGGCCGGTCCTGCGCTCGACGACGGCGTCACCCCCGCGGACCTGCTGCGGCGGCGTCCCGACGTGATCGTCGCCGAGCGCCGGCTGGCCGCCAGCAACGCCCGGATCGGCGCCGCGCTGGCCGAGTATTACCCCAAACTCTCGCTGTCCGGCCTGCTCGGCACAGCGACGACGGTGACTTCGGGCCTGTTCACCGGCAATGCGCTCCAGGCGCAGGGCGCGGCAGGGCTGCGCTGGCGGCTGTTCGACTTCGGCCGCATCGACGCGGAGGTTTCGGCCGCAAAGGGCGGCAACGCGGAGGCGCTGGCCGCCTATCGCCTGTCGATCCTGCGCGCCACGCAGGACGTGGAGGACGCCTTCTCGGCAGTCGCCAATCGCGGGCGGCAACAGGAGATACTGGCGGGCGGCGAAACCTCGCTGGCGCGCGCGCGCGAAGCCTCGTTCGCGGCCTACAACGGCGGCGTGGTCAGTCTGATCGAAGTGCTCGACGCCGACAGCCGCCTGCTCTCCACCCGCGATGCCCGCATCCGGGCGCAGGTCGGCGCGGCGCAGGCGACGATCGCCTCGTTCCGGGCCTTGGGCGGCGGCTGGGAGCCGCGCGAACTCGTGGGAGGCTGATCAGTCGCGCGCCAGCTTGCGGGCATATAGCGCCGCATCGTGGCCCGGCTCGAAACGCGGTTCCACGAAATGAACGCCCGGTCGGACAGCGCCGCGAGGAACCCGCCTCGCACTAGCGGCCCCTGGGCGAACACGCTGCCGGACCATGACATCTCGGCCGGCGCATCCATGGGGAACCCGAGCCGGTCCCGCAATGCGCAGGCCATCGCCGCCAGTTCTCCGGCCGCTCGTACTTCCTCCGCATGCGCAGCCGCCTCTGAAGCGGCGGCTCAGAACCGGAAATTGCTTTCGAGGCCGAGCATGTGGATCGTCTCCGCCGAGCCGGTCTCGCGGATGAAGGCGCCCGGCCGGAACGCGGAGAGCGAGGCGGAGAGTTCGAGTTCAGCGGTGGCCTGCCAGGCGAGTGTGGCCTCGACCTCCGAGCCAATGAACCGGGCCCGGCTGTCACCAGCCGCGCGGACGAGGTTGCCGGGAATGTCGTAGACGCCGTCACCTCGCGAATAGCGCCAGAACGCGGCGGCGGCGAGGCCAGCGGAAACGGTCGGGGTGAGTTGCAGGCCCAGCGCAGGGTGCAGGTTGACGAGGTTGTAGGGCCCCACCGGCGACAGTTCGCCGAAGTACTTGCCCTTGGGAAACAGCGCGTTGAACGTGCGGAGGTGGTTGTCGGAGGGGTCACCGTCACCGCTGACGACGTTGAAGCGCACGGTCAGGTCGGGCTGGAGCGGCACGTCGGGGAAGGAGCGGCCCAGCTCCGTGCCCAGCGTCCAGGCGGAGATCGTCTGGCCCGCGAAGTGGCCGAACTGGTAGACGCCCTCGACGTTCCAGTGCCAGTCGTCGCGATTGCCATGCCACCGCGCGCCGAGGCTGTGCCGTGTTTCCTTGCCGCTGCTCGCGCCCCACTCCGCTCGCTCGTTGCTGTAGCCGAGATAATAGAGATCGAGGCCGGGCGTGGTCGCATACACACCCCACAACGCCTTGGAGGATGAGGTGCGGTCGTCGAAGCTGCCGGTGCTGGGCTGGACCGGGCGAGCCGCCAGCAGGCTGACCTTCGCGCCTCTCACAGCCACATCGGCACGAACCCCGTCGAAGGCCAGCGGCACGTTGGGCCCGTAGCGCGTGCCCACCAGCCGCTCGGTGCCGAGCGAGAGCATCTGCCGCCCGCCACGCAGGGTCACCGGGCCAAGCTCGGCTTCGACGAAGCCCTGGAGCAGGTCGGCGCCAGTCTCGTCGATCGGGCTGGCAGAGGGCGCCACGCCGAGCGAGGTCGCGACGATGGGCTGGACGAAGGCGCGCATCTTTCCGACGTGGAGATCGACATAAGGCATGGCGCGGAGCCAGAGGTAGGCGTCGTCGGGCGCATCGGCGCTGCCCCAGAGGTTGTTCTCGTAGCTTTCGGTCCGGGCGCGCAGTTCGATCCCGGTCGAGACCCAGGCGTCGCCGCCGAGGGGGACGTACTTGAACGGGCCGGTCCAGTGGTGGTCCCGCTTCTCCGCGTCGGCAAGGTCCGACCAGTCCTCGTCGTAGCGGGTGATCGTCAGCGTAGGTGCCTGCCATGCCTCCTTTGGTGCCGCTTGGGCAATGCCCGGCGCGGTAGCCGTCAGGAGCAGGGCAAGCGCGGCAATCCTACGCACGCCGCCCGCTCCGGCGTGCCAGGACGGCCACCAGCACGAACGCACCGACGAGGCCCATGTGCTCGAAGAAGGCATTGGTGGCGCCGAAACGCTCGGGGCCTGCGGGCATGGCCCAGAACGCGTTGGCGAGGATCGCGGCGAGGAACGTGAACACGCCTAGCATCCCGGCACCCAGCCAGACCAGCCTCCCGGAGAGGATCAACGCCGGTCCGACGAGTTCGACCGCGATGGTCAAGCCCGCCCACAGCGCAGACGGCGCAAGGCCGAAATGCGCCTGCTCCGCCACCGCGCCCGGCCAGTCGGACAGCTTGGCGAAAGCGCCGACGAGATAGGCGCTCACCAGCAGGAGCCGGGCGGCGAACACCGTCGGAGGGAAGTCCAGGACCCCCGCAACGAACGCGGGGGTTGCGGAGGATTGATCAGCGCGCATGGTCACTGGGCCTGATGGATTTCGGCGACGTAGCCGCCGGGGAAGCGCACGATGGCAGTCTGGCGCGCGCCCACCGAAACCGGCGCGACCAATGTTTCCACGCCCGCCGCCGAAGCCTTGGCGAGCGTCGCCGCAAGGTCATCGACGCCGTAGCCGGTCATGTCGCGGCCATAGGGCCAGGGCAGCTGCCCGTCGGAAACGAAGACCACCATGCTGCCGTAGCCGCTGGAAAGCGAGACGCGGCGGATGGTCTTGCCGGGCTGTCCGATCTCGTCGCCCCGCGCCGCCTTGTCGTCGGCGACGACCTTGGCACGGGCGAAGCCGGTCCAGCTCTTGAGGAAGGCGCCTGCTGCGTCAGGGGTGAGATAGACGCGATTTTCCGGCACCTTGGCGAGCGGTGCGTAGTCCGGCTTGGCGGTGTGCCAGTAGAGCTGCATGTTCACGCCGCCGGGCCACTGCACCACGGAATCGCGCCCGATCGGGTCGGGGAAAGTCGTCAGCCGCCGCACCGCGCCATGCTTCACCGCCGAAGCGACCGCCGCGTCCATGTCGCTCACGAGGTAGCCGGTGCGCTCATCGCCGAACGGGTAGGGGATCGGCGTCTTGAAGCCGAACACCGAGACGGTGCCGACAGGCGTCAGCACCAGCTGCGACTTGGTCAGGCTCTTGGTCGGCGTGACCTGGAACTCGCCCTGCTTGCTGGTCTTGCCGCCGAAGGTCGCGACGAAGCTGGCGACGAACGTGTCGAATTGGTCCTGCGGCACGTAGACGTGGGTGGTATCGTACTGCGGGCCGACGGAATAGTCCGACGCCACTGCCGGAGCCGCGAAGCCGGGCGCGGTGACGGAGCCGGCGGCGAGTGCAGCGGCGAGGACGAAAGTGAGGCGTTTCATGCGATGAACTCCTGGACGAGAGGATCGTAATCCGGCCGAGGAAGGCCGTCGGGTATCAAGTTGGCGAAGGGCGCGTCGCCCCGGTGGAACGGTTTTTGCCTACATCCGGCATTCCAGAAAGCCGGATAAAATGAGGCATGCCGTTCGAAAAAGTTGAAATTTGTAAGGCCGTTGATAACGCTGCACCTTGTGCTCGTCAGCATGGTCCCGCGATACCCATCCGTTCGTATGTCCAGCCGTGGCACTGGCGGTCAGCTACCAAATGACTTGCGAACTTGAGCTGATGACAAATTCGTTCCCGGCACAGCCGGCGGATTTAAACCGTTGGCCGTAAACCATGCTCAGTTCATCGCTAAAGTGTAAAAGTACACGAACAAAAGCGCCAAAAACCTCTTCAATTTCAAGCGCATGAGCCCATTATCGTGGTCATGCTTCCATTCTCCTCCCAACACAGCCGGCGCGCCGTCATGATATCAGGCGCCGGTGTTGCTCTTGCTGCGCTTGCCCGTCCGGCAACCAAGCCGTTCCTCGGATCGTCGCATCCTGCTCGTCCCACGGCGGTGCCGGCCGCGCCGCGCACAGACCCCGGCATGCCGCAGACCGCGCTGGACGCCGCGCGCTTTTCGGTCGACCCGGCGCTCCTGGGCAGGGCTCTCGCCGCGCTCGAACAGCACTCGGGGACGGTCAAGGCGAGGGACCGGATGGCGATCGTCGACTTCACCGCGCCCTCGTCCGATCCCCGGCTGCACTTCCTTGACGTGGTGAATGGCAAGGCATCGCGGTTGCTGGTGGCGCACGGCTCGGGCTCCGACCCGGGACACACCGGCTTCCTCGAGCGATTCTCGAACGCCTTCGGCTCCAACGCCTCCAGCGAAGGCGCCTTCCTGACGGGTGACTACTACACCGGCAAGCATGGCCGGTCTCAGCGTCTGATGGGTCTCGATCCCACGAACAACAACGCGCTCGATCGCGCCATCGTCATCCACAGCGCCTGGTACGCGAACGACGACATGATCGCCGCGCATGGCAAGCTCGGTCGCAGCCAGGGCTGCTTCGCCGTGGGCGAGAACAAGCTGAGCGACGTGTTCAGCTTCCTCGGCGAGGGCCGGATGGTGTTTGCCGCCCGCACTTGAAGCGGCGTGAAACATGCGGGTTATCCGTAGGTTATCATACGGGTCTTACTAGGAGATCCGTGTGCATAGAAGTGTGATCGCTTGCTCGTTGCTGGCCCTGACGGTCGCAGTGTCCGGATGCCATTCGAAGCCTGACAATTCCGCGCGCACCGAGGCGGTGTTCACAATCGACCAGATCCACTGGAACGATGGGGCGGTGCGCCATTTGCGTGAAGCCATCGACCGGCGCGCCGCGCATGGCCTGGACCGCGTGCAGTTCGCCGTCGACGGCCAGCCCGGCAATCCCGAAGGCGATCGCGCCCTGACGCAGAGCGCCTTGCGCTATGCCTCGGCGCTGGCTCGCGGATCGTCCGATCCAGCGAAGTTGTACGATGTCTATACCGTCGCGCGGCCCAATCCAAACCTGCTTAATGGGCTTGGTGCGGCGATGGCGGATGGGAAAGTGGGGGAGTGGCTCGACGGGCTGTCCCCGCAGGACGATGGCTATCGCGCGCTGTCCAAGGCCTATCTGGCGCTACGCAAGCAGGGCGGAGCGCCCTCTTCCGCCATCCCCGCCAAGGCCGAGCCGCTGAAGCCCGGCGCTACCGATGCGCGCATTCCCGCCATCGCGCGCCAGCTGGTCGCCTCCGATTACCTCGACCGGTCCGCCGCGCAAGGCAACAGCTACAACCCGGCGATGGTGCGGGCGGTGCAGCGCATGCAGGCCGACTACGGGATCAAGCCGGACGGCGTCATCGGCGCCGATGCGCTGGAAATACTCAACCTCTCCGACACTGACCGGGCGCGGGAGATGGCGGTGGCGATGGAGCGCATGCGCTGGCTGGATCGCGATCCGGCAGCCACGCGCATCGACGTCAACGTCGCGGCGGGAAGGCTGCTCTACTGGCGCGACGGCAAGGTCGCCGACAGCCGCAAGGTCGTCGTCGGCAAGCCCGAGAACGAGACGCCGCAGCTCGGATCGCCGATCTACCGGCTCGTGGCCAACCCGACGTGGACGGTGCCGCGCTCGATCCAGAACAAGGAGATCGCGGGCAAGGGCAGTGCCTATCTGCGCCGCAACAACATGGCGTGGAAGGACGGCTGGGTCGTCCAGCAGCCCGGCCCGAAGAACTCGCTGGGCCTGGTCAAGTTCGACATGCAGAACGAACACCAGATCTACCTGCACGACACCCCCGCCAAGCAGCTGTTCCAGGAAGTCCAGCGCCAGCGCAGCCACGGCTGCGTGCGGGTCGAGGACGCACTGGGCTTTGCCGAGATGCTGGCGAAGGACGAAGGCGTACTGGACGAATGGCACCGCGCCCGGGCGACCGGCAAGGAGACCTTCGTCAAGCTGCCGCGCGAGATTCCGGTCCGACTGCTTTACCAGACAGTCGTGCTCGGCGAGGACGGCGAGCCCGTCATCCGCTCCGATCCCTACGGCTGGGACGACCGCGTCGCCACCGCTCTTGGGTTTGCGTCGGCTCAGGGCTACCGCCTGAAGACTTCGGGCTCCGACGTCGGGCCATAAGCCGTAGCCCCGGACGCGGCATCTGCGTCCGGGGCCCTCGTCTCAAATCCGTCTTTCGCGCATGTCGCGACCACCGCGCTGCGCCGCCAGCCTTTCATATCGCCTTTGACGGCGCAATCCGACGCGGACTGTCGTGCGAATCAGCGCGCGGGGGCCGACGTGTTCACAGGCTCGGGAATGTCGACCGGACGCAGGCGCTGCTCCTGCTCGTCCGGATCGATGCGGCGGGTGCGCGCGAGGCTCTCGACCTTGACCGGCCCGCCGAAGCGCAGCGCCTCGACGATCGCCTCGATCACCAGCAGGTCCGCCAGCCCCTCCTCGCCGTCCGGTTCGACGGTGCGCCCTTCTAGGATGCACTTCGAGAAGTACTGGAGTTCGCCGCCGAACTGGTCGGTCGCCTTGAACGTCTCATGCTCCTGCTTCTCGCCGATCGTCCGGTTCTGCTCGAGACCCGGACCGTAGCCGTAGGCCGGGCTCATGTGGATCGAGCCCTTCGTGCCCGCGATGACGAGGCTGTCTACGGAGTTGGTGACGTAACTCACGGTGAACTGCGCGAGCCGGTTTCCCGGCATGCGCAATGTCACGGCGAAGGTATCGTCAAGGTCGCCAAGTGCCGCTTCGGGATGGCGGATGCCCAGAGCGGAAACGACCTCCAGCGGCTCGGCACCGAACAGGAAGCGGATGGCGTTGATCGGATAAGGCGCCATGTCGAAGAGCGGTCCCGCCTCGATCCCGTGCAGCGCGCGGTGATTGGCAGGGTCGAGCATTTGCCCGAAGCAGGAGGTGAAGGCGACAAGGTCGCCCAGTTCGCCGGCGCGAATACGGCGGATCGCGTCGAGATTGGCGGGCTCGAAGTGCAGGCGGTAGGCGGTCATCAGCAGCGCACCGCCGCGCTCGGCCGCCGCGATCATCTCGCGGCACTTGGCGGACGTGACTTCCAGCGGCTTTTCGCAAAGGACGTGAATCCCCGCCTCCAGCGCGGGGATCGCGAACTCCGCATGCCTCCAATTCGGCGTGCCTAGGTAGATGGCGTCGATTTCGCCAGAGGCGATGAGCTTCGGGAAATCGTCATAGTCGTAGCGATGCTCGACGCCGTAGCGTTCACCAAGCGCGCCCAGCTTCTCGCGGTCGCTCGAGACCAACGCCGTGATCTGCGAATTGCCGGTGTGCTTTACGCCGGGCATAAGCGCTTCCTGCGATATGTCGCCCAGGCCGACGATGCCGTAACGCACCTTCCTGCCGCCCAGGCCAAGTGCCGAAGCGATGCTCATTCGCAATCTCCATGATTTTCAATGTGTGGGTTTTGCTCGAGGTAACCGGAGTGCGGCGTCGAAGGTTCCACCGGCGCGATCATTCTCCGGCACCATCAGCCCACGGCGACGAACAATTCGGCGCGGGCGTGAACCTTTTGGCGAGATATTGTTTAACTAGGGGAAAGCACCGGAGCGCCGGCCGCCTTCCCTGGCCCCCGCTTCCTCGCTGCATGTGGCCGCCCGCTTCTCGCTGTCGCCGCCCATCCACGCCGGTCGGAGAAGAATGTGATCACGTCATCATGCAGGCCCGCGCCCGGTCGGGCTCATTCCCTTTGAGCGGGCCCACACGGAAACGACCCCGCGCCGGTGAGCGCATCGACGGTCATCTTGCGCTGGAAGACTACGGCGCGATGGGCGAAGGGCGTTCAGTCGCCCTTTCCGGCGCGGATGGTTCGATCGACTGGTGGTGCGTGCCGAACATGGATTCGCCCCCGCTGTTCGACCGCCTTCTCGATGCCGGCCAGGGCGGCTGCTTTGCGCTGACGCCCGATGTCCCGTTTACCGTGGAACGCGTCTATCGGCCCGACAGCAACGTGCTGGAGACCACATTCACCACTACCGGCGGCCGCGCCCGCATCGTCGATTCCGCGAACAGCGGCCACGCCGGACGACTGCCCTGGGCGGAACTCGCGCGCCGGGTCGAGGGCCTCGAAGGCACCGTGCGCTTCGAGTTGACGATGAAGCCGGGGCGCCGCGGAGACACTGTCAATCCGTACCACTCGACCATCGGCGAGCACACCGTGTTCCACGTCGAGCGCGTGCTCGGGCTGTTCCTGCACACCGACGGCGTCCACGGCACCTGGGCCGACGAAGGCGTGACCGGGCACGTCACTGTGTCCGCCGGGGAGCGGCAGGTCGCGGCGATCGTCGCCGGCCGGGACGAGCCGCTGGTGGCTCCCTCGATCGACGAGATCGACGCCCGTATCGACACCTCCGACGACGAGTGGCGGACCTGGGCGCGGGGCGTCACGTACCGGGGCGCGGCGCGATCGGAGTTCATTCGCTCCGCCCTCGCCCTCAAGCTGCTGCTGTACTCGCCGTCCGGCGCCATCGCAGCCGCCGCCACGACCTCCCTGCCCGAGCGCATCGGCGGGGCGAAGAACTACGACTACCGCTACGCCTGGGTGCGCGATGCGGGCTACACCATAAAGGCTTTTCTCACCGCCGGGGCCGTTGCCGAGGCGAAGGCGGCGTTCACCTGGCTGCTCGAACAGCTTCGCGAGGGCGGCTTCCGGGTCTGCTATACTTTGGGCGGCGAGACGGTGCCCGAGGTGCGAGGCTGGGACATGCCCGGCTATCGCGGATCACGGCCCGTGGTCACCGGAAACGCCGCAACCGACCAGGTGCAGCACGGGGTATACGGCGACATCTTCGAAACCGCCTCCTGCTTCGTAAAGGGCGGCAACATCCTCGACAGTGCGAGCGCTGAACTGCTGTCGCATCTTGCCGACCAGTGCGCCGACGCCTGGCGCACGCCGGACGCGGGCATCTGGGAACTGGAGCAGCAGGAACACTACACCATGTCGAAGATCAGTTGCTGGCAGGCGCTGGCCCGCGCGGTGGAACTCGCCGACGGCGGCCAGTTGCCCACGACCTGCCGCGAACGCTGGTTTCGGGAACGTGACCGCATCGCCGCGTGGATCGAAGCGAACTGCTGGTCCGACGAGAAGCAGGCATTCGTCATGCACCCCGGCAGCGACCGCCTCGACGCCTCGCTCGCGCTTGCGGTGCGCTTCGGCTTCGACAGGGCTGAACGGTTGGAAAAGACGCTCGATGCCATCGACCGGGAACTGGGCGCTGGCCCGCTGCACTACCGCTACTCGGGCGCCGACGAGGAGGAAGGTTGTTTCCTCGCCTGCTCGTTCTGGATGGCGGAAGCCCGCGCGCTGATGGGCGACCGAAGCGGCGCTCAAAACCGGCTGGACGAGCTTACCGCCGCTCTCGACCGAGGCGTCGGCATCTACCCTGAGATGGTCGATCCCCGCTCGGGATCGTTCCTCGGCAACCTGCCTCAGGGCCTGACCCACCTGGCCCATATCGCCGCGCTTTCCGCGCTGGATCAGGCTCCGTGACGTTGGAGGGCAGCTCCTTCGCTGCACCAATTTCCCTTTTGCCCCGCAGGAGACCAAGCCATGTCCCTCACTGTCGCCGAACTTCTCGTCGCTACGCTCGATCAACTCGGCGCCCACCAGGTGTTCGGTGTCGTCGGGGATGCGCTCAACCCCTTCACCGATGCGATCCGGCGCCAGGACAAGGTGCGATGGATCGGCGTGCGACATGAAGAAGGCGCGGCGCTGGCCGCCGCAGGCCAGGCGAAGATCACCGGCCGCCTCGGCGTCTGCTGCGGGACCACCGGGCCGGGCGCCAACCACCTCGTCGCCGGGCTCTACGAAGCGCGCAAGGACCACGCTCCGGTGCTCGCGATTTCCGGCGGCGTCGCGTCGGCCAAGCGCGGCATCGACTACCTGCAGGAGGACGATCCCGTTGCCCTGTTCAACGACGTCAGCGTCTACAGCGAGATCATCGCCTCGCCCGACCAGGCGGCGGCTGTGATCCATCAGGCCATCGCGCAGGCTTACGGCGAGCGCGGCGTCGCACATATTTCGATCTCGCCGGACGTGTTTTCGGCGAAGGTGAGCGGCCCCGTCCCAAGCATCGCCACGTTGCGCCCGCGCCCACCCGTCGCCCCGACGCCCGAGGACATCGCCGCGCTGGCACAGATGATCGAGGAGGCGGAAACCGTCGCCGTCCTCTGCGGCTTCGGCTGCCAAGGCGCCGCCGCCGAACTCGCTGCGCTGTCTGACCGCCTGAAGGCACCGCTGGTCCACACCTATCGCGGCAAGGACATCATGCCCTACCACGATCCGCGCTGGATCGGCGGCATCGGACTTATCGGTGGCCGACCCGGCGTCGATGCGCTGGCCAAGGCCGACCTCATGCTCATGCTGGGGACGGACTATCCCTATTCGGAATTCCTGCCCGGCAAGACCCGCGTGGTGCAGGTCGATGAGCGGGCCTTCGCTCTGGGGCGCCGCACGCCGGTGGAACTGGGCATCGTCGGCTCGGTCCGCCCGGCGCTGCAGATGCTGCTCGATGCCCTGCCCCAGCGCGGCGACGCCAGCTTCCTCGACGCGGTGAACAAGGACCGCGCCGCCTGGGACACCATGCTCGACGAGAAGGCCGCGCTCGGCCGTTCCATCGATATCCTCCACCCGCAGGCCGTCGCCCGCACGATCAGCGACAAGGCTGCCGACGACGCAGTCTGGGTCACCGACACCGGCGAAGTCACGCTGTGGGCCGCCAACTGGCTGCGCCAGAGCGGGCGCCAGCAGATCACCGGCTCGTGCAACAACGCGGCCGTCGGCACCGGGATGGGCATTGCCAACGGCGTACAGGCGCTCGACCGCTCACGGCAGGTAATTCTTCATGCCGGCGACGGCGGCTTCACCATGCTGCTGGGCGAGTTCATGACCGCGGTGGAGCACAAGCTCGCGGTTAAGGTCGTCGTCTACGACAACAGCGGCTGGGGCCTCGTCCATCTCGAGATGGAGGGAGCGGGCGTGCCGCCCTCGCCCGGCTCGACGTTCCCCAACCTTGACTTTGCCGCCTTCGCCCGGGCCTGCGGCGCGAAGGGCTACAAGGCCGGCAAGCCCGGCGAGTTATCCGCTGCGGTCGATGCGTGGCTGGCGGAGCCCGGCCCGGCCATACTTCACGCGGTGGTCGACCCGGACGAGATCCCCACGATGCCCCACATCGACCCCGGCCAGGCCGCGCGCTTCGGCATCTCCAAGATCAAGCAGGCCATCAACGCCCTGACCGGCCGCGACTAGGGCCGCGGCGCATTCCGTTGACCGTCCCCCGCCGGGGGACGGTCAGAACCGCCGGGATATGCCGAAATAGACTTCCGCGTCAGGGGCATCGCGGTCCAGCCCGAGGTTTGCCCCGCCGTCGACCTGCAGATTATCGGCCAGTTGCCAGCCCACAGACAGCCCGGACAGGTGCGCGACGCCATGGCCCTGGGGATCGTGGTCGGCAGTGATCTGGTATTCGGCCGTCGCCGTCACCGACTCCCCGATTTTCACCGACGCTCCCACCGCTTCGCTGAAAGCGAGGTGGCGGCCGTTGCCATCCTCGTCGACTGCGGCATCGACCTGCGTGGTCGTGACGAGGCTCCACTTGTCGGAAAGCTCGTAGGACAGCGGCACGCGCAGTCCGGCGCCCCAGTCGCCCTCGCCGATCGGCTGCCGGCCCACGGGTAGCGACACATAGGGCATGACCGCGATCGACAGGCCGGAGCCGTCCGGGCTCATCAGGTTGCGCCGCAGGGCCAGCGCGATGTCCCCGGACCCGTGCCGCCGATCGACTTCGCCCGTTGCGCGGTCGCGCGTGCGCGACCAGCCGAAGCCGGCCCAGCCGAGCTGAACCTCGGCGTGCTCCGCCACGCCATAGCGGACGAGCAGTTCGGCGGTGTTGAAGATGTCCTCCCGCTCTTCCGAGTTGCGGTCCAGCGTCCAGTCGCCCGCACCCACCTCCACCGAAAATGTGCCTTGCGGGACCGTGCAGGCCGGCGTGGCGATACCGGGGCGGTCGGGGCAATATTCCCTCTCCTCGGCAACGGCCACGGTGGGCAACAGGGCGGCGCCGAGGACGGCGGCGATCAGGATGCGCACGGCGGCGTCCCGGCCAGGCTGCGGAACGTGATCGACCAACGAGGAACCGTCATTTCCACTATGCTGTGCTCCCATTGATGCCTGGCCTCTGCGGCCATGTGATAGATCGACCGAGGCTGCGCCTCGTGCGAAAAGCGGTCGAACCCGCCTTCGCGGCGACGGCGAAAGCGCAGCGTCGCCGCATGGCCGAGCGACAGCCCTACCACGTGTTCGAACACCGGGCGATCCTTGTGCCAGCCGATACCCGCGCCTGGGTCGTACCGGATCAGCAGCGCCTGTTCGAGGCAGCTTGCCGTCAATCCGGCGGCCTGCGCGGCGATATCGCGGATCGGCAGCAGCCAATCCGGCAGCGCTGCGACTTGCTCGAACTGGCCAAGGTCGAAATCGTAGCTCCACCCGAACGAGCACGTGAGACGCTTCCCCAGCCAGCCCTGGAACTGAAAAGGGGTGAGCTCGCACGCGTCGATCCGGGCGATGAGTTCGGCTTCCTGCCCGAGCGAAATCACGTCCTCCCGGCTGCCGAGGCCGGGCAGGGATCGACGCGGGTCATGGGGCAGGCCGCCGAAGAGGTCGGGGGCGGCATTCACGGGAAACCTGCTGGTGGCTGGAGGAGCGCCGCAATCAACGCAGCTGGCTGTCCTTGCTGCCGCGCCGGTTGATGGCGGAGTGGGCTATGTGCTTGTCGCGCAGCGACTGGCAAGCGACGCATGTACGCGCACCGGGGAGGGCGCGGCGGCGGGCTTCGGGGATGGTTTCGCCGCATTCCTCGCAGTCGGCCAGGCCCTCTCCCTTCGGCATGCGGGAGCGCGCGGCGATGACCGCATCCTTGAGGCTATCCTCGATCTGGTCCTGTACGGCGCTGTCAGGCGCCCAGCCGTTCGCCATGGTGAGTTCCTTCCTGCCTTTTAGATAGGAGCTGTGTGACCGAAATCATCGGGCAGCAAATCTATCCGGAAATTCCCCGGGACACGCCGTGCCCCGGGGAGCCATGCTCAGGCGCCTTTGGCGCGCTCGTCTTCCGGATAGTCCTCTGGCTTCACCGAACCGACCATCGGCCGATCCTCCAGCTTCTCGGGCTTTTGCCCGCTTTCGTCCTGGACGTGGGGATTCGTTGCATCGGGCCGCGCGTCGCCGAGCGGGCCGCGTGGATTTTCGGGATCGCTTCCTGGCATTTCATCCTCCTCAGACGGCGATAAGGTTGACCGCGGTGGGCTTTGCGTTGGGCAGGCCCGACGCCTTTGCCTGGGCCATCAGTTCCTCCTTGCGCGCAAGCATCCGGTCCCGCAGCGCGACGAGATCGACGTCGACTTTGCGGCACTGCGCGAACATGCCTTGCGACTGCATCTCCTCCTCATGGACGTGATGCTTGATCTCTTCGGAGAGCACCTTGACCTTGGCATCGAAGAAATCGTCTTCCGGCGAGCCGGCCTCGATGTCGTTGATCAGCACCTTTGCCCCGTCGTGCTCGACATAGGCTTCGTCGAGCATGTCGTCCTCGATCCTGCCGCGGAAGGCGGGATAGAAGATCTCCTCCTCGATGAGCGTATGGATTTTCAACTCGGTGCAGATTTCATGCGCAATGGATTTCTTCTTCGAGCTTGCGGAAGCAGCCTCGAACTTTTCGAACAGGTCTTCGACCTTGCGGTGGTCGGCCTTGAGCAGGGCAATCGCGTCGGTGTAGGATTCTGTCATGGAAGTCCTCCTTTGTGAGGAGAAAGGTTGCTGGACTGCAACTCGTTCCCGAAAGCACGGATGCGCGCCGACGTTTATTTCCGAATTGCATCCGGGGCGGAACCTAAACCCCGTTTCGCGCACTGTACCGGTGTCACGATCTGCAGTGGCAGACGTCATCAGGAGACGATCATGAGCATCAAGGGTGAAGCCAAGGAAGCAGCCGGGTTCGTCAAGGAAGAACTGAACGAACACGGCAAGTCGCCAGAAAGCCAGAAGAAGGCCCAGGAAGGCCGCGACCTGCGCAACGAGGGCCGCATCGAGGACGGCAAGCCGCCGAAGACGACCGAGCCCGGCACCGGCCAGAAGTAATCCTGCCTACCCCCGCTTCGGCGGGGGTAGCTGCATCTGGGGTGCGTCAAAGTGGGCTGGTGGCGCAGTCCCGGCTTTCCAAAAACCATATTCGTTGATCCGGCCTATGCGGGGATACCGCCCGCTGGCTTCGCAGAAAACAAGGACTAGGCCCTGACCGATATACCCGGATGGATCGCGCCGATCGCGACGATGCTCGCCGCGATGATGACGGCGGCCAACCTTGGGGCGCGCGTGACGGGCTGGGGCTTCGTAATCTTCACGGTAGGCTCGATAGCCTGGACGCTCGTCGGACTGACTTCGGGACAGACCAACCTCATCGCCTCGAACGCATTTCTCACGCTGGTGAATGTCGTCGGCATCTGGCGCTGGCTGGGCCGACAACGCACATACGAAGACGGGGGGCGATCCGCCCAGGAGGCAAGCCGGAAATCACGGGCGCCGACCCTGTTCACGGCCACCGGCGTCGCCGGGATGCCGGTCGCTCTCGGCGACGGCACGCGCTTGGGCAAGGCGGTCGAAGCGCTGATCGAATGTCGCTCCGGCGAAGTGAGCTACGTGGTTGTGGCTAGCAGCTCCGCGGCCGGCCTGGATGAGCAACTCCGCGCCGTGCCGGCGCGAACGATCGCATTCGGCTGCGACTTGCTGACGCTGGCCATCTCCCGCTCCGAATTCGACGATATCAACCCTCTCGAGGGAGGTGACTGGCCCGCTTCCGCCGATCCGCACAACGACGCGCAGTCATGAACCGGTTAAGTCCAATCCCGCCTGCCTCATGACGTCTTGCTGGCTTTCTCGGCCGCTTCCATGACGCGCAGGAGATTGCCGCCCGCCAGCTTCGCCACGTCGGCGTCGCTCCAGCCGCGGCGCATCAGTTCGACGAGCAGCGCGGGGTAGGTCGACACGTCCGCAAGGCCCTCCGGCAGCTGGCCTCCCACGCCGTCGAAATCCGAGCCGATGCCGACGTGATCGACGCCGGCAACCTTGGCAATGTGCTCGATGTGGTCGGCGACCTCACTGAGGGTGACGCGCGGCGCCGGGTGTGCCTTCAGCCATTCGGCATAATCTGCGGCGGCCTTCTCCGGTTGGCCAATGTCGAGCCCGCCGAACGGGGGCGCATTCAGCCGCGTCTTCTCCGCCGACGAGTCCGCCGCCCAGCGTCGATAGGCGTCCGAGACATAGGGCGTCGCATAGTTCACCATGACCACGCCGCCGTTCGCCTTGAGCAGCCGCAGCACGTCGTCGGATACGTTGCGCGGATGGTCGTTCACCGCCCGCGCGCTCGAGTGCGAGAAGATCACCGGCGCGCTTGACACCGCGATCGCATCGCGCATCACGCTTTCGCTCACGTGGGCAAGGTCGACCAGCATCCCCAGCCGATTGAGTTCGCGCACCACCTGCTTGCCGAATTCGGTGAGGCCGCCGTGCTTGGGATCGTCGGTGGCGGAATCGGCCCAGTCGATCGTGCGCGAATGGGTGAGCGTCAGGTAGCCCGCGCCCAGCGCCGCATAGGTGCGCAGGACCGAGAGACTGCCGTCGATCTGTCCGCCGCCCTCGACCCCGATCATCGAGGCGATGCGCCCCGAGGCATGGGCGCGCCGCACGTCGGCGGCGGTACGGGCAAGCACGAAGGCGTGCGGATAGCGCCCGACGATCGAGCGCACGAGGTCGATCTGCTCGAGCGTCTGGATCACCTGCTCGTCACCCGGCAGTTCGGGTGAGACCCAGACCGACCAGAACTGCCCGCCGACCATGCCCTTGCGCAGCCGATTGATGTCGGTGTTGTAGCGCCCGGGCGTGGCGGACAGGTCGGTTAGGTCGAGCGTCCAGCGCTTGTCGCCCTCGTTCTCGCGCAGGGTTTCGGGCCAGTCGTTGTGGCCGTCGATCAGCGGCGTGGCGCGCAGCACCCTGGCGACGCGCGCGGCGTAGTCGGGGGACGGTGCAGCGGCGATGGCGGGAGTGGCGACGACGATGGCGGAAAGCAGGACGAGAGCGGGCAGGCGGATCATCGGGCTCCTTTCGCGCGGCGGCGCGGGGCTGGCGGGGTGTCCTCGTTGGCGGGCGCCGCGTTCAGGCGCTGCTCCTCGTGGATGTGCAGCATCGCTTCCATCAGCGTATCGTCGGCGCTGGACATGACGCCGAGCACTTCCGCCTCCTCGCAGCCTTCGGCGGCGAGGTAGGCGTGGCCCATGCTGGAATCGATGTAGAGCGACTGCCCGGCTTCCAGAGTGACCGGATCGTAGAATTCGGTCTCGACCACGATGCTACCGCTCAGGACGTAGATAAACTCTTCGCCCGAGTGGCGCACGAGTTCGCCGAACTGCTCGGCCGATCGCGCGCGGATCTTGGTGACCACCGGGATCATCCGCTTCCGGCGCAGTTCGGTGCACAGGTAGTAGTAGTCGTAGTTCGCCGTCTCGACCCGCACCGAACTCGTGAGGTCGCCGAGGCTGCGGCGCGCGGTGACGGGCTGGGCCGTGTCCTCGCCCGGTTCGGCGAACAGCTCGGCCATGCGCAGGCCCAGCCGCTGCCCGAGCGACTGAAGCTTGTCGTAAGTCAGCGTCAGGCGGTCATGCTCGATCTTGGAGAGCGTGGAGACGGGGATGCCGCTGCGCTGGCTCATCTCCTTGAGGGTCCAGCCCTCCCTTGCGCGGAGGCCGCGCAGCAGTGCTCCCAAAGTCGGCGGCGAGGTCGGCACGCGGCATTCCTTTCAGCACCATTGACGAATTTTCCAATCAGGATAACATCGTCCTAATCAGAACACCTTTCCCCGACAGTATCGCCCCATTGCTCGGGGTGCAACAGGGGAGATGCGAAAGGACGGGCAATGGGGAACACGGGAACATTCTGGCGGCGACTTTCGAGGCGGTCCAAGGGCATAGCGGCAGCTGCGCTGCTCACCGCCGGCGGCATGGCCCTGGCCCAGGTGCCGACCGCGCCGTTGCCGGCAGAGCAGGCGCCCGCGGTGGCGACTCCGACCAAGCCCCTCGGCGCGCCCAGCGGCGCCCGTGACCTGACCGCCGCCGATCTCGATAGCTGGCTCGACGGCTACATGCCCTTCGCACTGCACAGCAACGACCTTGCAGGCGCCGTGGTGACCGTGGTGAAGGACGGCCAGGTCATCGCCGCGCGCGGCTACGGCTATGCCGACATGGCGAGGCGCAAGCCGGTGGACCCCGCGACGACGCTGTTCCGCCCCGGCTCGGTCTCCAAGCTGGTGACATGGACGGCGGTGATGCAGCAGGTCGAGGCCGGCAAGATCGACCTCGACGCCGACGTGAACACCTACCTCGATTTCAAGATCCCACCCCGCAATGGCAAGCCGGTGACGATGCGCCAGATCATGACGCATACCGCCGGGTTCGAGGAGGCGATGAAGGACCTCATCACCTACCGGCAGGACGGCGCGATCCCGATCGACGTCTACCTCAAGCGCTGGGTGCCGACGCGCATCTTCGATCCCGGCACGACCCCGGCCTATTCCAACTGGGCGACGACGCTGGCCGGCTACGTGGTCCAGCGCGTGTCGGGCATGCCGTTCGACGACTATGTCGAGGCGCGCATCTTCAAGCCGCTGGACATGAAGACCGCCAGCTTCCGCCAGCCGCTGCAGCCCGGCCTGCGCCCGCTCGCCGCGATCGGCTATCCGCGCGCCTCCCGGCCCGGCGACGCCTTCGAGGTGGTCGTCCCCGCCCCCGCCGGATCGCTCTCGGCCTCCGGGCTCGACATGGCGAAGTTCATGATCGCGCATCTCCAGAACGGCCGGGGCGTGCTGCGCCCCGAGACGGCGGCGATGTTGCACGACAGCCCGCTCGGCAAGGTCAACCCGGCCTCGCTGATCCCGCCGCTCAACCGCATGGAACTCGGCTTCTTCGAGACCAACATCAACGGCCGCCAGGTCATCGCGCACCTGGGCGATACCGAGAACTTCCACACCTCGCTGCACCTGTTCATGCGTGAGGGCGTAGGCTTCTACGTCTCGTTCAACAGCGCCGGCAAGGAAGGCGGCGCCCATCTCGTGCGCAGCCAGATGTTCCAGGACTTCGCCGACCGCTACTTCCCGAACGCCGGCCCGCGCGACGGCCGGGTCGATGCGAAGACCGCTGCCGAACACGCGAAGATGATGACTGGCCTATGGGACGCCAGCCGCCGCGGCCATTCGAACTTCGTCGACGTGCTCAACCTGTTCGGCCAGACCGAAGTGACTCTGGACGAGGACGGCGGCCTGCTGGTGCCCGCGCTCCATGGCCCGGGCGGCGCCCCGCAGAAGTGGGACGAAATCTCGCCCTTCGTCTGGCGCGCCCGCTTCGGGCATGATCGCCTCGCCGCGCAGGTGGTGGACGGCAAGGTCGTGCGCTGGAGCTTCGACATGATCTCGCCCTTCACCATGTACGACCGCGTTCCCGCCTCGCGCTCGTCGGCGTGGATCATGCCCGCCGTCTACGCCAGCCTTGCCGTGCTGCTGCTGACCTTCCTGTCGTGGCCGGTCGCCGCCTTCACCCGCTGGCGCTTCGCCGCAGCCCTCAAGGTCGAGGGCCGCGCCCGCGCCGCCTACCGCGCCACGCGCCTGATGGCGCTGCTGACACTAGCGACGATCGGCGGCTGGACCGGGCTGGTCATCGCGATGTTCTCGGACCTCGACATGCTCAGCAGCGGCAACGACTGGATGCTGTGGAGCCTGAAGGCGGCCGGCATCGTGGTGTTCTTCGGCACGGTCCTCATCGCCGGCTGGAACGCCTGGCTGACCTGGCGCGACGGCCGCCGCTGGCCCGCGAAGCTGTGGAGCGCACTGGTGCTGTTCTCGGCCCTCGTGGTGCTCTACGTGGCGCTGGCCTTCCACCTTCTGGCGCTATCGGTGAACTACTGATGCGCCTGACGGTCGAAACCGAGACGCTGCGACTGGCCGAGCCGTTCCGCATCTCCGGCTACGTCTTCGAGACGTCCGACGTACTCGTCGCAACGCTCGAGCACGGCGGCCACCGGGGGCGCGGCGAGGCATCGGGCGTCTACTACCTCGGCGACGATCTCGCCAACATGCGCGCCGCCATCGAGGCGGCGCGCCCCGCGATCGAGGCAGGTGTGAGCCGGGAAGAACTGCGCGCGGTCATGCCACCCGGCGGCGCGCGCAACGCAGTGGACGCAGCGCTGTGGGAACTGGAGGCAGCGCGCGCGGGTAGGCCGGTCTGGGCGCTCGCCGGAGTGCCCGAGCCCCGGCCGATCGTCACCACCTTCACCATCGGGGCCGACACTCCGGAGGTAATGGCGGCCAAGGCGATCAGCTATGGCGGAGCCCGCTCGATCAAGGTCAAGCTGACCGGGGAACTGGACCTCGACCTCGCCCGCGTCGCCGCGATCCGCGCCGCCCGGCCCGATGTCTGGCTGGGCGTCGACGGCAACCAGGGCTTCGCGCGCGCCGATCTCGAGGCCCTCGCGGCGGCGCTGGCCGAGCACCGCGTCGCCTTGCTCGAACAGCCGCTGCCGCGCGGGGCCGAGGCGGAGCTGGAAGGCTTCCGCTCGGCGGTGCCGATCGCAGGGGACGAAAGCCTCGTCTCGCTGGCGGACGTGCCCGGCGCGGTAGGGCGTTTCGACGTCGTCAACATCAAGCTCGACAAGTGCGGCGGGCTGACCGAGGGACTGCTGATGGCCGCCGCCGCGCGCGACCTGGGGCTGGGCGTGATGGTCGGCACCATGGTCGGCACCAGCCTCGCCACCGCGCCGGGCTTCGTGCTGGGACAGATCGCCGATCTCGTCGACCTCGACGGGCCGACATTCCTGGCGCAGGACCGTGCGCCGTCCGTGGTCTACGCCGACGGGACGCTGTTCTCGGGCCCTGAAGTCTGGGGATCGGGCGCGGCATGAGGGCTGACAGGGGCACCTGGTTCGGACAGCCCAAGGGTCTGACGGTCCTGTTCCTCACCAACATGTGGGAGCAGTTCTCCTACTACGGAATGCGCGCGCTGCTGGTCTACTACATGACCCGGCAGCTCATGCTCGGACAGGGCCACGCCTCGCTGGTCTACGGCACCTACACCGCCTGCGCCTACTTCACGCCGATCCTGGGCGGGGTGATCGCCGACCGCTTCCTCGGCAAGCGGCGGGCCATCGTCATCGGCGGCTCGATCATGGCGCTCGGTCACTTCATGATGACGTTCGAGCCGCTGTTCTACGTAGCGCTCGCCACGATCGCGGTGGGCAACGGACTGTTCCTGCCGAGCCTGCCGAGCCAGATCGACGACCTCTACGAACCCGGCGACCCGCGCGTGGGCTGGGCCTACAATGTCTATTACGTCGGCGTGAACATCGGCGGCTTCCTAGCGCCGCTGATCTGCGGGACGCTGGGCGAGGTCTACGGCTGGCACTGGGGTTTCGGCGCGGCGGGCATCGGCATGGTCGCGGGCCTCGCGATCTACCTGTGGGGACAGCGCCACCTGCCCGATCAGGCGCGCCATCCGCCGGTGGAGCGCCATGCCGCCCCGCGCGCCCGCTTCCCGCGCAATACCCTGCTGCTGCTCGTCGCCGTGGCGCTGGCGGTCACGGTGTTTCGCGGCGCCTACGAGCAGGTAGGCAATACCGTCGCGCTTTGGGCGGACGCGGGGGTGGACCGGCGCGCCGGGGCGGCCACCATCCCGATGACATGGTTCCAGTCGCTCAACCCGCTGCTGGTCATGCTGATGACGCCGCCGCTGCTCGCCTGGTGGCGCCGCCGCGCCGAGGCGGGACGGATCGAGCGACCCGCGCGCAAGATGGCGCTCGGCGCGCTGGTGGTCGCCGGGGCCTACCTGCTGCTGGCGGCGCTGGAAGCGGCGGGCACGCCCACGCATTGGCTGTGGCTGGCGCTGTTCTTCGCGATCCTGACCTTCGGCGAACTGTTCATCCTGCCCACCGGCCTCGGCCTCTTCGCGCGCCTCGCGCCGGAGGGCCTGGGCGCCACCACCGTCGCGGCCTGGTATCTGGCGACGTTCGCCGGGAGCCTATTCGCCGGGCTCGTCGGCACCTTGTGGAGCGGCATGACGCACTCCGCCTACTTCCTGCTGCTCGCCGCGATCGCCGGTACCGCAGCGCTGCTACTGCGGCTGATCGACATCTACGCAGGCACGATCGGACACGCCGCGCGCGAATCCGATTGACATTTTTCTGATTGAGACAATAATTTTCACATTAAGATCGATCCAGCGCCGTCCGGGTGGTCAGGATCGTACAGTTCCATAGGGGGGACACACCAATGAGAACATTCCGGCTCGCCTTGTCGATCTCGGCCAGCATGGCTGCGCTGCTCGCCGCCACCAACGCCCGCGCGGACGACGATGCTCCCGAGGGCGCCCGTCCCGCCGAGGAGATCGTGGTCACGGCGCAGAAGCGCGAACAGGCGCTGCTCGACGTTCCCCAGTCGGTCTCGGTCGTCAGCGGCGACACGCTGGAGCGCAACCAGGCGATCACCTTCCAGGACTACCTGAAGCTGATCCCCGGCCTGCAGGTCTCGCAGAGCAACCCGGGCGAAGCGCGCGTGGTGCTGCGCGGCATCAACACCGGCGGCGTCTCCGCCACGGTCGCCACCTATATCGACGAGACGCCGTTCGGATCGTCCAGCGGCCTCGTCAACTCGGGCATCCTCTCGGGCGAGCTGGACACTTTCGACGTCGCCCGCCTGGAGGTTCTGCGCGGGCCTCAGGGCACGCTCTACGGCGCCAGCTCGCTGGGCGGCGTGATCAAGTTCGTCACCAACGAGCCGAGCACCGACGGTTTCGAGATGCGCGCGCGCGGCAGCGCCGAGACGGCCAAGGGCGGCAAGGAATCCTACATGGGCTCCGCGCTGGTCAACGTGCCGCTGTCGGACAGCCTGGCCGTCCGCGCCTCGGGCTTCTACCGCAGCTACGGCGGCTTCATCGATTCGATCGGCACGGGCGGCTCGGACGTCCAGAAGAACATCAACGACAGCAAGAGTTACGGCGGCCGCATCTCCGCGCAGTTCAAGCCGAGCGAGGCGTTCTCGGTCCGGCTGACGGCGGTGCTCCAGAACCTGAACACCGATGCCTCCACCCTGGTCGACGCGGACCCGCAGACGCTGAAGCCGCTCTACGGCACCCTCAGCCAGTCGCAGTTCGTCCCCGAGTACACGAACATCGCCTACCGCCTGTACAACGGCACGATCAGCGCCGACCTGGGCTTTGCGCAGCTGCTCTCGTCGACCAGCTACAGCACGCTCAAGCAGCACCTGCGCGACGACAACACCGTGCTCTACGGCTCGCTGCTGGGCCTCTACGATCCCGAGACCGGCACCGCGTTCGGCGACATCGGCCTGCCGCAGGACACCAACGTCGAGCGCGTGACGCAGGAACTGCGCCTCTCTTCCAACGGCGAGAGCATGTTCGACTGGATGGTCGGCGGCTACTACACGCACGAGAAGGGCGCGATCCTGCAGGTGCTGGAGGCCTACGACCACGGCACCACGACGCCGATCGCCGGCTTCCCGCTGCTCGCCGACATCTTCCTGCGCTCGAAGTACGAGGAATTCGCGGGCTTCGCCAACGGCACGCTTCACTTCGGCGAGCAGTTCGACCTGACCTTCGGCGGCCGCTACAGCCACAACTCGCAGAGCGCGTCGCAGGGCGGCACCGGCCTGCTGGCGCCTGAGGCACTCGAGGCGAAATCCTCGGAGAACGTGTTCACCTGGTCGGTCGCGCCCAAGTTCAAGCTCAATGAGCATACCGCGATCTACGCCCGCGCCGCCAAGGGCTTCCGGCCCGGCGGCCCCAACCTGCTGCCGCCCGGTGCGCCTCCGGGAACGCCCTCCACTTACGATTCGGACTCGCTCATCAGCTACGAGATCGGCGTGAAGGCCGAGACCGCCGACCGCAGCTTCGCGATCGACGTCGCCGCCTTCCACATCGACTGGAAGGACGTGCAGCTCTACGCCGTCGTCAACGACTACGGCGTCAACACCAATGGCGGCTCGGCCAAGAGCGACGGCGTGGAATTCACCGCGACGATGCGCCCGGATGCAGGCCTTACCGTCTCGCTCAACGGCGCCTATACCGACGCGCACCTCTCCGACGACACCGATCCGATCACGGTTGGCGGACGCAAGGGCGAAGCCCTGCCCTTCGTGCCCAAGTGGACCGTCGCGCTCAACGGCGACTACGAATGGTCCGTGGGCAGCGACGCCACCGCCTTCGTGGGCGGCTCGATCCGCCTGCTCGGCAAGCAGAGCGGCAACTACAACCCGGCCTACCTCGCCACCTTCGACCGCCAGATCACGATACCGAGCTACGAAGTGATCGACCTTCGCGCAGGTGTCGATTTCGGGCGCTTCTCGGTCGAACTCTATGCCAAGAACCTTGCCGATGTGCAGGGCCTCACCAGCGCGGACTACAGCGGCGGCCTCCCGAACGGGGCGGCGGGTGTCGGCGTGATCCGGCCGCGCACCTTCGGCGTCACGCTCGGAGCGGGGTTCTGAGCCATGTCACTCGCGGCTGAAGTGGATACGACGGGGCCGCGCGCGGGAGGCCATGCGCTGCCCGCGCCGTACCTGCTGTTTCTCGGCGACACGGTCGAGGCGGGCTTCGCCAAGACCGCATTCGGCCTGCGGGACTGGGCGGGCGATCGCTGCATCGGCGAACATGCCCTGCCCGCCGCGCAGGTTTCCACCGGGCTGCCGCGCCTCACCCCTGCCGAGGCCGCCGCGCGCGGAGCCAAGGCACTGGTCATCGGCGTCGCCAACCAGGGCGGCGTCATCCCGCCCTCGTGGCTACCCGCGCTGGTCGAAGCGCTCGAAGCGGGGCTCGACATCGTGGCGGGCATGCACGCGCGCCTTGCCGACATTCCGGTGCTGCGGGACACCGCCACGCGGCTTGGCCGCAGCCTGATCGACCTGCGCGTGCCGCCTCCTGGCCTGCCCATCGCCAGCGGGCACAAGCGCTCCGGTCGCCGGCTGCTGACCGTCGGCACCGACTGCGCGCTCGGCAAGAAGTATACCGCGCTCGCCATCGCGAGAGGCCTTGCCGCGCGCGGTATCGACGCGACCTTCCGGGCCAGCGGCCAGACCGGCATCATGATCGCCGGTTCCGGCATCGCCATCGACGCGGTCGTCGCCGACTTCGCCGCCGGGGCCGCCGAACTGCTCAGCCCCGACGCGGCGCCCGATCATCTCGACGTGATCGAGGGCCAGGGCTCGCTGTTCCACCCCGCCTATGCGCCGGTGTCGCTGGCGCTGCTTCACGGCAGCCAGCCGGACCTCTTCGTCGTCTGCCACCAGCCGGGCCGCACCGCGATCCTGGGCCATGCGCATTATCCGGTCCCCTCGATCGAAGCGGTGATCGAGCAGACGGTCATGGTGGGCAAGCTGACCAACCCCGCCATCCGCTGCGCCGGGATCAGCCTCAACACCGGCGGCATGACGGACGAGGAAGCCGACGCGTTCATCGCCGAGACCGCCGCCCGCCTCGGCCTGCCTGCCGCCGATCCGATCCGGGGCGGGCCTGCGTTCGAACAACTCCTCGACGCCTGCCTCTGAAATGGGGCTCGCCGCCGACCGCTTCCGCCGCCTGCTGCTGCCGGGCCTCGCGTTCAAGGCGGTGGTCATCGGCGGCGGCTACGCGACCGGGCGCGAGATCGCGGAGTTCTTCCTGCCCGCCGGACCCTGGGGCGGGCTCGCGGCGATGGTGCTGGCGACGGCGATCTGGTCGCTTGTCGCCGCCGCGACCTTCCGCTTCGCCCACGCGATCGGCGCGCGCGACTACCGGCATTTCTTCAAGGCACTGCTGGGTCGGGGCTGGGTCCTGTTCGAGGTCGCCTACGGCCTGTTCGTGATCATCATCCTCGCCGTGTTCGGCGCGGCGGCGGGAGCGATCGCGGAGGCCACCCTGGGCGTGCCCGCATTGCTCGGAACCTGCGCGCTGATGCTGGGTATCGTCGGCTGCGTGGCCTTCGGCAATGCCGGGGTCGAGCGGGTGTTCCTGTGGGTCTCGGTGCTGCTCTACGCCACTTATGCCGCGTTCCTATACCTCTCGGTGTCGGCCATGGGAGAGCGCATTTCCGCCGCTTTCGCCGCCGCACCGGCTCCGAGCGGCGACTGGGCGCTCGGCGGGATAACGTACGCCGGGTACAACATCGTCGGCGCCGTCATCGTCCTGCCCGTGACGCGCCACTTCCGCAGCGGGCGCGACGCCGTCGCCGCGGGACTGCTCGCCGGACCGCTGGCGATGGCGCCTGCGCTGCTGTTCTTCGCCGGAATGACCGCCTTCCTGCCCGAGATCGCCGGCTCCGTGCTGCCCTCGGACTACATTCTCTCGCGCCTCGGCCACCCGGCGTTCCACCTCCTGTTCCAGGCGATGATCTTCGCCGCCCTGCTGGAGAGCGGCACCGGCGCGGTCCACGCAATCAACGAGCGTATCGCCCGCACCGGCATCACCCTGACTCGCCCACGCCGGGCCGGAGCCGCCCTGCTGCTGCTCGCGCCCTGCATGCTGATCGCCGACCACATCGGCCTCGTGAGCCTGATCGCCTCGGGCTACCGCGTCCTCGCCTGGACGCTGATCGCCATCTACGTCGTACCGCTGCTGGCGGTGGTGCTGCTGCGCCGCCGCCCCCTCCCTGTTCCGGAGATGCCCTGATGAGACTGCACGCGCTGCTCGCCCTGCCCATCCTCGCCCTCGCCGCGCCCGCGCTGGCCGCCCCGCCCGCCGACCTCGACGCGCGGATCGAGCAGTTGCGCGAGGCCTCGGGCACCCCGGGCATGGCCGTCGCCATCGTCGAGCAGGGCAAGATCGTGGTCGCGAAAGGCTACGGCGTGCGCAAGCTGGGCGCGCCGGAAAAGGTCGATGCCGACACGCTGTTCATGATCGCCTCCACCGGCAAGGCGTTCACCACCGCCGCGCTCGCCACGCTGGTCGATGCCGGCAGGATCGGCTGGGACGACAAGGTGATCGACCACTTGCCCACCTTCCAGATGTACGATCCGTGGGTCACGCGCGAGATCACGGTGCGCGACCTGCTGGTCCACCGCAGCGGGCTGGGGCTCGGCGCGGGCGACATGCTGATGGTCCCGCGCGGCAAGCTTTCGCGCGCCGAGACGATCGCGCGGCTGCGCTACATCAAGCCCGCGACCAGCTTCCGCAGCGGCTATGCCTACGACAACATCCTCTACACGGTGGCGGGCGCGTTGATCGAGCAGGTGAGCGGGCAGTCCTGGGAGGGTTACATGCGCGACCATGTCTTCGCGCCTGCCGGCCTGCCCAACGCCACGGCCGAAAAGGAACGGCAGCTTACCACCCCCGACCGCGCGCAGCCCCATGCCCGCTACGGCGGCGCGGTGCGCGGGACAGGGCCGATGAAGCTCCTCGACGAGCGTGACCGGCTGGGCCAGGCGGGAGCGCCCGCCGGCCTGATCGCCGCCAGCGCCTCCGACCTCGCGCGCTGGCTGCAGATCCAGCTGGCCCATGGCGCCTTGCCCGAAGGAAAGGGCCGCCTGTTCAGCGAGGCCGCGAGCAGGGAGATGTGGGCACCGGTCACCCCAATGCCGATCAGCCCCATGCCCGCCCCGGTCGAAGGTGCTACGCCGGGCTTCGACGCCTATGCGCTGGGCTGGGAAGTGCGCGACTACAAGGGCTCGAAGATCATCTGGCACGCGGGCGGGCTGTTCGGCTTCACCACCGTCGTCGTGATGATCCCCGAGCGCGACGTCGGCTTCGCCATCACCATCAACAGCGAGGAGATCGAGCCCCGCTACGGGCTGATGTACGAGCTGATCGACCATTACCTCGGGCTGCCCAGGCAGGACTGGCCCTCGAAGTTCGGCGAATATCGCCGCTCGCGCATTGCGGCGGCCGAAGCGACGGTGAAGCAGCAGGCGGCCGCGCCCGCGAAGATCGGCCCCTCGCTGCCCCGCGCCCGCTATGCGGGCAGCTACACCGACCCGTGGTATGGCACTCTGAAGGTCGGATCGGACGCAAAGGGCCTGACAGTGGACTTCACCACGACGCCGGGCATGACAGGGCGGCTGACCCACTACCAGTACGACACTTTCGTCGCCAAGTTCGACGATGCGGGGATCGAGCCGGCCTACCTCACCTTCGGCCTCGATGCCGACGGCAAGGTCGCGCGGATCACCGCCAAGCCGGTTTCGCCGATCGCTGACTTCAGCTTCGACTACCAAGACCTGCTGTTCACCCCGGCACCGTAGGGGTGATGCCGCGGGCCACGGGAGCGGTTGTGCCTGCCGGCGCCGGAGGGTGGGGATGGAGGCGCCGGCAGACACGGCTCGGCGCGCCCATGGGGGAAGCGCGCCGGCCATTCAGCGTCAGGGCATCAACACGCCGTCGATGACATGGATCACCCCGTTCGACTGATTGACGTCGGCAATGGTGATTTTTGCCTTGCCGCCCTTGGCGTCGACGACCCACCAGCTACCGCCGGGGCCCTTGGTGACGGTCAACTGCTCGCCCTGGACGGTTGTGAGCATGGCCTTGCCCTTATGCATGCCCGCGTTCTTGGCCAGCATCGCGGCGCTCATCTTGCCCGGCACGACGTGGTACGTCAGGATCGAGGTCAGCTGCGCCTTGTTTTCAGGCTTGAGGAGCGTGTCGACAGTGCCGGCGGGGAGCTTGGCAAAGGCGGCGTTGGTCGGCGCGAAGACTGTGAAAGGCCCCGGTCCAGATAGTGTCTCCACAAGCCCGGCGGCTTTCACGGCGGCGACGAGCGTGGTGTGATCCTTCGAATTCATCGCGTTTTCGACGATGGTCTTGGTCGGATACATCTCTGCTCCGCCCACCATCGGCAAGTGCTGCACGGCCGCGACGGCTCCGGTGGCGAGCAGTGCCGAGCCAGCGACGATTATACCAATCTTCTTGAAGTTGCGCATCTGGGCTTCCTTCTCCGACGATCCCGAACTGCGGGATTCAAGCGAAGCTACGAAGCGCTTCCTGCGTCGGATGCACCGGGAGCATCAGATCGCCGAAATTTTTCCTGCCGCGATCGGCGCACTGCTCGGCGCGTCATGAGGGGCGCCGTCGCGAGGCTCGAGCGTAATCGCCAGCGTCACGCCATCCTGCAGCAGGGCCCGGTTGGCGGCGGAGATCGCGACCGTGCTGCTGCCCCCGCTCGCCACGAGGCCGAGCGACCGCGGCACGCCGTCCGCGGGGATCACCCAGAGTTCGGGCGCCAAGCGGCTTTCCGGCAGGCGTACTGCGCGGATCCGCAGGACGCCGCCCGCGGGATCGTAGTTGACCGCCAGAAGCGCCGGAGCTTCCTCGGTCCCGAGCTGAGCGACAGCGACCTGCTCGGGCGGCCGCACGATCTCAACCGGTGCCGGCGGGGGCCGAAGCAGGATGACGGTGGCCAGCGAAGCGGCCAGTGCGCTGCTGGCGACCGCGCCGATGCGCCAGAGCCTCAGTGCCCGCCGGATGCGGCTGTGATCGGGCGCCGCGAGACGGCGCTGGATCGCCGGCCACAGCGCGGGCGCCGGGCTCTCCGCGAACCCCGCGTAGAGCGGCTCGAAACGCGTGTTCCAGTCGTTCACCGCGGCTGCGAAGGCCGGATCGGACAAGCGCAGCCGCATAGCGGCGGCCCGCTCCTCGCCTACGAGAACACCAAGCGCAAGTTCGCCTGCCAGGGCGTCGCGCTCTTCGGCGGACATCGGGTCAGCCATCGCCCAGGCACCCCCTCAACTGGATCAACCCGCGCCGCACCCAGCTCTTGAGCGTACCCAGCGGAACTGTCATCGCATCGGCGAGCTGGGCGTAGGTCAGCCCGTCGTAGAAGGCGGAGCGTATCGCGGTGCGGGGGCGGTCGTCGAGTTCTTCGAGGCAGTCGAAAATGCGGGCGCTTTGCTGCTGCGCCTCGATCATTTCGGGCGCGAGGGGGCTGGGATCGGCGACCGCAGCCGCCGCGCTGGCGGGAAGATGGGCCACCATGTTGGCCCGGTGCCAGTCGATGGCGGTGTTGCGCGCGATCGCGCAGAGCCAGGTGATCGGGCTTGCCCGCTGCGCGTCGAACCGGCCTGCGCGATGCCAAATCTTTACGTAAACCTGTTGCAACACATCCTCGGCCGCTTCACGATCCTGGCAGATACGGAGGCATACGCCGAAAAGCTTCGCCGAGGTGGAATCGTAGACTTCGCGAAGCGCCGCCTGGTCGCCGTCTGCAACCGCCGCCAGCGCGGTCGATAGCCGCTCCCTTTGCTGTGTTGGCCGCGTGTCCTGCATCGGGGGATCAGCCTAGGGATGGTTGCAGGAGATGTCAGCAGACATTCGACTAACACGGCGGAGCGGAGATAGAGTGGGCGCCCGAGCGATCCGCTGCTCACGGTCCCCGGCGTCGGGGCGACGTTCGCGTTGGCTACCCCCCCGACGGCTCATTATCCGACGCACCTGTCACGGCGCCTTGCCGGTGCTGCCTCTCGTGATCAGTTCATGCGGTAGCATCAGGCGAGGGGCCTGGCCCACCCGCTGCTTACGGAACCCGGGATCGGTCAATATGTCGACCGCCGCTGCCGCCATCTCAGCCTTGGGTTGGCGGATCGTGGTGATCTGCGGCCACGCCGCGCGCGAGGTCGCGACATCGTCGAACCCGGAGATCGACAGTTGCTCCGGCACGGCGATGCCGCGCTTCATGGCGGTGATGAGCACGCCGAGTGCCATGTCGTCGTTGCTGGCGAAGATCGCCGTCAGCGCATCGGGGAGGTCGAGCAGTGTTTCGCCCAGTTCCAGCCCCGAGCGGAAGGTGAAGTCGCCGCGCAGCACCGCGCTTTCATCGACGGTGACGCCAGCTTCGCCCATGGCGGCGCGAAAGCCCTCTTCCCGGCGGCCCGAGGCGCTGTGACTCAGCGGTCCCTGGATAAAACCGATCCTGCGGTGGCCCTGTGCTATCAGGTGCTGGGTCATCTCGTGCGCCGCGCGGCGGTCGTCCATCCACACTGCGCCCGAGTTTTTCGGCTCGGTCGAGGGCGCGATCAGGACGTGGGGTATGCCGATCTGCACGAAGAGGTCGAGCAACCTGGCATCGTCGCAGATGGGGGGCGCGATGATCGCACCATCGAGGCGGAGGCTGGATATGCTGCCCCGAACGTGGTCCTCCCAGCCCTGCCGCTGGAGTTCCACGGGCTCGACCACGAGGTGATAGCTACGCTCCCGGCAGCGCAACAGGGCGCCGTGCTGGACATCGGCCGCGTAGCCCGAGACGGGGTCGTCGATGAACAGGCCGAGCAGATAGGAACGCGAGCTGGACAGGCTGCGCGCGAAGGCATTGGGCCGGTAGTTCAACTCGGCGACCACCTTCTGCACCGCGTCGCGGATTTCCGGGCGAACGTGATCCTCGCCGTTGATGACGCGCGAGACGGTCTTGGGGGAGACACCGGCGCGCGCGGCGACGTCCTTGATCGTGACCATCTTCATGAACGGGTCTCCGGGATCCGCGCACAAAGCGAGGCGAAACAGGCGATGAACAGGTAACACGCAGCCGGCACCATCAGGGAGGGCAGCAGCGCGGTGGCGTCGGCGACGGTCCCCGTCACCAGCGGTATGATGGCCCCGCCGACTACCGCCATGCAGAGCCACATCGAGGCGATCGGGGCCTGGCGGTCATCGTCCGGGAAGGCAAGCGCGTAGATCGTCGGGTACATGATCGAATTGCACAGGCCCACCGCGATGAGCGCTCCGGCCGCCACGCCTCCCGGCAGCACGATGGCGCCGATCGTCAGCGCGACCGCGCCCAGCGCCGCGCCTGCTAGGAGGCGCGCCTCGTTCACCCGCGTCATCGCCCAGGCTCCGGCGAAGCGGCCGAGCATCGCCCCTCCCCAGTAAAGGCTCACCAGCTGTCCCGCCGCGACGGGGCCCGCGCCGAGCCGGTCCGGCAGCATCAGCACGCTGGGCAGCAGCGCGCCGATGGTCACTTCCGCGCCGACATAGACAAAGATCGCCGCCGTCCCCCAGCGCAGCCGCTTCACCTGCGCGAAGATGCGGAACATCTGACCGGTTGAGACGAAGCGCGTACCCCCCCGGTCCTCGTCCCGGCCCAGCAGCGAGCGGTGGCGGAAGTAGGCGAAGGCGAGCAGGGCGGTCACCGCCGCGGTCCCGGCAAATGGCAGCGTGGCGGTGAAAGTCCAAGCTGTCCGCGAGTCCCTTCCCGCCAGCAGCAGCGGCGCGCTGATCATTGGTCCGGCGACCGTGCCGAGCGAGTTGAACCCCTGCAGCAACGTCAGCCGCCGTGCCGCGCCGCGCGAGGGTCCGATGACGGTGACGACCGTGTTCGACGCCATCTGCAGGAACGTCTGCCCCGCCGAGAGCAACAGCAGCGCCCCCAGCACCAGCGCAAAGGACAACGCGTGCTGCGCTATCGCCAGCGACAGGCACCCGGCGGCCATGATCGCCAGTCCTGCCGAGATCGCCCGCATGTAGCCCGAGGCGACGATGAAGGCGGTTATCGGCAGCGCGAACAGCAGGTAGCTGGCGTGAAAGGCCATCTGCACCAGCAGCGCCTGGGTATAGTCCAACGCCAGCATGAGCTTGAGCTGCGGCACCAGCAGGCTGACGGACGACGTCAGGAAACCCCCGATGAAGAACACGCCGACCGACAGCCGAAAAAGCCGGCTTGCAGCGTTTTCGTCATGCGATTCGGGACGGGGATTCTCGGCTTCGGCCATCAGCGCAGTCATGTCTCGCGGCATCCTATCGCCCAGTTCAATGGCGGGAAAGCGTGTCTTTGTCATGTTTGACATCGATGTCAGAAACCGGATTGACATCGATGTCAACCTCTGGTGTATGTCGCGGCGAAAGCAGGTTCAATGCTTCCAGGGAGAGAGATGATGATGAGGTACGCGCTTGTCGCGAGCACTGCGCTCGCGACTGCAATCTGTGCAATCACGCCGGCACTGGCGCAGGATGCTGCCACTCCGGCCGCGGTCCAGCCCACGGCTCCTTCGCAGGCCAGCGACGGTGACATCATCGTCACCGCCACGCGCCGCGAAACCACCCTTCAGTCGACCCCGATCGCCGTGTCCGCCTTCGGCCAGGCCCAGCTTGACAAGCAGCAGGTCAAGGACGTCACCGACCTTGCCAAGTACGTCCCCTCGCTGCAGTTCAACCAGCAGGGTGACCAGTCGGCGGTCCTGCTGACCCTGCGCGGCATCGGCAACGACAGCGCCTATACCGAAGTCGCCGACCCCGAGGTCGCGATCTACGTCGATGGCATCTACTCGCCGCGCTCGCAGGGCGCTTCGGTGCTCATGTACGACATGGAGCGCGTTGAGGTGCTGCGCGGGCCGCAGGGCACGCTGTTCGGCCGCAACGCCACGGTCGGCGCGCTCAGCCTGATCTCCGCCAAGCCCAAGCTCGGCGAGTTCGAGGGCACCGTCGAAGTGACCGGCGGCAACTACGACCGCCTCGGCGTGCGCGGCGCAATCAACATCCCGATCACCGACACCCTGGCCGCGCGCGTCGCCTTCGTGACCGACCGTCACGACGGCTATGCCGACTTCCAGCCCGCCCCCGACATCGCCGGCATCAACAAGTCCGCCTTCGTCACCACCGGCAAGAAGTACTACGCCGCCGACCAGCAGTCGGTCCGCGGCTCGCTGCTGTGGCAGCCCAGCGACAAGTTCAGCTGGAACCTCTCGGCCGAAGGCTTCTGGGACACCGGCGCGCCGGTGATCGGCCTGCTGCAGACCCCGCGCGCCGGCACGAAGCGCTGGTCCACGCTGAGCGACACCGCAGCGGACACCGACCGCTACTCGGTCGCGGTGCGCAGTTCGATGAACTACGACCTGACCGACGGCATCCAGCTGGGCTACATCGCCGGCTGGTCGCGCATCGGCGGCTCGACCCAGACCGACGCGGACGCCGGTGCCCTGCCGCCGACCGGCCAAGTGGATGCGAACGGCAACGACCTGCCGCTCGGCGCTTTCGGCGAGAACCGCACGCTGTCCTCGCGCTATGATTTCCAGAGCCACGAACTGCAGCTCAAGTCGACCGGCGAGCAGGCGATCGACTGGATCCTTGGCGCCTACTACAGCCACGAGAAGAACCGCATCCGCTTCGACATCGACCAGCGCAACGGCTACCGCGACGGCACCTTCAGCTGGGCGGGCAGCTTCATCCAGGCCAATCGCCAGATCGACAGCCGGGCCGTCTTCGGTCAGGCCGTGTGGCACGTGACCGACGCCCTGCGCGTCACCGGCGGCCTGCGCTACACTTCCGACAAGAAGGAGGACATCGGCGGCCGCAACGTGACCTATTCGGGCGACGGCTGCTCGCCGGCCGACCTCGCGCCGGGCGGCGCTTGCCAGTCCGGCATATTTGGCGCCTATCCCGACGCGACGGCGCAGGAACTGGTCAACCTGCTGCCCGGCTACTCGATCTCCAGCAACGACGTGAAGGGCAAGTGGGACAAGCTCACCTACCTTGCCCGCGTCGACGCCGACCTTGCCGAGGATACGCTGGGCTACGCCAGCATCAGCACCGGCTTCAAGTCGGGCAACATCCAGGACAATGCCGGCCTGACCGACCCGGAAACGCTGACCAACTACGAAGTCGGCCTCAAGACCCGGATGTTCGACCGCCGCCTGACCCTGAACCTCGCCGCCTACTACAGCGACTTCAAGGGCTATCAGGTCAACCAGGCCGTCACCTTCCGCGACGATGCCGGCAACGTCATCCGCAGCCAGATCGTGACCCAGAACGCCAAGGGCGCGAAGGCTTACGGCCTCGAAGCGGAACTGACCGCCAACCTCACCGACAACGACCGCCTGCAGTTCTCGGGCACGCTCCAGAAGACCAAGCTGGACGACCTCGAAAGCGTCGACGGCCGTCTGTACGATGGCGGCAAAGCGTCCTCGATCGTGCAGCTCCAGGGCAACGAGCTCGCCCACGCGCCGCGCTTCTCGGCGACGGCGAGCTACGAGCACGAGTTCGAACTGGCGAGCGGGGCGACGATCACGCCGCGCATCTCGACCCACTACGAGACGAAGAGCTGGCTCAGCTACTTCAATGGCGATGCCAATCCGTTCGTGAACGTCAACGACCCGGCAGACAACATGTCCGATCGCGGCACAAACGGCACGGACTGGGACCGCCAGAAGGCGTATTTCCGTTCCGACGCATCGCTGCGCTTCACCTCGGCGGACCAGAACTACTCGATCGAAGCGTTCATCCAGAACATCGAGAACGGCAAGATCCGCACCAACGCTAGCGCCTTCGGCACGCCGCGCTACGATCCGGTGTTCCTGTCCAACCTGCAGCCGCCCCGCACCTGGGGCGTGCGCGCCAAGGCCAACTTCTGATACCTCCCGTGACGCCCTGCCGACAGCTCCTCCGTCGACAGGGCGTCATACCGGGCGGCGGCGGGCCGCGCTGGCCCGCCGCCGCCCGCACCATCCGCGCTGCCTGACGCAGCGCCCCGGACGAGTATCCCCATGACCCCCAGAGCCCTCGCCGCCTTCCTTCTGCTCAGCGCCGCGACGAGCGTGCCTGCCTTCGCCCAGCCTGCTCCGCCTGCCGCGACCGCCGGCAGCAACCGCGCTCTTTCGCCGCAGGACCGTGCGAGGGCACTCGTCGCGGCCATGACGACCGAAGAGAAGCTGGCGATCATCCATGGCTACTTCCCGCCGCTGGCCAAACCCGTCACGCCGATCGCGATGACACCCTCCGCCGGCCACATTCCCGGCATCCCGCGCCTCGGCATCCCCACCCTGCGCGAAAGCGACGCCAGCCTCGGCGTCGCCAACCAGATCGAGCAGCGCAAGGGCGACACCGCCACCGCACTCCCCGCCAGCCTCGCGACCGCCGCCAGCTTCGACCCGCGCATCGCCTACGCGGGCGGCGCGATGATCGGCGCGGAAGCGCGCGCCAAGACCTTCAACGTGCTGCTGGCCGGCGGCGTCAACCTGACGCGCGACCCGTGGAACGGCCGCAATTTCGAGTACATGGGCGAAGACCCGCTGCTCTCGGGCGTGATGGCGGGCGAGCACATCCGCGGCGTCCAGAGCAACCACATCGTCTCGACCATCAAGCATTTCGCGCTCAATTCGCAGGAAACCGGGCGCACCGTGCTCGATGCCCGGATCGACAAGGCGGCGCTGCGCGAAAGCGACCTCCTCGCCTTCGAGATCGCGACCGAGATCGGCGACCCGGCCTCCGTCATGTGCGCCTACAACAAGGTCAACGGCGACTATGCCTGCGAGAACGACTGGCTGCTCAACGGCGTCCTCAAGAGAGACTGGGGCTACAAGGGCTTCGTCATGTCGGACTGGGGCGCCGTCCACTCGGCGGAGAAAGCGGCGCTCGCCGGGCTCGACCAGGAGTCCGGGCAGGAGCTGGACGACGCCATCCACTTCGCCCAGCCGTTCGAAGAGGCATTCAAGGCGGGCCGCATCCCCATGGCGCGCCTCGACGACATGGTGACCCGCATTCTCCACGGCGTCATCGCCTCGGGGCTGATGGACGATCCAGTCCCCGATACCGTGCGCCAGATCGACTATGCCGCCCACGCTAATGTCGCCCAGCAGGCGGCGGAGCAGGGCATCGTCCTCCTCAAGAACGAAGGCGACCTGCTGCCCCTCGCCAGGACCGCGCGGCGGATCGTGCTGATCGGTGCCCATGCCGACGTCGGCGTGCTCTCGGGCGGCGGCTCGTCACAGGTCCGCTCGGTCGGCGGCGCTCCGGTGGAAATCCCGCTGACCAAGGGCGCTGCGGCGTCCTTCGCGCGGATGACCTGGCACGCTTCCTCGCCGATGAAGGCGATCCAGGCGCTCGCCCCGCAGGCCGAGGTCGTTTACGTCGACGGCAGCGATCCCAAGGCCGCCGCGCAGGCGGCGAAGGATGCGGACATTGCCATCGTCTTCGCCTGGCAGTGGCAGACCGAGGCGCAGGACACCGAGACCATCCGCCTTCCCGACAACCAGGACGCGATGATCGACGCGGTCGCCTCGGCCAATCGCAAGACCATCGTCGTGCTCGAAACGGGCGGCCCGGTCGAGATGCCGTGGCTCGCCAAGGTGCCCGCGCTGGTCGAGGCATGGTATCCGGGACAGAGGGGCGGCGAAGCGATCGCCAATGTCCTGCTGGGTGACGTCAACCCCTCGGGTAGGCTGCCGATCACGTTCCCGGTCAGTGCTTCGCAGGCCCCCCGTTCGATGCCCGCCGGGCTGCCCGAACTGCGCGCCGCCGACGCCCGCCGCGCGGCCGGGGACACCGGCAACTACGGCATGACCGGAGGCGTGGCGCCTTTCTCGGTCGACTACCCGGAAGGCGCGGAGATCGGCTACCGCTGGTACGCGAAGACCGGCCGCAAGCCGCTGTTCCCGTTCGGTTATGGCCTCACCTACACCAGGTTCGCCTATGCCAATCTCAAGGTACAGGACGGCCCTGCCCTCACCGTCAGCTTCGACGTGACCAACACCGGCGCCCGCACCGGCGCCGACGCGCCGCAGCTCTACGTCGAGGCGAAGAGCAGCGCCGGCGTCGCCGCCTATCGCCTCGCCGGGTTCGACAAGCTCACCCTTTCGCCCGGAGAGACCCGCCGCGTGTCGATGACCGTCGACCCCCGCGTCATCGCCCGCTTCGACGAGGCGGCACGCAAATGGCATCTCGACGGCGGCACATACGCGCTTACGGTCGGCCACTTCGCAGGCGATAGTGCCCTGCGCGGCACGGCCACCCTGCAACCGCAAACGCTCAAGCCCTGACGCCTACAGAAGGACGCGCCATGACCGCCCTCTCCCGCATCTCGCTTTCGGCCCTGTGCATCGGCCTGCTCACCGCCCCCCTCTCCGCCCAAGAGTCGGCATCGACCGCGCACCCGGCGGTCTGGCCGGCGGTGCAGGCGATGCCGCAGCGCGACGCCAAGGTGGAGAAGCGGATCGACGCGCTGCTGCGGGCGATGTCCATCGAGGACAAGGTCGGGCAGATCATCCAGGTCGACATCGGCTCGATCAACCCGGCGGATATGCGCACGACGAAGATCGGGTCCGTCCTCAACGGCGGCAACTCCGGCCCCTACGGCGATGAATATGCCTCGCCCGCAAAATGGCTGAAACTGGCCGACGAGTTCTACGATGCCTCGATGGAGCGGACCGACAAGGGGCCGAAGATCCCGATCATCTGGGGCACCGATTCCGTCCACGGCAACAACAACATCGTTGGCGCCACCCTCTTCCCGCACAACATCGGCCTCGGCGCCGCGCGCGACCCCGACCTCATCCGCGAGATCGGCCGCGTCACCGCGCTCGAGACCGCCGCAGCGGGTCTTGACTGGACCTTCGCGCCGACGCTGGCGGTGGTGCAGGACGACCGATGGGGCCGCACTTACGAAAGCTACGGCGAGGAACCGCAGATCGCCGCAGACTATGCCGGCGCGATGATCGAAGGCGTCCAGGGCAAGGTCGGCACGAAGAACTTCCTCGCCCCGGATCACCTAATCGCGACGACCAAACACTTCCTCGGCGACGGCGGCACCGGCGGCCGCGACCAGGGCGACACCCGCGTCTCGGAGGAGACCCTGCGCGACGTCCATCTCGGCGGCTACCCGGCCGCGATCGAGGCGGGGACGCAGTCGGTCATGGCCAGCTTCTCCAGCTGGAACGGGGAGAAGATGAGCGGCAACAAGTCGCTCCTGACCGGCGTGCTGAAGGAGCGCATGGGCTTCGACGGCTTCGTGGTGGGTGACTGGAACAGCCACGGCCAGGTCAAGGGCTGCTCGAACGAGGACTGCCCGCAGGCGATCAACGCCGGGCTCGACATGTTCATGTACTCAGGCCCGAATTGGAAGCAGCTCTACGACAACACCCTGCGCGAGGCGAAGGAGGGCACCATTCCCGCCGCCCGCCTCGACGACGCCGTGCGCCGCATCCTGCGCGTGAAACTGCGCACGGGCACGTTCGATCGCGGCCGCCCCTCCTCGCGCCCCTTCGCCGGCAAGTTCGACGTGTTCGGATCGGCCGAGCACAAGGCCATCGCCCGCCGCGCGGTGCAGGAATCGCTGGTGCTGCTCAAGAACCAGGGGGTGCTGCCGCTGAAGGCCAATGCCAACGTGCTTGTCGCGGGCGAGGCAGCGAACAGCATCAGCCAGCAGGCGGGCGGCTGGTCGATCACCTGGCAGGGCATCGACGTGCCCGACTCCGCCTTCCCCAACGCCCAGTCGATCTGGAAGGGCATCGAGGAAACCGTCAAGGCCGGCGGCGGCAAGGCCACGTACGCGCCTGACGGCCAGTTCAGCGCCAAGCCCGACGTTGCGATCGTCGTCTTCGGCGAGAAGCCCTATGCCGAATTCAAGGGCGACATCACCAATCTCGAATACAGCCCCGGCGACAAGCACGACCTCGAAATGCTGAAGCGCTTCAAGGCTACGGGCGTGCCGGTCGTCGCGGTGTTCCTGTCGGGCCGCCCGCTCTGGGTGAACGCCGAACTCAACGCCTCCGACGCCTTCGTCGCCGCCTTCCTGCCGGGCAGCGAGGGCGGCGGCGTCGCCGACGTGCTGTTTGCGGGAGCGGACGGAAAGCCGCGCCACGACTTCCGCGGCAAGCTCGGTTTCTCCTGGCCCAAACGCCCCGACCAGTATGTGCTGAACCGCCGCGATCCGGGCTATGACCCCCTGTTTCCTTTTGGTTACGGTCTGAGCTATGCTCACCCCGGCAAGGTCGGCGCGCTCGACGAGACGCGGCCAGCCGGGATGGCGGAGGCTAACCCCAGCGTATTCTACGGCCGGGGACAGACGCCTCCAGGCTGGTCGATCGACGCCGAGGGCGTGCGCCAGGCGGGCGTTGACAGGCGCGCACAGGAAGATGCACGCCGCCTCACCTGGAGCGCTGCGGGAGGCAAGGCCGCGTTCAGCGCGCCGCGCCTGCTGGATCTTTCGCGCGAGACCAATGGCGAGATCAGCCTCGTGATGGAGTATCGCACCGAATCGAAGCCCGCCGGCAAGTTCACCGCAGGACTGCAGAGCGGCGACAAGGTTGCGGCGGTCCCCATCTCGGGCCTGCTTGCGTCGGCCCAGCCCGGAACCTGGGGACGCATCGTCATTCCGCTACAATGCTTCGCCGCCCGCGGCGCGGATATGAAGGCCATCACCGCACCGCTCATCCTGCAGTCGACCGGCGCGGCCGACATCAGCATTTCCGACGTGAAGCTGGACTACGTCTCCACCCCAATGAGCAAATGCGGCGATGAGGGATGAGCGCTTGAGGCGACCTTGACCCGATATGGACGTCGCTTGGCCGGCCAATGGGTCCGCCTAGCCCACCACCTGCTTCACCGCCGGGTCCATGCGGTAATCGGGCAGTCCATCGAGCGCGTTGCGCAGGGCCTCGCTCCAGCTAGTCGAGACCGAGCGGAAGTAGGGGTCGGAAGCATCGATGCGGCGTTGGTGGCGGGGCGTGAAGTGGTCGCGCTCGATCACCAGGAGGTCGAGCGGCAGGCCGACCGATAGGTTCGCCTTGAGAGTGGAGTCGAACGAGACCGTCATCAGCTTGATCGCGCTCTCGAAGCTCATGCCGCGTTCGTAGCCGCGAATGAGGATCGGGCGGCCGTACTTGGTCTCGCCGATCTGGAAGAACGGGGTGTCGAAGCTGGCCTCGATGAAGTTGCCTTCGGGGTAGATCAGGAACAGGCGCGGTTCCATGCCCTTGATCTGGCCGGCGACTATCATCGAGGCGCTGAAGGTGCCTGCGGCGGCCTTCTGGCCGTTATCCGTCGCGCGTTCGTGGATGGTGTCCTGCAGCAGGTTGCCAACGATCGAGGCGACCTTGAACATCGTCGGCGCTTCGAGCAGCGAGTTGTGGCGCTCGGACGGGGCCTTGTTGCGTTCCTCGAGCTGGCTGATGACGCCCTGGGTGGTGGCAAGGTTGCCGGCGGTCATCACAGTGATGATGCGCTCGCCTGGGATCTCCCAGTGATACATCTTGCGGAAGGTGGAGATGTTGTCGACGCCCGAGTTGGTGCGGGTGTCGCTCATCAGGACAAGCCCGCGGTCCAGCATCATGCCAACACAATACGTCATCGAAAAAAGCCTTTAGCAAACCCGTCAGTGGCGCGCCTATAACGGCGCGGCGGCATTTCAGCCGCCTTGTACCTGCTGCTGCCCGCCCGAGGCGGACTGCTGCTGCTGGGCTCCTACCTTATTTTCACCTACCGACAAATGAACGTCGAGTCGGGTTTCCCCAGCCCCGATCGCGATACCTGTAACCGGTGCCGCCTCGCCATAATCACAACCGGTGGCTACGCGGATATACCGTTCGTCCGGGCAAATGGCATTCGAAACGTCGAAACCGACCCAGCCAAGGCCCGGGATGTGTGCCTCGGCCCAGCCATGCCCGGCCTCCTGCTCGTCGCCGCCGTCCATCCTCAGGTAACCGCCAACGTAGCGCATCGGCACGTCCATGAGCCGGCCCGCCGCGATGAAGATATGCGCATGGTCCTGGCACACGCCCTTGCCGGCGGCGAGCGCCTGCTCGGCCGTCGTGTGGGCGTCGGTGGTGCCGCTGACGTACTCGACCTGCTCGGCGATCCGGCCGGACAGGACATGCAGGAAGCCCAGCACGTCCGAACGGTCGGCCTCGATCGAGGCGAGCATCTGGCGCACCTTGGCGCCGGGCCGGGTCAGCGGAGTAGGCCGCAGGAAGCACCACAGCGGCATCAGCCCGGTGTGGGGCCCGGTGATGCCATTGTTGTCGATCGTGCGCACCGTCCCCTCGCAGGTGACGACGACTTCGGGCACGCCCGGCACGATCGAGACCAGATCGACATGGTTGAAGTGCTGGTCATCGTAGGCCGCTTCCTGCCGGGCGCCGGTCAGCTCCATGCGCCAGTCGACCACTTCCTGTCCGTGGGTCGACTTGGGCTTGAGGCGCAGGCGCTGAAGGCCGTGGGTGACCTTGCCGTCGAAGACGTAGCGGGTGGTATGCTTGACGGTGAGGAGCACGCGCCCTCCTACTCGCTGAAACGGTAATCGGCGGCGATGCTGCCGGCGATCTCGATGGTCTTGCCGATGAAGTCCTGCAGGAATTCGTGCAGGCCGCCCTCGAAGATCTCCTCGATGGTGATCTGATGCAGCCTGGCGCCCGCATTGCGCAGCAGTTCATGCGAGGGAACTTCGTGCCCGTATTCCTTGGCGAGGCCGGCCATGTTGCTGCGGATCTTCTCGTAAGAGAAGATCAGGCTGCGCGGGAACTGTCCGTCCAGGATAAGGAAACGGGCGATGCCGCGCGGGTCCATCGAGCCGGCGTTGAGCCAAGAATAAGCGCGGTTGCCCGCGACCGAGCGCAGCAGCGTGTCCCACTGCACGTTGTCGAGGCTGGATCCCACCCAGGCGGCGGAGGGCAGTAGCACGTAATACTTCACATCGAGGATACGCGCGGTGTTGTCCGCCCGCTCGATGAAAGTGCCGATGCGCGAGAAGTTGAACACCTCGTTGCGCAGCATGGTACCTTCGATCGCGCCCCGTACCAGCGTCCCGGTGCGGCGGATCTGCGTCAGCACTTCACCCAGGCTGGTTTCCCGCACCGGCCGCGCGAGCAGGTCGCGCAGGTGCATCCAGCCTTCGTTGGTGGTTTCCCACACGGCGTTGGTCAGGCTGGTGCGCACGACGCGGGCATTGGTGCGCGCGTTCTCGACCATGTTGAGCACGGAACCTGGATTGTCGCGATCGCGCAGCAGGTAGTTGAACACCTGCGTGCCGTGGAAATCGACATGCTTCGAGCAGTAGTCGTCGAGCAGGCCGGTGGTGGTGAGGACCGACTTCCACTCCTCGTCCTGGGACTGGCGGTTGCCCCGCGTCAGCGCGAGGTGAAAGCCCACGTCGATGAGGCGCGCGGTGTTCTCGGCCCGCTCGAGATAGCGGGACATCCAGAATACGCCATTGGCGGCACGTCCAAGCATTTACTGTGCGCCCCCCATCACTCGTCCAGCACCCAGCTGTCCTTGGTGCCTCCGCCCTGCGACGAGTTGACCACGAGGGATCCTTTCTTGAGCGCCACGCGGGTGAGTCCGCCAGGCGTGATGTCGATGCCGTCGGGCGAAACCAGCACGAAGGGCCTGAGGTCGACGTGGCGGGGCGCCAGCCCCTCCTTCTGGAAGATCGGCACGGTCGAGAGCGAGAGCGTGGGCTGGGCGATGTAGTTGGACGGCTTGGCGCGCAGCTTCACCTCGAAGTCGGCGATCTCCTTCTTCGAGGAGGTCGGCCCGATCAGCATGCCGTAGCCGCCCGAACCATGGACTTCCTTGACCACCAGATCGGCAAGATTGTCGAGCACGTAGCCCAGCGAGTCGGCCTCCGAGCAGCGCCAGGTCGGCACGTTCTGGAGGATCGGCTTCTCGCCGGTGTAGAACTGGACGATCTCGGGCATGTAGCTGTAGATCGCCTTGTCGTCGGCGATGCCGGTGCCGGGCGCATTGGCGATGGTGATCCCGCCCGAGCGGTAGACGTCAAATATGCCGGCGATGCCCAGCTGCGAGTTCGGGTTGAAGCTGAGCGGATCGAGATAGTCGTCGTCCACGCGGCGATAGATCACGTCGATCGCCTTGTAGCCGGTGGTGGTGCGCATGCAGACCCGCCCGTCCACCACGCGCAGATCGTTGCCCTCCACCAGCTCGGCGCCCATCTGGTCGGCGAGGAAGGCGTGCTCGAAATAGGCGGAGTTGAAGATGCCGGGCGTCAGCACCGCCACGACAGGACGACTGCCACCCTCGCCCTTGAAGGCCGGCGGCGCGCAGGCCTGCAAGCTTCGGGCAAGGCGGCGCGGATAGTCGGAGACAGGGCGAACCGGGATTTTGGTGAAGAGCTCTGGGAACATCGCCATCATCGTCTCGCGGTTCTCGAGCATGTACGAGACGCCGGAGGGCGTGCGGGCGTTGTCTTCGAGCACCATGAAGTCGTCGGGGCCGGTGCGCACGAGGTCGATGCCGACGATATGGGTATAGACCCCGCCCGGCGGCGTGAACCCGATCATCTGCGAGAGGAACGCCTCGTTGTTGCGCAGCGCCTCTATCGGCAAGCGGCCGGAGCGGATAATCTCCTGGCGGTGGTAGAGGTCCTGGAGGAAGGCGTTCAATGCCCGCACCCGCTGCTCGATCCCGCGCGTCAACTTGCGCCATTCGCGTGCGGTGATGATGCGGGGGATCATGTCGAACGGAATCAGGCGTTCTTCGGCAGCATCGTCGCCGTAGACATTGAAGGTAATTCCGATCCGGCGGAAGAAACGCTCGGCCTCGGCGTCCTGTCTTCTCAGCCAGCCTTTGTCCTGACTGTCGAACCACTGGCGAAATTCGGCGTAGGCGGGACGAACGGACCCGTCCGCATTGAGCATCTCGTCGAAATTCGTCCCGGTTTCAGCCGACATTGTGACTCCCTGTTGCACAAGTGATGCAACAGGAAACAGCACTTGCCAAGGACTCTCGCTGCACCTGCGAAGAAAAATTAACGACGCTGGAATTCACGCTAATCGGATCGTTTCGATCATCAATTGCGAGGTGGAAACGCTACGGGAGCAGCCCGCGCCGGGCGAGATCTGCCCGCAGGCCATCGGCATCGCGGAAATGATGCACCTGCCAGCCCAGTGCCCGCGCCGCGGCGATGTTCGCGGCGTTGTCGTCGATGAACAGCATCGCGGCGGGTTTATGACCGAACCGCGCTGCGGCAAGGTCAAAGATGCGCGCGTCGGGCTTGACGATCTTCTCGTCCCCCGAGACGACGATGTCGCCGAACAGGTCGAACAGCGGCTCACCGCTGCGGTAGTCGCGCCAGAAGGCGCTGGCGAAGTTGGTGATGGCGAACAGCGGAATGGCGCGTTCGGCCAGTTCGCGCACGATCTCGTGGCTACCGGGCACATTGCCCGGGATCGTCTCGCAAAAGCGGATGGCGTAGGCGTCGAGCAGGCGGTCGTGTCCGGGATACTCGGCTTTGCGCGCCGCGACCATCTCGTCGAGGTCGCGGCCGGCATCGTGCTCGAAGTGCCACGCCTCGGTGACGACGTTGGCGAGGAACCAATCGAGTTCCGCGGAATCCGCTATCAGCGACCCGAACAGCGCGCGCATGTCCCACTCGACCAGCACGCGGCCGACATCGAAGACCACGGCCTCGACAGGAGCGAAATCGGGAAAGACGGACATGACAAGACCCCCGCGGTTGGCGGGGGCCTCATGCACTTCGACGCGAAACGGTCGCCTTGTCTGCCAGCCCGGTAAGGCCGGCAAGGCGAGCCGAATCAGCCCTGGCGGGCCTTGAAGCGGCGGTTGGTCTTGTTGATCACGTAAGTGCGGCCGCGACGACGGATCACGCGGTTGTCCCGGTGACGGCCCTTGAGCGACTTGAGGCTGTTGCGAATCTTCATGGTCTGTCTCGTCCGTGTCGTGTCTGTGGCGGTTACCGACCGCCGGAAATTCGAAGTGGCGCCGTTAGTGGCCGCCGCGCTCAAAGTCAAGCGGGCTGCACCCTTACGGCGGCGTTGCAGTTGGTTTCACAAGGCTTATCTACCTTGTTCATCCGCGGGCAACTTGGTGCGCGCATAACAGCATAACGGGCGCGACCCCACCGAATTCGGACAAAAACGATACCCAACATGGAAAAGCTCAAGAGCGCGGCGATAGCCGCAGGCATCGCTGCCATGCTGTTCGCTGCCCCGGCGGCGCAGGCCCAGTGGGGACCCCAGCGGGGCTCCGGATGGGAACGCGGCGGAGGCTGGGGCCGAGGCTCGATGCTCGATTCGCCGCGCGTGAATTCCCGCTCCGGCGATTCGCGGGAAGGCCGGGTTGAGGTCAGCCGCTTCGTATCCGCCGACCCCGCCGCTGCCGCCGAACTCGGAAAGGGCCCCGTTTCAGTCGAATCCGAATCGGGCGACGGTCCCTGGGTCGAGGCCAGCATGCGCCGTACCTTCGAGGCTGCCATCGTCGATGCGCTGGTCGGCGCGGGATACGACACCCTCCATCCTGACGTGCCGCAGCCCCAAATCACCAAGCTGAAGATTTCGCGCCAGGTGCTCTCGCCGGCAGAGGAAAAACGCAGCCCCGTGAGTGGGACCGCGGCCATGGAAGTCGGCACTTACGGCCAATCCTATGGCCTTGGCATCAACATCGACATGACCAAGCCTCGCTCGGCGCTCGTCTCCACCCGCCTCGACGCGCGCATCCTCGACAAGGACAGTGGCAAGGTGCTCTGGGAAGGCTACGCCACGATCGCGACGCGCGAAGGCGACGACAAATGGAGCGACGGACTGATCGCCACCAAGCTGGCCGGCGCGCTGTTCGACAACTTCCCCAAGGCCGACGTGATCGCGCCCGTGGGAGCGGGATGAGAGTTCACTGGTCCTCAAAGCCCCAATCGCTTGCATACCCTTGGCAAAGCGAGCAAAACTAGGATCAATCCATAAAGGCGGCAGAGGAATGATGGCGATGATCGAGCGCACAAACCCCGCGCGGCGGCTCGCCGGCGCTCTGGCGGTCATCGGCGCGCTGGCGCTGTCGGGCTGCGTCGCACCGATCGGCCCGGTGGAAGTCACGCGGTTCCACGTCCCCGACACGTCTCCTCTCGGACGCGGCACGATCAGTGTCGAGCCCGCGCCGGGGCAGACCGATTCGCTGGAATTCCGCACTTATGCCGGCGCTGTGGCGCAGGAACTGGCGCGCTACGGCTACAGCGAGCCGATGCCCGGCGCCGCGCCCAGTGCCCAGATCGCGCTTCTCACCCTCGAACGGCAGACTTACAAACCCGACCGAACGGGTAACCCGGTTTCGGTGGGTGTCGGCGGCTCCACAGGCGGATATTACGGTGGTGGTGTGGGCGTAGGGCTGGGCATCGACCTCTCGGGCGCCCCGAAGGACCAGGTCGCCACCCGCATCTTCGTCGCCATCCGCGAGCGCACGGCCCCCGCCACGGCTACCGCCCTGTGGGAAGGTCGCGCCGCGTTCGTGGTGCGCGCGGATTCGCCGCTGGCCCAGGCTCCGCTCGGTTCGGCAAAAGTGGCCGAGGCGCTGTTCAAGGGCTTCCCGGGACAGTCGGGCGAAACTATTCAGGTGAAATGACCGATATCCAGATCAGCGCCGCGTTCGACGCCGGCAACATCGAAGTCCTTTCCACCAACGGCGCCGAAGCCAGCCTCGCGATCCGCAAGGACCACGAGTCGGACTTCTTCCAATGGTTCCACTTCCGCGTCAGCGGCGCCGCCGGGCGCGAGGTGACATTGCGTATCACCGGGCTGGGCGCCTCGGCCTATCCGGGAGGCTGGCCCAATTATGACGCCGTGGTTTCGGAGGACCGGCAGTTCTGGGGCCGCGCCGCCACCCGTTACGATGAGGCCGTGGAGGGCGGCACGCTGACGATCAGCTACCAGCCCGCGGGCGACCTTGCCTGGTTCGCCTACTTCGCTCCTTATTCGATGGAGCGTCATCACGACCTCGTCGCCGATGTGGCGGGAGCGGAGGGCGTGGCCCACCGGTCGCTCGGACTCAGCCTGGACGGGCAGCCGATCGACTGTCTGGAGATGGGTGCGGGCGCGGTGCAGGTGTGGCTCTACGGTCGCCAGCACCCGGGCGAGACGATGGCCGAATGGTGGATGGAAGGCGCGCTCGACGTGCTGGCCGACCCTGCCGATTCCGTGGGCCGTGAACTGCGCAAGCGCTGCCGCTTCCACGTCGTGCCCAACGCCAATCCCGACGGCTCGCGGCGCGGACACCTGCGCACGAACGCCGCCGGCGTGAACCTCAACCGCGAGTGGGACACGCCGACGCCGGAGAAATCGCCGGAAGTGGTCGCGCTGCGCGGCGCCATGGACGCCAGCGGCGTCGACTTCGCGATGGATGTCCACGGCGACGAGGCGATCCCTGCAGTCTTCCTCGCCGGGTTCGAGGGCATCCCCTCGCTCAAGGATGAGCAGCTGGCCGGCTACAATCGCTTCGCGGCGCTGCTGGAACGACGCACGCCGGATTTCCAGACCAAGCTCGGCTACCCTCTCACCCGCCCGGGCAAGGGTAACCTGACCATGTCGACGAACCAATTGGCCGAGCGCTTCGGCGCGGTGTCGATGACGCTGGAAATGCCGTTCAAGGACCACAACCCCGCCGCCGACAAGCGCCAGGGCTGGAGCCCGGAACGCTCCGCACAGCTCGGCCGCGACTGCATGGGTGCACTGCTGGAATGGCTGGTGGAGCGCGAGAGGGCGTAAGGACACTGCAGCAGCCCGTCGGCCCAGCGAAAGCTGGGACCGCTGGGTACTCCTGAGGCGAAAGCTGCCGACAGCCATACCCGCAAGCGAGCTTCCAGCCTAAGCCTTGCCGGCGGTGCCGGATCAAGTTTGCGACGACGTTTCGTTCAGAGCAGGTTCGCCGGCCCGAAGGCATGCGGCAGCAGCTTCGACAGGCGCAGTTCCAAGACCCCTTCGGCGCCGTCGCACCAGATCACCGGGTCGGTGCCGCCCACCTGGGCGATCTCGTTGAGGACTTGACGGCAGCGGCCGCACGGGGTGACGCGCGCGCCCTGCCCCGGCTCGCCCGGCGCACCGCCGGTGACCGCAACGGCCTCCACCGCAAGCCGGTCACCGGAGAGGATCTTCGCCACCGCGACCGTCTCGGCGCAAAGTGACAGGCCGTAGCTGGCGTTTTCGACGTTGGCGCCGGTGACGACCGAGCCGTCCGCCATCAGCAGCGCGGCGCCTACATGGAAGCGCGAATAGGGGGCGTAGGCGGTGGCCGCGGCCGCGCGGGCGGCGGCCATGAGGGTGTCTCGAGTATCGCTCATGGTTGCATCACTACCCAGCGGAGCCCCCCTTGCGCAATCTCGTTGGCAAGGTCGGCGTTGGCGGTCCACAGCGTCCACGGGCGGCCTGCATAGGCAGGCTCGAAGCGGTCGCGCACCAGCCACAGGTTGCGGTCGAGCTTGTGAGCGATGGTGTAGCGCGCCTGGAACGCCGGGCTCACCTTGAGGATCACCGCCTTGCCGGTGTGCGTCTCGACCTGGTTGAGGAACGTCATCAGCTCACTCTCGACGCGAGCGTCGCTCACTTTCACGGGGCAGCCGTCGGCCAGCATGTCGAGCTCGACCGCCGGGGGCAGCAAGCGCGCGTCGCGCGGCACGGTGGTCACGAAATTGGCAGCTTGGGTTCCGGCCGGCTGGCAAGGATCGTACCGATGGAGCGCCCCGACTTCCATTCCGGCGGCCCGCGCGGCTTCGAAATTCTCGACGAAGCGCGGATCGCGCGCAAAGGCACTGGCGCTGGCATCGACATAGGCGAAATCGGCGCCGACGGCTTTCAGCGACTTCCAGCTGATCTCGCCGTCGTCCGCCCCGATCTCGACGCCCTGGACGGCATAGGTGGCGCGCTCCGGCAGCCAGTGACGCAGGTGCCACCACCCCCAGGCGCCGCCCAGGATAGCCGCCAGCAGCAATGCGCCGAGCGCGCGCAGGCGCCAGTTGGCTCGCGCGGCTTTCCCGCCCTTTCGCGCTGCCATTGTCCTGCCCTCAGCCGCGAATGTGAAGGACGCAGATGAGCGTGAACAGCCGGCGCGCGGTGGGGTGGTCGGTCTCGATCTTGCCCTCCAGGCGCTCCAGCAGCATCTCGGCCGCCTCGTTGTGAACACCGCGCCGGGCCATGTCGATGGTCTCGATCTCTTGGGCGGTGGCCTTGCGAATCGCCTGGTAATAGCTTTCGCAGATCGCGAAGTACTCGCGGATCGGCCGCCGGAACCGGGCCAGGCCCAGCACCAGCGTCTCCAGCGCGGCGCCGTCCTCGCCAGATATTTCCAGCGAAAGGCGGCCGTCGCGGACCGACAGGCGCAGGCGGTACGGGCCCTCGTGCCCGGCATCGGCCGTGCGAACCGGGCGGAACACGTTATCCTCGATCAGGTCGAAGATGGCGATGCGCCGCTCCTGCTCGATATCCGCGTTGCGCCACAGAATGGTCGCATCGTCGAGTTCGATGTGGGAGATGCGCGGGTCCGGCATGATCGATGAGCCTTTACGCGGTTGCGGCATAAGCGGGCAAGTGGGGTTCGGAGACTCGTTGAAAATCTGCCATGGGCAGATTTGGCGCCGCCGCTCACACCCGCTCCTTCCACAGCTTGTGGATTAAAATCGCGTCCTGCCCCGCTTGTCCGATTCGCCGCCGCGGAGCATTGTGCGGCGCTTATGGCCCAGCAAAATGTTCTCGTCCGCGCCGATGACGGCGCCCAAAGCCCTGCCGTGCGCACACTGCCCGCGAACGTCGAGGCGGAAGCCGCGTTCCTCGGCGCCGTGCTCATCGACAACCGGGTGATCGAGGAACTGCAAACCCAGCTCGGCCCCCAGCACTTCTTCGAGCCCGTCCACACCCGCATCTACGAGCGCATTCTCCAGCTGCTCGACCGCAAGGCGGTGGTCACCCCTGTCACGCTGCGCCCCTATTTCGAGGCGGACGAGGCGCTGAAGGCGCTGGGCGGCGTCGCGTACCTCGCCCGGCTGACGGCGGACGGCCAGGGCCTGCTCGCCCCGCGCGAGCTGGCGGATCAGATCTACGATCTGGCCCTGCTGCGCGAACTCATCACCGTGGGCCGCAACCTCGTTGAAAGCGCGATGGACACCTCCGAATCGGTGGAGCCGCAGGAGCAGATCGAACGCGCCGAAGCCGCGCTCTACAAGGTGGCCGAAGGCGCGGCGACGCAGAGCGAAGCGCAGAGCTTCGGCGTCGCAACCCGCACCGCCATCATGGCAATCGAGAAAGCGTTCAATTCGGGCGGCCACATCTCGGGCAAGACCACGGGCCTGACCTCGGTCAACCAGAAGATCGGCGGCCTGCACGATTCCGACCTCATCATCCTTGCGGGTCGTCCGGGCATGGGCAAGACCTCGCTCGTCACCAACATCGCCTTCAACACCGCCCAGCGCTACGTCGACGACACCGAGCGCGACGGCATGGCGCCGGAGAAGTCGGTAGGGGCCCCGGTTGCCTTCTTCAGCCTCGAAATGAGCGCGGACCAGCTAGCCACGCGTATCCTGGCTGAGCAGTCCAACATCAGTTCCGAAGCGCTGCGCATGGGCAAGATCAGCCGCGAGGATTTCCAGCAGCTGTCCTTCGCCAGCCAGCGCCTCGCCGAACTGCCGCTTTACATCGACGACACGCCGGGCCTGACGATCGCTGGCCTTCGCACCCGTGCACGCCGCCTCAAGCGCCGTCACAACATCGGCCTCGTCGTGATCGACTACTTGCAGCTCCTGACCGGCTCGGGCCGCGCCACGGACAACCGCGTGAACGAAATTTCGGAAATCTCGCGCGGCCTCAAGACCTTGGCGAAGGAACTGAGCGTCCCGGTGATCGCGCTCTCGCAGCTCTCGCGTGCGGTGGAGCAGCGCGAGGACAAGCGCCCGATGCTCTCCGACCTTCGCGAGTCGGGCTCGATCGAGCAGGACGCGGACATGGTCTGGTTCGTCTACCGCGAAGACTATTACGTGAAGGCGACCGAGCCGAAATATCCCAGCGATACGGACGGCCCCGACGTCAAGGACAAGTGGGAAACCTGGCGCCAGAAGATGGAGGAGGTCACCGGCCTGTCCGAACTCATCATCGCCAAGCAGCGCCACGGCGCCACCGGCAAGGTCCGCCTGCGCTTCGAGGCGCGCATCACCAAGTTCTCCGACCTCGCCCCCGACGACATGCGCTCCGCGTTCGAGAGTGACTGAGCGGAAAGTCCTCCTGATTGCCGGCGGCTCCGGGTCGATCGGCAGCGCCATAGCGCGCGGCGCGCTGGCCGAGGGCTGGACGGTCGCCCTCCACGGCCGCGATCCGGACAAGCTGCAGCGCGCGGTGACCGACATGGCGGACCTCGGCCCGGTCGACGGCTTCGTGGCTGACCTGTGGGAAGACGACGCGGCCGAGGTGCTGGTGGCCGAGGTCGCCGAGCAGTACGGCCGGATCGATGCGGTGGTGGACTGCACCGCCACCGGGCCGCATGGCATCACGGGCCTGCTCCCCGACACATCGCCCGAGGTCTTCGGCGATTTCCTGAATGTATCGGTGGGCTGGATCGAGCGTCTTGCCCACGCTGCCTATCCATTCCTCTCCCAGCACGGCGGCACGCTGATCGCTTTCGTATCGGACGCAGGTATCTACGCCGCGCCGCGCCAGACGCTGATCGGCGCGGCGCGGGCGGGGACGATCGGCTTCATCCGCAACTTCGCGGTGGAGGCCGCGCGCGACGGCATCCGCACCCACGTCATCTCGCCCAGCTACGTCGAGGGCAGCGACAGCGCGAAGCGGATGGGCTCGGAACGCATGGCCAAGGCGGCGACCCGCGCCGGGCTCGGCCTGCCGCGCGCGGAGGACATCGCGCCGCTCGCCCTGTTCCTGTGCGGCGAGGGTGCGCGGCGGATCACCGGACAGGTCATCAGTGTCAACGGCGGCCTCAACGCCTGAGCGGGGAAGCGAAGCCTTCCGTCGCCCACCGATGGACGCAACCGCAGCCGCCCTTACGGGTTCTGCCAAGGATAAATACCGGACGAGGGACCACGATGAGCAGGACGCTGCTTGCCTGAAACGATAAGCGAAAGCCCGGAAGACCGAGCAAGGCGCCGGTCCGATGCCATCAGAATCGCTCGTGTCGTCTGCATCGCCGGGGTCGTCTACGTCCACGCATGGACGGGTCTCGACGGATACAGCCTCGAACTGGCGCGGGGCACGCCGCAGGAAGTCCTGCGCTGGATACTGATGGAAGTGTTCGGCCGCAGCGCAGTGCCGCTCTTGGGGCTGATCTCGGGCTGGCTGGTCGCCAGATCGAGCCGCACGCGCGACTGGCGCAGCCACATTGGCCGCAAGGCTCGCACGATTCTGCTGCCCATGGTGCTGTGGAACCTGCTGGCGATCGTGCTCGTCTCGGGCGCGGCGTGGCAACTTGGCCTCGCGGCGCCCATGCCGCAATCGGTGCGCTGGGTGTTCGAGGAAGTGCTGATCCTCACCCATCCCCCCGACATCAACGTGCAGATGCCGTTCCTGCGCGACCTGTTCCTGTGCATGGTACTCGCCCCGCTCCTGGTGAGGCTGCCGACGCGGGCGCTCGCCGCCGTCGCGGTCGCCTCCGGGTTGTCCCACATCTTCGGCATCGGACCGCCAGTGATCCTGCGCGCCTCGATCCTGATGTTCTTCACCATCGGCATCATCGCGCGCCGCACCAACCTTGCCGACCGTGCCGTGGAGCGACCCCTGTGGCTGGCGGCGCTGCCGTTCCTCGTGCTGATGCCAATCCACCTGTACGTCACGGTGGGTGACGTCCGCCCGTTTGACACCCTGCGCGAGGCCGCGCTGGACCTCACGGTGCGCATCGCCGCCTCGCTCGCCGTGTGGCGCCTGACTTGGACCATCGCGGGAACCCGCGCGTCTGCGGTCCTCCAGCGGGTCGAGCCGTACATGTTCTTTTACTTCTGCGCGCACCTCATACTGCTGTGGCTGTTCGGGCCGCTGATCGGCAAGCTCACCGGCAAGCTGGGATCGCCGCTCTATCCGCTATATCTGCTCGCGCAGCCGTTCCTGATCCTGGGCGCGGTGGTGGCGCTTGCGCAGCTGCTCCTGAAGGTCGCACCCGGCGCGGCCAAGGTGCTGAGCGGCGGGCGGCTGACGCGACCGGTCCCGGAGGCCGCTCGCTAGGTCACATCCGGGGCAGCAGCGGCACCGGAGCGAAGGTCAGCGACACCAGCCCCCACAGTGCGAGCAGGACCATGACGCCGCCGATCCATTGCGTCAGGTTCTGGGGGCTGGCGCGCCGCGTCACCAGCGCGCCGATGGGCGCAGCGATCACGCCGCCGACCAGGAGCCCACTGGCGGCAATAGCGAAGAACTGGACCCCCAGGGTGCCGATGAAGGCTGAAAGCACCGTGACGCTGATGAAGAACTCGGCCGCGTTGACGGTGCCGACTGCCATGCGGGGGGTCATCCCCTGCGCGATCAGACTGCCGGTGGTGACCGGTCCCCAGGCGCCGCCGAACGAATCGAGGAAGCCCGCGACCAGCCCCAGCGGCCCGACCATGCGCATGCGCCGGTAGGCCTGCGCCCGCCGCGCCCCGCTCCAGATCAGGTAGATGCCCACTGCCGCCAGGTAGACCAGCACTACCGGCCGCACGAACCCCAGGTGTAGGTGCGTCAGCGCCCAGACCCCGGCCAGCCCGCCGGCGATGCCGGGAATCACCAGCCGCGCGAACAGCGGCCAGTCCACGTTGCGCTGCAGGGCATGGGAGATGCCCGAAACTCCGCTGGTAAAGCTTTCCACCGCATGCGTGACCGATGACGCCATCGCGGGCGGGAGCCCCAGCACCACGAGCAGCGAATTGGCGATGACCCCGAAGGCCATGCCAAGCGCACTGTCGACCAGTTGCGCGAGGAAACCCGCGACGATGAACGGCGCCAGTTCGGCCCAGGGGATTGCCGAAAAGTCGATCATGCGCCGCCTCCCTTGCGTCGCCGCACCTTGCCGAACCTGCCTGCGGGCGCGGTCAGCAGGAACAGCACAGGGAAACTGAGCGCCAGAATGGAGAGCACGCCGCCCACGATCGCTTCCGCGCCAGCCAGCCACGGAAGCACCGCGGCCCAGAGCGCCACCGTCAGCACCACCAGCAGGGTGCGCTCCTGCGCGCGGTCGTCGAGGTCGGCGAGTTCCGACGCCATGCGTCCTTCGAACAGGCTGCGCAGGCCCACGCCGGTAGGGCTGCGGCGGTCGACCAGCACCGGCGGGAAACTCGCCTGCACGAGCGCGCCGATGCCTGCGGCGATCATGCGCAGGCCCACGGCACTGGCGAAGCGGCGAAACTCGGTGTTGCGATCGGTCAGCGAGCGCAGGCCCGAACGGCCGCCGAACACCATGTCGGCAAGCGCCGTGCTTTCGGCCGGGAGCGGCGCGCGTTCGCGCACGGCGTCTTGCGTGGCGACCACCCATTCGAGGATCGAGGTCGGCACGTCCATGCCCGTCGCACGCTCTAGCCCCTGGAAGCCGGGCGCGGAATTGGCCTCGCAGATGCGGTAACCATCCTCGTCGAAGAGGATGTCGATGCCGGTGATGTCGAGTTCGAGCACGTCGGCGGCCTGCACCGCCAGTTCGGCCATCTCCTGCGGCGGGTTGTAGGCAACGCCGACGCCGCCCAGCGAGACGTTGGACTTGAACCCGCCGGTGAGCGAGCGCCGCTCCATCGCCGCGACCACCCGGCCGCCGACCACCAGCACGCGCACGTCGCGGCCGTGGCTGGCGCGCACGTAGTGCTGGAGAATGAAGTCGGCCTTGGCCTCGGCGCTTTCGAGAAGGCCGGCGAGATCCTCGAACTGGCTGCGGTCCTCGCATTTCAGGACACCGGCGCCGCGCGTGCCTTTCAGCGTCTTGACGATCACCGGGAAGCCTAGCTCACGCTCGACGAGGTCGACGTCGATCGGGAACGTGCCCAGGATCGTGCGCGGGATCGGCAGACCCGCGCGGTTGAGCGTCTGGAGCGTGTGCAGCTTGTCGGACACGGTCTCGATCGTTTCGGGCCCGTTGACGAGCCGGACACCGCGCCGCTCGATGTGGCGCAGCAGGGCGAGCGTGAAGTAATCGGTCTCCGCGCCAGTGCGGCAGATCACGAAGTCCGGGCGCTCCACGGGTACGCCCTGGTACTTCATCGCCCAGTCGCTGCCGGTGCCGACCACCATCTCGAAGCGGTGCGGCTGGAAGACGTGCAGCTCTATCCCGAGCGCACCGGCCGCCTCCTGGAAGCGGAACACCTCGGGCACTTCCGGGATCGCCGGGTCGAGTTCATGCTGAAAGAGTATCCAGCCGCGCAACGCGATAAGCCCCCGGTAAGTCACTGACATCTGGCGAAGAGTACGGTCTCCGCTGGCGCGGTAGACTTTTCCCGGCGATAAAATTCTCTGGCGACGCTTGGTTGCGTGCCGTCCGCGGCGGTTGTCCTGCCCCGCCGTGCGCTCTAGGTAGAGGCCAAACCCGAGGCAGGAAAGGCCTTATCGCATGGAGAGCATCGACATCGGACGCGATAGCGCCAAACCGGCCGAAATGGACGACATGGTCGTTATCCCGGCGGGCACCTTCACCATGGGTTCGGAGACGTTCTACCCCGAGGAAGCCCCCTTGCGCCGCGTCTCGGTCGATGCCTTCCGGATGGACCGGACCCCGGTGACCAACCGCCAGTTCGCGGCCTTCGTCGAGGCTACCGGCCACACCACCGTCGCCGAGGTCGCGCCCGATCCCAAGGATTATCCCGGCATGCTGGCCGGCATGGACCGCGCCGGATCGCTTGTTTTCGGCAAGACTACGGCACCGGTGGACACCACAAACCCCGGAAACTGGTGGAATTTCACGTTCGGTGCTTATTGGCGCCAGCCCCTGGGCGTGGGCAGCGATATCGAAAGCCTGGGGCTCTGGGAGCACCCTGTCGTGCAGGTCGCCTACGCCGATGCTGAGGCTTACGCGAAGTGGGCGGGCAAAGACCTGCCGACCGAAGCGGAATTCGAATATGCCGCTCGGGGAGGGCTTGAGGGCAGAGATTATGCCTGGGGGGACGAATTGGCGCCGGGTGGGGTGATGATGGCGAACTACTGGCAGGGATTGTTCCCGTTCGCCAACCAGATGCTCGACGGGTGGGAGCGGACTTCGCCGGTCGGGACGTACCTGGCGAACGGCTACGGGCTCGTCGACATGATCGGCAATACCTGGGAATGGACGCGCGACTGGTGGAGCGAAAAGCCTGCAATTTCAAAGCCATCCGGCGGTTGCTGCGCGTTGAGCAACCCGCGCGGCGCCAAGCTCAAAGACAGCTTCGACCCGGCGCAACCGGGGGTGCGGATCGGGCGCAAGGTCATCAAGGGAGGGTCGCACCTGTGTGCGGCGAACTACTGCCAGCGCTATCGACCCGCAGCGCGGCATCCGGAGATGATCGACACCTCCACCACCCACATAGGCTTCCGCTGCGTGACACGAAACGTCTGATTTTGCACGAAAAAGGGGAGCCCACAGGCTCCCCTTCCACGCCGGATCACGGCTGAAACCCGAACCCGACATAGACTGCACCTAAGCGGTCATGAACCCCTGCCGGAGGTGTCCTTGGCGGCGGCGGAGGACGCACTGGTCGCGGTGTGCGAATATCCGGGCGTGCTCGTCCCTACCGTCAGACCCGAACGGCCGGTGGTGCGGTCGCTCGAGGTGCTGGCGAGGCGGAGGTTGTTCTGCACGTGGCGGACACCGCTGACGCCGTCGGCCACGTCTTCCGCGCGGCGCTTGTCCTGCCGGCTGTCGACCGTGCCTTCGAGCGTGACTTCACCGTCCTTGACCTGCACCCGGACATGGCTGGCATCGACGCGCCAGTCGTGCGTCAGGGCATCGTTGATATCCTCGCGGATGCGCTCGTCGGAGCGGGTGTAGTCCGAGGGACCGCGTCCGCGGTGGTCGGCCTCGCGCCGGCGGGCGGCGTCGTCATCGCCGAACCAGCTGGCGACCTCGTCCCCCGCGCGCTGCAGGAAGCCGCGGCGCTCGCCGTATTCGCGCCAGCTGCGGTCCTCGTCCGCGTCGCGGCCGCGCGACCAACTGCCGGGGCCGTAGCTCGGGCGGTAGGAGTTGCTGGGGTGTAGGCCGCCGCTCAGGCCCGCGCTTTCGCGCGCGGAGGAATCACGGCCGCCGTAGTCCTCGCTGGTGAAGCTGCCGAAGTCGCTGCCGCCGCTGGCGTCGAACGAGCGCGCCGGATACTCGGCGCCGCGCGAACCCTGCGAGCCCGAGAAGCGGTAGCCCCGCTCTACAGAGCCGCCGCGGCCATAGCCGCTGTCGCCGTAGACGGGTTCGTTGTAGCCGCGCTGACCGAAGCCGCCGCGATCACGTCCACGGTAACCACGATCGCGCGCCGCATCGTCCTGGCGCAGCCTGGCGCTTTCATTCTCGCCGTGGAGGTCACCGATGTAGCGGCCTTCGGACTGACGGCCCTGACCGAAATGGTCGGTCCGCTCGTTCTCGTCGTTTTCCCAGCCGGAGCCGGTCTGGCGGTTGACGTCTCCCTGCCACTGGTTGGCCTGACGGGGCGAATCCCATGAGCTGTCGTCGCTGCGATAGCCACCGGCCTGGCGGCTGCCGGCATTGGGGTCACGTCGATTCATGGATGCTCTCCTTGGTCTAGGTTCTATGTGCGCGCCGATCGGGCATGACGGGTTGCGACCCCTCTCCCTCGGCACGATGCCACTGAAACGGCCGACTGCGCCCAAGTGATCCACTGTCCGGCGCACCGGGAATGGCGTCCGTCGCAACGCCGATTTCCGGATTGAGCTGGCCGGGCGTCAAGGTGCACCTTTTGTTTAGGATAATGCGGTACATAGCCCCATCGATTGTCGGGATTCCGGGATTTCATGGCGGCTGACGCGCAAACCATGCTGCTGATGACGAATGCCATCGCATTCGTCGCGGCGGCGTTCCTTTTCATTGAGTGGCGGACCCTTGGCGAGCGCTTCCTGCTGAGCTTCGCGCTGGGCTTCCTGTCGATCGTCGTCGGCTCCTCATTGGCGCCGCTGCGACAGGGGGGTTCCTTCCTCGTCGGCGTGTGGATCTCCAATTCGATGGTGCCCCTTGCCCATCTCGCGTTCCTTCACGGCGCCGCCTCGTTTTCCGGCCGCAGGATTTCCCGCGCCTGGTTCCTCACGCCGGTGCTGTGCTGCGCCCTCATGGGGTACGCCGGGCTGGACGCCGCGCTGGGCGACCGTGACCAGCTCATGTCGCTGTTCAATGCCGGCTTCGTCGCCGTGCTTTCGCTCAAGGCTGCGAGCGTGCTGCCGCCCGCGTCCGGGTCCGGCGGGTCCGAGACCCGGATGCTGGCGTACACCTTCCTGTTCCACGGCAGCTTCTACACCCTCAAGGCTCTCTGCGCCTTCGTGCCCGGCGCGTTCGTCAGCCTCTCCAGCTATGCCGGGACGATGATCGTGGTCTCCCTGTTCGAAGGCGTGCTCGTCGCGGTGGCGCTTGCCATGTCGATCGCGGGAGCCCTGCGCCGCCGCCGCGAGGACCGGGTCACCCGCCTTGCCGAGAGCGATCCGCTGACTGGCCTGCTCAACCGGCGCGGCTTCGAGGAACGTCTCAAGGCGTTGTACGCGGACGATCAGCCGCAGGACTGCGGCGCCCTGCTGCTGATCGACGTCGACCATTTCAAGTCCGTCAACGACCGCTTCGGGCACCAGGAAGGCGACCGCCTGCTGGTCGCGCTTGCCAAGTACCTGAAGCTGCGCAGTCCCGCCGCCGCGATCATCGGCCGGTTCGGCGGGGACGAGTTCGCCGTCGTGCTTCCCCGTTTCGACGAAGCCCGCGCGCTCGACCTCGCGCACGGCCTCTGCTCGGGCTTTGCAAACCGCATGGGGCCAGAGAACTCGGGCACCCTCAGCATCGGCTGTGCCGCGCTGCGCGGCGGGATTGAAGGATGGCCCGACGCCCACCTGCGGGCCGACCGCAGCCTTTACGACGCCAAGAGCGAGGGGCGCAACCGAGCCAGCCTGCGGCCCGTCGCTTCCTCCGCTCCCGGCGAACTCGCGTTCTTCCCGATGGCCGCTAACGGCTGACAGTCAGGTGGGGCCGACAGCCTCGCGCGATCCCTTCGACGGCTCGCCGCCTGCCTTGGGCGGCTCGGCTTCGTCCTTGCGCCAACGGTCGTCCTCTTCGGCGGGTTGGCCGGTCACGTTGCGCTGGTCGCGCGGCTCGTATTCGCCGCGCCCGGCACGGGCATCCTCCTGCTCGCGCCACGATTTGCCCGGATCGCCAGCGGTGCCGACGACCTTGCGCGAATCCTGGGGTTCGTATTCGCCTCCGCCCGACATGTTCCTCGTCCTTTCCTCCGCGCCCTGGGGCGACGGCAATGATCCATCTTCCGCCTACGCGCGCCGGAGGCATCAGGTTGCATCGTGCCGCCTGCGATCGGACGTCCCGTTGCGGGGCGGCGATGGTTGGATAGCGGGCGATAAGGTGTTGACCGGGAACCGATGCCTGCGTGATGTGTTCCCGCGTGACGCATGCACGGAAGCTCCGTCGATCGCGCGCGAAGGGAAGCTGAGGGGCAATGACGCGCAGGAATGAGATCGGCGACGGGTTCATGGGACTCGGTGGCGAACTCGCACGCCGCATCGCCGAGTACGACTGGGCGTCGACCCCGGTCGGTCCGATCGGGCAGTGGCCTCTCAGCCTGCGCCATACCGTGGGCATGATGCTGCCCTCTCCCGTCCCGCTGGTGCTGCTCTGGGGCGACGAGGGCGTCATGCTCTACAACGACGCCTATGCGAAATTCGCCGGAGCGCGCGACGGGCGCCTGCTGGGCTCGAACGTGCGCGATGGCTGGGACGAAGTCGCCGAATTCAACGACAACGTCATGCGCGTGGGCCTCGCCGGCAAGACGCTGAGCTACCGCGACCACGTCCTCACCCTCTACCGCGACGGCCGGCCCGAACGGGTCTGGATGAACCTAGACTATTCACCCGTGCCCGGCGACGACGGCAAGCCCGCCGGGGTCATCGCCGTGGTGATCGAGACCACCCAGGCCCGGCTTGCCGCCGAAGCCCTGCAGGAAAGCGAGGCCCGCCTGCGGTTCCTCGATGAACTCGGCCGCGCCATCGCCGACTGCCGGGGCGCGGACCAGATCCTGGCGATCACCACCCGCCTCACCGCCGAGCACCTTGGCCTCAGCAACTGCGCCTATGCCGACATGGACGACGACGGGGACGGTTTCACCATCCACGGCAACTGGCACGCGCCCGGCTCGCCCTCGATCGTCGGGCACTACAGCCTTGCCGACTTCGGGGCGCTGGCGGTGCGCGAACTGAACGCCGGGCGCCCGCTCATCGTCAACGACAACGCGGCGGAACTGCCGCCCGAGGAAGCGAAGACCTTCCAGGACATCGGCATCGCCGCGACCATCTGCGTGCCGCTGGTCAAGCAGGGCCGCCTCACCGCGCTGATGGCGATCCACGACCGGGCGCCGCACTCCTGGACCGACTACGAACTTGGCGTCATCCGCGAAGTGACCGAGCGCTCCTGGGCGCACATCCAGCGCGCCAGCGCCGAAGTGCTGCTGCGCGAGCGCGAGGAGTACAACCGCCAGATCCTCGACGGCGCGGTCGACTACGGCATCGTCGCGACGGACCTCGGCGGCCACGTCACCCTCTGGAACGCGGGCGCGGCGGCGATGCTGGGCTGGACCGAGGCGGAAATGCTCGGCCAACCGATGGCGGTGTTCTTCACGCCGGAGGACCGCGCCGCCGGCCGCCCCGCGGCCAAGCGCCGCGAGGCGATGGAGACGGGCCGCGCCCACGACGCGCGCTGGCACCTTCGCAAGTCGGGCGAGCGGTTCTGGGGCCTGAGCGAGATGACCCCGCTGCGGGGTGCCGCCAGCACGCCCATCGGTTTCGTCAAGCTCATGCGCGACCGCACGCACGAGCACGAGGCGCAGACCGCGCTGCGCCTCAGCGAGGACCAGCTGCGCCGGGCGCAGGTGGCGGGCGGGGTCGGCCTGTTCTCGGTGGACATCGCCCGCAACACAATCAGCGGCACCGACGAATTCTGCCGCATCTTCGGCGTCGAGCAGCGCGGCCCGGTCCCTCCGGAAATCTTCGAGAACCTCGTCGTCCCCGAGGACCGCGCGACGATCTCCAACATCGCCCGGCGCCACGACGCCGCCACCCCGCTCGACGTCGAGTACCGCATCCGCCGCGCCGACAACGGTGAGGAGCGCATCGTCTCGCGCAAGGCCGACTTCGAGCTGGACGCGGAACGCCGGCCGGTGCGGATGGTCGGCGTGGTGCAGGACGTCACCGACCGCCGCCGCACCCAGCTCGCGCTGGAGACCAGCGAGGCGCAGTTCAGCGCCCTGGCGCAGAACATGCCGACGCAGGTCTGGACCGCCCGCGCCGACGGCGGGCTCGACTGGTTCAACGACCGTGTCTACGCCTATTCCGGCGAGCCGCGCGGCACTCTCGACGGCGCCGGCTGGACCCGGCTCCTGCACCCGGACGACCGCGCCGCCGTGCTCGGCCGCTGGAAGGACTCGCTCGCCAGCGGAGAGGTGTTCGACACCGAATTCCGCCTCCGCGACGCCGAGGGCACCTACCGCTGGCACCTCTCGCGCGCGCTGCCGCTGGCCGACGCGCGCGGCGCCATCACCGCATGGGTCGGCACCAATACGGAAATCGAGGCGCAGAAGCAGGCCGAGGCCGCCTATGCGCAGGACCGCGACCGCCTCTGGACGATCAGCCGCGACCTCATGCTGGTCTGCGACTTCACCGGGCTGATCACGGCCGTGAATCCCTCCGCCGAACGCCTGCTCGGCTGGCACGAGGGCGAGATGCTGGGCCGCCGCATCGCCGCCTTCGTCCACCCCGACGACCGCGAGCAGACCGCCACCGAAGTCGCCAAGCTGTCCGCCGGCGTGCGCACGATCGCCTTCGAGAACCGCTACCGCACCAAGGAAGGCGACTACCGCCTGCTCGCCTGGACCGCCGTGCCGGACGAGCGCCGTATCCACGCCGTCGGCCGCGACATTACCGACCAGCGCGCGGTCGAGGACGCGCTGCGCCAGTCGCAGAAGATGGAGGCGGTCGGCCAGCTGACCGGCGGCATCGCCCACGATTTCAACAACCTGCTGCAGGGCATCACCGGCAGCCTCGACGTCATGCACAACCGGCTTGCGCAGGGCCGGACCCAGGACCTCGACCGCTGGCTGGCCGGCGCGCGCACCTCGGCCGAGCGTGCCGCAGCGCTGACCCACCGGCTGCTCGCCTTCTCGCGCCGCCAGCCGCTCGACCCCCGGCCGGTGCGGACAAACCCGCTCATCGCCTCGATGGAGGACATGCTGCGCCGCACGCTGGGCGAGCATATCGAACTGGAATTCGTGCTGGCGGGCGGGTTGTGGCAGACCCGCTGCGATCCCAACCAGCTCGAAAGCGCGATCCTCAACCTCGTCATCAACGCCCGTGACGCCATGCCGAGGGGCGGAAAGCTGACGATCGAGACCTGCAACGCCCACCTCGACGGCCACTACGCCTCGCTCCAGCGCGACGTGAAGCCGGGGCAATACGTGTGCATCGCCATCACCGACACCGGCGTTGGCATGAGCCGCGAGACCGCCGCCCGCGCCTTCGAGCCGTTCTTCACGACCAAGCCGATCGGGCAGGGCACCGGCCTCGGCCTGTCGATGATTTACGGCTTCGCGCGCCAGTCTGAAGGCTACGCGCGCATCTATTCCGAGGAAGCCAAGGGCACCACGATCAAGCTCTACCTCCCCCGCCACCATGGCGCCGAGGGGCTGCTCGACGAGGACGCGCACCGCGACGCGCCGCCGTCCGCGCAGGACGGCGAAGTGGTGCTGGTGGTGGAGGACGAACCCGTCGTGCGCGGGCTGATCCTGGAGGTGCTCGACGAACTGGGCTACACCGCGATCGAGGCTTCGGACGGCCCCTCCGGCCTCGCGGTCCTGCAGTCCGGCCGGCGCATCGACCTGCTCGTCACAGACATCGGTCTTCCCGGCCTCAACGGCCGCCAGGTCGCTGACGGCGGCCGCGCCTCGCGCCCCGACCTCAAGGTGCTGTTCATGACCGGCTACGCGGAGAACGCGGCGATGGCCTCGGGCTTCCTCGAGCCCGGCATGGCGATGATTACCAAGCCGTTCGCCATGGACGTGCTCGCCGGGCGGATCCGCGAAATCATCGGCAATTGAGGGTCTTGCAGCGGGGGCGGACGACTGCCAATAGTTCCCAAACACACTTCGATGCCGCGCGCATCATTAAAGGCCCGACGATGTCTGAGCAAATATCCAACTTCAAGGGGCTAAGGGTTCTCGTGGCAGAGGATGAATTCCTCGTCTCGATGCTTCTGGAAGAAATGCTCGACGACCTCGGCTGCACGGTCGTCGGCCCTTATGCCACGCTGTCGGCCGCGCTCGACGGTGCCCGGAACGAGGCTTACGACGTCGCCGTGATCGATCTCAACCTCGGCGGCGAAAAGGCGGACCCGATCATCGCCGAAGTCTCCGCACGCGCCATCCCCCACGCCATCGCCAGCGGCGGCTACGACGCGGCCACCGGTCACCGGCCCACCGTTCTGCTCGACAAGCCCTACAGCTCGGCGCAGCTCGAACAGGCGATGCGGGTACTGCATGCCTCGCTGGAAGACCGGGCCTGAGCGCCGGTCAGATCCATCAGGATCGACGACGCACTGCGCAAATCCCGCCAAGGCGATCGAGGTTCAGGGCTGCGTGACGCCCTTCGGCCTCCCGTGCTCTCAGGCCGAAGCCATCAGCACGAACGGGATCGTCACGTAGCCGCGCACCACCATGGCGGTGCCGCCGCTCATGGTCGGCTGCCAGCGCCAGCGCTTCACCGCCTGCAGCGCGGCGCGGTCGAGGCGGTCGCTGCCACTGCTGCCGGCTACCTTGATGTCCGAGACCTTGCCGTCGGTCCCGATCAGCACCAGCAGCTTCACCGTGCCCTGCTCTCGCGCGCGGCGCGCCTCGGTCGGGTAGGTCGGCGGCTTGGCGAACAGCACCTTGCTCGAAAGGTCGCCGCCTTCGAGCGTGGTGGAGGCAGGCGCGGCGGCGGGCGCTGCGGCCGTCTTGGTGCCCTCGCTCGTCACGGTCGGCGGGGCCGGCGGCGGCGGCGCGTCGACCATGACCTGCACCGGGCCCGCTGAAGGCAGCTCGATCATCGGCTTGGGCGCGACCGTCTGCGTCTTCGCCGCTTCGGGCGTATCCAGCTTGGTCTGCTCGGGCGGGGGCGGCGGCGTCACGTCCAGTTCGCGGATGTCGACCGTCGTCAGCCGCGCCCGCTCCTTGTGCATCGCCACGATGTTGAGCGTAGCCATCGCCGCGACGATCGCCAGGATCGCCCCCGCCGACGCCAGCAGCGCCATCGGGCGCGCATTCTTCGACGGCTGGTACACCGCGCGTTCGTAGGAACCGCCGCCGATCCTGGGCGATTCGCGCAGTCCCTCATATGGCCCCCCGGCGCTTTCGTATGACGGGTCCAAACCTGTTGCCAAGGCCGGAATATGGGCGAACTCATCCACTGTGGGAACCGCGAGTGTCGCCAATTGTAATCTCCTGCCAACCACTATTGCGAGTGATTTGCATATACACTAAGCACCGGCTCGTCCAGAGGGCACACCCTTTCCGGGCGGCGCAAAATCGACCGGGCGTTCGCCGGCGCCGTCTTCCCTGAATGACGAAGGAAACGACACGTTGGAAGCTGCCGATGCCCTTGAACAACGCCCCGGTGACCAGCGGGTGACGGGCAATTCGGCGGGCCCGCCCGTGGCCAGGCCCAAGCCGGCCAAACCCGCGGCGAAGAAGAACAAGAAGGCCCGCGCCTTCTGGCTGAAGCAGCTGCACACCTGGCACTGGGCGAGTGCGGCGATCTCGCTGGCGGCGATGTTCCTGTTCTCGGTGACCGGCATCACGCTCAACCACGCGACCTCGATCGGCGCCGAGCCGGTGGTGACCAAGAGCGCGGGCCAGTTGCCGCCCGCCCTGCTCGGCAAGCTGCATGCACCGGGTGACGCCGCCGACCCGCTGCCCGCCGAGGTTTCCAAGGCCGTTGCCGCCGTCGTGCCCCTCGATCCCTCGGGCCGCCCCGCAGACTGGTCCGCCGACGACGAAGTCTACGTCGCCATGCCTGGCCCCGGGCGCGACGCCTGGGTCAGCATCGACCGCGCGAGCGGCGCCGTCGCCGCCGAAGTGACCGACCGCGGCTGGATTTCCTACCTGAACGACCTCCACAAGGGCCGCAACACCGGCGATGCCTGGTTCTGGTTCATCGATCTCTTCGCCGTCGCCTGCGTGCTGTTCACGCTGACTGGCCTGCTCCTCCTCCAGCTCCACGCACGGCACCGGCCAATGACCTGGCCGCTGGTCGGCCTCAGCCTCATCGCGCCGCTGCTGCTGGCGCTCCTGTTCATCCACTGACGAGAAAGCCCGTGATGACCCGAAACCTCCTTCTGCCCGCACTGCCCCTGCTCGCCGGCGCCGTCGTCGCCAGCCCTGCGCTTGCCGCCTCGGTGACCATCACCATCCCGCAGATCAAGGTGGCTGAATACCACAAGCCCTACGTTGCGGGCTGGATCGAGCCCGTCGCCGGTGGCGCGCCGCGAACGATCTTCGTGTGGTACGACGTCAAGAAGGCCGGCCGCGAGCCCGGCACCAAGTGGCTGGCGGACCTGCGCTCCTGGTGGCGCAAGGGCGGCAACACGATGAAGATGCCCGCCGACGGCCTCAGCGGCGCGACCCGCGCGCCGGGCAGCTACACCGTGCCGATCCCCGCCAACCTTCCCGCCGGCCAGTACGTCCTCAAGGTCGAGGCCGCGCGCGAGACGGGGGGACGCGAGCTGGTCTCGGTGCCGTTCTCGGTCCCGGCCAAGGGCGGCTCGGCATCGGGCAAGACTGAGCTGGGCACCATCACCATCCGCTGATCCGGTCGCCGACAGGCTGACCATCCGCTTACCAACAGGGGAATTTCCATGCGCTTTCGCACTATCATGATGATCGCCGCCGCGTCCTCCGCGCTCGCCACGCCTGCCCTTGCCCACCGCATGTGGCTGCTGCCCTCGACCACGACGCTGGCCGGCACCAGCGAGTACGTCACCGTGGACGCGGCCGTTTCGAACGACCTGTTCTACCCCGACCACCAGCCCATGGACCCGGCGCAGGTCAGCGTCTGGGCACCCGACGGCACCGAAGCCAAGATCGAGAACCCGTCCAAGGGCAAGTACCGCGGTACTTTCGACGTCGCGATCAACAAGCCGGGCACCTGGAAGATCGGCATGCAGCGCTCCTCGATCGGCGGCACCTTCAAGGTCGGCGCCGAGCAGTGGCGCGTCGGCGGACGCGGCCGCCCGGCCGGCGCTCCGGGCGCGCCCGGCGGCGCTCCTGGTGGTGCTCCCGGCGCGGGTGCTCGTCCGGCCGGCGCCCCCATGGGCGGCCCCGGTGGTCCCGGTGGCCCCGGTGGCCAGCCCATGCGGATGGTCGCGACCGTCGCCGACATCCCGGCCGATGCGACCGACATCAAGCTGAGCGAGACGCTGTCGACTTACGCGGTCTACGTCTCGGCCGACGCGCCGACGAAGCTGGCCACGACCGGCAAGGGCCTCGAATTCGATCCGATCACCCACCCCGACGCGCTGGTATCCGACGAAGAAGCCAGCTTCCGCTTCCTCATCGATGGCAAGCCGGCCGCGGGCGTCAAGGTCACCCTCATCCCCGGCGGCAAGAAGTACCGCGAGGCCGAGGACGCGCAGGAACTGATCACCGGCGCCGACGGCGTGCTGAAGATCAAGTGGCCGGTCGCCGGCATGTACTGGATGAGCGCCAGCGCCGAGGACGCCAAGCCCATCGACAAGCGCGCGGCCACCCGCCGCATGACGTTCACGAGCACGCTCGAAGTCGTCGCGCCCTGATCCGCGCCTCCGGCTGACTACAGACCCCATGCGTTTCGCCGTCCCGCTCGCGATTGATCCGTCCTGCTTCGCCACCTGGCGGCAGGACGCCCCGATCGCGGAGATGGGCGGCGAGACCATGGGCACGACCTGGTGCGTCAAGCTCGCCGCGCCCCCCGGCTTCGACCGCGCCGCCATGGTGGCCGCGATCGAGGCGCGACTCGAGGCGATCCTCGCGCAGATGAGCCACTGGCGCGAGGGCTCGCTCCTCGGCTGCTTCAACCGCGCTCTGGCGGGCGAGTGGCTGCCCCTGCCCGCCGACTTCGCACTGGTAATGGCGGCGGCGCTCGACGTGGCGGAACGCTCCGCGGGCGCCTTCGATCCGGCAATCGGCGCGCTCGTCAACGTCTGGGGCCATGGGCCCGTGCAGGCCGCGCGCGCACCTCGGCCCACCGAGATCTCGGCCGCGCGGGCCGTTTCCGGTTTCCAAAGGCTCGCTTACGACCGTGCCGCACGGCGGCTGCGCCAACCCGGCGGTCTTCACCTCGACCTCTCCGGCATCGCCAAAGGCTTTGCGGTGGACGCCCTCGCCCTGCTCCTGCGCGAATGCGGGTGTCATCATGCGCTGGTCGAGATCGGCGGCGAATTGGTCGGCTTAGGCCTCAGGCCTGATGGCGATCCCTGGTGGGTCGACCTCGAGACCCCTGCCGCCGGCATTGCGCCCCTGCGCGTGGCGCTCCATCAGCTCGCCGTCGCCACCTCGGGCGACTACGTACGCGGGCGGCACACCATCGACCCGCGCGGCGGATCGGCCGTCGAACACGCGGCCTCGGTCAGCGTGATCCACGCCTCAGCCATGCTGGCGGACGCCTGGGCGACGGCGCTGAGTGTCCATGCTCCCGCAGCCGCACAGACCTTGGCAGTCCGCGAACGGCTCGCGGTGCGCATGCTTGCGCGCGCCGGCGACTCGCTCGCCGAATGGATCAGCCCTGCCCTTGGCGCTCTGCTTGCACCTGCCGAAACGGGCGGCGCCGCCGCTCTCTGAGCCGTCAGTGTGACTTTACCGCGAGTCGCGATCCGTACGTAAATAGCAGGCGAACATTTTTTAATTTCATGCCTTGATAATGAGAGTGACTCTCAATATCAGCCCCTCGTCAAGTGCGACCACATCAGGGGGAAAACATGTCACTCAAGCCTTCCAAGGCGGCTGCCCGCCGCACGTTCCTTGCGCTGTCCTGCATCGCGCCGGCCTTCGCGCCCGTCGCCCATGCGCAGCAGGCGGAAGGCGCGGAACGCAGCCTCGGCGGCGTCACCGTGTCCGACACCGCGATCACCGAAGAGCCCGGCCGCAAGCTGGAATCGCCCAAGCGCACGCGTACCGTCCGCGATACGCCGCAGACGATCACGGTCCTCACCAATGAAGTGATCGAGCAGCAGAATTTGCTCACCCTGCGCGACGTGCTCTCGACCGTGCCGGGCATCACCTTCGGCGCCGGTGAGGGCGGCACCGGTCCCGGCGACAACATCACCTTCCGCGGCTACAGCGCCAGCAACGACATCACCATCGACGGTGTGCGCGACAGCGCGCAGATCACCCGCACCGACTCCTACAACCTCGACCAGGTCGAAGTGACCAACGGCGCGAACTCGGTCATCTCGGGCGCCGGGTCGACGGGCGGCAACATCAACATCGTCACCAAGCGGCCGAAGGCCGACGACGCCTACCTGGCGACCGGCGGCATCGGCACCGACAACTACTACCGCGCCACCGTCGACCTCAACAAGCGCGTCAACGACCTCGTCGCCTTCCGCCTCAACGCGATGTGGCACCGCAACGACGTCCCGGGCCGCGATGTCGAGGACTACAAGCGCTGGGGCGTCGCCCCGTCGGTCACCATCGGCATCGACAGCCCGACCCGTCTGACGCTGCAGTACAACCACCAGGAAGACGATAACATCCCGCAGTACGGCGTGCCGTACTACGCCGGCGCCCGCGTCCCCGGTGTCGATCGCAGCGACTACTTCGGCTATCGCAACGTCGATAAGCAGAAGATCAACGTCGACGCGCTCACCGCGATCTTCGAGCATGACTTCAGCGACACCGTCTCGGTCCGCAACCTCGCCCGCTGGCAGGATTCGCGCCAGCTCACGCAGGTCAACCCGCCGCAGGGAACCTACTGCCTCGCCAGCGGCCTGACGCCGACGGGCGGCGCCTGCACAGTGAACATCGGCACCACCGCCGCGCCCAACAACGTGCGCGTCCCCGCCGGCTACTACTATCCGACCGGTCCGCGTGGCACTACGCGCGATACTCGCAACCAGCTGATGTTCGACCAGTTCGACGTCAACGCCGTGTTCAACACCGGCGCGATCGAGCACACCGTCAACGTCGGCGTCGCCGCGACCTGGGAGAAGTACGACCTCTACAACGGCAACGTGCTGCGCAACGCCGACGGCACTGCTGCCTTCACCCGCCTGCCGCTCATCAACATCGACAACCCGAACGACGTGGTCGTCGGCCCGGCGACCTCTGCCTTCACCTACGGCAGCAATGTCTACACCGGCCCGGTCAACTTTATCCGCACCGGCCATACCATCGGTGAGCAGACCAACGTCGCGGGCTACCTGTTCGATACGATGAAGCTCGGCAAATTCGAGCTGAGCGGCGGCGCGCGCCTCGAGCGCAACAGCGGCACTTCGCGCACCGACACCATCGCTGCCACCACCACCGCCACGGTGACCCAGGGCCAGGTCACGCCTGGGATCCGAGCCAGGAACTCGGACACGCTGTTCTCGTACCGCGTCGGCCTGAACTACAAGCCGATCGAGGCAGTCAGCATCTACGCCGCCTACGGTAACTCCAAGACGCCGTCGAAGAACTCGGTCAACGGTTCGTGCACGGCCGACACGCCCGGCGTCGTCAACACGACCTGCAACATCAGCCCGGAATCGGCGAAGAACTACGAGATCGGCGTGAAGGGCGAACTGTTCGACGGCGGCCTCCTGCTGACGGCATCGGGCTTCCGCAACGAGCGTGACAAGTACGCGGTCGTCTCGGGCGATCCCACCGTTCCGAACCAGCAGCTCGACGGCAAGTCGCGCGTGGACGGCATTGCGCTCGGTGCTTCGGGCGCGATCACTTCGGCATGGACGATCACCGCGAACTACACCTACCTCAAGGCCAAGCTGCTGCAGTCGGTCTCGGACAACTGCCTTGCCAATCCCGGTACCGGCACCTGCACCAACACCCCCGCCAATCCGAACCCGGGCGGCGACCAGTACCTGCCGCAGACCCCCAAGCACTCGGGCAGCCTGTTCACCACCTACCGCCTGCCGTTCGGCCTGACGGTCGGCTACGGCTTCACCTATCAGGGCAGCTTCCTGCTGTCGGCCGCGACGCCGACGGCAGGAGCGGTCAAGTCGGACGACTTCCTCATCCACCAGGGCTACCTGGCGTATGAGTTCTCGCCCAACCTCTCTGCGCAGCTCAACGTCAAGAACATCGGCGACAAGCTGTACTTCACGCGCATCCGCAACAACGGCTGGGCCACCCCGGGCGATGCCCGCTCGGCGGTCCTGACCCTGACCGCGAAGATGTAATACTGAAGGGGACCCGGCGGGCGCTCACCGAGTGCGTCCGCCGGGTTTTCCTTTGATCCCGATCATTGTCACCGCCCCGATATTGGGCGAGAGAGACCGTATGGTCATCGAAATTCCCGAACTTTTCGACGCTTCCGAAGTGCGCGAGATCCGCGCCGCGCTCGAAGGCGCCGACTGGACGGACGGGCGCGCCACCGCCGGCCACCGCGCCGCCCGCGTCAAGGAAAACGAGCAGCTCCCGCTCGATCACCCGCTGGCGAAGCAACTTGCAGACCGCGTGCTCGACCGGCTCGCCAAGACGCCGCTGTTCATCGCCGCCGCCCTGCCCGCAAAGGTGCTCCAGCCGCGCTTCAGCCGCTATGACGGGCGCGGCCACTACGGCAACCACGTCGACAACGCGATCTTCCCGATCCCCGGCACCGGCGAGCACCTCCGCTCCGACGTCTCGAGCACCCTGTTCCTCAGCGATCCCGAGGAATACGAGGGCGGCGAACTGGTGATCGAGGACATGTTCGGCGCCCATTCGATCAAGCTGCCCGCGGGTCACCTGATCGTCTATCCCGGCTCCAGCCTTCACCGCGTCATGCCGGTGACGAAAGGAACGCGCTTCGTCTCGTTCTTCTGGACCCAGAGCTTCGTCGCGTCGCCCGAGAAGCGGCGGCTGATGTTCGAACTGGACGGCGCCATTCAGGCGGTCGCCACCGACCACCCCGACCATGCCTCGGTGGACTCGCTGACGCAGGTCTACCACAACCTCCTGCGACAGTGGTCGGCGACGTGAGCCATCCGCCCCTCTCCGCCATTCCGGAGGACCTGCGCAGCCTTGCCGACTACGAGCTGCGGGCGGCGCAGCACCTCACCCCCGAGGCGTGGCGCCACATCCAGGAAGGCGCCGGCCGCGAGATCACGCTCTACGAGAACCGGGCCGCCTTCGACCGCATCGGCCTGCTGCCCCGCGCAATGGCGGACCTCGATGGCGGCACCCGGATCGAGCTGCTGGGCCGCAGCCACGCCTCGCCGATCCTGCTCGCGCCGATCGCCTACCAGCGCCTCGCGCATCCCGACGGCGAACTGGCGGCAGTGCGCGCTGCCACGGCGTTGGACACCGGCATGGTCGTCAGCACGCTCGCCAGCGTCACGATCGAGGATATCGCCGCCGCCGCGCATTCCCTAGGCCGCGAACTGGAGCGCCCGGCCGCGCCGCTGTGGTTCCAGCTCTACCTGCAGCCCGAGCGCGAACACAGCCTGCAACTCGTCCGCCGCGCCGAGGCGGCGGGCTACGAGGCGATCGTCCTGACAATCGACGCCGCGCTCAAGCCTGCGGGCATGACGCTGCCTCCGGGCGTGGACGCGGTGAACCTCGCCGGAATGCCCCGCCCGCGCCAAGTTTCTGTTCCGGGCGGGCGCATCCTGCTCGGCACTCCCCTGACCGACGCCGCACCCAAATGGGCCGACCTCGCCTGGCTGCGCGGCGTCACCACGCTGCCGATCCTCGTCAAGGGGCTGGTCCTGGGAGAAGACGCCCGCCGCACAGTGGACGAGGGCGCGGACGGCCTCATCGTCTCCAACCACGGCGGCCGGGTCCTCGACGGCCTGCCCAGCGCGATTGAACTGATCCAGTCGGTAGCCGAAGCAACGCAAGGGCGTGTGCCGCTGCTGCTCGACGGCGGCGTCAGGCAGGGCACCGACGTGGTAAAGGCGCTGGCGCTCGGCGCGGCGGCGGTGCTCGTCGGCCGCCCGCAGCTCCATGCGCTCGCGGTCGCCGGGATGCCAGGGGTGGCGCACATGATCCACCTGATGCGCACCGAACTGGAAGCCGCGATGGCCCAGCTGGGCTGCCCCTCGGTGGCCATGCTCACCCCGGATAGGCTCGTCGCGCTGGGCGGCTGACGCGAGCGGCCGCGGAAGCCTTCCCGCTAAAACGAAAGAGGGGGGCCTTGCGGATGCAAGGCCCCCCGTTTGCCGTTTGCCGGAACTCGTCAGCCGGGCAGAGCGTAGGCGATCACCTCGTCGCCGATCGGCGTCTCCATGAAGTGGTGCCCGCCCGGCGCGATCACCAGGTACTGCTTCCCGTTCACCGCATAGACCATCGGCGTCGCCTGCCCGCCCGCCGGGAGCACGTCGCTCCACAGCATCTTGCCGGTCTTGAGGTCGATGGCGCGGATCAGGTTGTCGGTCGTCGCGGCAACGAAGATCACCCCGCCCGCCGTCACCACCGAGCCGCCATTGTTGGGCGTGCCGATCTCGAACGGCAGCATCGAGGGGATGCCGAAGGGTCCGTTCGTGCGGGCCGAGCCGAGCGGGCGGTCCCAGATCGTCTTGCCGCTCGCCATGTCGATGGCGCGGATGCCGCCGTAGGGGGGCTGCTTGCACAGCATTCCCGTGAGCGGCAGGCGCCAGCCGGCGTTGACGTCGATGGCATAGGGCGTGTGGGCCTGAGGATCGCCCGCGCCCTCGGCGCCGCCGATATTGCCGCGGGCCTGGTCGCGCGGGGCCCAGCCCTTCTTGTTGGCCTCGGCGCGGGGGACCAGGCGGACGTAGTTGGGCATGTCGTTGTAGTTGGCGACGATCACCCCGCGGCGCGGGTCGATCGCCACGCCGCCCCAATCGGTGCCGCCGTTGTAGCCGGGGTACTCGATCGAGCGGCGGTCGCTCTCGGGCGGGGTGAAGAAGCCCTTGTAGCTCGCCTTCCTGAACTGGATGCGGCAGACCATCTGGTCGATCGGCGACATGCCCCACATGTCACGCTCGGTGAGCGTGGGCTTGCGCAGCGTGTGCCACAGCGACACGCGCTGGGTCTGCGCGCGCTGCTCGGGCTCGACGCCGCCGCCGGGGGCCTTGATCTCGCCCACCGGGGTCAGCGGACGGCCGGTCCTGCGGTCGAGCACATAGATGTCGCCCTGCTTGGAAGGCAGCACCAGCGCCGGGGTGCCGCGATAGTCGACAAGGCTGGCCTGCGCGCCGAAGTCGTAGTCCCACACGTCGTTGCGCACGGCCTGGAACTTCCAGCGCGGCTTGCCGGTGGTCACGTCGAGCGCGACCAGCGAGGTGGCGAAGTTCTTCTCCTCGGGGCGGCGCAGGCTGGAATAGTAGTCCGCCGCCGCGTTGCCCATCGGCAGGTAGACGAGGCCGAGCTGCTCGTCGCCGCTGGCGATGGTCCACATGTTGGGGGTGCCGCGCGCCCAGGTCTGGCCGGTCGGCGGATAGCCGTTCCAGTCCGGGTGCATCATGTCCCAGGCCCAGCGCAGCTTGCCGGTGACGGCATCGTAGCCGCGGATCACGCCCGAGGGCGCCCAGCGGTCCTGCCCGTCGAGCACCTGGTGCCCGGTCACGACCACGCCCTTCACGATCGTCGGCGGCGAATTGATCGAAACGTAGCCGGCGGGGGTGTTGCCCATGCCGATCTTGGTGTCGACCTCGCCGTTGGCGCCGAAGCTCGTGCAGCGCTGCCCGGTGCGGGCGTCGAGCGCGAAGAGGCGCGCGTCGAGCGTGCCGTAGATCAGGCGCCTGGCGCAGGGCTGGTCGGCCGGTGCGTCCGGGACGGCATAGTAGCTTACCCCGCGGCAGGCGGCGGTATAGGGGATCGCCTCGTCCGAGACCTTGGGGTCGAACTTCCAGCGCTGCTTGCCGGTCGCCGGATCGAGGGCCAGCACGATGTTCTTGGGCGAGCAGACGTAGAGCATGTCACCGACCTTGAGCGGCGTGTTTTCGCCGCCGTAGGTCTTGGCGATCTTGGGGTCGGAGGGCATGTCGCCGGTGTGGATGAGCCAGGCGCGCTTGAGGTTCTTGACGTTCTCCGGCGTGATCTGGCCGAGCGGAGAGAAGCGCCGTGCGCTGTCGCTGCCGCCGTATGCGGGCCAGTCGTCTCCGGCGGCGGCGAGCGAAGGATCGCCCATCTCGGCGCCAAGCGCGGGAAGGTCGAAGGCGGGCTTCGTCTCCGCCATCTGCGCGAAGACCAGCGCGGCGACCACGGTGAGCGCCAGCGCTCCCCCGCTCGCGCCGAGGCCCAGCCTCCAGCGATGGGGATGGACGGACAGCGTCGGCATGACCAGCAGCACCGCCACCAGCAGGACCAGCGGCGCGATCACGCGCGGCACCAGCGCCCAGTTGTTCGTGCCGGCCTCGGCCAGCGCCCAGAGCACGGTGAGGACGAAGACGCCGATATAGATCCAGCCGCCCAGCATGCGGCGGCGGAAAAGAAGCGCGCCCGAGGCGACCATCGCCAGCCCCGCCAGCACGTAGTAGGCCGAGCCTCCCAGCAGCGCGAGCCACGCCCCGCCGATCGTCAGCACCAACCCGATGATCCCGATGACCACTCCCAATATCAACGGCGATAGTGGGCGCGATCTGCGGTCCGGGAAGGGACGATCCATTTTTACACTCCGGCAATAATCGGGGGCTTGCGCCTCGTGTAAGTGCCGAAATCGGCCAAAGTTCCTGCAGTCCGGTGTAATTATGCTGGAGGATCAATGGGAACGCCGTTCCGTGATCGGAGCTGGCGGGAAACCCGAACTGCAGGAGGCTCATGCCATGACCGCCCAAACAAAATGGTCTCAAGGCGGGGGCGAGCATAGTGATCCCCCTCGACCTCGAGCCGCATGTCTTCGAGGACAAGACCCGACGAGGATCGCGCGGGCGACGATCTGGACAAGCGCCAGCGCAAGGTGATCAAGGACGCGAAGGACGAGTTGCGCAATGCGTTCGGCAAGCCGGTTAAGGGCTGAACCTATCCGACCGGCAGTGTCACCGGGGCCTTGGGCGCATCGCGCAGGCGCAAGTGAAGCACCCCGTCCGGGGGCCGCGGAGCCTTGAATGCCCCCCCGGTATAACCCGGCGGCACGGTAGCGGCCTTGGTGAAGCCGGCATCGGCACCGATGGCATCGACGAGGAATAGGCTGCGCGCCGTCACCGTGCATTCCGCCTCGGCGCAGGCCACGTCCTCGACGCCGGGCAGCCGGGCCAAAGTGGCGAGCGGCTGCCAATTGCCTGGCGTGTCGCCGTGGACCAGCCGGAAACGCAGGGGCCCAAAGGTTCCGGGCGGAATATCCGCGCCCTTGAGCCGGGCCACGAGAACCTCCGCGCTCTCCAGCGTGAGGCCCTTGCCCGCGCTCAGCTTTGCCACCGCATCGCCCTCGGCAGGCGCGATCTCGATCACGTCGGAGGCAGCGAAGCGGGTGCCGGGGCCCGCCTTCACCGAGAACACCATCTCGCCGGTGTCGGGTAGCAGATCGCCGGCATCGCCGAGATCCAGAGTCCTTGCACCCTTGGCGACAGGCGCCGGGTTGACAGTGCGGTTGAGCAGCGAAACCTGCGGGCGCGGCGAGGCGATGCGGGCCTGGAGCGGCAGGCTGCGCCCGTCCTCGAGCCTGACGGTGGCCTTGGCCGGGGCCCCCTCGGCGGGCGCGCGGCCCGTCCCTTGCGCGACCAGCCGCAGCCGATCCGCCGCGCCTTCGCGGGTGAGGCCGTCCGGCTGGAACTCGACGTCGCCGACCATGACCGCGCGCACCTGATCGAGCCGCTGCCCCGACAGAACGCCCTGCGTATCGCCGGCGTGGAGTTCCAGCCCATCGAGCCGGCTCGCCTCGGCCCGGGCGGTCAGCGTCACGGCGGCGGGGTCCTTGACGCCCTGGTAGCGCACCTCGAGGCGCATCTCGCCCGGCCGCGCGCGTTCCAGCGGCACGGTGACGGCGATGCGGTTGCCCTCTCGTACCGTCCACTTGAGCGGGGTGGCGGCGCCGCCCTGCCGCAGGGTCACGTCCTCGACGCAGGCCGGGGCCGAGCCTTCGAGCATGACCTCGTTCTCGCGACCGACGATCAGGCCGTCCGGTCCCTCCGCCGCTTTCCAACCGTCGCCGCCGGGGCGCTGAAGCGTGAAGTCCGGCCCCTCGAACGGCGCGAAGCCCCATTGGCCGTGCAGATGCGCGCGGACCGTGCCGGTGAACGCGGCGGGCAGGTTCTCGGCGCCGAGGACATAGCCGCCCTTGTCGGCGCGCGGCATGGCGGCGATTTCCAGCACCTCGCCCGAAGCGGCAGTGAGCCTGACCTGCACCGCGTGCGCGAACTGGGTTGAGAACACCAGCGGCGCGCCTTCCACCGGCAGCACCGCGCCCGGCACCGCAGCGCAGATCGGCCCCTTCGCCAGGCTGCGCAACTGCGGCGGAATGTCCGCCTCGACCGCCGGCAGCGCGGCGACCATCACCGATTTGGGCTTCTGGAACGAGGGCGCTGCATTGAGCAGCAACGACATCGTCTCGTCGTTGCGGACGGTCAGCGTCGGCAGATAGTTGAAAGAGGGGTTGTTGAACGCCCCGAAGATGCGCGCGATATCCCGCGCCACGCCGATATAGGCGCTGTAGTAGCCCGCCCCGCCCTCGCGCGTGGCGCTCAACTGCAGGGCAAGGTCCGTGGGCGTACCGGTCAAGGTATCGGCGATCGAGCTGGAATGGACGTCGTTCAGCACCAGCGCCTCGCGGTTCTGGACGAGGCACGAAGCCTGCTGGTCGATCACCTTGGTCAGGCAATCCTCCTGCAGTTTCACTGAAAGGCTGCGTGCCAGCACGGGCGCGACGGTGCGCAGGTATTCGGGTCCGGCGTCACCCTGCGCCCGGATCGCGGCCATGAAGGCGACGAGGCGCGAATGGTCGAGCGAGGCCTGGTTGAGGTCCTGGCTGGCGCGCACGAATTCGCCCGGCTTGCCCCGCACCGCATCGACCAGCACGCCCTCGGCGCCGCCGGTGTCGGGCACCAGCAGCAGCACCAATTGCCGCGCGCCCTTGGGCACGGTCAGGGTGAGCGCCTTGTCCTTCTCCTTGGACTTCCACGTTTCCGCCGTGGCGAGCCAGTCCTTCGGCGGCGGGTTCGTCGCGCCGCGCAGGAAGGCCGAGACCAGCACGAACTTCGCGCCCTGGTCCTCGGCGAAGGCGCCGTGGACGACGACCTTATCTCCCGCCGCGAGGCTCGGCACCTTGGCAATCGGCAACGTCTTGTCGCCGCGCGTAACCTCGATCCTGAGGTCCGGGCCGGTCAGCTCGAACGGCGGAGGATCGGCCAATGCATTGGGGGCGGCGCAGGTCGCCCCTGCCAACAGCGCGAGCGAGAGGGCCGGAAAAGCGCGGTTTTTCATCGATTGGGTCGGCAAGAAGCTGAATTCCCGTCGTTTGTCCTGACACTGCGCCCCCGCCGCTCTCTTAGCGGCATCGGGGGCCCGCGCACAACCTTGCGCTCATTCGCCTCCGGCCGAGCGCATCGCCTGGGGGATCAGGCCGAGCAGTTCGCTGGCGAGGAAGCCCAGCGGCCCGATCGTCTCGGCACAGCGCCGCCCGGCCTCGCCGTGGAGCCACACCGCCCAGAGCGTCGCCTCCAGCGGCGCACATCCGCGCGCCAGCAAGGCTGCCGCGATCCCGGCGAGAACGTCGCCCGAGCCACCGGTGGCGAGCCCGACGTTGCCCTCTCCGTAGGCGAACAGCGCGCCGGAGGTGTCGGCGATGAGGCTCGCTCCTCCTTTGAGCACGACCACCGCGCCGTAGCGCCGCGCCGCCTCGCGGACCGCGCCGGGACGGTCGCGGGCGATGACCTCGGCGTCGCGTCCGAGCATCGCGGCCATTTCCCCGATGTGCGGCGTCAGCACTGCAGGCGCGGCGCGCGCGCAAAGGGCCTCGGCGTGGGGCGCAAGCGCCATCAGCGCCGCAGCATCAATGATCAGCCCGCCGGTCCAGTCCGCCTGTGCGAGCAGAGCGCCCACCAGCAGCGATGCCTGGTCCCGGCACGACATCGCCGGGCCGACCACCACCGCATCGCAGTGGGAGATATGTGCGGCGAGCAGGGCCTGAGCCGCATCGATCTCGCCTTCCTCGTTCACTGGCAGCGCGAGGACGGCCGCTTCCGGGATCAGTACGCCGATGGCGACGGCAGCGGGCGCGACGGTGGCGATGCGTACCTTGCCGGCACCCGCCCGCAGCGCGGCCTCGGCGGTCAGCCGCACGCCGCCCGGCACGTCGAGGCAGCCGCCTACCACGAGCACGCGCCCCCGCGCATTCTTGTCGACCTCCCCCTGCGGCTGCGGCAGCGGATTCGCCCGGACCCATGCCGCATCGAGCAGCGTTGCATCCGGCAAGGCGTCGCCGTCAGCCACGCGCCGCGACCATCTGGTCCGGCTCCTGCGTGGAGGGAGTGCCGTCGCGCTCCATCGGTGCGACGACGTTGTAGCGCTCCAGCGCCATGCGGCCGGCCTCGGGGTCGAAGCGGTACTGCGTGACTGCGCAGTTGGCGACGTCACCCTCCGCGTCGATGCCGAGGATCTGCGCTTCGGTCATCTGCTCCAGCACGTAGCGCATGCAGAGCACGACGACCTGGTGCGCCACGATCATGACCCGTTTGCCGGCATAGTGGAGCGACACCGTGTCAAGCAGCGCGCGCAGGCGGAAGATCACGTCGACCCAGCTCTCCCCGCCGGGCGGGCGGTGGTAGAACTTGCCCAGCAGCCGGCGGAACTCCGCCTGATCGGGCTGGAGGTCGCGGATGCCGAGCGTGGTCAACCCATCGAGGATGCCGAACTCCTTCTCGCGCAAACGCTCGTCGATGCAGATGCCGAGGTCCGCCGGGCAGCCGCCCGCCTCGCGGAACAGCTCGGTGGTCTGCACCGCGCGGACGTAGGGGCTGGATAGGATGACCTCGGGCCGATGCCCCTCCTCCCCCCTCGCGAACCAGTGGCCAAGCGCGCGCGCCTGATCCATCCCGAGCGCCGAGAGCTGCACGTCGACGTCGCGGTGGTCGAGCGCGATGCGGTGGAGGCCGCCTTCGTGCGCTTCATCCCGCGCGACGTTACCAGCGCTCTGGCCGTGGCGGATCAGCCAGATAACGCTGGGCCAGCGCGAGTGAGGCTTTGGTTCAGAGTGTTCCATGCCTTGGTAATCCGGCGATCACGCCGGAAGTTCCTGCACCGGCGGCCGGGACGTGGGGACAATGCCGCAAGCTGTTGCATAAATTTAACGGCCCAGTCCAATTTCCGTTGTTGAGAATCGTTCGCAGTTACGGTATCGACCTTTCCCGGGGGATGATGGAAGGAGATTACGCCAGATGGCGCAGCGGCAGTCCGGGTCCCTCGCGATCCCGTCGGCGGTGATCTCCCCGCTTCCAAAGAGGACGCCGCGATGATGCACAGCCCGATAGCCCCCGCAGCCCTGCGACCGCGCGCCGACGCCGTCGTCACTGCCGCGGCGCGCCGCTGGCGAGCCGCGCGCGACCGGGGCCTGCCGTCGCAGGCGCGGCTTTTCCGGCTGCTCTCGACCCGGCACTGGGAAATGCTCGTGCCCACTTTCGACAGCTTCATGGCCCTGTGCGAAAGCGCGCTGCGCCGCCCGATCGCCACCGGCACCGGGCGCAACCTCACCCGCGACGAGGCGATGCTGATCGGCCTCATCGACGGTTCGATGCCGCGCCGCGACTGCATCGATTGCGGCGCCGGGCCGGCCAGCGTCCTTGACAGCGCGATCCGCTCGACACGGATCATGATGGCTATGGTGATGAGCGCGCCGGTGGGGACGCAAGCGTAGCCTGGCTTGCTCAGGCCTTGGCGGACGCCTGCTCCATCGTCGGTTCGGCCCGATCCGTCAGCCCTTCCAGCGCCAGACGGCAATGCCTGTCCCACGAGAAATTCTCAAGCGCGAAGCACCGCGCGCTTTCGCCCAGGCGGCGGCGATAGGATGTATCGGCAACGAGCAGGTGGACCGCTTCCGCGATCGCCGCAGGGGAATGGCCGTCCACGACCAGCCCGTCGATACCGTCGCGCACCAGTTCGCCCGGCCCGCCATCGCGCCCGACGATGCAGGGGATGCCCTGCGCCATCGCATCCGCCACGCTGAGCCCGAAGCCTTCCATCTCAGCCCCATCCTCCAGCGCGATCTGGGGGTGGAGGAACAAGTCGGCGGTGCGATACCGATCGGCGAGTTCCTCGTCGCTCACGTAGCCCGTCATCGTGATGCCGGGGCCCGCGTGGGCTTCTACCGCGCTGCGCACCGCCGGTTCATCGTTGCCGCGCCCGATCACGGCGTAGTCGAGCACGGCACCCTGCGCGAGGCACTGGGACACCGCGCGCACCGCCGCCGGCACATTCTTGCGCGGGACCAGCCGGCAGACGGTGATGACGCGCGGGATGGGATTGCCGGTCTCGACCAGCCGCCCAGGCGGAACGATGACGCCGTTCCATGCGGCGACGCAGCGACCGGCCAGCGCCGGTACACGTTCGAGCATCAGCGTGCGCGTCGCATCGCTTACCGCGACCACGCGCGCCGCGCGCGAAAGAACGGCGCGCATTAGCCTGAAGGCGCGTCCCGAGGGCCGGCCGACTTCGCGGCCGTGAACGGTCACGATCAGCGGGCGAGGAAAAGGCAGCGCCGGGATCGCCGCGCGCCACGTGCAGGCGTGGATCGCCTCGGGCCGCTCTCCCGCCAACCAGGCGCGCGCCATGGCGCGCGCAAGCCGCATGTAGACCCGCAGCTGCGACGTCGGCCCGACATCGACCAGTGTGACGTTCCCCTCCGCCTCCCGGCGCGGGCCGGCCGAGGACTTGGCGAAGACGGTAACCAGCAGCCCAATGCGCGCATAGGCCTGCGCTACTTGCGCGACATAGGTCTGCACACCGCCTTCGTCCGGCCCATGGACACGCGCGACCACCCAGATGCGCGCAACATTTTCACTCATGCCCGGCGTCTCGCCTCATCACTCATGCGCCAGGACATGCCGGCGCGGGTTGCGGGCTCTCGTCCGAGTGCTCGCGGGGAGCGAGGTCCGGCGATGCGCGAGAAAATCGGCCACCGCCCGCGCCGCCCGTTCGGACGAGCGGCTCGTCTCGCAATCGAACGTCTCGGTTATGCCCTCGCGTTGCGCCGGCAGGTAGCTGCCGTGCGTCGTCATGGCATCGGCGACCTTGTCGACGATCCCCTCGCTGCTGCGGTAGACCGGACCGTAGGTCCAGTGGCGATAGTCGGGATCGCCGCGCCAGTCGGCATCGTGGCTGTCGAGAAAGAGGCACGGGCGCGGCCGGACCACGAACTCGTAGACCTGGCTACTGACGTCGCCGAGATAGATCGATGCCGCCTTGGGATAGCGCATGTCGACGCTCGCCGGGCTGCCGAGGTCGATGTGGATGTGCCCCAGCCCCGCGAACTCGGCCAGGTCGCGCTCCATCGCGGCGCGGCGACGGCGGTTGTCGTAGAGGCGGATGTGCGGGGCCACGATCAGGTTGAAGCGGTCGTCCGCCGCGAACTGCCGGATCACGTCGAGACCCATGCCGTGCCACGAGGACAGCCGTTTCGAGAAGTGCGGATTGTAGAGGACGGTGGGCCGCTCCTGCGCGAACAGGCGGTCCGGCAGGCGATTTTCGGTGAGGTCGAACTTGCCATAGCCGACAACCGCATAGTGACCTTCACGGATCAGGCGCTTGTCCAGCATGCGGCGGCGCTGCTTTTCACCGGCGAGCAGGACGAAGTCGAACTGGCGGATGCGCCGGTCGTATCCCACCGCGCGGTCGCCGGCTCCGTGACAGGTATGGATGAAGGTCGAGGCGTGCAGCCCCGCGAAACGCAGCAGCAGCGAGGTCCGCTCGGGCACGACGATCGCGTCGTAGCCCGCCAGCAGGCGGCGCGCGGCGGCGAGCGCGGGAAGTTTGGGCGGGGTCGCTCCGCCGGTCAGCCGCGTGATCCCGGACAATAACGGACCGCTAACGCGCACGAAGTTCATGGGCCCGGCGTTATGCCGCCGGGCAATATCCTGCGCGAGCGCTATATGGTCCTCGGTCATGGCGACCACGTCGATCGCGAAACGGAGGTCGTGGGACATTTCCACCGCAAGCGGCATGGCGTGGAAGACATGATGCAGTTGCGCGTTGAAGAAAAAGCAGACCTTCTGCGGCGCTCCCGGATCGAAGCGCGGTTCGAACGATTGCTGAAACACGGCCTACTCCCTTCAAAACCCCCGGCCCTGCGACGGCTAGTGCCATCGGATTGCCGGCGCATTTCATCCCTTGGCCAACCCTGCAACAATAGCGCGCCGGTCCGCCTCCACCACGCGCCTGACGGTATCGCGACCAGGGAAGAATGCCCGGCACGCCGATCCGTTCCTAATTCAACCAGCCCCGATCCGGGGGCGATGCCTCGCCGCCCGGCCCGCTCGGCCTGCAGGATGAGGCTGTGCAGCGGAATGAAAAAACTGCCTGCCGGAACGCATCAAAACTCTGGCAACTGATGCGGATGATTGTCATTAGCGAGGAATGAGATCGCTATGCATATGCGCGCAAGAGGATTCGCGCACCATCGCAGCTGGGCGCACGGCATGCGTGTGCCCTGGAGGCGGCGCATGAAATCGACGTTCCGCCAATCCATGGCCTGGTTGCATACCTGGACCGGGCTGCTGCCGGGCTGGGTGCTGTTCGTGATCTTCCTGTTCGGGACGAGCGCATACTACCAGCAGGAAATTTCGCGCTGGATGCGGCCCGAGATCGCTACGGGAGCCGTCACTCCGCGGGCGCTGGACGCGGCCGATGCCGTGTTGCGGGAAAGAGGTGCGGGTGCCGGCTCCTGGACGCTGTCGTTACCGGACGGCCGCGGCGGAGATGCGTTCACGGTTTCGTGGGCCAAGCCCGGCGACCGGCGCGGCGACGGGGCGGAGGTGCTGCTCGATTCGCGCACCGGTGCCCAGGTGGAGCCGCGCGACACCAGGGGCGGCTTCTTCCTCTACCGCATGCACTTCGACCTGCATTACATGCCGGTGATGTGGGCTCGCTACCTCGTCAGTATCGCCGCGCTCGCGATGCTGGTGGCGATCGTCTCGGGCGTGGTGACGCACAAGAAGATTTTCGCCGACTTCTTCATGCTGCGTTTCGGCAAGGGCCAGCGCTCCTGGCTCGACGCGCATAACGTCACTGCCGTGCTGGCGCTGCCGTTCCTGACGATGATCACATACACCGGACTCGTCACGTTGCTGTTCACGCTGATGCCATGGGCGATCAGCGCGAGCTTCCCCTCGCAGGAGGCGTACTATGCCGCCGCCTTCCCCACCGGGCCCGAGGCCAGCGTGACCGGCGATCCCGCGCCGATGATGCCGCTGAAAGACCTTTTCGCCCGCGCCGCCGAAGCCCGGCCGGGATTCCGCGCCAGCTTCGTCACTGTGAACAACCCCGGCGACGCGGGCGCCACGCTCGCGATCTACCCGCAGGTCGATGCCTTCGGCGGACCGCGCGGCCCGGTCAATATCAGCCCGGTGACCGGACAATTACTGGCGGTCCCGCCCATACCCGGTGCCGCCACGCTCACCCAGAGCACGATGATCGACCTCCACGCCGGGCGCTTCTCCGGCTGGGAGCTGCGGGCGCTCTACTTCATGTCGGGCGTGTTCGGGACGGTGATGGTGGCGACCGGCCTCGTGCTGTGGACGGTCAAGCGCCGGGCGCGCCTGCCGGACCCTGCACGCCCGCACTTCGGCTTCTGGCTCGCCGAACGCCTCAACGTCGGCGTGATCGCCGGCACGCCGGCGGGCATCGCCGCCTACTTCCTCGCCAACCGGCTGCTACCGCTTCAACTGGAGCACCGTGCCGACTGGGAGATCAACTGGCTGTTCATCGTCTGGGGCGGCCTGCTCGCCTGGGGCATGGCGCGCCCGGCGCGCAGGGCCTGGATCGAAGGACTGGCCTCCTGCGCCGTTCTGTTCGCGCTGGTGCCCGTGGTCAACGCGCTGACGACATCGCGCGGCCTGATCGCGAGCCTGGTGAATGGCGACACCCTGTTCGTCGTCTTCGACCTTACCATGCTGGCACTCGCTGCCGTCTTCGCCTTCGCCTCCTGGCGCGTCCTCACCCGGCGCGCACAGCCGGCCCCTCGCCGCAAATCGCGGGAATCCAGCGAGGCCTTCGCATGATCCACGTCTTCACACTGGCGCTGTGCCTGGCGGGCTTCGGCCTGCTGTTGATGGCCATGGGCCGACACCAGCAGGACTGGCTGCGTCGCAAGCTGCCTGCCGCAACGACGCGCAAGATGCGGCGAGGCGGGTTTGCGCTGCTGGCTCTCGCCTTCTTCGCGTGCGGGAGCGGGCTCGGCTGGGCCTACGGGACGCTGGCCTGGTGCGGCTGGCTGACGGTCTCCGCCCTCGCCGCCGTCACGGCCAACACCAACCGCGAGCGCATCCAGCGCCTGAAAGCAAAGCCATGAGAGCGCCCGCCATGGAACGCTGGTCGCTCGCCTCACGCGTGCTCGCGGGAACCCTAGGCGCCTATGCGCTGACCGCGCTGCTCACGGCCGCGCTGTCTGTCCTCCTGATCCAGTTCGGCGTCGACCCCGTCGAGGCCGCGACCGGAGCGACTATCTCGAGCTTCGCCGTGTTCACGGTCGCGGCGATGGCGGTCTTCCACGCCCGCAGCGTGATGAAGGCATGGGTATGGCTGGCCCTGATCGGAGCGGCCTGCGGCATGGTCGTCCTGCTCCTCGGAGCACAGTGACCGGCTCCCGCTAGAACGCCAGGAGCGGCAGGCGCACCGTGAAAGTGCTGCCCTTACCTGCTCCCTCGCTCGCGACCGCGATGGAGCCGCCGTGAAGCGCCACAAGGCGCCGCACGAGCGCGAGGCCGATGCCTAGCCCTCCCTGCGCGCGGGAGCGGTGATCCTCGACCTGGGTGAATATCTCGAAGATCTGCGCCTGCATCGGCGGCGGGATGCCGACGCCGTTGTCCGCGACGCGGATCTCGACCATGGCCCCGTCGCGGTGCGCGGCCAGTTCGATCCTGCCGCCCGCCGGCGTGTACTTGGCGGCGTTGTTGAGCAGGTTTGCGACGACCTGCGCCAGCCGCGTATAGTCCGCCTCCAGCCACACCGCATCCTCTGGCATGTCTACGGATAGCGTGTGTCCGGCGGCGTCCATGTTGTGCCGGCTACCCTCGATCGCGGAGAGCAGGATATCCTTGAGCGCGACCTTGCCGGTCTTGAGCGAGACCTTGCCCTCACTGATCCGTGACACGTCGAGCAGGTCCTCGACCAGCCGGGCGAGGTGGAACAGCATGCGCTCCATCTGCGCGCGGATTTCGTCGGCCTGTTCGGGCGCGCGCGGGCGGCCCAGCAGGTCGAGCCCGCTCATCAGCGCGGCAACTGGATTGCGCAGTTCGTGGGCCAGCACGGCAAGGAACTGGTCCTTGGCGCGGTCCGCGTCGCGCAGAATCTTCGTCGCGGCGGCAAGCTCGTCGCGCTGGGCGGCGATCTGGCGGCGCTGGCGGTAGAGGTCGAAGAAGACGTCGGCCTTGCTGCGCAGGACGTGCGGCTCGATAGGCTTGTTGATGAAGTCCACCGCGCCCGCCTCGTAGCCGCGGAACCGGCGCTGGCTGTCGGAGCTGCCGGCGGTGACGAAGATGATCGGGACATGGCGTGTGCGCTCGTTCCCGCGCATCAGTTCGGCCAGTTCGAAACCGTCCATGCCTGGCATCTGCACGTCGAGCAGCGCCAACGCGACGTCGTGGCGCAGCAGCATCTCCAGCGCCTCCTCGCCCGAGGCGGCCTTGAGCACGACAAGATCGTCGCGCCGCAACAGTGCTTCCAGCGCAAGCAGGTTCGCGGGCAGGTCGTCGACCAGCAGGACATGGACCGGGCCATCCGCCGCAGTTTCGGGGATCGCCATTGCCGGAACCATCACCGCGTGCCCGCCGCGAGCAAGGCCTCGACGATGCCGCCCAGCGCAAGCACAGTCGCCTTGCGGCACGCCGCAACCGCCGCCTGCGGCATGGCGCGCGCATATGCGGTCGCCGGATCCTGCACGAGTGTTACGCCTCCCGCCTCCGCCACGGCCCGCAGGCCCCGCGCCCCGTCTTCGTTGGCTCCCGTCAGCACCACGCCGACGAGGCCGGGACCATAGGCGTCCGCGGCGCTTTCGAACAGCACGTCAATCGAGGGCCGGGAAAAGTACACCGGCTCGTCCGCCGAGAGCGAGATCGTCCCACCCGGCTCGACCAGCATGTGATAGTCGGGCGGCGCGAACGTGACGGTGCCGGGCTCGATCGGCTGCTTGTCCTCGCCTTCGCACACGTGCACCCGGCATTTGGCCGCGAACAGCGTGGTCAGTTCGCTGCGCCGCCCGGGCGGAACATGGACGACCACCAGCACCGGCAGGGCGTAATCCTCCGGCAGCGCAGGCAGGATCTGCAGCAGCGCCTGGATCGCGCCGGCCGACGCGCCGATCGCCACGGCCCGGTGCTCGGCCGCGCTCAAACCTTGCGCCTCTGGTAGATCTTCTCCTCGCGCACGAATTCCGAGAAGGCCTCCGCATGCTCGGAAAAGCGCAGGCTCTCCTTCGAGCCGAGGCCGAGGAACCCGCCGCGCGCCAACGAATCCCGGAACAGGCCGACCGCGCGGTCCTGCAGCGGCTTGTCGAAGTAGATCATGACGTTGCGGCACGAGATCAGCTGCATCTCGGAGAACACCGCGTCGGTGACGAGGCTGTGGTCCGAGAACACCACCCGCTCGCGCAGGGTCTTGTCGAACACTGCGCCGCCGTAGCCGGTCGTGTAGTAGTCCGAGAGCGAGGCCTTGCCGCCCGCCAACCGGTAGTTCTCGGTGAAGGCGGCGATCCGGTCGAGCGGGTAGATGCCGCGCGCCGCCGCGTCGAGCGCCTCCTGGTTGATGTCGGTGGCGTAGAACAGCGTGCGGTCTTCCAGCCCTTCCTCGCGGAACAGAATCGCAAAGGAGTGCAGTTCCTCCCCCGCGCTGCACCCGGCAATCCAGATCTTGAGCGAGGGATAGGTCTTGAGGTGAGGCACCACCTTCTCGCGGATCGCCTTGAAGTAGCTGGGATCGCGGAAGAAATCGCTGACCTGCACGGTCAGGAAGCGCACCACTCGCGCGGCCACGGCGGGATCGTGGAGAATCCGGTCCTGCAGGGCGGAGAAGGTCTTGATCCCCTGCCGCTCGCGCGCCTGCCGGAGCCGGCGCTTGATCGAGGCCTGCGCGTAGTTGCGGAAATCGTAGTGATACCGCCGGTAGAGCGCCTCCAGCAGGAGCCGGATTTCGATGTCCTCGATCTTCTCGCTGTCCATGCCGCCGTCGTTCATGCGTCAGGAGCCCCCGCCCAAGAAGTTTGTTCCCAGGACCACGGAGACCTCAGCGCGGCATCCAGACGCGGACGAGGCTGAGCAGCTTGTCCACGTCCAGCGGCTTGGCCATGTAGTCGTTGGCGCCCGCCTCGATGCAGCGCTCCTGGTCGTCGGGCATGGCCTTTGCGGTGAGAGTGATGACCGGCAGCTTGGCCCAGCGCGGGTCCTGCCGGATGATGCGCGTGGCGGTGAGGCCGTCCATCACCGGCATCATCACGTCCATCAGCACGAGGTCGATCCGCTTGCCCTCGTCTCCGGCTGCGGTCTCAAGCGCGTCGAGCGCTTCCTGGCCGTTGCGGGCGATCTCCACCAGCGCGCCCTGCGGCTCGAGGATGTTGGTGAGCGAGAAGACGTTGCGTACGTCGTCCTCCACCACGAGAATGCGGCGGCCTTCGAGGATGGCGTCGCGGTTGCGAGCGGCACGGATCATCGTCTGCTGCTCGGCCGGAAGCTCGGTCACCACCTGGTGCAGGAACAGCGACACCTCGTCGAGCAGGCGTTCTGGCGAGCGGGCGCCCTTGATGATGATGGAATCCGAATAGCGGCGGAGGCGCTGCTCGTCCTCGGGCGTGAGGTCGTGGCCGGTGTAGACGATGACCGGCGGGAACGAATAGGCGTTCTCCTTGGACAGCATCTCCAGCAGGCTGAACCCGCTGGCGTCGGGCAGGTTGAGATCGAGCACCATGCAGTCGAAGGTCTGCGTCTTGAGCGCTTCCAGGCACTCTGCGGCATTCGCCACGCCCACCGTCTCGACGTCGCCTGAGGCGAGCAGGCGGCCCACCGCGTCGCGCTGCACGTCGTCGTCCTCGACGATGAGGACGCGGCGGCTGGAGGATGCCAGCTTGGAAGCCAGCGCCTCGAGCACGCCCGCCAGTTCATCGCGCTTCACCGGCTTGATGAGGTAGCCGATGGCGCCCAGCGCCAGCGCGGTCTGCGTATGGTCGCTGCCCGAGACGACGTGGACCGGGATGTGCCGCGTCCCGACGTCGCGCTTGAGGCGGTCGAGCAGGGCGAGGCCGGACTGGTCGGGCAGGCCGACGTCGAGCACCACCGCGTGCGGCTTGTAGGTGCGCGCCAACTGCAGCGCCTCCTCCGCGGTGCCGGTGACGAGGCACTGGAAGCCCATCTCGCGAGAGATGTCTCGTACGATGCCGGCAAAGACGGCGTCGTCCTCCACCACCAGCAGCACCCGCTGGGCCGAGCTGAGTGCGTCGCGGTCGTCCTCGACCTGACGGAGCACTGGCGCCGCAGGACGGGCGGAAACAGCAGCCGGGGCGGGGGCCGGCATGGCGGCCATTGGTGCCGGTTCCGGACGCTCGGCGACGTCGCCGGGATGGTAGGTCACCGGCAGCGACATGGTGAAGCGGCTGCCTTGCCCCGCAACACTCGTCAGGCTGATCGAGCCGCCCAGCAGCCGCGCCAGTTCGCGCGAGATCGAGAGGCCGAGGCCGGTGCCGCCGTACTTGCGGCTGACAGTGCCGTCGGCCTGGCGGAAGGCTTCGAAGATCGCCGCCTGCTGCTCTTCCGGAATGCCGATGCCGGTGTCGGTGACCGAGATCAGCAGGCGGTCCGCCCCGTCCGGCTCAATGGCGAGGCTGACGGTGCCGGTCTCGGTGAACTTGAAGGCGTTCGACAGCAGGTTCTTTAGGATCTGCTCGAGCCGCTGGCGGTCGGTCTCGATCGACCCTGCGCAATCCGGGTCGATGGCTATGGCGAATTCGAGGTTGCGGCTGGTGGCGATGGGCTGGAACACTTGCCGCAGGTCGCTCGCCATGCGCTCGACGAGGAAGGACTCAGGCCGAACCTGAAGGTGCCCGGCCTCGATCTTCGAGAGGTCGAGGATGTCGTTGATGAGTGCCAGCAGGTCGTTGCCGGCGGACTCGATGGTGCGCGCGTACTGGATCTGCTCGCCGGTCAGGTTCTCGCCCCGGTTGTCTCCCAGCAGCTTGGAAAGGATCAGCAGCGAGTTGAGCGGGGTGCGCAGCTCGTGGCTCATGTTGGCGAGGAAGTCGGACTTGTAGCGGCTGGACTGCTCCAGCTCGCGCGCCTTCAGTTCCACCGCCGCGTTCGAGCGGGAGAGGTCGTCGCGCTGGTTTTCCAGCAGCTGCGCCTGTTCCTCGAGCTGCGAGTTCGTCTGTTCCAGCTCCACCTGCTGCTGTTCGAGATTGGCCTGCGATTCCTTGAGCGCGCGGCCCTGCTCCTCGAGTTCCTCGTTGGAGACGCGCAGTTCCTCGCTCTGGACCTGCAGTTCCTCGGCGTGGTGCTGCAACTGCGCACGGTAACGCGCCGAGCGCAGGGCGACGCCGACCGAGGCTGAAATCTCGGAAAGGAACGTCAGCGTCTGCGGGTTCACCGGCTGAAGGAAGCCCAGCTCGATCACGCCCTGCACGGTCTGGTCCGCGAAGACGGGGGCGATGATAAGGTGACGCGGCTTGTCGCTGCCGAAAGTCGAGCCGATCTTGAGGTAGCCGTCGGGAATGTCCGCGAGCAGCACCGGATTGCCGTCTGCCGCGACCTGGCCGAGCAGCCCCTGGCGCAGCGAGAAGCGCTCGACGATCTCGGCGTCGGCAGGCACGCCATAGGAGGCGATGCGGCGGTAATGGCCGCCGTCGGACGCGAAGATCGCACCGGCCTGCGCCCCCACGAAGCGCACCAGGAAGGCCAGCACGCTCTCGCCCAGCGGATCGAGCGGCTGGTCACCCAGCATCGCCGCGCCGAGGTCGACTTGCCCGGACTGCAGCCACTGCCGCTCCTCGGTAGCCTTGGCCGAGCGGCGGACCAACAGGCCGATCACCAGCGTCAGAACGATGCCGAGGAAGCACGAAAGCACGCCGCTGACCCAGGCGGACTGATAGGCGGCCTCCATCTCGACCTGCCGCTCGACCCGCAGCCGCGCTTCCTCCTGTTTCATCACGCTCAGCTGCGAGCGCAGTTCGTCCATCTCGATCTTGCCACGATCGGTGTCGACGATGGCGAGCGCGGCGGCGGCGCCGGTATTGCGGCGGGTGTCGATGGTCTCACGCAGTTCGGCCAGCTTGGCGTCGATGTGGTGGCGCAGCGGTGCGAGTCGGCCCTGCTGCGCGGAATTGTCGCGCGTCAGCGTCGCGATCGCGTCGAAGCGCGCATCGACGGCGGCGATCGCGGCGCTGTAGGGCTCGAGGTACTTATCCTTGCCCGTCAGCAGAAAGCCGCGCTGGCCGGTCTCGGCATCCTGTACGGCCGAAAGCAACTCGTCCATCGCCACGATGACCTCGTGCGAGTGGAAGATCCTCGCCGAATCGTCGCGCAGGGTCCGCACGTTCAGGTAGGCGACCGTGCCGCTGGCGATGAAGAACAGCACCGCCACGAGAAGGCCGAACAGCGGACGTAGGTCAAAGCTCCGCTGGGAATGGGGAGCGGCGCGACTGGAATTGACTTGCATTGGCCTGCCAGGATGGGAGCACGTGGGAAGGCACCGCTTGCGGTGGATTCGAGCGGAGATCAAGGCATTCCGGAGAGGTTGCCACCATGTCCGGTCGAACGATGTCCTTCAGCGAAGCTCGGCGGTCAGGCGGAGGGCTTCGCCGCCGGCGCAGAGCCGATACGGCGGCGCTTCTCGCCGATCTCGCGCCTCGCCTTTTCGATGAGTTCGAGCTCGGTGACGGCCAGCAGGTCTTCCGACACCCGCATAAGGTGTGCGCGCATGGCCAAGCGCGCCTGTTCGGGATCGCGCGCCTTGAGCGCCTCGTAGACCTGCCGATGCTCGTCCGGGCGCGGATTGATGCCAAGGCGGCGGGCCTGCTCGAACATGTGGCGGCACAGCGGCGACTGCTCGCGCAGATCCCACAGATGCTCGATCGCCTGCGCGACGAGCGTGCTCTGCGTGCCCTCGGCGATCGCCATGTGGAACTGCCGGTCCAGCGCAAGCTTCTCGGGGGAGTCGGGGTCGCACCCCTCCATGCGTTGTAAGATACCGCCGAGATGCGCGACGCCCTCGTCGCTCATCACGGTGGCGGCGAGCGCGGCGGCCTCACCCTCGAACATCAGCCGCGCCTCGACCAGTTCGAAGGCGCCGACGTTGAGTTCCGTGGGCGGCCGATCCGGCGGCTGGTTCGCTGCGACGTAGACGCCCGAGCCGTGCCGCACTTCGACGAGACAGCGGATTTCCAGCGCGATCATCGCCTCCCGTATGGTCGGCCGGCTGACCTTGAACCGCTCGGCCAGGTCGCGTTCCGCCGGCAGGCGGCTGCCTGCGGGGTAGTTCCCGTTCCGGATGCCGGCCCCGATGTCCTGCGCTACGCGCTGGTAAAGCCTCAGGCGGTCCGCCATGCCCGTTTCATCCCTTCCATGGATGTGGACGACAAGTCATCTTACCAGTTTACCCATATCAGCGCGAGGCTCTGCCGGCCAGATAGGCGTCCAGCGCGGCCTCGACGTCGGCGCCGAGGTGAAGGCCCAGCTTCGAGCGGCGGAACAGCACGTCGCGCCCGCTGCGGGCCCATTCGCTGGCGGCAAGGTAGTCGACCTCGGCCTGGAAAAGGTCGCCGCCGAAATGGCGGCCGAGGCCGGCGGGGTCGGTCGCCCTACCAAGGATGAACGAGGTCCGCGTGCCGTAAGCCCGGGCAAGGCGGCGCAGATACTTTGCAGGCATCGCCGGGTGGGTGGTGATCAGCTTTGCGACGAAGCGCTCGAAGTCGGCGTCGGGTATGTCACCCCCCGGCAGAACCGCGCCTGAGGTCCACGCCCCGGTTGCGGAGGGCGTGAACGGCGCCAGCTTCTCCAGCGCGTGCTCGGCGAGCTTGCGGTAGGTGGTGATCTTGCCGCCGAAGATGTTGAGCATCGGCGCGGCACCGTCCTCGGCGTCGAGGTCGAGCACATAGTCGCGCGTCACCGCCGAGGCGCTGCTGGCGCGGTCGTCGTAAAGGGGGCGGATGCCGGCATAGCTCCACACGAGATCACCCTCGCCCACCGGCTTCGTGAAGTAGCGGCCCACGGTTTCCAGCAGGTAGCGCGTTTCCTCTGGCGAGATGGCGGCGGCGCCGGGCGCCTCGTCCCAAGCCTCGTCGGTGGTGCCCACCAGCGTATATTCGCCCTGGTAGGGGATCGCGAAGACCACGCGCTTGTCGGGGTTCTGGAGCAGGAAGGCGTGGTCGCCCTCATAGAGACGGGGCAGGACGATGTGGCTGCCCTTGATGAGCCGCACGCCCCGGTCGCTGCGCGCGTCGGGCACGCGGCCGATGACGTCGGCCACCCACGGCCCCGCCGCGTTGACGAGGATGCGCGCGCGCACCTCGCGGCTGCCGTTCTCGTCGGCAATCGTCGCGGTCCACTCGCCGCCTGCGCGCTCGGCCGAGACGAGGCGGGTGCGGGTGCGGACCTGCGCGCCGCGCGCGGCGGCGTCCATGGCGTTGAGCGCGACGAGGCGGCTGTCCTCGACCCAGCAGTCTGAATAGACGAACGCCTTCATCGCGCCCGACTTGAGCCCGTTGCCCTTGAGGTCCTTGTCCAGCCGCGCGATCGTGCGCGTGGCGGGCAGGATCTTGCGGCCGCCGAGATGGTCGTAGAGGAACAGGCCGAGGCGCACGAGCCAGGCGGGGCGCGGGCTGTTGACCTGTGGCAACACGAACGACAGCGGCCAGATGATGTGCGGCGCCATGCCGAGCAGGCGCTCGCGCTCGATCAGCGCTTCGCGCACCAGGCGGAACTCGCCGTATTCGAGATAGCGCAGGCCCCCGTGGATCAGCTTGGTGCTGGCCGACGAGGTGTGCGAGGCAAGATCCTCCTTCTCGACCAGCAGGACCGACAGCCCGCGTCCCGCAGCATCGCGCGCGATGCCCGCGCCGTTGATCCCGCCGCCGACGACGAGGAGATCATAGACGCTGCCGTCCGAGGGATCGGCGGATGCGGAGGTCGCGGGATCGGACATCGATCATCCTTTTGCTTTAACTGCGGATCGGCCACTGATTGACCTGCCGCTCTATATGGCTAGGAGATTGGCCTTACCAGCATCAATCACGATGTCCGAGTCAACTGACCACCAAAGGCCATCGACCCGGAACGCAAGGTCGAACGGACGGGAGAGACGAGAGTGCCAGCAGCTTTGCATGTCCTCGCCATAGACCAGGGCACGACCTCCACCCGCAGCATCGTCTTCGATGCCAAGGGCGCGCCGGTCGCCACTGCCCAGCGCGAGTTCACGCAGCATTACCCTCGCGACGGGTGGGTGGAGCACGACCCCGAGGACATCTGGCGCGACGTCGTCGCCACGGTGAAGCACGCTGTCGAAAAAGCTGGCCTCGGCGCGTCCGACCTGGCCGCGATCGGCATCACCAACCAGCGCGAAACCGTGGTCGTGTGGGACAGGGCCACTGGCGAGCCGATCCACCGCGCGATCGTCTGGCAGGACCGCCGCACCGCGAAGACCTGCGCCGCGCTGCGCGAGGCTGGGCACGAGCCGCTGGTACGGGCGCGAACCGGCCTGCTGCTCGATCCCTATTTCTCGGGCACCAAGCTCGCCTGGATCCTCGACGAGGTGGACGGCGCCCGCGAGCGGGCGATACGCGGCGAACTGGCATTCGGCACCATCGACAGCTTCCTGCTCTGGCGGCTGACCGGTGGCAGGGTCCATGCCACCGACGTCACCAACGCGGGCCGCACCCTGCTTTACGACATCCACGCGCAGCAGTGGGACCGGGAACTGTGCGATCTCCTGCGCGTGCCGATGGCGATGTTGCCTGAGGTCCACGACAGCAGCCACGTCTTCGGCGCCACCACCCCCGACCTGTTTGGCGCGGAGATCACCGTCGCGGGGATCGCCGGCGACCAGCAGGCCGCGCTGTTCGGGCAGGCCTGCTTCGCGCCGGGCACGGTCAAGTCCACTTACGGCACCGGCTGCTTCATCCTGCTCAACACCGGCGAAGAGGCGGTCGCCTCCGAAAACGGATTGCTCACGACACCCGCCTACCGCATCGACGGGCGCATGACCTATGCGCTGGAGGGCTCGATCTTCGCCGCGGGCGCCGCGATCAAGTGGCTGCGCGACGGCATCGGCATCATCACCCACGCCAGCCAGACCAACGACATGGCGACGCGGATCGATGGCAACCACGGCGTCTACATGGTCCCGGCCTTCGTGGGCCTCGGCGCGCCGCACTGGGACCCCGAGGCGCGCGGCACGATCACCGGCCTCACCTTTGACACCGAGCCCGCCCACCTCGCCCGCGCGGCGCTGGAGGCAGTCGCCTACCAGACGCTCGACCTGATCGAGGCGATGGTCGCCGACGGCGGCAGCACCCCGTCCGCGGTCTGTATCGACGGCGGCATGGCAGCGAACGAGTGGCTCTGCCAGTTTCTCGCCGACATCCTGCAGCTGCCGGTCGAGCGGCCCGAGCACCTTGAGACGACGGCGCTGGGCGCGGCCTTCCTCGCGGGGCTCGCGGTCGGCATCTGGCCGGACTTCGAGGCCATCGCGGCGACGCGCTCGCACAGCCGGCGCTACCTGCCAGCGATGGACGCCGAGGTGCGCGAGGGATTGCTCGAAGGGTGGCGGCGCGCATTGAAGGCCGCGCTCAGGCACGACTGAGAACCGCATCACCGGCGCATCCGGCGCATCCGTGATACGTTGCACGCCCATGATCTACATAGAACACATCGTCGTCGCCTTGCTCCTGCAGGCGGCAGTGGGTTTGGCCACGCGTAACTGGTGGGCGGGCGCGGCGCTGGCGTCCGCCTATTTCATCGGCCGCGAGGTGGCGCAGGCGGAATACCGCTGGATCGAACTCTACGGCGCCGGCCTGCGCGCTAACATGCCCTGGTGGGGCCCGCTGGACCTGAGGGTCTGGACGAAGCTGGACCAATGGATCGATTGGCTGGGCCCAGTGGGAGCGACGTGCACGACAGCGTGGATCGCCTCGCGCCGACGCGATCAGGCCCGCGCTGATAAGGCGCGGGCCTGAACATCGCAGGAGCGTAAACGCTGCCTGCTCCGGCTTACTTGAAGCGAATGCCGACGTCGCCCATCACGCGCTGGCGGTTGGAGCCGCCGTGGTAGTTGGAATAGACGTACTGGGCGTTCAGGTAGACCGGCGCGCGGCCCTGAAAGAGCATGTTCTCGACACCGCCACCGACCTGATAGCCGTCGGCACGGTAGTGGTCATACACCAAGGTGGCGCCCGTCGGGCCCTCGATGCGGCGACGCTGCTCGTCGTTGACGTAACCCGCCTAGCCAAAACCAGCATTTGCGGGCTGACCAGGAAACCGGCGCGCACGGCGGCGCGCCCGCGCGACACACCGTCGCTCCAGGCACTGCTCGGCGACGGCTCGCAGTGGGGAATGAGCTTTGAATATGCCGTACAGCCCAGCCCGGACGGCCTTGCTCAGGCCTACGTGATCGGCGCGGACTTCGTCGCCGGAGAAAGCTCGGCGCTGATCCTGGGTGACAACATCTATTATGGCCACGGGCTGCCCGAATTGCTGTCCAACGCCGCTTCGCGGAGCACCGGTGCGAGCGTCTTCGCCCACCACGTCACCGATCCGGAGCGTTACGGCGTGGTCGCCTTCGACAAGACCATGAAAGCCGTGTCGATCGAGGAAAAACCGGAGAAACCCCAGTCCAACTGGGCGGTCACCGCCCCTGTACTTCTACGACGAGCAGGTGGTGGACATCGCTGCCAACCTCAAGCCGTCACCGCGCGGCGACCTTGAGATCACCGACGTCAACCGCGTCTACCTCGAGTGCGGCGAACTGTCGGTCGAGATCATGGGCCGCGGCTATGCCTGGCTGGACACCGGCACGCCAGACAGCCTTCTCGATGCCGGAGAATACGTGCGCATCCTGGAAAAGCGTCAAGGCTTCAAAATCGCCAGTCCCGAGGAAATCGCCTTGCGTCAGGGCTTCATCGATGCCGCCGGAATGGAATGCGCGATCGCCGGGCTCGGCAAGTCGGATTACGGGCGCAACCTTCGAGGCATCCTAGCGGAAGGCGAGTGAGTTTCGCCGTCTGCTGAGGCCGTGCGCGTCCCCGCCGGACGCCAAGGCTGACCGATCCGCGCCTCGAGGCGGTCGCGAACTGCCCACAGCCAGTTGACGCGTCGCTCGGCGATGCCCGGCAGGCTGAACAGGTCGCCGCCTAGCCATGGAAGGAACGGGTTGCGGCGCGCGTAGGACCATATCTCCACGCGTTCGCCAGGCCGCAGCGAGGCGCCGCGTGCGTGGAAGCCGAGCGTGTCCGCCACCACCAGAGTGTTGCCTGGCACCGCCAGGGCCTCGGGCGGGGCCAGCTTCATGGCGGCGAGGTCCTGCGTAGATACGCGCGGAGAACCGCGGGCCGAAAGGCGGTCGATCGCATGCGGGTCGGACAGGCTACGTCGGCGTTCCCATTCCAGCCGCTCGGGCGTGAAGCGGTGCGAGCCGGGTACGTAGGTGAACGGCCCCTCCTCCGCGCCCACGGGATTGAGGAAAAGCCATGCCTTCAGCGAGGAATGGAAGCTGTCGGCATGAAGCGTCTCCTGCGGATCGGCGCCGTGTTCGCCGCCATCGTGGCTAACGATGGTCTGGATGTAGTGCAGCGGGGTCGTGCGGAAGCTGGCGACGTAGTGGAACAGGGCGGCCAAGTCCTCGCGCGCAAGCAGCGCGCGTAAGGGTTCGATCGCGCCGAGCATCCCAGGGTCGATGGCAAGCCTGCGGGTTATCGCATCGCCTTGCCGCATCTCTCGCGCCGGCCCCTGGTAGGCCAGGATGGCCGCGCGCAGGGCGGGAAATTCGGCAGGCGAAACGACGTCGCGGATAGCGACGAAGCCGTCGCGGTCGAACGCCTCGCGCCAGTCGGGCCGGACCTTGCCCGCAAGCCGGCGCCGACGCCAGCTACACAGCGCAGCGGCAAGCTTCACACGGCCGACATGCAGGCCGGCCGCGTTGAAACGCGGCGACCCCAGGATCGGATTGTCGAGGAAGCTCTTGGCCGAAGTGGCCAGTTGCAGAGCCCAGAGAGGAGCCATGAACACTTTCGCGATCCGGATTCGCGGGTTCGTAGTTGTTTTCCCAGGGGAGGCCATCGCCGGCATTTCTGACAAGTTGACACCGGATGCAACTGGCAATGCAGGGTTTTTCGCCAGTCCGACGCGGCGGCGCGACGATGTCAGGGCGTTTTGACCACCGCGTCTATGGCCTGCAGCCGGGCAAGGAGCGGCTCGAACTGATCCAGCGGCAGCGCGTTGGGGCCATCCGACAGGGCCGTGTCCGGATCCGGGTGCGTTTCCATGAACAGGCCGGAGACGCCCGCCGCCACCGCCGCGCGCGCCAGCAACGGCACGAATTCGCGCTGTCCGCCCGAGCTTTCTCCCAGGCCGCCGGGCAGCTGCACCGAATGGGTGGCATCGAACACCACGGGGCAGCCGGTCCGGGCCATGATCGCCAGGCCGCGCATGTCGGACACCAGGTTGTTGTAGCCGAACGACGTTCCCCGGTCGCTCAGTAGAAACGCATCCGGATTATGTCCGGCAGCCTCGGCGGCGTTGCGCGCCTTGGCGACGACCTGCGCCATGTCGGCCGGCGCCATGAACTGGGCCTTCTTGATGTTGACCGGCTTGCCCGAAGCAGCCACCGCCGCGATGAAGTCGGTCTGCCGTGCGAGGAAGGCGGGGGTCTGCAGCACGTCCACTGCCTGCGCCACGGCAGCGACCTGGCCGGCTTCATGCACGTCGGTCAGGACGGGCAGGCCGGTCTCGGCGCGCACCTTTTCGAGGATGCGCAGCCCTTCGTCCATGCCGGGGCCACGGAACGAGCGGTCCGAGCTGCGATTGGCCTTGTCGAACGAGCTCTTGAAGATCAGCAGCAGGCCAAGTCGCTCCGCCACCCCGGCAAGCGTGTTCGCCACGGTCAGGGTCATCTGCTCGCTTTCGATGACGCAGGGGCCGGCGATCATGAATAGCGGGGAGCCCGCACCGATTTCCCGTTCGCAAAATATCATGGTATGCCTGCCTCGCCGCGCCAGAGACGCGCCTTAAAATTTTGAAACCACTGGATCAACCGCTGTCACTTGAGTACGGCGGACAGCCCTGTTTTTGCGGCAGGGCTCCTTTGGCGGGGAATCGAACGGCTGGCAATCCCATGCGAATTCAAATACGCTCTGGGCTTGCTGCAGTCGACAATTACTTGAATATACATATAAAGTTCAGGGTACGATGAAGATTGAAGCTTTCCAGCCGCAGCATGCCTCTTCTGCGTTGAAGACGCTGGATATCGAACTGAGGGCGCTTGAAGCGCTGCGGGCGGCTTTGCAGATGCCGGACCTAGCGCGTGCGGTCGAGCAGGCGATCCAGATCCTTTCCGCTACGCCGGGCCGCGTGATTGTCACTGGCATGGGCAAGAGCGGCCATATTGCCCGCAAGATCGCGGCGACCATGCGTTCCACCGGCACCTCGGCGCTTTATCTGCACCCGGGCGAGGCCAGCCATGGCGACATGGGCGTGATCACGCAGGACGACGTGGTCCTGGCGATCACCTGGTCGGGCGAGACCACCGAACTGGGTGATATCCTTCATTATTGCCGCAACTTCGGTGTGAAGCTGATCGTCGCCACGGCGCGCGCGGACAGCACCGCCGGGCGCGCCGCCGACATCTGCCTGACTATGCCCTCGGTCCGCGAGGCTTGCCCCAACGAGCTGGCGCCGACCTCGTCGACGACGCTACAACTCGTGTTGGGCGATGCGCTGGCAGTCGCTCTGATCGAGGCGCGCGGCTTCACATCGTCCGATTTCCACGCCTTCCATCCGGGTGGAAACCTGGGTGCGCGGCTCTGCACGATCCAGGACCTCATGGGCACGGGCGAATCCGTTCCCCGAGTGGGGCGCGACGCCTCGCTGACCAGCGCGACGATCGAGATGAGCCGCAAGCGCTATGGCTGTACGGCGGTGGTCGACGAGGACGACCGTCTGGTAGGGGCCTTCACCGACGGCGACCTGAGGCGCTGCATCGCGGTCCACGACCTCAAGGACAACATCGGCCTGCACATGTCGCCAAGCCCGGTCACGGTCACCGGCGATACGCTTGCCACTGATGCACTGCGAGTCATGAACGAGAACGCCGTTTCGGTGCTGTTCGTCGTGGACGGAGACAGGCTTTCGGGGATCGTGCACATGCACGACATCGTCAAGGCGGGCGTTGCCTGATATTCCTACGCTCGTGGCGACTTCCAGTCCAAACTTGCCGACGGACCTGATCGTCATCCCGGCGCGGTTCGGCTCGACCCGGTTGCCGGGCAAGCCGCTGTTGTCGATCGCTGGCCGCACGCTGCTCGAGCGTGTAGTCGCGGTGGGGCGCGGGGCGGCGCGGCTGGCGGGCGGGTGCGCCGTCGTGGTGGCGACAGACGATCCGCGTATCGCCGCACATGCCCGCGACCTCGGTGTCGATGTCGCGGAGACGGCGGCGGAAATCGATTCCGGCTCGGCACGCGCCTGCGCCGCGGCCCTGCAGCGGCCCCGCCCCCCCGCGCTCGTGATCAATCTGCAGGGTGATGCACCGTTCATCGCGCCGACCGTGGTCGCCGACCTGATAGCCACCCTGCGCGGCGGGACGGCCGACGTGGCAACGCCCGTATACCGGCTTGACTGGCAGCGCCTCGACCGGCTGCGGGAGCACAAGCAGTCGGTGCCGTTCAGCGGCACCACCTGCGTGCGCGACGGGCAGGGACGCGCGCTTTGGTTTTCAAAGACTATCCTGCCCGCGATGCGCGACGAGGCGGCACTGCGCGCTGCTGGCCCTACTTCTCCTGTCTGGCAGCACCTTGGCCTTTACGGCTACCGGATGGCGGCGCTGGAATGGTTCGCATCGGCCCCGCCGACGCCATGTGAGCGGCTGGAGGGGCTCGAGCAACTGCGCTTCCTGGAGAACGGCCGGACCATCGCCACGGTCGAAGTCGAAGCGCCCGAACATGCCCTTTCGGGCATCGACACGCCGGCTGACATCGCCCTCGCCGAGGCGGCCATCGCGCGCCTCGGCGACCCCTTCCCGGCTTGAGCGAGCGCATGTTCGTCATTGTCCGCCATGGCAACACCTTCGAGCCCGGAGAGCCGCCGCGTCGCATCGGTGCCCGCACCGACCTGCCGCTGACGGCAGCGGGCGTGGCGCAGGGCCGCGCGCTTGGCGCCCATTTCGCGGCCGAGCGCCTGCACTTCTCGCGTGTCCTCGTGTCGCCGCTGGCACGCACCCGGGCGACGGCGCAAGCGGTCCTCGACCGGCAGTCCGATGCTCCCGCCCCGCAATCCTGCGACTGGCTGCGCGAGATCGACCATGGCCCTGACGAGGACCAGGCCGAAGACGCCGTGCTTGCCCGGATCGGTACGGAGGCGCTCGCGGCATGGGATACGCGCGCCGAGCCGCCGCCCGGCTGGACCGTCGAGGCCGACGCGCGCAAGGCGGCCTGGCGCGACCTGTTCGAAGCGGAAGAGGCAGGGCCGACTCTGGTCGTCACCAGCAACGGCGCAGCGCGATTCGCGCTAGTGTGCGAGCCCGCGCTCACGGCAGGCGCC